>LVBV01000029.1 GCA_001604565.1 Puniceicoccales bacterium Verruco_01 | reverse complement strand
GGCGCGGCCCGCGAGGGGCCGCATCCTCCCGCCTCGCCTGCCGCTCTAGTCATTGACGATCCTCCCGCGCACGGTGACGATGCTTTTCTCGGTGTCGGCATAGTCCACCTCCACCCGGATGCGCGTGAACGGCTTGAGGGGCGGCAACGTCTGCCCCTTTTTGTCGTCCGCCACGTAGAGGAACATCTGTTTCCCGTTCGTGACGGCGGCTTTCAGTTGGTGGTAGGCGGGCTCGTCCTTCCACTTGCGTTCCTGTGTGTCCACCGACATCACAAGTCCGCTGAGAAGAAGACCGTCCCCGGCCTGTAGAGACACGCCCGTTGATAGTCCGTTTGATTCGTTTTGCATATCAGTTTTCCGATCGTTGAAGGGCGGCAGTCGAAACCAAGGCACCCCCGGGCAGCTGCCGCCGTCCCGCTCATGGATGCCTGCACCACCCGCAGGAGAACCTCGCGGAATGGTTGCGTGAAATACACCTGCCGCGAGAAGCGGTATTGCCCCTCGCGATCCTTGACGAAAAGTGTCCCCTTGCGCATCCAGAGCGCCCAGCGCTGGCGGATCGTGAGCGGGATGCGGCTGTAGCGGGGCTCGCCCGCGGCGGGCTTCTCCGCAGGGGCTTCCCCCGGCTGATCGTGCTTATCCACCGCCTTGGTGTAGAAGCCGCCGCCGGTCTGCCAGAAGCGGAGGCCCGCCGTGGTGCGCCCGTTCTTGAGCTTCTTCTGATAGTCGAGCACCCATGCGGGGAGCCCTATCCCCGTCTCGGGGTCCGCGTCGCCGTTCGCTCCCTTGGAAACGTATTTGAAGAGGTAGGCGAATTCGTCGTGCTTCAAGCGTTTCACATTCACGCGCCCGAGGCTCCACCACTTTTCAAAGAGGTACAGAAACTCCGGCGGGATGTGCTCGCGGAAATCGACGATCAGGTGCCAGTGTGGCATCCCGTTCTCCTGAAACTCCAGTTTCCACGCCCATGCGAAGGAACGCCCGGTTGCCTTGCGAAAGGAGCGCAGGAACTGCGGCAGGCGTTTCTTGCCTTTCTCGTAGGCAACGCATGGCTCGATGAAGCCCTCGGGGATCGTCAGGGTGATGAAGAGGCAGCGCCGCAGCTCCGGCAGGCCCTTCTTCTCAATCAGACGGCGCTTCTCGCGGACGCCGCGCTCCGTGAACCAGTTGGCCCCCTGGTAGCCGCGCACTTGCAGACCGGTGTAATCGTCGCGCTCGCTCATGATTCGACCCTCCCGGCAGTCTGACGGGCGTAGTCGAGGATCGCGTCCCTTGCCGCACCAGTGAGCGAGGCCCACATCGTGGCCAGTTCCAGAAGTTCCCCCAAAGTCGCCTGTGGGGTCATGTCGGGCGCATCGGTGCGCGGGCCTTGTCCAACTTCGCGCACGTCAGGCCGACGCTTTACACGCTTCCCGGAGCACCTATGGGGACTGACGCGGTCCCCATCCCCCGCGACCGGAAAATGCGGAGCATTTTCGCGCCGAAAGTGTGCAGGCGAGTGTGCGTCGGGATCGGGCGATTCTGCATCATTCTTTGAATCAGCGGCTTGACACAACTCTGTCGCTGGTTCAAATCCAGTCGTCCCGACCATTTTCCCCTTCCCCCGGGGAGTCGCTTCACGAGTATGACGCAGACGCGGCAGCTTTTGATCGGTGCGCTCGTCTTCGAGGGATACGAGCTTCTGGACCTGTACGGACCGCTGGAGATGTTCTCGCTTCTGGAAGGCGCGGCGACGATCGAGCTTGTGGCGCGCGAGGCGGGCCCCGTGGCCGCTTCCGGGGGAGCGCAGGCGCTGGCGACGGCGGCACTGCGGGAAAGGTCCGGCTAAGATCTGCTGCTTGTCCCCGGCGGACTCGGCACGCGGCCTCTCGTGCGCGACGCGGCGTTTTTACGCGAGTTAAGGCGCGTTGCGGAGGGATCCACTCTCGTTGCGAGCGTTTGCACCGGTAGCCTCCTCCTCGCCGCCAGCGGCCTTCTGGACGGGGTTCCCGCCACGACCAACAAGCGCGTCTTTGCCACGATCCGCGCCGCCTTTCCGAAGGCGGACTGGCGCCCGAGGGCCCGCTGGGTGGAGTCCGGCAAATTTGTGACTGCCTCCGGCATCAGCGCCGGGACGGACATGGCCCTCGCCCTCATCGCGAAGCTCTACGGACGGGACCGGGCGCTGGAAATCGCGAAACGCGCCGAATACCGCTGGAGCGAGGACCCGTCCGACGATCCCTTCGCGGCGGAGTAGGGGCTACTCTTTTACCGCTTCTGCGGCGGCGGCCTGATCGAGTTCCCTCATGCGGTCGGTGGCGGCTTTGCGGACGGCTTCGCTGGCATCCTTTGCGGCGATGGTCTCCAGCGCGGCGCGGCCCGTCAGGGTGGACGCGGCGGCAAGGCGCACCGTTTCGTCGGCTGAGGCGGACAGGCGCACGCGTGCCTCCTCCGGCAGGGCGGTGAAGAGGGTTTTTAAGAGCTCCACGGGCTTGGGGATGCAGGGGGTGAAGCCGAAATTCTCCACCGTCACCTTCGCGAAGACGCCCTTTGGGAAGGGGGTCACCCACTCGTGGCGCACCAGATCCTTCATCTTCCCCATGACGAGGGTGAGGGTGAAGACCTCGCCGTCCATTTTCTTTTCCTGATCGTAAATGGCCGAGGTGGAGCGCCAGCTTGCCTTGATCGTTTCGACGGGGCCGGCCTCCGCCACCACTTCCGGCAGGCGCAGGTAATGCAGCGCCTCCCACGTGGCGCACATCAGGCGCGCGCGGTGCTCTTCCGGCAGATGGAAGCAGGTGGTGAGGATCGCGAGCGCGCACTCCATGCGGGACTGCTGCGCCGCGTCGCCCTCGCGGGAGAGTTTGCGCACTTCCTCGCGGTCGGTCACGCGGCCCGCTGCCGCCGCGCGCACGTCGGCGTCGGGGTCCTCCAACGCCGCGCGGATGAGAAGAGGCGTGTCGTTCACCTTCAGAATCGCCATCTTGCGCACCACGCTGTCGCGGTCCGAAGTCGCCGCGGCGGCAATCCGGTTTTTGTCCGTCACCAGAGCAAAGGCGGCCCGGCGCACGGCGTCGTCGGTGGAGCGGTCCAAAAGCGCGGCAAGGGTTCCCGGATCAGCGATCTTCCCCACGGCCTGCAGGCGCAGGGCCGGTTCCGCCGCCTTGAGGGCGATGCGCAGGAGTGCGCCGCTGGCATGAAGGCGCTCGAAGGCTGCCGTGCGCACCTCGTCGTCAGCGCTGGCAAGGACAAGGTCCGCAAGATGCTCCGGGTCGTCCATTCGAGTGACGGCGGAGAGACGTATGGCATGGTCGCCGCTAATTTGGGCGAGGGTGAAGAGGAGTCCGTCCTCATACACTTTGGCGCACGCCGACATGCGCAGCGACAGGTCCGCGCCCTTGAGCGCAATGTGTTCCAACGCCGACTGACTGACGAGTTTGGCGACGGCGCTTTTCCGCACCGAGGGATCGGGGTCGTTCAGGGCCATGTCCGCCAGCGTCTTCTGGCTGCCGATGCACTTGCGGACCACGCAGTCGCGGACGGCGGGGCTGCGCCAGGAAAGCAGAGCCCCTGCCGACAAGAGGACAATCGCCGAAGCGCCGAGAATCACACAGGTGCGGGTTTTCATCGTCATTTCTCCGGGAAGAGGGATGTTCTGCCTCCGGGGCGGCCCGATTATGGAAGGACAGGCATTGCCGTCCGCGGTGCCGCGATTCTAGGTGCAAAAAGGCGGGCGGCGCAACAGCGCGGTCTCACAATCGTTCCGGGGGAGGCCGCTGACTTGACGAGCCTCCGTACGATTTGGATTTCTTCCGGGCGGCATTCCGTGTAGAAGGATTGTTTCCTAGTGGGCCCGCGGGCCGGATTTCCCTTTGATCCCATGGCAAACGTCCTTAACAAGCGCAACTTCTGCATCATCGCGCACATCGATCACGGCAAGACGACCCTCAGCGACCGCCTGCTGGAGGCGACGGGCGCGGTCCAGAAACGCGAGATGAAGGACCAGCTCCTCGACTCGATGGACTTGGAGCGGGAGCGAGGCATCACGATCAAGAGCCATCCCGTCACGGTGCGTTACAAGCACACCGACGGCACCGAGTACGAGCTGAACCTCATCGACACGCCCGGACACGTGGACTTTTCCTACGAGGTTTCCCGCAGTCTCGCCGCGTGCGAAGGCGCGCTGCTCCTCGTGGACGCCGGGCAGGGCGTGGAGGCGCAGACGGTGGCGAACGCCACCCTCGCGGTGAACCAGAACCTCGCGATCATCCCGGTCATCAACAAGGTGGACCTCCCCGGCGCGGACATCGAGGGCGTGCGCCACCAGATCGAGGAAATCCTCTCCATCCCGGCGGACGACGCGGTGCTGGCAAGCGGCAAGACGGGCATCGGCATCGGCGACATCCTGACGGCGGTCGTCCAGCGCGTGCCGCCGCCGCGTTGGGCGGACTACCCGCAGGCGCGGATGCTCATTTTCGACTGCGTGTACGACGCCTTCAAGGGAGTCGTCTGCTACGTGCGCGTCTTCTCCGGCTCCATCAAGCTGAACGACCAGATCATGATGATGTCGGACGGCGCGAAGACGGAGGTGAAGGAGATCGGACGCTTCAGTCCCAAGATGACCGCGTGCGCGGCGGGCGAGGGACTCTCGGCGGGCGACGTGGGCTACATCACGACCTCCATCAAGGACCTTTCGGAGGTCAAGATCGGCGACACGATCACCATGACCGCCGACCCTGCCGCCAAGCCCCTCATCGGCTACAAGGCGGTGAAGCCCATGGTCTTTACCGGCATCTATCCGATCGACACCTCCGACTACGAGAAGCTGAAGGTGAGCATGGCCAAATTGCGGCTGAACGACGCGGCCTTCACCTATCAGGCGGAGAATTCCGTGGCCCTGGGCTTCGGCTTCCGCTGCGGGTTCCTCGGCCTCCTGCACATGGAGATTGTGATGGAGCGCATCCGCCGCGAGTACAACCTGGACATCATCTCCACCTATCCGAGCGTGGTGTACAAGGTGAAGCTCACCGACGGGCGTGAGATCGAGGTGGATAACCCCGTCAAGATGCCCGATCCCTCCACGATCGACACGATTTCCGAGCCGACGATCGAAGCTTCGCTCCACATTCCCTCGGGCTCCATCGGCGACATTCTGGCCCTCGTCATGGAAAAGCGCGGCGTCTGCGGCAGGACCGAGACGATCGACGGCCACCGCGTCATCCTGCACGTCACCCTGCCGCTCAACGAAATCCTGATCGACTTCAACGACCGGTTAAAATCCATCACCAAGGGCTACGGCTCGATGGATTACGACCTTGCCGACTACGTGGCCTCCAAGCTCGTCAAGATGGATATCCTCGTGAACGGCGATCCCGTTGACGCCTTCTCCTGCATCGTGCACGAGGACAAGGCGGTTGGACGAGGCCGCCAGCTCTGCGCCAAGCTCAAGGAACTGCTCCCGCAGAGCATGTTCAAGGTGGCGATCCAGGCCGCGATCGGCGCCAAGGTCATCGCCCGCGAAACCTTGAGCGCGCTCCGCAAGGACGTTCTGGCCAAGTGCTACGGCGGCGACATCACGCGCAAACGCAAGCTCCTCGAAAAGCAGAAAGAGGGCAAAAAGCGCATGAAGCAGATCGGCAGCGTCTCCATCCCGCAGGAAGCCTTCGTCAGCATCCTCAAGACGAACACGTAGGGGAGGGGACGGTCTTCCGGACGATCCTTTCTTTCCACCCTCTCCGGTCGCCCCTCCGGGGCTGGGAACGGACCACGCCTCTGGCGCCCGGAACGCCTACGCCTCGGCCTTGATCTCGGGCTTGGGGAAGAGGATGGTCTTCTGGCCCATGACGTTGCCCTTGAGGCGGGTGCCCCAGCTTAGCTCGTCCTTCCAGAGGCCGACTTCGGAGAGGCCGAGGAGCTTGTAGACACGATCGCAGGTGCCGGGCATGACCGGCGCGAGCGCGGCGGTGGCAAGACGCAGGCCTTCCGCCATCGTGGCGAGGCTCGTCTCGAAGAGGATGCGGTCGTCGTCGCTCTTGCTCTTGGCCAATTTCCACGGGGCGCGCTGCTCCGCGTAGCGGTTGAGGGCGGTCACAAAGACGAAGATCTTTTCGAGCGCGGTATGGAAGGCCATGCCCTCGTAACAGGCGAGCATTCCGGTCCGCGTCTCCTCCCACAGGGCCTTGAGGTCCCGCTCCAGGTTCCCGTCCGCGGACGCGCCGGGGAGACCCTCGGGGAAGCTCTTGCCCGTCATGTTGAGCAGTCGGCTCACGAGGTTTCCGAGGCCGTTCGCCAAGTCGCCGTTGTAGCGGGCGAGGAACACGTCGAAATTGAAGTCCGCGTCCTGACCGACGTTCATCTCGCGCGTCAAAAAGTAGCGCAGGGCGTCCGGCCCGAACTGGTCGGCGATCGCGAGGGGATCGACGATGTTGCCGACGCTCTTACTCATCTTCTGCCCGGAAAGGTGCCACCAGCCGTGGACGAGCAGGCCCTTGGGGAGCGGAACGCCGAGGGCCTTCAGCATGATGGGCCAGTATACCGCGTGGGCCGGGACGAGGATGTCCTTGCCGATGACGTGCCAGTTGGCGGGCCAGCATTCCTCGAACTTGTCCGTGAACATACCGACGGCGCTCGTGTAGTTGATCAGGGCGTCGAACCACACGTAGGTGACGAAGTTCGAATCGAAGGGAAGCTCGATGCCCCATTCGAGGCGGTTCTTCGGGCGGGAGATGCAGAGGTCGTTGATCGGGTCCTTCAGGAACTCCACCACCTGCTTCTGCCGGAACTTCGGGAAGACAAAGTCGTTGTGGTCGAGGAAATCGACGAGCCAGTCCTGATACTTGGAGAGGCGGAAGTAGTAGTTCGGCTCCACGATTTCGGTCACGGCGCCGTACACCTCCGGCCAGCTCCCGTCGGGCAGGCGCTCCTTCTCGGTCACGAACTGCTCCTGACGGACGCTGTAGTAGCCCTTGTATTCGCCCTTGTAGATCTCGCCCTTGTCGAAGAGCCTTTGGAGGCACTCCTGCACGACCTTCTTGTGGCGCGGCTGGGTGGTGCGGATGAAGTCGTCGTTACTGATGTTGAGCTTCGCGCAGAGGGCGCGGAAAAGCGGCTCCACCTCGTCCACGAACTGCTGCGGGGAAATTCCCTTCTTTTCCGCACTCTGCTGGACCTTCGTGCCGTGCTCGTCCAGGCCCGTCAAAAAGTGCACCGGGACCCCCATGTGCCGCTTGTAGCGGGCAATGACATCGGTCAGCGTCTTTTCCGAGGCGTGGCCGAGGTGGGGACTTCCGTTGGCGTAGTCGATCGCCGTGGTGATGTAGAAGCACTTCATGGGTGAACAGGGAAAGACTGGAATACTGCGGCAAGTGCGGGAAACCTGCCAGTCAAAAGAGATTGTCGGCACCATCGATCCGGTTATCACCCCGTCTCATGAAGGACGTTCGCTGGCGGCAGAGATACGAGAACTTCGACAAGGCGGTTCTGCTTTTGTGCGGCGCGTTCGAGAATCGGACTCTGGAGAGCTTTTCCGATCTGGAAAGCGAGGGTCTCCTTCAGCGTTTCGAGTATTCCTTTGAACTGGGATGGAAGACGCTCAAGGACTACCTGGAGTTCAACGGCATCGTCATCGCTTCCCCCGTGGGTCCGCGTTCAGCGATCAAGGCGGCGTTTGCATCGGGTCTGCTTGCCGACGGTCAGGTATGGATCGACATGATGCTGCATCGTAACAAGCTTTCCCACATGTACGACGCGGTGAAGGCGAAAGAGGTTCTCGGCACGATTCAAGGCCGTTATCCTACCGGCTTTGACCGATCTGCGGGAACTTCTGAAGGCGAGGTTGGAGGACGCACTGTGAATTCGGGACTCACGGAGGCGGAATTGTCCCTGATCCGCGACGTGTTCGAGCGCAGCGGAAACGTGCGCAAGGTGCTGCTGTTCGGGTCCCGCGCCAAGGGCACGGCCCGTCCCAACTCGGATGTCGATCTGGCGGTCTTCGGCGACATGGCGGAACTGGAATGCGGGAAAATCGCTGCGGAGCTGGACTTGCTGCCGCTTCCCTATCAGTTCGACGTTCTGCGCTACGATTCGATCGAGAACGAGGCGCTTCGCGAACACATCGAACGTGTCGGTATCACGCTGTTCGACTCTTCGGCAAAGAAACAAGGCTGACATTCCGGGGACAAAAAGCGCCGGCCCCCGAAAGGAAACCGGCGCTCTCTTGACTTGATTAGGCAAAGGATCAGTAGTGCCACTGGATCCCGGCGCGGTAACCGCGTTCCTGCGCGGGATACCAGTAATCGTAGTATTCGATCGTCGCGTAGCGGCGGTCCAGCAGGTTGTCCACCGCCGCGTAAAGGTGCAGCGTGTCCGTCAGGCGCAGGCGTAGGGTGAGGTCCACCACGGCGTAGGCGGGCATTCTCTCCATCGTGTTGTAGGAGTCCCCGCCCTGACGCTGGGAGCCGGTGTACCGCACCGACGCGCGGGCCGAGAGCCGTCCGAAGGTGTATTCCGCGTAGCCCGAGAGCTGGTTGTGCGGGATGAGATACAGGTCCGATCCGTCGTAGTCGCCGCTCGTGAAGGTGACATCGAGCCACGTCGCCGTGACACCCGCCCGGAATTCGCCGAGCGACACTTTCGCGGAAAGCTCCGTGCCTAGGCGCCGGGCGTCCGAGAGGTTCACGTTCAGGTTCTTCATCCAGTCGTAGGCGATCAGGCCCTCCACGTCCTGCGCAAAGGCCGTGGCCGAGAGGGTGAGGTGGGGGAGGCCCCACTCCGCACCGGCCTCGACGCCGTGGCCGCGCTCGGAATGCAGGTCCTTGTTGAAGGGGCTGGACATTGCGTAGCCGGAGTAGGCGGCCACCTCGTCCGTCGCCGGATAGCGGAAGAACTTGTCCGCGCGCATCCAGAGGCGGACGTTCTTCGCCGCCATCCATGTGGTGCCGAGCGACAGCGCATTGTCGCTGCCGGATTTGTCCGTGTCGAGGTTCGCGGTGTTGTCGTGGATCGCGCCCTCCAGCTTCGCCTCCTGAAGGCGTCCCGCCAGGTCGATCGTCAGGGGCTTTTCACCCTGGCTCTTCCACGAGAGGGCGCCGTATGCCGCGCCGAAGAAGCGCGTGAGCCGCGCGTAGCCGAGGCTCGTGGTGTGCGCCATGTCCGAAAAACGCAGGGTGTAAAGGCGGTCATACTCGCCGTCGAGGCCCGCCTCGGCGCTCCAGTGTTCGCCGAATTCCTTCTTGAGGCGCGGGGCGAGGCTCCAGGTTTCCAGCGTGTTTTCCGCGCAGGTCCATTTGCCGAGATTCCACCACATGTCGCGCCGGTTGTAAGCAAGGTCCGTGCGCAGTTCGGAATCGTCCCCCTTGAGGGCGAGCGAGCTCTCCGCATGGGCGCCGGTGGCCTTGCCATGGTAATTTTCGGGGTCGAAATACCCGCACGCCTGCGGGTTGGTGTGATAGGTGGCGGTGTCGATGGATCCCGGGTATTCAAAGGTGCTGGCGTCGAGGCCCGCGCCGAGGGTCCATTTCGCGCCGGAAAAATCGCCCTCCGCCGCCGCGTTCGCGATGCGGGCGCGATAGCCGGAATTGTCGCGGTAACCGTCGCTGTCGCTGTAGCCGAGTTCCGCCTTGAGGCGCAGGTGCTCCGTCACGGGGCTCCAGGCGCTCGCGCGGAAGACGCGGCTGTCCCAGCTTCCGAGGCCCGCCGTGGCCACGGCGCCTTTTTCCGTGGGGATCGCCGTGGTGATCTTGAGGACGCCGCCCGCCGAGTTGTTGCCGTACAGGGCGCTCTGGCTGCCACGGATGTATTCGATCTTGTCCACGCCTGCCAGCGGCAGGCCGAGCCAGTTGACGCTGCTCATATCCGGCAGGTTGATGCGGCGGTTGTCCACGAGGACGAGGACGTTCAAATTCCCCATCTCGCCGAAGCCGCGCGTGTCGATCATGCTCTGCGCGGGATTGCCCGTGTAGGAGCGCATCGAGATGCCGAGGTCGCCCAGCAGGTCCGCGACGTTCGTCGCCGCTGTGGAAAGGATCGAGTCGCGTCCGATGACGGAGATCGACGCGGGCACGGAGAGGGAATCGGTGTCGAAGCGCGTCGCCGTGACGGTGACGGGCTCCAGAACGAGGATGTCGTCCTCCGCGCCGAAGAGGGCGGGCGTCGTAAAGGACGATAGTACGACAATGGAGAGAGGGAATAATTTGTTCATGTTACGCAGGAAAGAGATCGTTGCCGCGCGGCGATGCCTTCCAAGAGACGGCTTGCTAGAGCGACGGATTCCGGGAACAATCGAAAACCGGCAGAGCACTGTCAATACTTGACGGCACATGACTGCCAGATAAAACACGTCCTTCATGCCATTCCTCTTCAGGAGCTGCATTCGCCTGACACTTCTTGCGCTGGTCGCATTCGTTGCCGCCTGCGGGAGGAAGGACGCGTCGGCGGAGATTTCGAGGGCTGTCGCGCCGGGTTATCCCATGAGCGTGACGGACGACCTTGGGCGGACCGTTACGATTCCCTCCCGGCCCGTGACGATCGTGTCGATGGCGCCGAGCGTCACGGAGATGCTCTCGGCTCTTGGCGAGGCGGGGAAGCTCGTCGGTGTCACGCAGTGGTGCGTGAATCCTCTCGCGGCAAAGGTCGAGCGCATCGGCAATATGACCAGTCCCGACATCGAGCGGATCATCGCGCTTGCCCCCTCGCTCGTTATCGGGACGGAAATGACCCCGCCGCACGTGTACGAGGCGATCTCGCAGGGCGGCATCCCCAGCGTCGTCTTCAAACATCAGGGCCTTGGCGACGTGATGGCCGACATGCGGACGATCGCTGGAATTCTGGGTGATTCTGGACAGGGCGATGCCGTTGTTGCGGCGATGGACGCGCGGCGCAGGGCGCTGGCCGCATCGATCCCGGCGGGCGAACACGTCCGCGTGGCGCTTATCTACGATCTGGACTCCATGGGAAGCGCGGGACGCGGCAGCTGGGTGGACGATATGCTTAAGGAAATCGGCCTCGACAACGTGGCAAACCGCGCGAAAAGCTCCTGGCCCCGGCTCTCGCGCGAGGCGCTCCTCACGCTGCGGCCTGAGTTTATCCTGATGCCTCTTCCGGACGGGGAGCGGGATGCGGCGGAATTGCGCGCCCGGGTGGACAAACTGGCTGAAGACCCGGTGTGGCGGCAGGTTTTCTCGTCCACTGGTTGCCGGATTCTCCTAGTCCCGCAGGTGTATCTCAACATCCCCGGGCCGCGCACACTGGAGGCGATGGAGTTCATTTCCGCAGCCGTTCGCGAGACGAAGTGATCGGCGCTCTTGCGCGGGACCCTTTCCCGGCTTTGTATGGGCGGGTTGCTCCGCCATATCGCCAGTCGCCTTTTGCAGACCATTCCGGTTCTCCTCGCGGTTTTCACCATCACATTTTTCATGGTGCGGGCGGCGCCGGGCGGCCCGTTCGCGAGCGAGCGGAACGTCCCGCCGGAAGTGATGGCGCGGCTATCCGAGCATTACGGCCTCGATCAGGGCCTGTGGCACCAGTATGTGACAACCCTCGGGAACATCGTCCTGCGCGGCGACCTCGGGCCCTCCTTCAAGTACGAGGGCCGCTCCGTCAATTCCATGATCGCCGAGGCGCTTCCGGTGTCGCTGGAGCTCGGCGGCTGGGGCATTCTCTTTGCGCTGGCGGTAGGCGTGCCGCTCGGCGTGACGGCGGCACTGTGGCGGAACAGGTGGCCGGACCGTCTCCTTATGACGGCGGCGATGGCCGGAGTGTGCTTGCCCGCCTTTGTCGTCGGGCCGATCCTTGTCATGATCTTTTCCCTGTGGCTTTTCTGGATGAATCCAACGGGGTGGTTCGCGCCCTGCGACCGGATTCTGCCCGCCGTCACCCTCGGCCTTGCCTATGCGGCGGTGATCGCGCGCCTGACGAGGGCGGGCGTGGCGGAGATTCTCGGCAAAGACTACATCCGCGCGGCGCGCTCGAGGGGGATTTCGGGCTTTTCCCTGATCGTGCGCCACGTCCTCAAGGGAGGGCTCGTGCCGCTCGTCGCCTACCTCGGGCCCGCCTTCGCGGGAATCCTCACGGGCAGCTTCGTCGTGGAGACGATCTTCAACATCCCGGGCCTCGGCCAGCTCTTCGTTTCCGGCGCCTTCTCGCGCGACTTCACGCTCGTGCAGGGGACGGTGCTCCTCTATGCGGGGATGGTCGTCCTCATGAACCTTGCGGCGGACCTTGCCGTGGCATGGATGAACCCGCAGGCGCGGGGATAGAGCCGCCGGTCCGACTCTACCGCACAAGTTGCGGGAAGTCCTCGTTCACCGACGGGCAGAACCCCTGGTCGAAGGCGTAGCGCATCAGGGCGGGGGTGTCGTGGATGTCCAGCTTCTTGAAGAGGTTCCGCCGGTGCGTCTGCACGGTGGCTGGCGAGAGGCCTAGGTGTGCGCCGATCACCTCGTTGTCCAGCCCTTCGCCGATGAGGGCCAAAATCTCCTGCTCGCGGTCGGAAAGCAGGCGGGCAAAGGACTTCGGATCGTTGTAGAGGGCGTTCTGCACGCGGCAGGTTTCCGCGCAGTAGTAGGCGTTGCCGTCCATCACGCTTTCGATCGCCTGCCGCAGGTTTGCCAGCGTGTTGCCCCTCTTGCAGATGCAACCGTGGAAGCCCGTCTTCTGCAGACGGTCCACAAAGTGGGGCTTGCTGGACTGGTACACCGCGATGATCCGCAGTGCGGGGCGGTCCTCCATGAGCTGTCGCGCCAGAGCGAAGCCGGAGATCACGGGCAGGACAGGGTCCACGATGAGCAGGTCCGCATCCTGAGAGGCCACTAGCTCGATCACCTTTTCCCCGCTGGCTGCCTGTCCCGCCAGCCGTATTCCGCGTTCGCCGGCCAGCCAGTGGGCCAGAAGGCTACGGAAGAGGGTATGCGGATCTGCGATAACGACTTTCACTTTGGATGGGTGCAAACTGGAGTTTTCGGCGGGGTGCCTTTCCGGCGGATCGAGAGAAGTAGTTATCCGGAACGTTGCATGTCCGAACAAAGAACCGCGCTCAAGAGTTCAATCGGTTGGCGGAGGGTAAAAAAAAGCCCCGGACCTGGGTCCGGGGCTGTAAAAAACATCGAAAACGCTACTGCGACTAGACGTCGAAATACATCGCGTACTCGATCGGATGCACGCGCAGGCGAACCTGGTCGTACTCCGCCTTCTTGAGGGCGCAGAAGTTGTCGAGGAAGTCCTCGTTGAACACTCCGCCCTTGAGGAGGAAGTCCTTGTCGGCATTGAGGGCCTCGATGGCGCCCTTGAGGGACTCCGGAACCATCTTGAGCTTCTTCGCCTCTTCCGGGGGAAGATCGTAGAGGTTCTTGTCCATGCCTTCACCGGGGTCGATCTTGTTCTGGATGCCGTCCAGACCCGCCATCATGATCGCCGCGAAGGCGAGGTACGGATTGGCAGCCGGGTCCGGGCAGCGGAACTCAACGCGCTTGGCCTTGGGGCTGGGCGAGTAGGTCGGGATGCGGCAGATGGCCGAGCGGTTGCGGGCCGAGAGGGCGAGGATCACCGGGGCTTCGAAGCCGGGAACCAGGCGCTTGTAGGAATTGTTCGTCGGGTTCGTGATCGCGCAGAGGGCCGGGGCGTGCTTCAAGATGCCGCCGATGTACCACAGGGCCAGTTGCGAGAGACCCGCGTAGCCGTCGCCGCCGAAGAGGGGCTTGCCATCCTTCCACAGGGAGCTGTGCACGTGCATGCCGCTGCCGTTGTCTCCGAAGAGGGGCTTGGGCATGAAGGTGACGACCTTGCCGTGACGGTGGGCGACGTTCTTGGTGACGTACTTGAACATCATCTGCTTGTCGCCCATGTTGAGGAGCGAGTCGAAGCGGATGTCGATTTCGGCCTGGCCGGCGGTGGCGACCTCGTGGTGCTGCTTTTCGATCTTGAGGCCAAGATCGTTCATCACATGCATCATCTCGTCGCGCAGGTCGTTCAACTGGTCCATCGGCGGGACCGGGAAGTAGCCTTCCTTGTGGCGGATCTTGTTGCCGAGGTTCGGGAATTCCTCGCGGTCCGTGTTCCAGATGCCCTCGCAGGAATCCACACTGTAGCTGCACGCGTTGGAGGTGTTGCTGTAGCGGACGTCGTCGAAAATGAAGAATTCGGCTTCCGGTCCCATGTAGCAGGTGTCGGCAATGCCTGTGGACTTCAGGTATTGTTCGGCCTTCTTGGCGATGCCGCGCGGGTCGCGGTCATACGGCTCACGGGTCATCGGATCCTCGATGTCGCAGATCAGCGAGAGGGTCGGGAACTCCGTGAAGGGATCGATGAAGGCGGTCTTCGGATCGGGCATGCAGAGCATGTCGGAGCATTCGATGCCCTTCCATCCGCGGATGGAGGATCCGTCAAAGCCAAGGCCTTCCTCGAAAATGTCGAGAGTCATCTCGTTCACCGGAATGGTGAAGTGTTGCCAGGTGCCATGAAGGTCAGTGAACTTCATGTCAACCGACTTCACATTCTTTTCCTTCGCGAGCTTCAATACTTCGGACGGTGTCATGGATTTCGGGTTTGTTGGATTTTTCTACTGGCCTGTGGCCGTAATTTGAATGAGGTTTTCTGTCGGAACGGCAAAGTCAATCTACAAAGCGTTCCGGAACGTCTGAATCAAGCAGGGTAAGTGCCAACGCCGGAAACCTCAAACCGGTTGTCCATTTTTTGTCTGAAAGAACGCGGATTCCTGCGCGGGAATTCGCGCAATTCGTTCTGAATTGGATTTTTATGGTCATTTTTGCTCTTGAGTCCACACGAGGACAAAATTGAGCAGTTCCAATCTGGCATGTGACTGACGACGTTGTGAATTGCTCGTCCCGCGCCGCCTGACAAAGCCGGTGAATGTCTTCCGAGAAAAAATCCCGCCGGATTTCTCCGGCGGGATGAGGAAGTGGCCGCCTGCTACGGTGCGAGGGTCATGTCGAACCAGCCGGTTTCGTGGCCGTTGCCGCCGAAATCGTAGAACCAGCCGCCCCAGTTGTAATTGGAGTAGCACCATGTCCCGGTGGACCAGCGGTAAAAGTAGAAACCGTTTTCAAGGCTGGCTCCGGCCATGAGGTAGATCCAGCCTTTGCCGTCGCCCTGATAGGTGCCGTTGGCCATTTCGTCGAGCGAGACGCTGTACACCCAAGGGTAGAACAGGTCGCTCACCCAGCCGAAGGATGCGTTGACGGGATCGGCGGGCGGAATCCAGGCCCCGTAGTGCGTGAGGCCGGCGAAGATGTTCTCGTGCATCGAGAGCGCGTAGTCGCTGAAGATCTGGTTGTAGGAGCCGGCGGCGTTGGCCTCTCCCGTGCAGACGAGGAAGATCTGGCCCACGTCACGGATCGCGATCGCCTGCGAGGCAAGGTCGATCGAGGTCGTGGAGGCGGGGATATCGTAATCCGAGTAGAGGTTGCCGGAGTAGTCTGTCCTGCGGAGCTCAAGGGAGAATCGCTTGGAACTTTCCGTGAGGCTCACCACTGTGTGCGGGGCCGAACGCAGCCGGGCCGTCCACGACAGGCTCTGGATGACGCCGTCGCGTAGCGTGAGGGAGGGAACGAGAAGGTAGTTGTCCGCCGCCTGGGGAGCATAGGAAATGGCGCTGTCGGAATGGATGGACCCGTCGAAGTTCACCGAGTAGGC
This sequence comes from Puniceicoccales bacterium Verruco_01, assembly GCA_001604565.1. GTDB lineage: Bacteria > Verrucomicrobiota > Verrucomicrobiia > Opitutales > Oceanipulchritudinaceae > Verruco-01. The sequence continues at coordinate 76,490 of LVBV01000029.1, read as the reverse complement.
GCCGTCCGCCAGATACGGAGTGGCGTTCCAGCTGTAGGTGAAGATTCCGTTGTTATAGAAAACGCCTGCCGCCTGGGTGGTGCTCAGCCCCGAACCAGCGGGCCCTGTGAGCGTGACGGCGGTTGTGGCCAGATACGCTGTGCTGGGACTCTGGATGCTGACCGATTCCGCCGCCGTGCCGGGAACCCTGTCCTCCGCCGTGACGACGCCGTCGAGGGAGGTGATCTCCCAGCTCATGTGGTTCCAGAGCTGGAAAGAGAGAAGGGCGCTAAGTGGCGCCTGACCGGAGGTCTTCAGGGGCAAGATGGTTTCGTTGCTGCACGCGACGCCTTTCATCGCGCCCGGAAAACCGGTCAGGGCTCCTTCGCTGTCATCAATGAAGAGTTTGTAGAAACTGACGGAAACGCGGTAGTTCGTTCCCGCGAGGAGCGTTTCCGCAGGGATGACGGTGCTCGTCGCGGTTCCCGGGAGGTGATCGGCCTTGTCGGGATCCGGGGTGCTGTACACCTCGTCGCCGTTCTGGGTCTCGACATAGACCGTGACGGCGTCCTCGCTCGTTCCGCCGACCCACGCGTTCCACGAGATCGTAATGGCGCCCGATGGATCGGCGTTCTGTAGGGCGTCGAAGTTGGAAACCTGCGGGATTGTGTCCGGCAGGGTCACCATGTCGTTTGTGAGGGTGAAGTTGGTGGTGTAGGTCTGGCCGTCCGAAGTCTTGGTCAGGGCGAGACTGTAGTTCCCGGCGGGATACGCCGACAGCATGAACGCCTGGGACGTGTAAACCCGTTTCATGGACCATCCGTCGCCGGAATCGTACGTGATCTCGTCCAACGAGGTGGGACCGGTGAGGGTGACCGCCGAGAGCACGGTGGCGTCGTTCCCCTCGCCGATGAAGCAGGAGAAGACAAACGGCTTGAAAGTGATGGTGTCGGAGACGACGGTGGAGGCATCGGTCTGGTTGTAGCGGGCCTGCCTTTCGATGACCGCCATGTTCACGCTTGCCTCAAGCACGGAGGGAAGGAAGGCGCCAAGAATGGCGAGTGGTGTCGCCAGATGCGATAGGGTCTTCATGGTATGTCTTCTGGGGAGTGGGAAGAACCGGGCAGATCCCCGTTCACGAAGGTGACGGCTGCCGGCCATTATCGACAGGACCAAAAAAACGCCGGGAAAAGCGTTTCATGTTGCATTGTCGCTAACGGATCACATCTCGGCATTCCGCAAACGCCCTGTCAAGCGCAGAGGGCGGTTCCGCCGGGGGACGGCAGAAATCTGGATGCAGTAAAAGACCACGGTATGCGCCGGGCCTTTTCCGCGCCTGTTACGCGTACTGCGGGACCACGATGTTGGCCACGGCGGCGTCGAAGAGGTCGCGGCGGCGCACGCGGTCGAACGCGCGCATGAGGTCCGCAATGCGCAGCCCTTTCTTGCGTTCGCCCGCGTAATCCTCCACGACGTTGCCCGCGTGCATCATGACGACGCGCCCGGGCATCTGAACGGCCTGCTGCATGGAGTGCGTCACCATCAGTACGGTGAGCTTGTCCCGCGCGATGATTTCGGAGGTCAGGGCGGCCACCTGCGCGGCGCTCTTGGGGTCCAGCGCGGCGGTGTGCTCGTCAAGGAGCAGCAGCTTGGGCCGCACCCACGTGGCCATGAGGAGCGTCAGTGCCTGCCGCTGGCCGCCGGAAAGCGTGCCGATCGGGTTGTCGAGGCGGTTTTCGAGCCCCATGTTGAGGGCGCGCACCTTGTCCGCGATTTCGTCGCGCACGGAGCGGGAGAGCGCCTGGCCCACGCCCCGGCTCTTGCCTCGCTTCATGGCGATGGCGATGTTCTCGGCGATCGTCATCTCGGCGGCGGTTCCGGCGAAGGGGTTCTGGAAGACGCGGCCCACGAGCCTCGCGCGCTTGTGCTCGGGCCAGTGCGTGATGTCCGTCCCGTCGATGAAGACCGAGCCCTCGTCCGGCAGGAAGGTTCCCGCCACGGCGTTCAAAAGCGTGCTCTTGCCGCTGCCGTTGGTGCCGATGATCGCGGCGAAGCACCCGTCCTCGATCGTCAACGTGACGCCGCGGAGGGCCCGCACCTCGTTCACGGTGCCGGGGAAGAACGTTTTGGTGATGTTGCGGATTTCAAGCATTGCGGCGTCCTCCAAAGATCCTGATGCCGAGCTTCGCGGCGAAGGTGGGAACCACAAGCGCCACGAAGACGAAGAGGGCTGTGACGAGCTTGAGGTCGTTCGGATTGAGGCCCCAGCGCAGCGCAATGGCGATCAACAGGCGGAAGAGGATCGTGCCCATGATCGCTCCGACGATGAGGAGGCCCGTGCCCCGGGCGTTCTTGCCGATGAGCGCGTCGCCGATGATGATGCTGGCCAGGCCCCACACCATCATGCCGATGCCCATCTGCACGTCGGCAAAGCCCTGGTACTGCGCGAGCATCGCGCCGGAAAGACCGACGAGCGCGTTGGACACCGCCAGCCCGAAGACCTGCATCCAGCGGTTGTCCACACCCTGCGCGCGGATCATCTGCGGGTTCTCGCCCGCGGCGCGCATCGTGGTGCCGAGGTTGGTCTTGAGGAAGAGCTGCAAGAGAAGCGCCGTCGCGAAGACAAGGAGCGTCACCGTGGCGAGCATCGCCACGTCGCGCGCGGGAACCGGCCATCCGGCGATGGAGACGCTGTCGCCCCCCGCCAGCTTCTTCACGAGCTTCTCGGGAAGGTCCGCAAGGGTGGGGGTGTCGATGAGCGGGACGTTGCTCTTGCCCATGACGCGCAGGTTCACCGAGTACAGGGCCGTCATGACCAAAATGCCCGAGAGAAGCTCCTGCACCTTGAAGAAGGTGTGCAGGATGCCCGTCGTGAAGCCCGCGAGAAATCCCGCCGCGAAGCCGCCGAGCGACGCCGCCCACGGGGGAACCCCCGCGGAAAGCAGCACCGCCGTCGTCGCCGCGCCGAGGGCGAGCGATCCGTCCACCGTGATGTCGCAGAAGCGCAGCACGCGGAAACTGATGAACATCCCGAGCGCCAGAAGCGACAGGATGAGGCCCATGGTGAAGGCACCGACAACCAGTGTCATGAGTTCGTCCCCTTGGTAAAGTTGACTCCGGAAATCCAGACCGCGCCGCGCACGAAGGTGCTGCAGCCAAGGCCCACCGTGGGCCGGTCGTCCTCCACAAGATGGAGCAGGGCCAGAGGCTCCGCCCCCGAGAAGAGCTGTGCGACGCTCTCGGCCATGTTGATGATCCCGTTGGCCAGCGGATGGAAGGGGAAGACCGCCGCGTGCACGTGCAGGCGAACCCCCTTTGTGGAGGGCGGCTCCGGCAGGAAGGCCGCGTTGGCCGCGCTGCCCGAGGCATCTACAAAGCCCACAAGAAGCGCGAGGGCCCCCTCGTGAACGCGTTCCCCGGTGAAGGAGAGCCAGTCGCGCACGGAGGGAAATTCCGCCGCCTTGCCGTCCGCGATCAGGCCCGGCGAGCGGATGGTCGAAACGCCCACGAGCCCCCCGACCTCCACGAGCGCCGTGAAGGCCGTGCTCGTCCGCTTGGTCGCGGCGAGGGTCTTGGCCGCAAGGGCGTGGAGGCTGAGGACGGCGCCCTCTTTTTCCGGCTGGAAGCGCAAAAGGTGGGAGAATTCGCCACTTCCGCGGATGGCGGAAAGGGCGATCACCTCCGGAGTGAAACGGCCCTCCTGCACGAGGTAGTCCGGCGTGCCGGAATCGCCCGGGGGCATCCAAGCCGCGCAGCCCGCCGCCGCGAGAAAGTCGCCCAGCCCCTCGCGCACCGAAGCGTAGTCCTCCCCGGGGGCGCCGATTCCCAGCGCCACGCAGTCGCTGCCAAGGGGGACTCTGGCGGTCATGCCCTCCTCCGGGGCCGTCCAGCTTTTCCAGCCACCGCAAAGCTGGGCCTCCATCGAGGCATCCGCGTCCAGCTCATACAGTTCCAGCCGGATGCCCTCCTCGTGGCGCACCTTTGCGCCGCCCTCTTCGGCGGGGGATTCCTCTGCCTGCTTTTCGGCGTCGGTCTCCAGCGCCAGGAGCGAGTCGAAGCCCGACATGGAAAGGGTCTTCACCACGAAGTCCGACGCGCGGATGATGGCGAAGGACCCGCCCACGCCCGACAGTTCGCGGTGTGAACGCAGTAGCGAGCGCAGGCCCGCGCTCGAAAGGTATTCCAGGCCCGAGGCGTCCACGCGGATCTTCTGGCGGCCCTCGCGGATGTTCGCGGCCACGGCGTTGTAGAAAAAGTCCGACGAGGCGGCGTCGAGCCTGCCGGAAAGGCCCATTTCAAGGATGCCGTTGGACTCTTTTTGAGTGATGTTCATCGGGAAATACTAGTCGGCGATCAGGGGGTCGAGGCCTGACATGGAGATGGTCTGAAGGACGAAGGGGGAGGCGCGGACGATCCGGAACGAACCGCCGGCGGAGAGAGCCTTGCGGTGGCTTTGCAGGAGTGCCCTCAGTCCCGCGCTACTGATGTAGGGCACGGCTGTGGCGTCCGCGAGGACTTTCGTGCGGCCTTTTGCGATTTCCGCACAGACGGCCTGAAAAAAGGAGTCCGCCGTCATGGCGTCGAGCCGGCCCGAAAGGGTGAGGAGGCTCGCGCCCGCTTCTTCCGAAACTGTGATCGTGAGGTTCATTTGGTTTCTTTGCCGCTTTGGAGGGCGGCTTTGCGGAGATACTCCGGAATGACAAGCTGGTAGCGCCGGATGAGGTCCTCGTTTAGCAGGATGCTCATCGTAGACGTGTTCGAGAAGGGAATTTTGGCGGGGTCGGCCCCGCGCAGAACCTTCGCGGCAAGAAGGCCCGCCTCCACACCCGCGTCGTAATAATCGCGGGAGATGGCCAGCACCGCCCCTTCCTTCATCTGGTTTTTCTCAAAGGAGAAGACCGGCAGGTTCGCTTCGGACGCGCGCCGTGCGATCAGCGGGAAGGCATGCCGCGTGGTGTTGTCCACCACCTGGCAGATCGCCGCCACGTCGCCTGCGCAGAGGACCTGCACCGCCGCGGGCAGTTCGTTCTGAGTGGTGAAGGGGACGAGCTTCAGGGTGATGGCGTATTGGCCGAGGGCCTTTTCCAGCCGCTTGCAATACACCACGCTGTTGATCTCCGAGGGCGTGTAGAGGGTGCCGATCGTCTTGGCCTTCGGAAGAATTTCGTGGATCGCCTTCGCCATTTCCTCGAAGGGGGAGCTCGTGGTGATGCCGGTGACGTTCGGCAGATGCTCGGTATCGGAAGTGCCCGCGCCCGCGGCCACGCCGTCGGCCACCGCGGTGAAGACGGTCTTGAGCCCGCTCGCCTGACGCAGCCCCGCCTGGAGCGCGGGGGTGGTCACGCAGACCAGAAGGTCCGCCTCGTCGTTCTTGGCCGTCAGCATCATGGTGGAAAGAGTGGCCATGTCGCCCTGCGCGTTCATGTAGCGCATCTCGTAGTCGCGACCCTCGGCCAGTCCCGCCTTGCGGAAGCCGTCCACCAGTCCCGCGAAGCTCTCCTCCGCGAGGGTCGTCATATTGTAGGCCACGATGCGGACGCGTGGGAGTCTTCCGGCGGGGGTGGGCGCGGCGGTGGTTTCCGGCGCTGGACGCACCTCGCGGATCTGGTCGTGACTGATGGGGCAGGGCGGCAGGGAAAGAAGCGGAACGCCCGCGAACGCCTTCGCCGCCATGACGCCGGAGGCAATGCCCCAGTCGGTGAAATTGTAGCCCACGCAGGCGGTGGCGCCATATTTGACGAGCATCAGGTCATCAGCGTAGATCGGGATTCCCGCGCCCTTGGCGATCTTCGCCACCACGGGCAGGCTGGTGCTCATGAGGTTGTCCGCCGAGCTCAGGATGGCCTCGGCCCCGCCTCCGATCAGCGAATGGGCCGCGTCGGACATCTCGCCGGTCGTGGAGATGCCGCGCTCCAAAAGGGTAATGTGACTTTCCTTGCAGCATGCGCGCAGAAGTTCCACCGCCATTCGCGAGTTGACCTCGCCCGGGCTGTAAATGATTCCGACCTTGGAAAGTCCCGGACGCTCGCGCATGGCAAGATCCAAAAGTTCTCTGACGGGCGTGTCCTCGTACACGCCGGTGAGAAGTCCCGCCTTCACCTTGCCGTCCACGCCGATCGAAACGGGGTCGCTCGCCACGGTCCAGATGCAGGGGATGGAAGTCGTCTTGGCGGCGAGGGCCACGGTGGTCGGCGTGCCGACGGGGATGATGAAGTCGGGAGAGGAGGCGATCGCCGCGTCGAGCACCTGCGCGAGCTGGGCGAAGTCCCCCTGTGCGTTGTAATAGCGCGCGGTGTAGTCCTCGTCCTTCACAAGGCCCGACTTTTTCAGGCCGATCTCCACGCCCTCCTGCGCCGCGTTCAGCGCCGGATTGTCCGCCATGTTTACGATGGCGATCTTCACCGGGGCGCCACGCGCCTTGCCAAGATGGCGAAAGATGTCGGCCTTGAGGAGAAGATCCGGCGGAACCGTGGCGCCGAGTTCCTTGGCGATGGCAAGGTCGATGGCGGCGGTCACCTCAGAAGAGGGGGTGAAGGGGATGTCGGCGGGGTTTTCGCCAAGAAGGACGCGCGCGGCCAGCTCGCCGGCCAGCCTTCCGTTGCCGCGGGCGCTGGTGCCCACGGCCAAGAGCGTGCCTTCGATCATGCTTTCCTCGTCGTCGGCCATCACCGGGATGTGGTGACGGCGGCAGATCTCGACAATCGCGGGCGCGGCACTGTCCACCGTGCTGTCCGACATGTAGAAGAAAAGATCCGGCTCCTCGGAAAGCAGGGACTGCATCGCCTCGGGGGCCTCGCTCGGGTTGTTGATGCTTCGTGCAATGAGTTCGATCCCCAGCTCTTCGCAGTACTTCCGCGCCAGTCCCAGCTCTGTGCGGGAGTTGGCCTGGCTGGAATCGTAGAGCATCCCCATCTTTTTCGCGCTCGGGAAGAGCCGCTTCATCCATGCAAAGCCGTCCGGAAGCGGGGCCGCCCACACCGACCCGGTGATGTTCGGCAGGTGTTTTGTAAAACTCTCGCCAGCGCCCGCCCCGATCGGTTCGGTCACTGCGCCGAAGACCATGGGCTTGCCGATGCGCCGCGCAGCGCCGGAAAGGGCGGGGGTGGAAAGAGGCATCACAAGGTCCGCGTCGGAATTCTGCGCGTTGGCGACAAGCTGCTGGAGGATGCTCATGTCCGCCCCCGCGCTTTCGATTTTGATCTGGAGATTGCGGCCCTCCTCGAAGCCGTGACGGGCGAGAACCTCGCGGATGCTGGCGATCTCCATGTCGAAGATGCGGTGCGGCATGATCGTGAGGATGCGCACCTTGTAGAGGCGGCCCGCCTCGGGTCGCGAGGTGGCGAGGCGTTTTTCGCTGTCGGCCCTGGACCGGGTGAGGAGGGCGTTGCCGGGCTGCCATGCGGGGGCGAAGGTGGAAAGAAGCTTTTCGTTGATCGCGAGGCGTTCCGGCACGACGTTCTCCACTCGCATCTTCGTCGTGGCATCACCGGCCAGGATGCGGCAGGCGGTGCGCGCGGTGATGCGGCCCACCTCGCGGTAGGAGGCGCCCAAGGCGAAGAACGCGCCGAATTCGGTGTCCGCCGGGGTGTTGGTGAAGACAGGGACCTTTGCCTTTGTGGCCGCCGAAACGACGGCGGGCAGCGAGGAAATCGTTACGATGTCCCCGCCCACCCAGATCGCCTCCGCGCCGCGGGAAAGGACGGAGGCGAGTGCCTCGGGAACCTCGCCGGTGGAGGCGGCGTTTGCCTCGACGAGCTCGATGCCGAGCTTTGCGCAGACGGCCCTCGCCTTGAGAACGCAGGCCTCGGCGTTGTGTTCGGCGGGATTCCAGACGGTGCCCACCTTTTTGAGGGCCGGGTTCATGCTCTTTGCGATTTCAAAGAGGTTTTCCACGGGCTGGAAGGTGCCGATTCCCACCAGATGACGCGGGTGCTGGTCGGGCGCCGGCCCGGAGATGCCCACGCCCGAGCCGTAGGGATCGGTCACGCAGCCGAAGACGTGGATCACGCGTCCGTCGGCATTGGCCTTGGCCATCGTCTGGAGCGTGGGGGTGCCCGCCGTGAGGACGATCCGGTATCCCCCTCCCGCAATCTCCCGCGCCATGGCAGCCGCTGTGGCATAGTCACCCGAGGCGTTGAAGCGTCGGATCTCGGCGGTTTTGCCGTTCTTCCATCCCTTCGTGGCCAGCTCCTCGATCATTCCTTCCACCGTCTCGTCCATCGTGTGGGCCGAGCCCATCTGCATGACGGCGATCCGGGGCAGGTCCCTTGAGGAGGCCACATGTCCCTTCCGGTGGGAGAGGTCGGAAAAGAGAAGAACAAAGGAGGCTGCCGCAATCAGGGCGACGCCAAGCCACAACTGGCGCAGAAGAGTGATCATTGAAGAACGGCCATCAGGCGAGGTGTTTTTCCAATACGACGAGGTTTTTGCCGTTTTCGCGGCTGTAGCTCATGGAGTTCATCGTCTTGCGGATGAAATGGATGCCGAGGCCCCCGATCTGCCGCTCCTCGATGCCCGCGGCGGTGTTGGGCGCTGCCTGAGCGGTGGGGTCGAAGGGCGCGCCGTCGTCCTCGATGGCGACGATCACGCGGTTTTGTTCTTTCCAGAGGCGCAGGAGAATCTCGTGCCGGGCGGAATCGGAAAACGCATAGGAGACGACGTTCACGAACCACTCCTCAAGGGCCAGGTTGAGGGCCATCGTCTCCGCGGGCGGAATGCCGAATGACTCCGACGCGGCCTCAAGCCAGGCGACCATCTCGTCCAGCTTCTCGCGCTTGTTTTCCAGCGCGATGGAGGTGTCCGGAGCGCGGGCGGGCTGCGCGGCGGGACTCTTGCGCGCGCTGGCACAGGAGCGGACGGCGAGAATCGTGATGTCGTCGGACTGTTCCGCGCCGGAGGCGTGTTTGTGCACGTTTTCCATGATGTGGGAGACCAGCGTTTCCGCATCGTTCTCGCGCGAGGCGGTCACGATGGCGAGAAGCCGGTCCTCGCCGAACATCTCGGAGGAGGTGCTCATCGCTTCGGTGACGCCGTCGGTGTAGAGGACGAGCAGTTCGCGGTCGGAAAGGGTTTCGTCCATGTTCCGGTAACGGACGTTTTCCATCGCGCCCAGGGCCGGGCCGGGACGGGCGCGCAGGTACTTGGGGGGACCGGAGAGAGGAATGAGCAGTGGCGGGTTGTGCCCGGCGTTCGCGTAGGTGAAGTGTCCGCTCGAAAGGTTCAGGATGCCGCAGAAGGCGGTGATGAACATGCACGAGTCGTTCCCGGCGGCCAGTTCGTCGTTCACCATCGCGAGCGTACGGGCCGGGTCGCGCACCGCATGCATCGTGCTCTTGAGCAGTGTCTTGCCGACGGCCATGAGGAGCGAGGCGGGCACGCCCTTGCCGGAAACATCGCCGATGGCCACGTACAGGTGGTCCTCGTCCAGCAGGGCGAAGTCGTACAGGTCGCCGCCGACCTCGCGCGCCGGTTCCAGCGCCGCGAAGAGGTCCAGATCGTTGCGGTCGGGGTAGGGCGGGAAGAGCTTGGGGACGATGCCGAGCTGGATCTGGTGCGCGATGGCGAGCTCGCTGGCGATCTTCTCCTTGGCGGCGGTGGTGTTGGTGAGTTCCTCGATGTAGCTCTTCAGGTCCTCGCGCATCTGCGAGAAGCTGGTCGTGAGGCGACCGATTTCGTCGCCGCGGCGCACCTTGGGAAGCGGGGCCTCGAAGTCGCCCATCGCCAGCCTTCCGGCGGCGGCGGCGAGCTGGTGCAGGGGTTTGGTGAGCGAAAAGGCCAGCATCACCGAGGCAATCAGAAGCAGGAACCCGCCGATGAGGCCGATCGTGAGGTTGATCGCGTTCTGCTTCTTGAGCGGCGCGAGGATTTGCTCCTCGGGAATCGTGACAGAAAGGGACCATCCCGTCAGAGGCACGGGCCGGTAGAAGATGTAGGAGGGCGTATCGTCGGCGGAGCGGCGGTATTTTGTCAGTCCCGTCTCGCAGGCCAGAAGAGTGCGCGCCAAGTTCGCGAGCTCCGGCAGGGGTTTGCCGTTTTCCCCGAGGGATTCCGCAACGCTGAACATTGTCTGGCTCATCTCGTAGGATCGCACCGGGTGCGAGATGTACACCCCCTGCGCGGAGAGAAGGATCGCCATGCCCGATTCGCCCAGGTCCAGCTCGTCCAGCAGTTCGCGGATGCCCTGAAGGGAAATCTCGCACGCCACGATCGCGTGGAGCGACCCGTCCGGGGCATGCACCGGCACGGAGTAGGTGACGGCGGTCTCCTTCAGGATCGGGTCGAAAAAGGGTTCCACCCACACGGGCTGGCCGAGGTGGCGGGGCAGGTAGCACCAGTCCTGCATCATCTCGTGGTCCACGTCCACAAAGGGGTCCGTCGCCACGATGCCGTCCGCGCGGGACACGCGAGTGAGGCCGAACTTCGCCCCCGGTTCCGTCCGCGCATAGGCCACGGCGAGGCTCGATACGTCGGGATTGGCCGTGAGCAGGCTTTCGAGCCACGGGGAGAGCTTTTCCTCGTCGATCGCGTCGGCGGAGAGGCTGAGGGCAGCGGCCTGCGTGAGGGTCTGCACCCTTCCGAGCATTTCATTGATCCGGTTCACCGAGGCCAGGGTGATCTGCTCGCCTTGCGCACACTGCTGGCGGATGAGAAGGCGGCTCTGCGAAAACTGGCTGAAAAGGAGTACCGCCGCGAGAACCAGGCCCGCGCCGCCAAGGATCAGGATCGACAACCTCCAGACGAGGCTCTTATTGGGACTCCACATTGCCGCTCTCCGCTTTCGTCACAAAGGTTTCGTATTTTGGCGCGGCGGCGATCACGCCGTATTTGAGGAGCATGGCACAGGAGGCCTCGTAACTGGCGCGCGAAAGGCTGCCGAAGGTCCAGCCGCCATTGGCATCCGGGAAGGATGAGTTTAGGATTTCCTCTAGCATCCAGCGCATGTGCGGGCGGTTCGTCGGCAGATTCGCCTCCTCCACGCGGGTCATCGTGGCGGCCAGCGCCTCGTCGGGATGGGCCCTTGCGTACTCCCAGCCCTTGAGGGAGGCCCTTGCGAAGGCCGAGCAGAGAGCCGGGTCCGCCTTCCAGGTGGATTCTAGCGCGTAGATGCCGTCCTCGGGCACCGGCACGCCGTAGTCCCCGAGCGGGAAGACGGTGAGATCCTCCTCCCGCACCCCGTGCTGCAGGAGCCAGTGGTATTCGTTGTAGCGCATCGCCGAGCAGGCGTCCGCGCCGTGCCGCAAGAACAGCGAAAGAGTGTAGTACTGCGGCAGGACCTCCGGATGGATGCCCTGCGAGTCGAAGAACGCGGTGTACTGGGTGCGGAAGTCCGTCTCCCAGATCGTGACCCTGCGGCCCTGAAGGTCCTTCGGTGCGAGAATTTCCGGGCCGCCCTCTCCGCCGGGTTTCTTCCACGCCACGATCTCGAAGTTGCTGCGGTTCACCACCTGGGCCAGGAGAACCAGCGGGATGCCGGCCTCGCGCTTTTCGAGCGCCGTGGCAAGCATCGTGATGCAGAAGGTGCCCTTGCCGGCCCCCACCGATTCGCAGGGCAGGCAGTTCGGCCCGCCGCGGACGATCGTCACGTCGAGGCCCTCCGCCTCGTAAAACCCCTTGTCCTGCGCCATGTAGTAGCCGGCGAACTGGCTCTGGTGATCCCATTGCAGGTACAGGCTGACGGGACGCAGCTCCGCGGCGCCGCGGCAGGGAACCACCGCGACAATCAGGGCGCCAAGCGCCAGCCATAGGCCCGGGTGCTTCATCATGTAGTATCTTGTGTGCTCGCCTAGGAACCGAAGTATTTCTCGCCCAGCCCGAGGTATTCGTCGAGTCCGCTTTCCGAAAGGATGCGGCGGACGACGGGAGTGGGCCTGGCCACGGCGAAGGCGCCGTTTTTGAGGCCGTGGGCCGCCTTGGCGCCCATGAGCAGCGCGCGGACGCCGGCGCTCGAAAGGTATTCGAGCTTCGAGGCTTCCACAGCCAGTTTGGGCGTGATGGTGGAAAGGTGGGCGAGGATCTCCTTCTGCGCCTGCGGAGCGGTGTTTGCGTCGAGGCGACCTTCCAGCGCGATCACCTGCCAGCCGTTCGAGAGGGAAACAGAAATGATCAGTTTGCTTTCTTCCATGGGGTAAGGGCGGTCGGGTATGAATAACCTGCCTTGGGCGCGTTTGCGTCAAGCTGAAACGGGAGAATCCCCCGCGTTTGCGGGACGGTTTCCCGGCGCGCGGGCCTTGTTTCGCGGTGGGGACGGTCCGGCTAGCGGGCGCTCATCCCGAGCATCGAATCCAGCCCGCAGTCCACGAGAATGCGGCGGACGATGTCGGAGGGTTCCACCACGGCGAAGGCTCCTCCCGCGATGCCGCGCGCCTTCTGCGCGCCCATGAGCAGGCTGCGGATCCCGGCGCTCGAAAGGTAGTCGAGTCCCGCGGCGTTCACGGAGAGCTTTGGGGTGATGGAGGAGAGGTTCCCGAGGATGGCCTCCTGTGCCTGAGCCGAAGTCGTCGCGTCGAGGCGACCCTTCATGACAAGCACCTGCCAGCCGCCTTCAAACTCCACGTTGATTTCGAGCTTTTTCGCTTCCATAGGGCTGGGTCTTATACCGAACGGAGCGCCGCGCATCGTCAAGATGAAAGAAGTAAGTCCAGTGCGATAGCCCGTTGCGCCGGACCGGATCGTGCTGTGCGGTTGACCTTTTCCATGGCAGGGCACTACGTATGCGCGGCATGAATGACTTTTCCGCGATCAAGTGGGTGACGATCGACGCCACGGGGACCCTCATCGACCCGTTCCCCTCCGTGGGCGAGGTGTACCGCCGCGTTCTTGCCGCGCACGGGGTGGAGGCGCCGCAGCCGCTCTTGCAGCAGCGCTTCGTGCAGGTGTTCCGCCAGATGACGAAGGTTCCGCGAGGGGTGGTGACTGAGGAGAGCGAGCGCGCCTTCTGGCGGGACCTCGTGGCGAACGTCGCGGAGCCCTGGGCGCGCGACCTCGATACCGACGCGTTTTTCCGCGACGCGTACGACGCTTTTGCGAAGGCGGAAAACTGGCGCGCTCCGGACGGGGCGGGGGAGCTTCTCGCGGGGCTTGTGCGGCGTGGTTACAATCTTGCGCTCCTTTCCAACGCTGATGGGCGCTGCCGGACGATTCTGGGCCAGATGGGCCTGGCGCGGCATTTTTCCCACATTCTTCTTTCCTGCGAGGTCGGTTACGAGAAGCCGGACCTGCGCCTCTTCCGCCGGGCGGAGGAAATCCTCGGCGCCGGACCGGGCGAGATCCTGCACGTGGGCGACAGCGCCCGGAACGACGGCGAGGGGCCGCGCGCGGCGGGATGGAGGGCCCTTGTGATCGGTGCTGACATTGCGGCGCTTTCCGATATAGGTACACTCTTGCCATGAAACTGCCGAGGTCCATCGAGGATGCCGTTGCCGACTTCCGGGGCCTTCCACGCGCCAACGAGCACGAGTGGGACAAGGGCGCCGCGAACATGGCCAGCCTCGTGGAGGTGCTGATCGAAAAGTACAAGATCGGCCAGGAGCGGCCCGAGCAGACGATCATGGCCCATTGGCGCGAGATCATGGGCGAAAATGCCTCCCGCTGCGCGCCGGAGCGGATCGACACACAGGGCCGCCTCGTCGTCCTCGTGGCGAACCCGATCCTGCGCCGGGAGCTGGCCTTCTCGCGCCGTCCGCTCGTGCAGAAGCTCCGCCGCCTGAAAGGCTGCGAGAGCCTGACCGACATCGAATTCCGCGCGGGGTAGGGGGGCGTAAAACAGAACCGGTCACCCTGCGGCGACCGGCCCTTTTGAAATCGACAATTGTCAACGGTTTCCGTCTAGAACTGCCACCATCCCGGGTATTCCGGATTGGTGCCGGTTGTGCCGCGCGTGCCGTCCCAGAAGTTGAGCTAGGTCGTGCCGTCGCCCGTTTCGGCGACGTAGGCCCAGCCGGACTCCCTGCCCTGACCGTCCGCCGTCGGAACGTCGCAGAGATCGGCGTACGGGTAAGCGTTGCCGGTCGTGACCATCCAGCCGAGGCCGTTGTAGTAGCAGGCTGCTGGAAAAAGTCCCCGGTGTGCGCCGTTGCGTTCTATAGACGCCTTTTCGCAAGGCGGCTTTGGACAGGCTGGGCTTGCGCCCTGCGTCCAAAGCGAACACGGCGGGAGGCGTCTTGGAACGCAACCGATCTTTGTGACTCCAGCGGCGTTGGCATCGCGGGCAGGGTCACGGACCTGGCCTACGCGATGCCGCCTTGCTGGCAGACGCAAAAACCTGGTTGCGGCATGCGCCGGGACTTTTTCAACAGCCTGTTAAGGGCGGAATATGTATGGAAGGGGAAACGAAAGACTTTTTTCCCGAAAATCCGGCTATGAAAATGCAAATCTGAAAACGCGGTGACGAACTCCCGGACGTTTCCAACGCCGGTGTTGCGCGGCGGCCCTCTTTTGCTTTAGAAATGATGCTTTCGCGGACTGGTCTTTTGCGGTCCGCTCCATTTCCATCACGCAATCACACACCGTCATTTCGACCATGAAGAAACCCAGGAAAGTCGGCATTCTCACCGCGGGCGGGCTTGCCCCCTGCCTCTCCACCGCCATCGGCGGCCTCATCGAGCGCTACTCGGAAATCGCTCCCGACGTGGAGATCATCTGCTACAAGAGCGGCTACAAGGGCCTGCTCCTCGGCGACAGCTTCACGGTGACCCCGGAGGTCCGCAAGAACGCCTCGCGCCTCTACACCCTCGGCGGCTCCATCATCGGCAACAGCCGCGTGAAGCTGACAAACGTCAAGGACTGTGTGAAGCGCGGCCTTGTGAAGGAGGGCGAGGACCCGCAGAAGAAGGCGGCGGACCAGCTCGTGAAGGACGGCGTGGACGTGCTCCACACGATCGGCGGCGATGACACCAATACCGCGGCGGCGGACCTTGCGGCCTTCCTTGCCAAGCACGACTATCCGCTCATCGTCATCGGCCTGCCGAAGACGGTGGATAACGACGTGTACCCGATCCGCCAGTCCCTGGGCGCCTACACGGCGGCGGAATACGGCGCGATGTTTTTCAGCCACGTGGTGAACGAGCGCAGCGCCAACCCGCGCATGCTGATCGTCCACGAGGTCATGGGCCGCAGCTGCGGCTGGCTCACCGCCTACACCGCCAAGATGTACCGCGAGAGCCTCTGTGACTGCGCGTTCCTGCCGGAGCTCGGCGCCACAAAGGCCAATTACGACATCCACGGCATCTACATCCCGGAGATGGCGATCGACATTCCAGCCGAGGCCAAGCGTCTCAAGGCCATCATGGACAAGTACGACAACGTGAACCTCTTCGTTTCCGAGGGCGCGGGCGTTGCCAGCATCGTCGCCCAGATGGAGAAGGACGGTCAGGAAGTTCCGCGCGACGCCTTCGGCCATGTGAAGCTCGACGCCGTGAACCCCGGCGCCTACTTCGCCAAGCAGTTCGCCGCCATGATCGGTGCCGAGAAGACCCTCGTCCAGAAAAGCGGCTACTTCGCGCGCGCGTCGGCCTCGAATGTCGAGGACCTGCGCCTCATCAAGAGCTGTGTCGATACGGCGGTCGATTGCGCGATGAACGGCGTTTCGGGCGTCATCGGCCACGACGAAGACCGGGGCGACGTTCTGCGCGCCATCGAGTTCCCGCGCATCAAGGGCGGCAAGCCCTTCGACACGGATCTTCCGTGGTTCACGCAGATGCTTGCCGAGATCGGGCAGGAAAAGGGCGCGAAAGTGTCCTCCGCCCACTAGTCGCCCGCACCATTCCTTACGCAAAAACCCTCCGGGATTTCCCGGAGGGTTTTTTGTCGGCGCGCGAAGGAGTTTCACGCACTCCCAGAGCCGCTTCTACAGGAGGCCTTCGGCCTTCAGGCGCGCTTCGAGGATCGGCACGTCGGAGGGCGAGTCGATGCCCACCGTCGTCTCCTCCGTCACATCGACGGCGATCCGCATGCCGTTTTCCATCGCGCGGAGCTGCTCCAGCTTTTCGATGGATTCGAGGGTTCCCATCGGCAATTTCGGGAAGCGTTCGAGAAACTGTGCCGTGTAGGCATACATGCCAAGGTGCAGGAGCGCCACTTTCCGCGCGAGGAAGGCCTCGTCCACGGCGCCCTTCGTATCCCGGCGGAAGGGGATCGGCGCGCGGGAAAAGTAGAGGGCGATGCCGTCCACTCCGCGCACGACCTTTACGCGGTTGGCGTCGTAGAAATCCTCCATCTTCGTGAAGGGGGTACCGAGGGTCGCCATGTCGCACTTGCCGGAAGTAATCATTCGCGCGAGGCTCGCGATGTGGCTCTTTGCCACCATGGGCTCGTCCGCCTGCACGTTGATGATGCGCTTCGCGCCGATTTTGGCATTCGCCTGCGCGATGCGGTCCGTCCCGCTCGGGAGGTTCGGGTCCGTCAGGACGCAGTTGTATCCTTCCCTGCCGAGGACTTCCGCCAGCTCCTCCTCCGCCACGGCGAAGTAGAGCGGGAAGTCCGGCGCCATCGCCCGGACGCGCGCGGCGGTCCAGAGGATGAGCGGGCGGCCCCCCACGATGTGCATCAGTTTGCGCGGGAAGCGAGTGGAGGCCAGCCGAGCTGGAACGACGATTGCGGTGTCGATTGACATATTACGGGGATGAAGCCGCAACGATGACAGCCGCGCCGCCGCGACGCAACACGCGGGAAGGGGCTACCTCCAGCGGAAGGAGCACTTCCACGAGCGGCCTTCCACGCGCAGAAATTCGCCGCCGAGCTTCCAGGTCTTGATCTTCTTGCCCGGAGCGTCGCCGTCCATGTAGGCCGCACCGGGGACGAGGTTGAAGCTCTTCGCAAGCATGAGGCCGCCGGGGATATCCTGCCCGTCCACCGGCTGACCGCCCCGCAGGACACGATATTCGAGCGGCGCGGGCGCGCGGAAATACCTGTAGTCGGCATCCTCCGCCTCCAGAACGTAAACGCCGCCGGGGAAGCGGATGCCGCGCGTCATCATGGCGTTACCGAACACCATACCGTCCGTCACGGTGACGGTCTTCGAGGTGTCGGCGGCGCTCTGCACGGCGCGGTCCTCGGCGCAGGCCGCTTCCGGCATCATGCAGCCCGAGGAGAAAAGCGAGGTAAGCGCAACAGCGAGCAGCACGGAAAGAAGAAGCGGCTTTTTCATGGGGTGCGTCTAGCCTGCGGCAATGCGTCGCGGCTGTCAACAGGGCCGGGAAAACTCAATCCCCACCGGCGTTCTCACAACATCTCCAACTGCCCGCCGCGCGTCTGCGGGGTCAGGCCGGTGATCTGCCAGCCCTTGTCGGTGAGGACGCGGCCCTGCGGGGTGCGTTGCAGGTAGCCTTCCTGAATCAAATAGGGCTCGTGGACTTCTTCGAGGGTCTGCTCGTCCTCGCCCACGGCCACGGCTAGGGTGCCTACGCCCACGGGGCCGCCCTTATAGTTGCGGGCGATGAGGACCAATAGCCGCTTGTCCATTTCGTCGAGGCCGTTCTCGTCGATCTCCAAGAGTTCCAGCGCGGCGGCGGCCACCTTCTTCGTGATCTTTCCGTCGGCGCGCTGCTCGGCATAGTCGCGGACGAAGCTCACGAGGTTGTTCGCGATGCGGGGGGTTCCGCGCGCGCGGCCCGCGATCTCCTTGGCGCCGCCCTCGTCGATCTCGATGTGCAAAAGGGTGCAGGTGCGGATCACGATTTTCCGCATCACCTCGCGCGGATAATAGTCGAGGCGCGTCTGCATCGTGAAGCGGCTGCGCAAGGGAGCGGTGAGCAGGCCCATCCGCGTTGTCGCGCCGATCAGGGTGAAGCGCGGCACGTCGAGGCGGACGCTGCGGGCGTTCGGTCCCTGATCGAGCATGATGTCGATCCGGAAGTCCTCCATCGCGCTGTACAGGTATTCTTCCACCGTCTTTGGCAGGCGGTGGATCTCGTCGATGAAGAGGAGGTCGCCGGCTTCGAGGTTCGTCAGCATTCCCGCGAGGTCGCCCGGGCGCTCGATGACCGGGCCGGACGTGATGCGGACGGTGCGGCCCATTTCACCCGCGAGGATGTGGGCGAGCGTTGTTTTGCCCAGGCCCGGCGGCCCGGACAACAGGATGTGCGAGAGGGCCTCGCCCCGCGCTCTTGCCGCGCCCACCATCACGCGCAGCCGTTCGAGGGTCTTCGGCTGACCGGCGAAGTCGTCGAAGGTTGCGGGCCGGAGCGCCGCGTCCACCCGTTCGTCCTTTTTCAGCGCTTCGTCGAGGAATTCACGGCCTGTCTGCACAAATGTGCATGTTGTCCGTCCCTTGCGCGTCCGTCAAGGCGGCGGCGCCTTCAATTATTAGCACCTTCGCCACGTTGCCGGGAGGTGGTGCCTGCCCCATGATGGAGGCATGAAGCGACTGCACCTTTCTCTGGCCCTCTTCTTTGTTCCACTTTCCCTTTTTGCCGATGTGAAGCTGCCCGCCGTGTTTTCGGACGGCGCGGTCCTCCAGCGCGGTCGAGAGATCCCGGTGTGGGGCAGGGCGGACGCGGGCGAGAAGGTGGCGGTGGACCTCGCCGGAAAGAGCGCGCAGACGGTTGCCGGCGCCGACGGGCGCTGGAAGGTGACGCTCCCGGCGCTGGAGGCGGGCGGGCCGTGGGTCCTCACCGTGAAGGGCAACAATACGGTGGTCGTGCGGGACGTCCTCGTCGGCGAGGTGTGGCTCGCCTCTGGGCAGAGCAACATGGAGCTCCCCATGTACGTTCTCAAGGACCGCTACGCGGACATCGTCGCCGGTTGCACCGATTCACAGTTACGCACATTCAAAATTGTTCCCGCGTGGAACTTCGACGGACCGCGAGACGACCTCGGCGCGGCGACATGGTCGAGCGCGAACCCGAAGAGTGTCCTCGGCTTTTCGGGGGTGGCCTATTTCTTTGCGCGGGAGCTGCGGGAGAAGCTGGGCGTGCCGGTGGGTGTCGTGGATGCAACCTTGGGCGGATGCACTATCCAGTCCTTCCTTGGCGAGAAGGCGCTGGAAACCTTCCCGGCGGACCTTGCCGAGGGCCTGCGCTGGAAGGATGCGGACCTCGTGAAGGCGACGACGGATACCGAGGGCGCCGCGCAAAGAAGCTGGGACGAGGCCCTCGACTCGGCGGATCCCGGCCTCGATCCGGCGGCCCCGTGGTCGGCGGAAAACTTTGACGATTCCGACTGGGCGCTTGTCCCGGTGCCGGTGCGGTTTGCGGACGTCGGCTTTGCGGGAAGTGGCAGCGTGTGGCTGCGAAGGACTTTCACCGTTCCGGTTCCGATGGCGGGGAAACCGGCGCGGCTCAACCTCGGGCGCATCGTCGATGCGGACGTGGCCTTTGTGAACGGCGTCAGGGTGGGCGGCGTTCCCTTCCAGTATCCTCAGCGCCGTTACGAGATTCCCGCGGGGCTCCTGCACGAGGGCGCGAACACGGTGGCCGTGCGCGTCCTTGTCGATTCCGGCAATGGCGAGATCGTTGCGGAGAAGCCCTACGAGATCGTGTCGGAGGCTGGGACAATCCCGCTCGCGGGCTGCTGGAAGTTCCATGCGGGTGTCACGATGGGGAATCGTCCCGGCCAGACCTTCATCCAGTGGAAGCCGACGGGCCTTTTCAACGCGATGGTCGCCCCGCTCGGCGGCTTTCCGATCGCGGGAGTCCTCTGGTATCAGGGCGAGTCCAACTCCGGCGACGGCGACCGCTACGGGGCATATTTCAAGGCCCTCGTTGCCCAGTACCGCGGCCAGTTCGGGGCAGAGACACCCGTCGTCATGATGCAGCTTCCCAATTTCATGGAGCCGACGACCGGCGTCGCGGACGGAGGCTGGGCGAAATTCCGCGACGTGCAGCGCCGCTCTCTTTCCATTCCCGGCGTGGCCCTTGTCGTCGGCATCGATCTAGGCGACTGGAACGATATCCATCCGGAGAACAAGGCGGACGTGGGCCACCGCATGGCGCTTGCGGCCCGGCGCCTTGCCTATGGGGAATCGAAGCTGGCCTCTTCCGGTCCGCTCGTTTCCGGCATGAGGGTGGAGGGGGCGAAGGCCGTCCTTTCCTTCACGGAAATCGCGGGCGGCCTCGTTGCGATCGGCGGCGGGGAGCTGCGGCAATTCACGATCGCAGGTGCGGACGGGGTGTACCACGAGGCGCATGCGGTGATCGTTGGCGACACGGTCGTCGTCTGGAGCCCCGCCGTGCCGCAGCCGGTTTCCGTCCGCTACGCATGGGCGAACAATCCGGCGGGGTCCAACCTCACCAACACGAGCGGCCTGCCCGCCTCTCCCTTCGAGATTTCCGCGAAGGCGGGAGAGTAGGGCGCGCGGTGTTTCGGGCTGACCCTGCGGAAGCGCCGTTTAGTTTTTCTTGAGGTCGAAGCCGTCCTTGCGGTCGAGGATCGTCCAGCCCTTGGCGGTCAGCTCCTTGCGCAGGGTGTCGGCTTTTGCCCAGTCCTTCGCTTTCTTGGCCTCCCAGCGGGCCTCGGCGAGGGCTTTTACTTCCTCCGGGATGTCGGAAGCGGGCGCCTCGTCCTTTGCCGGGATCGGCTGGATGCCGAGGGCGTAGAGGATCGTCTTGAGGGCGGCGAGCTCCGCCTTCGCGTCGGCGGCGGACTTTTCGTTTTTCAGCGCCTCCCACATCGCCCCGAGGGCGGCGGCGGTGTTGAGGTCATCGAAAAGAGAGTCGAGGGCGGGCGCGAAGGAGGTCTTGGCGACTTCTTCCGCCGAGGCGCGGGGCAGGGCGTCGCCCTCGAAGGCGGCGCGGTCCACGCCGGCCTTTGCGCAAAGGGCGTTCACCGCCTTGTCGAGGCGCCGCATCGCGCTTTCCGCCCCCTTCACGCTATCGAGGGTGAAGTTTAACTGCGCGCGGTAGTGGACGGAGACGAGGAGGTACTTGACGGCCCGGGCGTCGAAGCCCTTTTCCAAGAGGTCGGCGAGAGTGTAGAAATTGCCGAGGCTCTTGCTCATCTTCTTTCCCTCGGCGAGCAGGTGGACGCAGTGCATCCAGTGCCGCGCGAAGGGGACGCCGTTCGCGGCCTCGCTCTGCGCGATCTCGTTCTCGTGATGGGGGAAGCAGAGGTCCTCGCCGCCCGCGTGCAGGTCAAAGGATTCGCCGAGATATTTCGCGCTCATGGCGCTGCACTCCAGGTGCCAGCCGGGGCGGCCAATAATCGGCGTGCCGCTCGCGGGGTCCTTCGGGCCTTCCCAGCGCACCTGGCCGTCCTCGTCCTTGGCCGCCTTCCACAGGGCGAAGTCCGCCACGTGGTCCCGGTCGTATTCGTCCGCCGCGTTCGCCTTGCCCGCGCTGTTTGTCTCCTGCGTGACCAGTTCCTCGGGGTGGAAGTGCGACAGCTTCCCGTAGTCCTTGAAGGCCGCGACCTTGTAATACACCGAGCCGTCGCCGCCCACATACGCGTAGCCCTTCGCGAGGAGCTTTTCGACAATCGCCACCTGCTCGGCAATGTGGGTCGTCGCACGCGGCTCCACGTCCGGGGCGATCAGGTTCAGGCGCGCGCAATCCTCGTGGAACTTCTTCGTCCACTTTTCCGTGAATGCGGTGAGCGGCACGCCGTCCTTGGCCGAGCCCTTGATCGTCTTGTCATCCACGTCTGTGATGTTGCGGACGTAGAAGGGATTCAGGCCCGCCACTTCGCTAGTCCGGCGCAGCACGTCCACGAGCGAGAAGGTGCGGAAGTTCCCGATGTGCGCCGGTCCGTAAACCGTGGGCCCGCAGGCATAAAAGCGCAGGCGTTTGCCGTCCGAGGCAAACAGAGGAAGAACCGACCGGGTCAAAGTGTCGTAAAGGCGCATGGTGGAAAGGGAAAGTATGCGGAATGACCGGAGGGGGTGTCAAATCACGGGTTCTCTACATTCTTCTTGCAGAGTGAATCGGTTTATACAATGTATATACCATGATAAAAACGCTCAAAAAGATCGGCAACTCGCACAGCGTGACTTTGGATCGCGCTTTGATGGAGCAGATGGGGATTCGGGAGGGGAGCCGGTTGTCGCTGCATCTGGACGGGCGGAACCTTGTGCTGACGCCGGTGGACGACCGGATTGACGAGGAGACCTTCCGCAGTGCCCTCGGCGAGGGCATGACCCGCTACGAAAAGACCCTGAAGCGCCTCGCCTAGGTCATGCGCTACCTCACTCGCGATCAGGTTCTTGCGATTCACGAGGCGGTGCTCGCGGCGCACGGCGGAACGTCCGGGATTCGCGACACGGGAATGCTGGACGCCGCGCTCGCCATGCCGGAGGCGACGTATGCGGGCGAACTACTGCATCCCGACGCACCGAGCGCGGCGGCGGCCTATCTTTTCCACATCTCCCAGAACCATCCGTTCCTCGACGGCAACAAGCGCGTCGCGGCGATGGCAGCGTATGTTTTTTTGCGGGCCAACGGGTGTGATTTGACCCTTTCCGCCGACGAATTGGCCGATCTGGTTCTTGCGGTGGCGGACGGGTCGGTGGGAAAACAGGCGCTCACCGAACGCCTCCGGACGGCGATCGAAAAGGCGTGAGGCTCGTGGTCGGACGGTTTTATCTCCGCTCCGTCACTTCCGCCACTTGTCCCTCCTCCATCCGGATCGTCACGTCGGCCTTTTCGATCGTGCTTGGGCGGTGGGCGATGACGAGGATCGTCATTTTCCCTTGAAGGGATTCGAGGGCGGACTGGATCGCGCGCTCGGTTTCGGCGTCGAGGGCGCTGGTCGCTTCGTCGAGGATGAGGACCTCGGTCTTTAAGAGCAAGGCACGGGCGAGGGCGATTCTTTGGCGCTCGCCGCCGGAGAGGTTGTTGCCGCGGTCGCCCACCACCGTATCCAGGCCCTGCGGCAGGCGGCGGACGAACCCTTCGGCCTGCGCGGCGGCAAGGGCCTCCCACATCGCCTCCTCCGTGGCGCCCGGGGCGAATTCGAGGAGGTTTCGGCGGATGGAATCGTGGTACAGGAAGGGGTCCTGCGGCACGTAGGCGAGGCTCGCCCTCCAGCGGCGGCGCAGGTCCCCCTCAAGTGGCACCCCGTCCAGCGTCACGGTCCCGGAATCCGGGACCAGCAGGCCGAGGGCCAAGTCCACGACCGTGGTCTTGCCCGCGCCGGAGGTCCCGGTGAGCGCCGTGGTTTTGTGCGCGCGGACGGAAAAGCTCACATCGTGCACGGCGGCGCCCTCCGCCCGGCCCGAATAGGAGAAACTGACCCCCGAGAAGGCGAGGGCCTCCCGCAGCGGCACCTTCTGCGGCGCGGCGGCCCCGCACGTGTATTCCGCCTGCGCCTCCAGCTCCGCAAGCTGCGCGCGGTAGGCGTAGAAGGAGGGAAGGGTCTTGAGGAGGATGTCCCCCTGCGAGAGAAGGAGTTTCACGGAAGTCGTGATCCGCAAAAGCACCACCACAAAGAGCGCGAAGAGCGCCCCGCCGACATCGAGGTAGCGGAAGGCGAAAAACGTGTACGCTGCGATGAGGAAGGTGAGGAGAAGCGTCTGGAAAAGGTTTTGCAGGCTGACGAGCTTTTGCCGCTCCACGATCCGGGCGGAGTATTCGCCCGAGGTGCGGTCAAAGGCGGCGGCGGCCCTCTCCTCCACCGCATGGCCCTTGATGAGCTTGAGCGAGGCGAGGCCCTCCACGATCGCACCGAACAGGATGCGGTATGCCTCGCGGTTTTCCGCCGCGTTCCGGTAGGTGCGCCGCGTGAAGGCAAGCTGCACACCGACAAAGAGCAGCCCCGTCACCGAGGCAAGGATCGTGAGCCTTGGCGAAAGCAGTGCGCACACCGCCACGCCCACGGCCACGGAAAGCCCCTCGCGCGCGACATTCAAGAGTTGCACTCCCGCGAGGTACACCTGCTGGATGTCTGTCGTGGCGTTGTAGGCCATCGCTCCCTGACGCTGCGAGGAAAGGAACTTCCATTCCGTCCGCAGGATGCGCGCGTACAGGTCCGAGCGCACCCTTTGCAGGAAGCTCTGCTGGAGCGCCGTCGTCCCGAGGGTCTGAAAGTAGGTGGAGAGCGCCACCGCCGCGTTGAGAATCACGAAAAAGGCGAGGATCCCCCACAGGGTCACGTGCGGACACACCCGGGAAAGCCCCCGCAGGATCCAAGCCGCAACCCCGCCGAAGGAGCCGCCCTCCAGATACCCCGCGAGCGTCAAAAGCGGCAGGATGAAAACGAGCCCCAGCCCCTGAAGCGAGTTGTTCGCCAGCTCTAGCAGGGTCAGAACATAAAAGCGCCGCCCCGCATGGCGCAGGTAGAAGCCGGAGAAGGCGGCCAGTTGACTGATATGTTGCGGAACCGGCATAATCTTTCGAGCGCAGGAATTTATCTATTGCCTAGGCTTACGATAGACTAGCAATATTTTCTCTTTCAAAGGCGGCCACTTGGCATTCAGCGGATGATTCAGAAGTGCAGTCACGATTGTTTTGAATGGCGGGCTCCTTTTCCGGAATTCGAATTCGTCCGCGTCCTTTTCGCACAACTGGTCGGCAGGCCGCTGCCGGAGGGGTATGTTCTCCGTACGGAGGGTTACGACTGGAGCCGGGCGATGCGGCTCGTCGAAAACCACCGCTTCTGGGGACCGGCGGCGAAACACGTGCGGGAGCATCGCGGGGAATTCCCCTGCGAATTCGCTGAAAAGATCGAGAAGAGATACCGTGCGAAATGCCTCCAGAATATGGTTGCAGCCCGGCGTCTGGTCCAGATGCAGAACGCCTTTCTGGAAAGCGGGCAGGATGTCACTTTCTTCAAGGGCCCGATCCTCGCGCAGAGGCTCTACGGGAATCTGGACACGCGGTTTTCGCGCGATATCGACCTCATCGTTCGCGAACCGGACATCGGCAGGACGGACGAGCTGATGAGAGGGCTCGGCTACGAATGGGCGGATCGGAGACTCGCCGACGACAGTCTGACCAGCTTTTTCGCGCGGCACAAGGAAGTGCAATACGTGCATCCCGGCGACCGCGTGCTTGTCGAAATCCATAAGCGTCTGCAGGAGGACAGTTCCGTGTTCCTCGCCTCTCCGGAAATTCTGGAGCGCCACCGCGTGGAGGTGGACCTCTTCGGCTGCCGGATACCCACCTTCGACGACGAATTTCTTCTGGCGTACCTCGCCTTCCACGGTTCCAACCATTACTGGAAGCGGCTCTTCTGGCTCGCGGATGTCTGCGTCCTGTCACGCCTCGTCGGGCCGGAGAAACGTGAGGCGGCCATGAGACTCGCCAACGGATACGGCTGTGCAAGGCAGCTTGCCTCGGTAGGGGCGATGGGAGATGCGATTTCCGATCTTTCCGGGAACGTGCGCCTTGCCGGGCTTCCGCGCCGGGTGAGCCGTTATCTCTTTGATGTCTGGGACAATTCCCATCTCGATGGGGACGGCTGGTTCACCGAGGCGGACCCGGGACGCAGGCTTTCGCGTCTTTCTTACGAGGTTCACTTTATCGACGGAGTTCTCCCCACGACAAGATACCTCGCGAGGTCCATTTTCCGCCAGCGCGACCAGGATCTGCGCGTGACCTATCTGCCGCGGCGTTTGCGGTACCTCGGTTATCCGGTCCGTTTCTGCCGCCTTGCCCTGCGGTACTTTGCGGCGGGTCCCTGGCGGTGGTTATGCCGGGGTTTGCGCACGCTCGCGGGAGGCTTCTTGCGAAAGACGCCGAAATCCGTTTCCATTCCCTGATTTTCCTCTCCACCGCATGAAATCCCTCCCTGTCCGTTTCTACCGCGCCTTCGGCATGGTCATCCGTTCCGAGCTCGCTCTCGACGGTATCGAGGAGATTCCGGAGTGCGCCACAGCGGACGTGACGGTTTCGAACGGCCCGGTTCCCGCCGCGTTGGATGGCCTGACAGGGGAGGGGCGCGCGGTCCAGCTTGTTCCGGGACGCTTCCTCTTCCGCATCCGGGATGTGGCTGCGTATCTGGTCGAAAATGGCGAGACAATCACCGTGGAACGAGTTCCCGGGCGCACCGACAGTGAGGTTTCGGTTTTTCTTCTCTGTTCGGCGCTCGGGGCGCTGTTGCACCAGAGGGGGATGCTGCCCCTTCATGCGAGCGCTCTGCGCGTGGGCAGGCGCTGCGCGCTCTTTTCCGGACCTTCCGGCGCGGGAAAATCGACAACGGCGGACGCCCTGATGCGCCGTGGCTACGGACTGCATGAGGACGATCTTTCGGTGGTGACTGCCGGCCCCTCGGGCGAGGCGCTTGTCCTTTCCGCCTTCCCGCAGCAGAAGCTCTGGCGCGACACGCTGGAAAACGCGGGCGGGGCCGCCGACGGGCTCGCGCGTGTGGTGGCGGGAAGAGAGAAATTCGCCGTTCCGCGCCTTGCGAATTTCAACCGGGAGCCGCTTGCCGTGGGGAGAATCTACCTCCTTTCGCCGGAGTCGGAAACACCGTTCTCGCTGGAGCCTCTGGCGGGGATGGAGAAATTCCGGGCCCTGGCAGAGGCAACCTACCGCTTCGAGTATCTTGCGGGCCTGGGACTCTCGGGATCGCATTTCGCCGCCGTGTCGGCCCTTTCGCGCAAGGTCTCGGTCGTCCGTCTGCGCCGGCCCCGCGACTTCGCGGCACTGGACGCCCTGACGGATTTTCTCATTCACGATTTTTCCACATGGGGGAGCGAATGAGCCGGATCGTCAAGTTTGTGAGACTTCCGTGGCGGAAGAAGCTCCTCGCCTTCGAGGCGGTGTGGGGGCTTCTGCGGGCGAAGATCCTGCTTGCCCTCGTCCCGGTGAGGAAACTCCTCGGAGAGCCCCTTGCCGGAGCGGAAGTGCCCGCGCCGGACCCCGCGCCCGCCATTCTCGCGGAGATCTCGTGGGCCGTGAACGCCGTCTCGAAGGTGCTGCGCTTTTCCAACATCTGCCTTGTGCAGGCGCTGGCGGCCCGACGCATGGCCCGTCGGCGCGGCGTTGCCACGACCCTGTTCCTTGGCGTGGGCCGCGACGATGCGGGCAGGCTCGTTTTCCACGCCTGGCTCAGGTACGGCGACCGCGTCGTCACCGGGGGCCGTGCGGAACGCTCCTTCCGGACGCTGGAAGTCTTCCGCGACGGGCCCATCGTCCCTTCAACCCACCCTTAGCATCACCACATGAAAAAAGAAGCAGACTGGAATCCAACGGCGGCGACGCTCCTTCGGCGCAATCCCGGCCACGTGTCCACCACCCTCGACGGCGAGACGGTGCTCATGACGGTACAGACGGGCCGTTATTACGGAATGGACCCGGTCGCGAGCCGCATCTGGGAACTGCTGGAGAAGCCGCTCGGGTTCGGCGCCCTTGTGGAGACGCTCGCTGCGGAATACGAGGGCGACCGTGCCGTGATCGAGGCGGATCTCGCGGCATTCCTCCGCAAGATGCTGGAGGAGAACCTGATCCTCGTGGAAGAAATCGACGATTCAAAGGACGGACAATGAGTGCAATCTTCGGCGTTTTCTACCGCGACGGGCGGCTTGTTGAGCACGCGCTGGAGGCGATGTACTCCGGCATGGCCCAGCTCCCGCACGAGCGGCACGGTTTTGTCAAAAGGGGCTGCTGCGGCTTCGGCCACATGCTTACCTTCAACACGCCGGAGGCCGTGGGCGAGTCCATGCCGAAGTACATCCCCGAGGCGAAGCTCCTCTTCGTGGCGGAGGGCCGCATCGACAACCGGAACGAACTCTTCGAGGCGTTCGGGACTCCCGGCGGCGAACGGGCCGCGATGCCCGACGGCGACCTGATCCTTGCGGCATACCTCAAGTGGGGCGAGGCCTGCGTGGGGCATCTGGAGGGCAAGTGGTCCTTCGCGGCGTTTCATGAGGAAAGCCAGAAGCTCTTTGTCGCGCGCGACAAGTGGGACTATTCCTGCCTCAATTATTACGCCGACGACAAAGTCATCGCCTTCTCCACCTCCCTGAAGGGGCTTTTCTCGCTGCCGTTCGTCCGCAGGGAGATCGACGAGGAGATGATTGCGCGGCTCCTTGTCGTCTGGCCGGGTGCGAACGAAAAGACCACGTTCCGGGGCGTGCTTCGACTCCTGCCTTCGTGGCAACTTTGCGCCACGCGCGAGAACCTTGTCGCAAAACGTTACTGGAACTATCACGACATTCCCGTCCGCGAGGGCCGGACTCTGGAGGAATGCTCAGGGGAATTACTCGAATGCATGGAAAAGGCGGTGGCGGCACGGCTGCGGTCGTACAGGCCGGTAGCGGCCACGTTGAGCGGAGGGATGGACTCCAGCACGGTGTGCGTTCTCGCGGCGGAGCAACTGGCCCGGGTTGGAGGGCGTTTGCGCACCTACACCCACGTGCCGAGGTTCACCCCTTCCGCTTCGCTGAAGGAAAGACAGTTCGGCGACGAACGTCTGTTCGTGGAGCCGATCGCGCGCAAGTGGGGCAACATCGATCCCACTTACCTTGATTCGCGCGGTCTTTCCCCGCTGGAGGGATTGCGCGAGGCGCTCCGACTTTTCGGCGAGCCCTTTCACGCGGCGGGCAATGCGTACTGGATTGCCGATGTCTTCAAAACGGCGGCCCGAGAGGGATACGGGACGGTGCTGATGGGCGAATTCGGCAACGCGACGACTTCATGGACGGGCAGCGAGGATGCGCTTCCCCCGCTTAAACTCATGCGCCGCCGGGGAATGTGGGGTCTTGTGAAGAAGAAGATTTTCAAGCCTCTGCTGTGGGGCGACGGCCCTACCGCGCGTCTCTACAAGCGTGCGAAGTACGGGGCCAGACCCTGGGCGGAGCATTCCTTCAGCGCGCTGGAATTTGAGAAGAAGCTGGACCTCGCCCGCAGGATTCGGCTGTCGGGATTCGATCCCACTTTCAAGCGGCTTTTCCCGGGTCCGAAGGGTCAACCCTTGACCATCCTCGACGTCGGGCCGCTCCGCCTCTGTTACGGCGGCGCCATCGGTTGCGAGACCGGGCTGGAACTGCGCGATCCCACCGGCGATCCCCGCGTGATCGAACGCGCCCTGTCGATTCCCGACGAACTCTTCCTCGGGCCGATGAACAAGTGGGTCCTACGGACGATGATGAAGGGAAAACTGCCGGATGAGGTGCGCCTCAACTTGCGCAAGGGAAAGCAGAGCTCGGATCTCTCCGCCCGGATGTATGACGACCGCGCCGAAATGGACCGCGTTCTGGCGGAGATGGAGGCTTCCGGCTTCGATTCTGTGGCCGACATCCCCCGCATCAGGAACTCATGGGAGAAGCTGAAGGCCGATCCGGATCATTTCCCGCTGGAGGAGGCGTTCCATCTCTTCCGTCCCTTCGCGGCGTACCTTCTCCAGAAGGAAGTCGCGGCGGCGGGTCAGGGTGCCGGGGCGAAGGAATAGAGCCTGCCGCTTTCCGGAGAGGGATTCCACTCCATCTTGTAGTGGGTTCCCACATCCTCGACGACGCGGAAGCCCTGGCTGACATAGAACTGGAAGGCGTTGTTGAGCCGGTCCACATGCAGGCGCAGGGGCCGTTGGCTGCGCGCGCACTCGTTCTTGATCGAATCGAGGATCACCTTGCCAAGGCCCATGCCCCGGTGGGCGCGGTCGATGGCGATGTCGCACAGGCGCAGCTCGCTGCGGCCCCCCGCGAGGATGAAACGTCCGACGGGTGTGCCGTCGAGTTCGACGATGTTGTCTTTCGTCTCCCAGTTGGCCTTGACCTTCGCGTAATGCGCAGCGTGCCCGCGGAATTGAAGTTCGATGACCTTGCGGGCCGTCTCCTCCTGCCCGGGTCCCCAGTACTGGATGCCGAGGCGTTCCGTGTCGAGTTGGGCCTTGAGTTCCCGCAAGAACGGTTCGTCGTCGGGCCTTGTCGGACGCAGTTTGAGGATCTGGCTCATGTGTGTTTCGGGCCGGGTGGGATGAATGCAACATCCCGGTCCGCAGACAGGTGCTCGCGGGTCGGGATGGAAAAACGGATAGCCTATGATGGTATGACCGGGTATACGCCTTCGAGGGCAATGCAGAAAATCATCGCCAGACTGGGCTGAATGTTTGAATGAGAGTTAACGGAACCATCGGGCTTGCCGCAACTCGCGCCGATCGAAAGGCTCGACATCGGCACTTGTGGGGGAGTGGTGGCCGTCTTATACAAATTCACCACCTTCGTGGATGTGCTGTTATATGGGATCCCCATGTACATTGTCGCAGATGGCGCTGTGTTTTTACACTTTTCCAACACTGCGTTCAGACTGTGGTTATGGCTTGCCATCTTGGAATTGTCGAGGGTGACTGTCGCATGCCCGTAAGCTGCAGCATACGATCTGGTTGTCAGCCCCGGGCCGGAGCCGGCGCCGAGCGGAGCGCGGTTGCGCAGGTCGGGAAGTGCGAAGTTCTGACCGCTGCCACCAAAAAAGTAGCTGATCACCGCAAAGAGGCATTGGTTCTGGTAAACGGAGAGCGAAGTTCCGTTACAATAAGCCCAGTTGTAGGGATTGTATTGATTCGCCCAGATTCTGATTTCGCCGCAATATGGATCCGACATGGAGTGCCTTTTCGGTTAGTTGTTCCGACTTGGATAGATACCATTCACACAGATCATGAAGGTCAGTGCCAGGCAGGGCATGATGTTGTCGTGCGCCGCGCCGCCTCCAGTGTTTCCCACTGAACTCGCCGCCATAGCGTAGAGTGCGGCGCCGCTGTTGAGATCCTCGTAAAGGGTGTAGGGAGCGGCAACGGTCCCCAGCATGTTGTTTGTTGGAACGTTTGTGTTCACCGAAACGTTCATGGCATACATCTGGTGTCTGTGAGTCGGCAAGGAAGCAGTGGAGGGTATGACGGTCTCGGTGCCAACCATCGTGCCCAAGGGTCTATTCGTTAACCCGGAGCCGGAACCGTAATGAATGGGAAGACGCCCCCGCATGTCGGGCAGATTGAAATTGGTTGTCCCGTTGCCGCCGAAAGTCGCGCCCAGAAGTGAGAACAATGTCTGGTTGGTGCTGATGGGCATGGACGTGCCATCGCATTTCGCCCAGTCGTTGGGAGCATAGTTCCCTGCAAAGATCCGGATTTCGCCCAAGAAGTAATCACTCATTGCATGGCCCTTTCTTGAATTTGGTTGGTCATTCCCTCGACGGCCAGACCCCGCTTGTGGCGATGCAGAAGTTCAGTGCCAGCGAGGGTTGCATGTTGTTGTGTCCGGCGCTGCTTCCACAGAGAGAGATGGCGTTCGGGGACAACGGAACAGGGACGGGCGACGAAGGCGGCGTCACATATGTAAGCACCGTGCTTGAATCGCTGAAGTTGACTGCTTGGGTGAGATAACAGCCCGTAGGGTTGAAACTGTCTCCGGGAAGTTCGCAGGCTTGAAGCATGTGCGTATGGGCCGGAATCTGGGTTTCCAAGAGCGTTACCGTTTCCGATCCCACCGTGTTTCCTTCCGCGTAGGTACTCTCGTCAAAATAGATCGGGGTCCGCCCACGCAGATCGGGAAGATTGAAGGTGGTGACTCCGTTTCCACCCCAGATGATCCCCAGAAGGGCGAACAGCGCCTGATTCTGCTGGACGGTCATGCTTTGCCCGTCGCATTGGGCAAATCCCCTTGGGGGCCAGTTCATCGGGAAGATGTAGATTTCACTTAAGTATGGTTCAGCCATAGTCTTCCTCCATCGTTGTGTTTTCGCCCCCCAACTCTTTCGGCGTGCCTGCACCGGTCCAAGTGGAGACGCTCTTCCTAAATTTCCTCCCTTAGACGCGTGAAAACGGCCTGATAGATAAAGCCCGTCCGCTCCCTGCGCCCGTCCCTCTTCTCCCGGAGTTCCCCGACGGGAACAAGAAAGGCGTCGAACTCTCCCAGAACTTCGCTGGCAAGGGCATACGTTTTCTGCGGCAGGAACTTGTCCGCCGGTCCGTGAAAGATGAGCGAAACCCCCGTGTATCCCTCCTCGTCCAGCTCTGTCACTGTCTTCAGTTCAAGGACGGATCCATCGGGTGGAGCGCACGTTACATCCTCCGGGGGATGAATGGCGGAACGTCCAGCGTGAAGAAAGGTGCCAACGAGGGGTTTGAACGAGGAAAGGTCCGGCGGATTTGCCATGTATTGTGATTTCCTAGAATTAAATAGTCCCCACGCAAGGATACGATCAACAATAACACTCCCCGGATCGTGCATCCAAAGGGCAATTACAAGAATCGATATCTGTAAACGCGCAGGTGCCAGAGGAGTCTAGCTCAGCTCGGGTCCGTCAGTGGAGGGTCCAACGGTTAATCTCGTTTCGTCGGCGACGACGAGAACCTTGAGGAGCGGGGCGGACCAATTTGCTTTTGTGTTCATGGGATATTTTGGGGTGTGATAGAAATGGGGAGCAGAATTAAACTAACCTTGCTTGTGTTAGAATGCAAGAAGTTAATACAGAATCACAAGCTGTTATTGAATAGCATGTTAATAAATGCATGTCGTGGAGATGGCACGTTTGCTCAAGTGCAAACACATTGGTTTCTGGTTCGCCCGCTGACTCGCGGGCTAGATCGTTCAGTCGAACGGTTACTTTGGTAGCGGATCGTGCATGCGGTTCGATCCGGTACGCGTCGCGTGATGAATCAGGGCTTTCCGACCTCGATCGACGGGCCTGATTTTTCGGGATCAAGGATGTCGAAGAGGAAGGTGTTGGCCTCCGCTCCCTTGCCGATCGTCGCGTGGAGCGTGGTGCCTTCGAGTCTGCAGGAGACTTCCGGCGGGGTGACGCCGGGGCCCTCCGGGGCGAGGAGCCAGACGGTGCAGGAGGGGCCGTTTCCCCGGCTCTGGGCGATCGCGGTGGTGGCGGGCCACTTTTCGTTGTAATCGGGGCTGTACCAGCCCTGGATCGGGTCCGTCGCGCCGCGCTCGGTCGTCCATGTGATTGCCGGGCCGTACACCTTGCGCAGGCGCAGGGCGAGGTTCTCGTCCGCCCAGGCCACGAGGTCCTCTCCGTCGCGCAGAACCATGACGTCGGGGTGGAAGTGCCAGAGCGTTTCCACTTGATTTGGCCCGAAGGCGGCCACGGCGTCGATCACAAGCCAGAAGCGTCCGGGCAGGTAAAGAATGCTCCGCGTGTGCGCGGCGCCGCCCCCGCCGGTGAGAAAATCGCCCGGGAATGTCTCCCGCGCCGAAAAGAAGTCGTAGGCGTCGTTGGTGATTGCCGTGACGGGCAGGGGGGCGGTGACCGTTGCGGGCGGGGGCAGGGCGCCAGCGCCGTTCAATAGCACCACATTGTGCGCGGCGGTCCCGGCGAAGTAATCCCGCCACGGGCCGGGCTGGTAGTTGTAGCGTCCCGCATCCACGAGGATCTCGTGAGTGCCCAGCGACAGCTCCAGCGAAAGACGGTCGCGGTGCGCGTGGGCGCTGCCGGCGGGCCCCATGTCGAAGAAGGCCCACTGGGCGTCGCGGTCCCAGCCGCTGCGCATCACGGCCTGCCCGGCGTAGGGGAAGTAGCGCGAGGGAAGACCCCCGGGAGGCGTCCCCTCCGCGCCGCCGCTGGCCACGTAGAGCCAGTCGGCCCCCTTGTGCGCCGCGGCGGCCTCCGGCAGGCGGAAGGCGTTCCATTCCGCGTCGCCGTCGTTGTTCAGAGGGCCGCTGCCGTCGGGGCGGGTGACGAAGGCGTAATAGTCCCACATCGTTTCCACTCGCTCCCGCAGGTCCGGGACGGACACATTCGCGTCCTTAAGCACGGAAAGGAGCCGGTCCACGCTCTCAAGGACCACTCCCTGATAATGGTTGGAAAGCTCCTTGTAGGCGCCGTCCGGATAGGTGCCCGAGAGGATTTCCGCCCGCGCGCCCTGCACCGCGCCGGAGAGCCACGCCGGGGCGTCGCGGAATTCGGGCCAGGCCACGGCAAGCTGCGAGAGCGCGCTCTGCTCGGTCAGGCGATGATTCCCGCCCCAGAAGGAGCCGTGCCGCGCCAGGCACCGGGCGTGGTCCGGGATGCTGGAGAGCAGGAGGAGCCGCGCCTCCGGGGCGAGGGAAATTTGTCTAGAAAAGAAGAGGTCCGTCCAGAGCCCGGTGATGCGCCGGGCGGCCTCCAGGGCCCGCCACGGGGCGGAAAAGCTCAGCCGGTCCGGCGCGGGGTTCGCCAGCACCCAGTCCGCAAGGTAGCCGGAGAGCGCCTCGGCGTACACGGCGCGGCGCGTGGAAAGGTACGCGTCGGCAAGGTCGCGCAAAAACTGCTGGCGGTTCACAAACCAGGCCCATTCGCTGTCGCCCGTCGGGGAGGGCGCGGCCCAGTCGATCCCGCCGTCCGCCCTGCGGAGCGCCGCGGCGCGGTTGTTTTGCGCGGTGAAGACTCCCTGCAGGGCGTCCGAGGCGGAAAGAAGCGTGGAAAAGTCCGCCTCTGCGTTGAAGGGTGTTCCGCGCACGCGCGCCGGTGCGTCCTTGTAATAGCTTAGGAGCGCCGCGCAGGCGCCCGCGAGGTCGCCCGCCTCGTGCAGGCGGCGGCATTCCTCAAGGCCGGGGCGGGAGAGGTCCAGTTCGTCAAGAAGCGTCTCCAGCCGCGCCGCGTTGGCGGCGACGAAGCCGGAGGCGGGCGCGTCCGTCCGGATCGGAGGCATGGCGGCGGCCTCCTCCGCATAGGCAGGGTTCGCAGCAGGCGCCAGCAGCGTCAGCAGCGCCGCGAATAAGGGACGGTGCCGCATCGTGCGGTCCTTTCTACCTGCGCGCCTTCCCTCGCGCGGCGCGGCGACCGATCGGGCCGGAAAAAAGCCAGAGGAGAGCCCCGATGACCAGCCCCGCCAGTGGACGTGCCACTTCGCTCGAAAAGAAGTAGCCGAGGTAGCTCGGGTCGAAGTCCCTCCACGAGGCGATGAGGTTCCCGGCCATTTGCCAGAGGGCGAGGGCCGCGACGAAAACCCCGAGGAGCCGCACAGCCACGACGGCATGCGGCGCGGAGGTGCTGTTATCGTTCTGCGGAGTCTCCATGATCGGTGTTGATGAGGCTAAGGTGATTTCCGAGCAGGCGCGAGACCTCCTCGTCGCTTTTCCCGTCAAAAAGTTCCGCGTTTTCCACAAGGCGCGCCCGGAAGGTGACGCGCGAGAAGGGCAGGGGGAGAAAATGCCGGTCCCACGTGTGAGGGCGCCACGCGCTTGCCGATTCCGCCCCGAAGAGCAGGACCGGAGTCCCCGCGAGCCGGGCGGCCACTGTCGCGCCTTTTTTGAAAACATAGCGAGGCCCCGTCGGGCCGTCGGGGGAGATGAAGACGTCACTCCCGGCGGCGCTGGCGTGCAGGAGTTCCCGCATCGCCGCGATGCCGCGTCGGCTGGAGGAACCGCGCGCCGACGGGATGCCAAGGAGTCGGAAGAGCCCCTCCTCCCACGCTGCGGCCCTGCTCGGGCTCACTAGGCACAGGCAGCGCTCCGCACCGCGGAAGCGCCGGAACATGAGGGGGATGATGAAGGAGCGGTTGTGCCAGGTGATGCCCACCACGGCTCGCGAAGTGTCGCGCAGGATCGCCTCCTCCTGCGGGCTCACCTTCACGCGCAGCGTCGCGTAATAGAGGCGTAGCAAAAGCGACGCGGGCCAGAGAAGACACCACTGGCGCCAGCCGGTGATGCGGTACACGATGCCGGAATGGAAGGGGTCGGCCTTCGCGCCGGATGCGGGCGCCGTCCTTTCCGGGCTTTGGCCCGGGACGGCCCATCCGGGCACGGCTTCCGACTTGGTTTCCATGCTGCTCATCCTCGCGCGAAGTGACACGCCGGTGAGAAACCGGCATGGCGGGGAAACGTCGGAAGCGCGCCCGCGGTTTCGCGGGAAGGGCAAGGTGAACTACTTGCGTCGGCGCGGGGATTCGTCCTCGAAGTCCTCGTCACCCTCTTCCTCTTCTTCGTCGTCCTCTTCCTCGTCGTCGTCACCCTCTTCCTCTTCTCCGACGCCTTCCTCCTCCTCGTCCTCCTTGGCGTCGTCCTCGTCCCAGTGCATCGTCTCGTCCTCCTCAAGGGACTCGCCCTCCTCCTCGAAGTCCGGGATGTCCTCAAGGCCCTCCTCCTCGCCGCCGGCGGCGTGCTCCTCGTCCACGTCCAGCTCGTAGCCTTCCGGAACGTATTCGAGAATGGAGGTGATCTCCACGAAGGGATGCACGGAGCGTCCCTCGAAGTAATCGGCGTTCTGGCGCTCGCGGATGGCCTCCTCCAGCTCGTCCACCGTCAGGTTCTGGTCGAACTCGATCAGGTCGTTCAGCATCTTGACGCGCGCCTTGCTGATCTGGTCGAGGAAGTCGGCGTAGGCGCCCTTTTCCTCGTCGGTCATGTCCGGCAGGGCGAAGACGTGCTCGTCGGTCTCGAAAAGCGATTCGGAGAGGCGCGTGAGGCGCACCTTGTTGCCCTTGAGCTCGCGGTCGATGCGGAAGGTGAAGAAGGCGTTCTCGGCGCTCTCGGGCTCGTAGCCGTATTCGCGCAGGGGCTCCAGAAGGTCCAGCACGTGGCCGAGCTGGCGGGGGTCGATGATTCCGAGCGCGTCCACGTCCCAGTGGATTTCGTCGCTCGTTTCGTCCACCCACCAGTTGAGATCCTCTCCGAGGTGGACGACGCACCATTCTAGTTTCGCACGCGGCATGGATGTGTCTCTTTGGGGTTTCGGCGCCGGGCCGGGCTCCGGGAGCGGACGGAAAAAGTCGCGGTTCCGGATTCCTGCTCCAGTTGCAAGCCATGCAGAAGAATGCTTTGCGCGCCTTTGTCAACGCCGAAGAACGCACTTTGTCGGAAAAAGGAAAGGTCCCTTTGCACCGGTCGGGAAAGAGGGCCTCCCAAGAGGTGATTAGGCTTGTAAGGATGCCCCCTTTGAGGACAGAATCACCCGATACGCAAGTCCGCCCCGGATGACGCGCAAAGACGCGGAGGGAAGGGTCATGAAGCCGCCCGCCGCCGTCTTGTTGTTTCCGTCGGGAGGGGCTTTGCAAACAATTCGATATGGCTGACAACGAATCCGCAAGCAACGTTCCGGGACCCCAGGACGGGCCCAGTTCACCCGAGACCTACGACGCCTCGAAAATCGAAAAGCTCGAAGGTCTGGAAGGCGTCCGCAAGCGTCCGGACATGTACATCGGCGACACGAACGAGCGGGGACTGCACCACTGCGTCTTCGAAATCGTGGACAACTCGATCGACGAGGCTCTTGCGGGATACTGCAACCACATCAAGGTGACGATCCACCTGGACGGTTCCTGCTCCATCGAGGACAATGGCCGCGGCATTCCGGTGGATATCCACCCCAAGTGGAAGATTCCGGCTTTGGAGCTGGTTCTCACGAACCTGCACGCGGGTGGCAAATTCGGCAAGGGTGCGTACGCGGTCTCGGGCGGCCTGCACGGTGTGGGTGCCAAGTGCGTGAACGCGGTCTCGGAATGGTTCGAGGCCGAGGTCTCGCGCGACGGTCACGTGCACCACATGGGCTTCAAGCGCGGTCGCACGACCTCGCCGATGAAGGTCATCGGCACGACGAAGAAGACCGGCACGCGCATCACTTTCATGCCCGATCCGGAGATCTTCCTCACAACGAGGGATTTCAAGCACGACATCCTGGCGAACCGCTTGCGCGAGCTTGCCTTCCTGAACCCCGGCGTGGGGATCGAGCTTCAGGACGAGCGGACCAACAAGAACGAGCTTTTCAAGTTCAAGGACGGCATCGCGGAGTACGTGAATTACCTGAACACCTCCAAGATCGCGGTGAACGAGAAGCCCATCACCTTTCACGGCGAGGCCGACGGCGAGGGCGCCAGTCACGGCAAGATCCTCGTTGACGTTTCGCTGCAGTACAACGACGGCTACGCGGACCAGATCTACGCCTACGCGAACTCCATCCACAACGTGGAGGGCGGCACGCACCTTTCCGGCTTCCGCACGGCCCTCACCCGTGTGATCAACAATTATGCCAAGGCCAGCGGCATGATGAAGGACAAGGACCCCTCCATCACCGGCGACGACGTGCGCGAGGGCCTGACGGCGGTCATTTCCGTCAAGGTGCCCGATCCCCGCTTCGAGGGCCAGACCAAGACCAAGCTCTCCAACGGCGAGATCGACGGCATTGTCCAGAAGATCGTGGGCGAGAACCTGAAGTATTACTTCGAGACCAATCCCGGCGAGGCCAAGAAGATCGTCGAGAAATGCATGCACGCGGCTCGCGCGCGCGAGGCGGCCCGCAAGGCGCGCGAGACGGTGCGCAAGGGGGCTCTCATCGGCGGGGGCCTGCCCGGCAACCTCGCGGACTGCTCCGAGAAGGACCCCGAGCTTTGCGAGATCTTCATCGTCGAGGGCGACTCCGCAGGCGGCTCCGCCAAGCAGGGCCGCGACCGCCGCTATCAGGCGATCCTGCCGCTCTTCGGCAAACCGATCAACGTGGAGAAGGCCCGCATCGACAAGGCCTTGAACAACCGCAGCCTCACCCTCCTCATCAGCGCGCTCGGCACGGGCGTGGGCGATCACGATGGCGAGGGCAGCTTCGACGCGTCGAAGTGCCGTTACCACAAGGTGATCATCATGGCCGACGCCGATGTGGACGGCTCGCATATCTGCACGCTCTACATGACTTTCTTCTACCGCTACATGCGCAAGATCATCGAGAACGGCTGGCTCTACATCGCCCAGCCGCCGCTCTACAAGATCAAGCGCAAGAAGCGCGAGCAGTACATCCAGAACGACGAGGAGATGAACCGCATCCTCCTAGAGCTCGGCAGCGAGGACGTTTCTCTTGTCCGCGCGCGCGACGGCCACGTCTTCCCCGCCGCCAAGGTGGACAAGATCGTGACGCTCCTCTCCAAGCTGGAACAGCTCGGCGGAGGCGTGCAGCGCCACGGCTGCGCTTTTGCCACCTATCTGGATCAGAAGGGCGAGGATTACCTTTTGCCCGCCTACATTGCCCGCATCCGCACCGGCAACGACGAGCAGTTCGTCTTCCTCAAGACGAGCGAGGACCGCGCTCGTTTCTACGTGGAAAACCACATCGACGACGTGTACGAGGACATGGTGGTGCGTCAGGTTCCCGGGCCCGAGGGCGGCATGCTGAACCAGCGCATCAGCGTGCACGAGATCTTCGAGGCCACCCAGATCAGCAAGATCCTGCGCGAACTGGCGGACCTCGGCATGGACGTGCACCACTGGCAGAAGAGCGAGGAACCCCGCTACAAGATCGTGGAGAATGCCGCCACCGACAAGGAGCCGCGCGAGATCCTCCTGCATGCCGTGCTGGAACTGGTCCCGCAGATCCGCGAGCTGGGACGCAGGGGACTCTCGATCCAGCGGTACAAGGGCCTTGGTGAAATGAACGCCAAGCAGCTTTACGAAACGACGATGGACCCCGCCAAGCGCACGATGTTGCGCGTGCAGATCGAGGACGCCGCCCGCGCGGAACAGGTCTTCACGATGCTGATGGGCGAGGACGTGCCCACGCGCCGCGCCTTCATCGAGGACAACGCGCTGAACGTGAGTTACCTCGACGTGTAAACGGTAGGCGAGAACAACCCCCGAAGGAAATTTTCGATGTATACGGAAAAGGAAAACATCACCGCGTGCAACATCACCGACGTGATGGAGAAATCCTACATCTCCTATTCGATGTCGGTCATCGTGGCCCGAGCGCTGCCCGACGCGCGCGACGGCTTGAAGCCCGTGCAACGCCGGGTGATGTACGCCATGCACCGCGAGGGCCTGCTCTACAGCCGCGCCTACGACAAGTGCGCGGGCGTGGTGGGCGAGGTTCTCAAGAACTACCACCCGCACGGCGACGGCAGCGTGTACGACACCCTCGTGCGCCTCGGCCAGAGCTGGGTGATGCGCTACCCGATGATTGACCCTCAGGGCAACTTCGGCTCCATCGACGGCGACCCTCCGGCGGCCTATCGTTACACCGAGTGCCGTCTGACGCGCATGGCCAGCGAGATGCTGCGCGACATCGACGAGAACACGGTTGATTTCGTTCCAAACTACAAGGAATCGACGACGGAGCCCTCGGTGCTGCCGAGTGCGGTGCCGAACCTTTTGATGAACGGTTCCACGGGCATCGCCGTCGGCATGACGACGAACATTCCCCCGCACAACTTGGGCGAACTCATCGACGCGATCACGCTGGTCATCGACAACCCCACCGTCGAGATCGACGAGATCATGAAGGTGATGCCGGGGCCAGACTTCCCGACCGGCGGCGTCATCGTGGGCCGCAAGGGCATCGAGAGCTACATGAAGACCGGTCGCGGCATCGTCAAGGTGCGCGGCACCGTCCATGTGGAGGACTTGAAGCAGGGCAAGGAGCAGATCGTCATCACCGAGATCCCCTACAACGTGAACCGCGCCGCGATGGTCCAGAAGATCGCGGAACTGGTGCACGACAAGGTGATCGAGGGCATCTCCGACTTGCGCGACGAATCCGACGCGAACACCCGCATCGTCATCGAGCTCAAGCGCGGCGAGGTGGCGCGGCCCATCGTCAACAAGCTCTTCAAGCACACCCAGCTCGAATCGTCCTTCGGCGTCATCATGCTGGCCCTTGTGGACAAGCGGCCCCGCGAGATGAACATCCGCGAGATGATCGAGCAGTACATCGACCACCGTCGCGACGTGGTGTACCGTCGCACGCTCTTCCGCAAGGAGAAGGCCGAGGCACGCGCCCACATCCTCGAAGGCCTCAAGATCGCTCTGGCGAATCTCGACGACTTCGTCCGCATCATCCGCGCCAGCGCCAGCCGCGATGACGCGAAGACCCAGCTCCGCGCCAAGTACCAGCTTTCCGAAAGGCAGGCCGACGCCATCCTCGACATGCGCCTCTACCAGCTCACCGGGCTGGAGCGCGACAAGATCGAGGCCGAGTATCTGGACCTCATCAAGCTCATCGCAGAACTGACGAGCATTCTTGAGAACGAGAAGAAGCTCCTCGAAGTGATCAAGAAGGAGCTCTCCGACATCAAGGCCCAGTACGCCGACAAGCGCCTCACACAGTTCGTCGATGACGACGGCGAGTTCCGCATGGAGGACCTCATCGCCAACGAGGGCTGCATCATCACCGTCACGCACAACGGCTTCATCAAGCGCACGCCGGTCTCCGACTACCGCTCGCAGCGGCGCGGCGGCAAGGGCGTGATCGGCACCGGTTCCTACGAGGAGGACTTCGTGGAGCATCTCTTCACGGCCTCGACGCACGACTACGTCATGTTCTTCATGAACAACGGGCGCGTGTATGTGGAGAAGGTGTATGACATCCCCGAGGGTTCGCGCGTGGCCAAGGGTCGCTCCATCGTGAACGTCCTAGAGATGCAGAAGGACGAGCGCCTCGCGACGATCCTCACGATCAAGGATTTTGCCGACACGAACTTCCTGGTCATGGCGACCAAGAAGGGCATCGTGAAGCGCACGAACCTCGCCGAATACCAGAACTACCGCAAGGGCGGCATCATCGGCATCAACATCGACGAGGGCGACGAACTCATCGGGGCCAAGCTCACCAAGGACGGCGACGATCTGGTCCTCATCACCCGCGTGGGGCAGTCCATCCGCTTCCGCGCCGACGAGGAGGAACTGCGGCCCATCAGCCGCGCCACCCGCGGCGTGAAGGGTATCACCCTTCGCGAGGACACCGAGGATTACGTCGTGACGATCGAGGTGGTGAACCCGTCCGAGACCCTGCTCATCGCAGGCATGAACGGTCAGGGCAAGCGCACCGAGTTCTCCGAGTATCCGCAGCAGCACCGCGGCGGTATCGGCGTCATCGCCATCAAGACGGCGGGCGTGGCCGGAGCCCTCTCGGTGCACGAGACCGACGAGATCATGCTTCTCACCCAGAGCGGTCAGGCTGTCCGTACCCGCGTCAACGAGGTGCGCGTCATCGGCCGCACCACGATGGGCGTGCGCCTCATCAATCTGGCCGAGGGCGATCATCTGATCGGCGTCTCCAAGGTTGTCGAGGTGGACGAGGAGGAGGCGTAATTTCCCCAAGCGGCGTTC
The DNA here is from genome assembly GCA_001604565.1 of Puniceicoccales bacterium Verruco_01. Taxonomy (GTDB): domain Bacteria; phylum Verrucomicrobiota; class Verrucomicrobiia; order Opitutales; family Oceanipulchritudinaceae; genus Verruco-01. Next base: position 34,696 of record LVBV01000029.1, on the reverse strand, counting down.
CCGCCATGAAAATCCGAGCGGTACTTCGCCTAGTCCTCTCTTGCGGTCTCCTCCTTGCCGGGAGGGCCGCGGGTCAGGGGGCCGTGCCGCTCGCCGCACCGGACAAACCGGCGACGGGGCGGGTTGAGGGAGCCGTGTCGCTTGCCTCGGCCAACGAGGCCCTTTCGGCGGGGCTCCCCTCCGTCGCGGCGGATCTGTACGCGAGGGCGATGGCCGCGGGAGGGGAGGGCGATCTCGTCCACAAGCTCGCCACGGCGCTTTGCGCCTCCGGTCGCGGCGCGGATGCGGCGCTGTTTCTTTCACAACATCCCGCCCCCACGATGGTGTGGAAGCTGGACATGGCCGTGGCCCTGCTTTTGCAGGACAAGACAGAGGAGGCGCGCCCGCTCCTTTCCCCGCCCTTGGACGAAAACACCCTGCCTGCGGAGTCGATTCCGTGGTATCACTTTGCGCTCGGCATGTTGAAGGCGGCCTCGGGTGACGCAAAGGGGGCGTCGGACGAATACGCGCGCGCCGTGCAGAACGCCCCGCAATATCTCTCCTCGCGCGTGGAGCTGGCGATGCTTCGCGACGAACTGGAGAAGGGGCCCGTCACCTCGGACACGATCGGCAGCCTTCGCGAAAAAGTGCGTTCCGCCGCTGGGCAGAGGGAGGGTTTCGAGGCCGCCCGTCTTCTGGCTGTGGCCTTGGCCAAGTCCGACCGGCAGATGGAGGCCCTGTCGGTGATCGACGAGGCACTGGGCTATCCGGGCGTGGCCGAGAGCGGCATGCGCGAGCGTCTGCTGATCCTCCTAGCTCAGCTCGCAGGTCCCGAGACGCTGCGCGGGCGGACAGCTTTGCGGGAAATCCTGATGAATCCCGCATCAGACCGGCATTCCATGATGAACTCGGTGGCGATGCTCTATTCCGCGGAGGACGCCGCGGGCCCGGATGTCTTCCGGAGCGTGCTGGACGCCGTGATCTCCGCCAATCCCGCCCATCCGCTCATGGATGCGCTGCTTCTTCTGCGAGCGGACAACGCCCTCAAGGCCGGCCGTTTCGACGATTCCTCCGCCGACGCGCAGCGCATCGTCGATCAATTCCCGGCCAGCACGCTGCGCCACGCGGTGCTCCGGACGATGGCCTACATCGCTTTTGTCCGCACGCCCCCGCAGTACCGCACGGCGGCCAGCACGCTGGGAGGTCTGCGCGGCGAGCTCCCCGACGGTCTGGAGCGGGCCCAGACCGGCGTCCTCATCGCGGACTGTTTTTTCCTCAACGGCGACTTCGCCAACGCCGCCGCCGCCTACACGGACGCCTTTGACGAACCGGTCCCGGATCGCGGTCTCGTTTTTTACCAGATGGTGCTCTCCCTCATCCGCGCGGGGCGTTCCGACGAGGCGCGTTCCGCGCTGGACGCGGCGCAGGGCGATCCTTCCATCGACCTTGAAAGCCGCTGGAAGGCCGAGTGGAACCTCATTTACGCGATGCGTGCGGCGGGCAGGCAAGCGGACGCCTTCGCACGGCTGGACACGCTCCTTTCCGCCACGGGTGCCGGCCAGCCCCCGCCGACGCTGCGCCTGCGCCTTTTGTGGTTGCAGGCCCAGCTTTCTCTTGAGGCGGGCCAGAGCGGGCGCACGCCGGGGATGTGCCGGTCGATTCTGGAGGAGCTGGCCCGGGGGGGCGACGGCGCTCCCGGAACGGCGCTGAAGGCGGAGATCGCCAGCCAGACGATGCTCCTCAAGGCGCGCGCCGAGCTCTCCCTAGGCGACGACGCCGCCGCGGAGGCCACCTTCGAGGGCCTGCGCGTCACCTATCCTGACAGCGTCGCGGCGCAGAACTCCTACCTCGTTCAGGCGCGCAGCCTCGCGCGGAAGGAACGCCTTGTGGACGCCCAACGCCTTCTCCTTTCCCTTGCGGATCGCTACCCGAAGAGTGCCCTCGCCCCCGTGGCCCTGTGGGAGGCGGCGCTTTCCGCCGAGCAGCGCGGCCTGGAGGCCACCTACCGCGAGGCGCTCCAGCTTCTGGACCGGCTCGTTGGCAGCTATCCACAGAGTGACCTCGTTTTCCACGCCCGTCTGCGGCAGGGCGACATTTTGCGCAAGCTCAACGACTTCAGCACGGCTCTCCTCGCCTACGAGGACGTGATGAACCGCTTCCCCTCGCACACGGACCTGCACCTGGCGCAGATGGACCGGGCGGACTGCATCATCGCCCTCTCGGCCACCAATCCGGCCCGCCGGGCGGACGGCATTGCCGTTTACGAGCGCCTGATGGAGCGACGCGACCTGCCTCAGGATTTTCTTGCGGAGGCCTCCTTCAAGTGGGCCTACAACGTGGACAAACAGGGCGACAGCGTCCGCGCGATCGACGCGTACTGGTCTCTCCTCTCTTCCCATGTGACGGATGCTTCCGGCTCCGCCCTTTCTCCGCGCGGACGCTACTGGATCTCGCGTGCGGCGGTGGAGCTCGGCCAGCTTCTGGAGGGCGCGGGACGCTTTGGCGAGGCTCGGCGCGTCTATACCCTCATGCTGGAGAGCAACCTTCCCGGACGGGCCCTCGCTCGCGCCCGCCTGAAACGCCTCGACGAACCCCGCACCCAGCAGTAGCCTCGCAATTGCATCGCTCCGGCGCCTCCCCAACAACCGACGACCCCATGAAAAACCGAATCCTTCTTTTCTCGGCCTTCGGCGCAGTGCTCCTTGCCCTTGCCTCGTGCACGACGGAGTCGATTTCGAACGACTACCAGAACGGCGGAGCCCGCCGCTACAACCAGCCCGTGGTGGCCCAGCCCTCGTGGACGGGGGGCGAGCTTTCCGAAGCCGACCTCATCGGAATTTCCGGCGAGGGCGAGATCACGCAGGAAAAGATCGCCACAGCCGTGCGCGATCGCAGCTTCCTCCTCCATCCCGGAAGCCGCGTGATGCTCCTGCAATCGGGCGCGCCGGTGCCGGATCAGGAGATGATGGACGCCTTCGCGCGGAATTACACGGTGATCCCGATGGACGGCCAGCGTCCGGCTGACGCGCCGAAACGGATGGATCTTTCCCTGCGCCTGCGGGCCGCCGGGGGGGGCGTGGATACGATCGTCGTCGTCTGGGGCGTGTTGGAAAGCACCGAGAAGAACAATGCGGGTTCGGCGGTCTCGTGGGTGCCGATCGTCGGCATGTTCGTGCCGGATACGACCAAGATGATGCGCATCCGGCTGCGGGCGCTTGTCCTCGACGTGAAGACGGGAAGCTGGGACGTCGTGATCCCGGAGATTTTCACGAGCGACGTGACCAGTTCCGGCCTCCGCAGCGACTACAATTTCACCCGGCAGAAGCTTGAGCTCAAGAAGAAGGCCTACAACGATCTGGCCGCCAAACTGGCCGACAAGTTCAGGTAAACCGCCTTTCCCGCATGCAGAATTTCCATTTCGATCTCACGCTTTTCCGGCAGGGCGGGCCCATGATGTGGCCCATCCTCCTTGTCGCGCTCGTAGGGGTGCTCATCTTCGTGGAGCGAGTCCTGTATCTCCACAAGGGGCAGATCCGCACGGACGCCTTCTTCGCGGGCATCAAGAACCTGATGGAGAAGGGACGTCTCGTGGAGGCGCTCACCGTCTGCGAGGAGACTCCCGGGCCTGTGGCGGCGGTGATCAAGGCGGCTCTTCTGGCGCGCGAGCGTGGCGCGGAACAGATTGCGAGCGCCATCCAGGGCGCGGCCATCGTGCAGATCCCGGCGCTGGAACGGCGTGTCTCGGCGATGCTGGCCATCGCGCGGGTGGCGCCGCTCTTTGGCCTGCTCGGCACGGTGCTGGGGCTCATCGACGCCTTCTTCGGCATTCACGCGGGCGGCGCATACGCGAATGTGGGGGCGGTTTCCGGCGGTTTTGCGGCGGCGCTCGTTTCCACGGCTTTCGGTATCGCGGTGTCCGCCGTGGCGCACCTTGCCTTCCACTTCCTTTCGGGCCGCGTGCGGGCGCTTGTGAACGACATGGAGTACGCCGGGCACGAGATGATCCAGCTCCTCACCCTGCCGCAGCCCGCCAAACCCGACGAACCCGCGCCGAAGGCATGAAGGCGGAAAAGCTCACCGCGCCGCTCAACCTGCGGCGGTACTTGAGGAAGGTGGACACCCGGCTGGACCCGGTGCCCTACGTGAACGTGCTGCTTCTGGGCCTCTTTTTCGCGCTTTTCGACTCCCAGTTTCTCCTGCCGCCGGGCATTCCCATCAGCCTGCCCCGCACGGTGCAGGGCGGCCTTGTGCCGGAACCGGTGGCGGCGGTCGTCACCGTCCTGCCCCCGGCCAGCGGCGACGCGAGCGGCGAGGGCATGGTCATGATCGGGGGCGACCTGATCCGCGAGGGTGCGCTGGAGGAGGTGCTGCGAGCGTTCCTCAAGACCCATCCCGCCGACAATCCCGTGCTCCTTCTCAAGATGGATGCCCGCGCGTCATTGTCCCAGCTCGTCCGCATTTCCGAGGCGGCGCGGGCCAGCGGTTTTGTCTCCATGCAGATTGCCGCCGAGGAGCTGACAAAGGAAAGCGGCGTTTTTGAAAAATGATCCCCGCTGTTCCACGTCACAAGATTCCCAGAACCTGGGTCTGGGCCTGGGCGGCGGCGGTGCTGGCCTTTCTCTGTGCGCTTGCCCTCTGGAATCTCGTGCCCTTCGAGGGCCTCACGATTCCCGAGAACCGCGCGAGGGCCCCTTTCATCAGCCTGCAGAAACAGGGCGGGGCGGCGGACACGGCGATGGATCAGGCCCTGCTGCTCGACTCGGCGCCGCTCTTCCTCCCCACGCGCTGGAGCACGGCGCGCAGCTACGGCACGGCCTCAAGTCCCGCCCTGACCGACCCCTTTGAATTCTTTGGGGCGGAGATTTCCGTGTCGGAGGCGAGCCTGCATCCTCCGGCGGTTCCGGTGGCGACGGCCCTGCCGGGAATCCTGCCCGCGCGCGGTTCGATGGGGGAGTTTTCCGCCCTTGGTCGCGACGACGGCGTCCTGTCCGGAATGGTACTGCCCGCGCGCGGAGCGTGCTACCAGGTGCGCCGGGCAGGCGATGACGCGCTTGTCCTTGCGCGGACGATTCCGCAGGCGATCCCCGAGGCGGGCGATCTGCTCTGGCCTCCGGCGGAATTCTGGGTGCACGTGACGGCGGAGGGCCCGCAGGGAGCCCCGCTTATCGCCAGCGGCACGGGCAGCGACAGCCTCGACGCGGCGCTCCGGAATCTTGTGTTGGAGGGAGGTGCGATCGACCTTCTCCCGCCGGGCTACTACCGCATCGTGATCGGGCCGTAGGGAGCGTCACTTCACCTCGGCTTCGGCGGGTGTGTAGCCGTAGAGCTCGATGCCGAGTTTCCTTGCCTCGGCAAGGACGGCGGCGCGGTCCAGCACGATCGCTCCGTTTACCTCCAGCGCGGCGGTGCCGATGCCGCTCTTGGCCATGCTCTCCAGCGTCGAGAGGCCGAAGACGGGGACGTCGAAGCGCCAGTTCTGCCGTGTCTTGGGGGTTTTGACGAAAACGAGTCCGTCCGTCCGGTACTTGTTGGCGCGAGCGAGCATGTCGTCGGTGCCCTCGAAGGCCTCGACGGAAAGGACCGTTCCCTTGCGGACCACAACGCCCTGCCCGATGTCGAGTCGGGCGACTTCCTTCGCGATGCGGATACCGAAGGCGATGCAGTGTCTGTCCGCCTTGAGCCGCCCTCCGGTCATGACACCCGGCGAGGCCAGCTCGTCGTCCATGAAGCTGCGGGCGTCCAGAAGCTCCACGCCGATGTCGGCAATCTCTTTGCAGATGGCCCCGAAGATCGTCTCGGCGTTGCGCTCCTTGAGAAGCGCGAGGATCGCGAGGGCCTTCAAGTCCGGGTGCAGCTCCTGCGTGCGGAAGAGGTTCCCCGGGGCGATCTGCCCGGCGAGGATCGCGTAGGCGGCGCCGAGCTTCTTCATCGACTTCAGCATATGGCCGAGCTGGCCGAGCTTGATGCGGACCCTCTCGCCTTCGGGAAAGCTGTTCCAGAGCTCCTCCGCCGTCTCGTCCTCGAAGGCGATGAGGCGTACGGGAACCCCAGCCGCGCGCATCTTTTGCGCAAGGAGGATCGGATACTGGCGCCGTCCGGCGACGAGCGCCACCGGTTTGGACGGATCGAAAGAGTCGGGGAGGAAACGGGAGAGCTGATGCATGAAATACTAGGAAACTAGCTGATCCAGGGCCTCTGGCGCGGGGCGAGGTCGCGCGCTATCTCCGCCGGGAGGAAGGGACCGCGGTACACCCAGCCCGTGTAGATCTGGACAAGGCCCGCCCCCGCGTCGAGAAGGCGCGCGGCGTCGGAGGAGTCGAAAATGCCGCCGACGCCGATGATCGGCAGCTTCCCCGCCGTGGCGCGGCTGATGTAATTGACGATTTCGAGCGACCGCGCCCGCAGCGGCCTGCCCGAGAGGCCACCCGTTTCATTCGAGGCCAGGCCGAAGGGGCGCGCTATCGTGGTGTTCGTCGCCACGATGCCGTTGATGCCGAACTCCGCGATGCTCGCGAGGATCGTGTCGATCTCCGGGAAGGTGAGGTCCGGAGCGATCTTGAGGAAGATGGGGATGGACTTCGTGCCGAGTTTTTCCGCGCGGGATTTGTCGGCGTCCTTGAGGGCTCCGAGAAGGTCTGGCAGGTAGGCGCTTCCCTGAAGTTTGCGCAGGTCCGGGGTGTTCGGGCTCGATACGTTGATCGTCACGTAGTCCGCGAAGTCCGCCAGAAGGTTGAAGCTCTGCACGTAATCGCCCACCGCGTGCTCCAGCGGCGTCACCTTGCTCTTGCCGATGTTGACCCCGAGCGGAATGGGACGGATTGCGTGGGCGCCCGCCTTGCGCAGGATCGCCGCGACGACCTCCGCTCCGAAGTTGTTGAAGCCCATCCGGTTGATGATGGCTTCGTACTCCGGGTAGCGGAAGAGCCGGGGCTTGGGATTGCCCGGCTGGGCGTGTGCGGTGATGGTGCCGACCTCCACATGGCCGAAGCCGAAGGCCGCCCCCGCCCGCCAGAACTGGGCGTTCTTGTCCATGCCCGCCGCCAGTCCCACGTAATTGGGGAACTTGAGCCCCGCGAACTCCACGGGGCGTGTGCCGGAGGGCTTTGCGAAGTGCTCCATGATCCGGCAGAGGGCGCTCGCCTTCGAGAGGATCGCAAGCGACTGCACGGCGTTGTGGTGGGCGTCCTCGGCATCGGTCGTGGCAAATATGACCGGGCGGACGATCTTTTCGTAAATGGTTCCCATCGGATGAAATTCCCGACCTTTCAAACTGTCCGGGGCCGCTCAAAACGCAAGCCTCGCATCCACACCTTTGCTTGCCCGGTAGCTGTTTCTCACTATTGTAGACGAAACGGAGGTGTCCATGAGAAGAGAGGATTTCCCGATCGTGAACGAAGGTTCTATTCCTGTCGTGGAGCGAGTCTCGCCCAAGGGCCGCTACCACATCCTGCGCCGGGACCTGACGGTCGCCCTCGGCGCGCCCAAGGACGCCGGTCCGGAGGGCGGAGGGCATCCCTTCGCCGTGGAGGTCTGCACGATCCTGCCGGGCAAGGAGAACTTCCCCCTGCATTCCCATGCCGCGCAGTGGGAATTCTACTTTGTCCGCTCCGGCACCGGCGCGCTGATCCTTGAAGACGGTGAGCGTCCGATCGGCCCGGGCGACAGTTTCATGTGTTCTCCCGGCGTGGCGCACGCCCTGCGGAGCGATCCGGATTGTTCCCTTGTGCTCCTTGTCATTGCGAACAACCCGATGGCGGACCTTGCCCATTATCCGCGCAGCGGCAAGTACGGCGTCAAACCGGGCCCGCACTTTTTCCAGCAGGAGGCGAACTATTACGAGGGCGAGGAATGAGGTTTACCGCGGGCGCGGCAGTGTTCATTCTCTCCTGAACATCGCCCATTTCCCGCTTTTGTGAAAATCATCCACCGCTACATCTTTTTTTCGGTCGGCTCGGCGGCAGCCGCGGGCGCGGCGCTCTTCATCTTCGTCCTCGTGGCGGCGAATGCTGTGCGCGACGTGATCGAGAGAGTGGCCTCCGGCCAGCTCACCCTGACGATGGCGGGAGAGATGGTGGCGCTTCTGGTCCCCTTCACGCTCTCCTTTGCGGCGCCGATGGGCCTCCTCATCGGCATCCTCGTCGTCCTTGGGAAGATGAGCGCGCAGAACGAGGTGACGGCCCTGCGCTCGGCGGGCGTCTCCCTCTGGCGGATGGGCGTGGCGATCTATGTTCTGGCCCTCGTCGCGGCGGGGGGCTGCGCCTTCATCAACAACTACTACGCCCCGCTTGCCCGCACGCAGTACCGGGCAATGCTGGCGGACCTCGTGCACGAGGCGCCGCTGCGCTTCATCGTGCCGGGGAGGTTTGTGCGCGACTTTCCCGGATATGTGATCTACGCGGGCGAGCGCAGGGACCAAGAGCTTTCCAACGTCTGGATCTGGGTTCTCGGCAAGGACAGGAGCGTCGAGAAATTCCTTCAGGCCCGGCGCGGCTCCATCACCTATGACGCGGACCGCAACCTTCTCCTCTTGGACGTGTACGAGGCGACGGGGGAGTCCCGCACCGGCGAGAATGCCGATGACCTTTCCCGCGCCCGGCCCGTGGCGGTCATCGCCCATGCGTCCTTCGCCCTGCCGATGGGCCGCCTGATGAGTGCGCAGAAGGCCGAGACGCAAAAGAAATTCTCCAACATGTCGCTCCGGGAGCTTTTGAAGACGCGATGGGATGCCGAGGAGGTGCTGTGGGATGCCGACTACGGGAGTGAAGAATGGCGAGAGGCCCGTGTGCAGAAAACCCGCGCGGATTTCACGATCAGCCGCAACTTCGCCTTCGCCTTCAGCAGCCTGGCGCTGGCCTTCGTCGGCATTCCCCTCGGCATCAAGGTGGGCCGCAAGGAGACCTATGCGAACATGGCCGTGGCGCTCGCCCTCGGGATGCTCTACTTTTTCCTCACCTTCCTCGCGGGCTGGGCGGAGAAAACCCCGCAGGCCTATCCGCAGCTACTCGTGTGGCTCCCCAACATCGGTTTCTTCGTCGCCGGGCTCCTGCTCATGCGGCGCTCCAACGCGGGGTAGAGTCCGCGAAAAACCTTTCCCGTGGAATTAACGCTTGCACCGACGGGGAAACTCTCTAAATTACCCAACTTTTCCTCAAGGAGACACGGCAATGGCACGTATTTGCGCAATCACCGGCAAACGCCCGATCAGGGGCAACATCATTCACCGCAAGGGCCTCACCAAGAAGAGCGGCGGCATCGGCACTTCCATCACCAAGATCAGCAAGCGCACGTTCCGCCCGAACGTCCAGCGCGTCCGCGTCCGCACGGCGGATGGTCAGGTCAAGCGCATCTGGGTGAGCGCCAAGGCCCTCAAGGCAGGTAAAGTGCAGAAGGCGTAGTCACGCTTTCGGATCGTCCCTTTCGTCCGGCGCGGCAACGTGCCGGACTTTTTGTTGTACCCGCGGCAGACTCGGGGCTAGCCGGACGATTCCTGCTCGAATTCTCATGACTTTTCTGGGCCGTGTGATGATCTGGCACCGGTCATGGGTGGGATTTTCTTGCCGGATAGGGTTTTTTCTTTATTTATTATCAACTCTCCGCTATTTCAACAGTGGAGTCGTTCCCGTGTACCGCAATTTCTCCATCGCTGTCGTCCTCCTCTTCCTCGCGATAGTCGGAGGCTCGATCGTTTACCAGAGGCAGGCGCTTGAAGAAGTGTCCCGGGCCTACGCGGATTCGTCCGCGAGGTGCGGCGTCCAGATGGAAAAGCTGGTGACGACCTCGGGCGAGCGGCTCGTCACTTTCGCCAACGAGTATTCTCTGGGTGACTCCGTGGTTAACTCCCTCTCTAGCATGTCGTGGCGGCCCGAGCATCTGGTGAGCGCGATGCCCCTTTTCGACGTGACGAGTGTCTGGCTCTTCGACAACGACCTGCGCGCGGTGTGCGGCATGAATGCCGACGGCAATCCCGCCCACGACCAGAACGTGGACGCGGGCCTGGTCAACACGCTGCGGGACGCGGTGCGCGGCGGGGTCTTCGGCCATCTTTTCCTGACGGATTCCTCCGGCAGACTCTGGGAATGCGCTTATGCGCCGATCCAGCCTTCTTCCGACTCGGCACGCGTCACCGCCCCCAAGGGATTTCTTGTGGCGATGCGCCTGTGGGACGAGGCCCTTTGCGCACGCTACGGCGATCTTCTTTCCGGGGAGGTTTCCCTCATCTCCCCCGAGCGGCATGTCACCGAACGCCAGTACAAGTGGACGGACGCGAAATTCCGCGCGGAGCACGTCTTCATGAGCCGTTCGGGCGAGAATCTCGCCTACCTTTCGCTCAGGCGCGACATCCCGGTTCTCGACGGGGCGATCGGCTTTTTCTCCCACGCGGCGGCGTTGGCGGTCGGTGTGGCGGCGGTGCTGCTTGCGGCGGCTCTTCTCTGCGGCTGGCTCTTCTTTGGAAGGCCCGTGCGACGCCTCGTCAAGGCGCGCCGTATCGGCGACATGTCCCTCCTTGAAAAGGCGCGGAAAATGGAGAATGCCTATGGCATGCTGGCCGACTCCGTGGCCGTGGCCTACGAGGTGAAGAATTCCAAGAGCAGCAATTCGCTTTCCCGCAGCGGCGACGGCGACAAGCTCGTGGCCCGCGAAAAATTCCTTTCTACCATCCTGCACAACCTGAACGGCTGCGTGATGGTCCTTTCGCCCGACGGCGTCCTGACGCTGGCCGAGGGCCGCGACATGGATTCCTACGGGATCCAGAAGGATCGCGACGTGGGCCGCTCCATCGCCAACATCCTGCGTGGTCAGGAGCGCCTCCAGCAGTTCGAGGACGCCCTGCGCGGCAAGCGTTCCAGCATGGAGCAGAAGGTGGGCGACAACATTTTCCTAACGATGTGCGAGCCGCTCAAGAAGGCGGACGGCTCGCTCGACTACGTGGTGGTTCTGGCCCTCGACGTGACCGAGAAGAGGCAGGTGGAGGAGACGCTGCTGCGCGCCAAGCAGGAGGCCGAGCGCGCCGACCGCATCAAGACGCAGTTCCTCGCCGTCATGAGCCACGAGACGCGCACGCCGCTCAACGGCGTCCTCGGCTTTGCGAGCGTTCTGCGCGAGACTCCGCTCAACGAGGAACAGATGTCGTATCTGGACCGCATTGTGGAAAGCGGCCAGAACCTGCTTCGCCTGCTCACCGACATCCTTGACCTTGCGCGCCTTGAGGCGGGGGAGGGCAAGCACGAGACCGAGCCGGTTTCGCTCCAGGCCCTTGTCTATCAGTTCGCCGAGCGCTACCGCCTCGCCTGCCAGCAGAAGCCCAAGGGGCACCTTGAGTTCGAGCTCGACGTGGACCAGCGCCTGCCCGACTACATCGAGAGCGACAACGACATGCTCTCGCGCATCCTTTCCAGCATCTTGGACAACGCCGTCAAGTTCACGGACAAGGGCCGCGTGAAGCTCACCGTGAGCTGGGTGGCCCGTGACAAGGAGGGTGTGAGCGGCGTGCGCTTCACCGTGACCGACACCGGCCCGGGCATTTCGCCGGAAGTGGCCCGCAATCTTTTTAACCCCTTCCATCAGGGCGATTCCAGCAACACCCGCAAGCACGGCGGGCTGGGCCTGGGCCTGACGATCGCCAACAAGCTAGCCCTGCAACTGGGCGGTCGCCTGTCCTTCGAGACCAAGGAGGACGTGGGCACCACCTTCTTCTTCTTCCTGCCGACGCGGGCGATCGAGGAAAACGCCCTGCGCAGCTTCCAGCCTCGCGAGAAGGCGTAGGATCAGGTAAGGGCGCGTCATGGGACGCCTTCACGACCGATTCGGCGTATTGTTGCGTACACACGAAACGTCCCGCACCGTTCTGGAGCTGAAAAAGAGCGCCGTCACCGCGCTTTGTCATTCTCCCGGGTATCACTCGCCGCCAATTCAAAATGGCGGGATGGACGAGACTCGAACTCGCGACCTCCTGCGTGACAGGCAGGCGTTCTAACCAACTGAACTACCACCCCTTGGAGAAAGTTCAAAACACTACCGGCCCTCTCCCGAGCGTCAAGGGCGAAATGGTGAAATTCGTCAGGAACGGACGATCGTCGCGACACTTTCGATATGGCGCGTCTGCGGGAAGAGGTCGAAGGGAGCGACCTTTTCCACGCGGAAGCCCGCATCCGTCAGAATCCGCAGGTCGCGTGCCTGGGTGTCCGGCGCACAGGAGACGTACACCACCCTTGCGGGGGCGAAGGCGGCCAGCTGGCTCAGAAACACGCCATCGCAGCCCGCGCGCGGGGGGTCGATGATGACGGCGCATTTCTCTTTGGGAAAGTCCACCTTCGCGAAGATCGCCTCGGCGCTCCCGGCGGTGAAGGTGCAGTTGGCAATGCCGTTGGCCTCTGCGTTCTGGGAGGCAAGGGCAGTCGCCCGCTCGCTGATTTCGATTCCCGCCACCTTTGTGAATCTTTTGGCGCCCCAGAGGGAAAAAGTGCCCGCGCCGCAGTAGGCGTCCACGAGGAATTCGATGCCCGGGGCCGCGGCCTCGCCCATCACGTAGTCGAGAAGGTCCGGCAGGATGTGCTCGTTGTTCTGGAAAAACTCTCCCGCGGGGAAGCGGAAGGCGAGGGGACCGATGTGCGTCGTGGCGTCCGCGTTCATCGCCGTTTCCACGGTGCCGCCGACATCGCGCAAAAGGAGCGTCCCGCCCTTGCGGATCGTTCCGGCGCGGGCCCTCACGCGGACCTTCTCGCGCTCGGCGGGCAGGGCGGCGTTGATCGCATCACTCGCGATGGGGCACTGCGGCACGTCCACCGTGGCGCGCGTATCCGCGCCGAGGAAGCCGATCGGCAGCTCCCACGGGCCGCGCGGGGGATCGTAGTGCGGGGTGATCTTGCTGCGGTAGCCGTACTGGAGTGGAGAGGGATGCGTCGCCTCCACCGGGGCGTCGAGCTTGGCGAGGCGGCGCACGAGTTCCTCCACCTGCCTCCGCTTCCAGTAGAGCTGGGCGGAATAGGTCATGTGCTGGTACTGGCAGCCCCCGCACTTGGAAAAGAGCGGGCAGCGCGGCTCGATCCGGTCGGGCGATTTCTCCAGAACCTCCACGAGGTCGGCATCGGAATAGTTCGCCTTGTTCCGCCACACACGGACCTTCACGAGCTCCCCCGGCAGGGCCAGCGGCACCATGACGACCCATCCGTCGGCGCGCCCGAGCCCGCAGCCGAGGTTCGTCAGCGTGTCGATCTTAAGCACGATCTCCTGATGGTAGGCATAGGGGACCGGATTAAAGTTCTTCGGAATCTTCTGCATCGCAAGAGCCTATCCCGCCTGCTGCGAGAGGGCGAGGAGCTTCGCGTAGCGCTTGTCCGCGTTTGCCTGCGCCTGTGCGAGGATTTGCGCCGCGCGTGCGGAATCCTCCTCCAGCACCTTGCGGAAGCGGTTCTCCCCGTGCATGAAGTCCGAGACAGGCAGCGAGGGCTTGGGGCTGTCGAGCTTCAGGAGCGCCTCGCCCGTGCCCTGACGGCGCGGATCGAAGCGGAAGAGGCTCCAGTAGCCGGTCTTGATCGCCACCTTCTGCCGTTCGAGGGAGAGCGAGAGTTCCACGCCGTGCTCCTGACAGGGCGCGTAGGCGACGACGAGGGACGGGCCCTCGTAGCTTTCCGCCTCGCGCAGGGCGTCGATTGCCTGCCGGGGGTTCGCGCCCATGCAGATCTGCGCGACATAGACGCTGCCATACTGCATCGCAATGCCCGTCAGGTCTTTCTTGGCAATGGCCTTGCCGCCGGCGGCGAAGCGCGCGGAGGCGCCGATGGGCGTAGCCTTGCTCTGCTGGCCGCCGGTGTTGGAATACACTTCGGTATCCATCACAAGGATGTTCACGTTGCGCCCCGAGGCGATCACGTGGTCGAGGCCGCCGTAACCGATGTCGTAGGCCCAGCCGTCGCCGCCGAGGGTCCAGATCGTCCGGCGGGCGAGCCAGTCCGCGTTCTGGAGGAGGGTGTCGGCATTTTCGTCACCGTCCATCGCCTCAAGGAGCGGGCGCAGGACCTTGACGGCCTCGCGCACCGTTTCCACTCCCGCGTCGGTGGACTGGTCCGTGGCAAGAAGCGTTTCCACGAGCTCCCTCGGGAGCTTGTCCGCCAGAAGGCCTAGGAAGTGCCGCGCGGAGTCGCGTCGGCGCAGGTTCGAGACCATCAGGCCGTAGCCGAATTCCGCGTTGTCCTCGAAGAGCGAATTCGCCCAGGCCGGACCGCGCCCGGCGGCGTTCTTCGTGTAAGGGGTCGTCGGCAGGTTGCCGCCGTAGATCGAGGAGCAGCCGGTGGCGTTCGCCATCACAAGACGGTCGCCAAAAAGCTGGGTGAGCGTGCGCACATACGGCGTCTGACCGCAGCCCGAGCACGCGCCCGAGAATTCGAAGAGGGGCTTGCGCATCGGCAGCGTGCGGACGGAGGGATCGAGGCGTTCCTTCGGCGGCTCCGGCAGGGCTGCGTAGAACTTCCAGCGCGCTCCCTCGCGGGACATCCGCGTGTCGTCGAGGGCCTTCATCGCAAGGGCGCTCGGCTTGCCTTCGGGTACGTCGCCGCGCGGGCAGGCGGCCACGCAGAGGCGGCAGCCGGTGCAGTCCGCCGGGGAGACCTGAAGAACATACTTTTCGCCGGGCTTGGCGCCCGGGCCCTTCCACGGAAGGCTCTGCATCCCCTCCGGGGCGCCCGCGAGGGCTTCCTCGGGCACGAAGGTCGCGCGCAGGGCCGCGTGCGGGCAGACGAGAATGCACTGGTTGCACTCGGTGCAGGCGGCGCTGTTCCACTCCGGGATGAAGTCCGCGATGGCGCGCTTTTCGTGACGGGAGGTGCCCGTCGGCCACACGCCGTCGGCGGGCAGGGCCGAGACAGGCAGATCGTCGCCGAGGCCCTTGATAAGGGGGATCGTCACGCGCTTTTCAAAGTCGCTCGCGGTGCCGTCGGCAAGATCCTGGGCGGGCAGCGGCGCCTTCTCGGCGTCCGCGGCGGGGATCTTCACCTTCACGAGGGCGGCGGCGGCGGCGAGGGCCGCGGCGCAGTTTTTCTGCACCACTTCCTCGCCCTTGCGTCCGTAGGTCTTGCGGATGGCCTCCTGAATGTGGTTCATGGCCTCCTCCTGCGGGAGGACGCCGCTCACCGCGAAGAACGCGGCCTGCATGACGCCGTTGATGTGGCGTCCCATGCCGTTTTCGCGCGCGACGGCGCTGGCGTCGATGCGGTAGAGGGTGCAGTTCTTCTCGCGAACGGTACGGCGGTCCTCGGCGGAAAGGTGGGCCCAGAGGGCCTCGTCGTCCCCGTGGAAGTTGACGAGCAGCGTCGCGCCCTTCACTGCGGGCGCGAAGATCCCGGGCCTCTGCCGCAGGAAGACCGGCTGGTGCACGGCGATGAATTCCGCATTGCGGATGAGGTAGGGCGCGCGGATCGGCTCCGGGCCGAAGCGCAGGTGCGAGACGGTCAGGCCGCCCGACTTCTTGGAGTCGTACACAAAGTATCCCTGCGCGAAGAGCGGGGTGTCCTCGCCGATGATCTTGATCGTGTTCTTGTTGGCGCCCACGGTACCGTCGCTGCCAAGCCCGTAGAAGAGGGCGCGCGTCACGCCGGGGAGGGGCAGGTGGAAGGAGGCGTCGTACGGGAGGGAGAGACCGGTCACGTCGTCGCGGATGCCCACGGTGAAGGACTGCCGCAATTCGTCGGCGGCGAGCATTTCAAACACGGCCTTCACCATGCAGGGCTCGAACTCCTTGCTGCCGAGGCCGTAGCGCCCGCCGGTGACGCGGATGCGCCGCTCCGGGCTCCGCGCGAGTGCAGAGACGACATCGAGGTAGAGCGGCTCGCCGCCCGCGCCGGGTTCCTTCGTGCGGTCGAGGACCGCGATCGTGCGGACGGTCTTTGGCAGCGCCTCCACGAAGCGTCGCGCGTCGAAGGGACGGTACAGGCGGACCTTCACGAGGCCCACGCGGGATCCGCCCCTGGAAAGGTGCTCCACGGTGCTGCCAACGGTCTCCGCGCCGGAGCCCATGCAGACGATGACAGCTTCCGCCTCGGGATGGCCCTCGTACTCGAAGGGTTTGTAGTGGCGGCCCGTCACGGCGCCGAACTTCTCGAAAGTCTGCTCCACGATGGCGACGCAGCGGTTGTAATAGGCGTTGCAGGCCTCGCGGCTCTGGAAGAACACATCGGGGTTCGAGGCCGTTCCGCGCGCGGTGGGATGCTCCGGCGCAAGGCCGCGCGCGCGGAATTCCGCAAGGTCGCGGGCGTTGATGAGGCCCTTGAGTTCCGCGTTGGAAAGCGTCTGCACCTTGCCGATTTCGTGAGAGGTGCGGAAACCGTCGAAGAAATGGAGGAAGGGAAGACGTGCCGAAAGCGTGGCCGCGTGCGCCACGGCGGCCATGTCCTGCGCCTCCTGAACGTTGGCGGAGGCCAGCATCGCGACGCCCGTCTGGCGGCAGGCCATGACATCGGCGTGTTCCGCGAAGATGGAGAGGGTATTTGTTGCGATCGCGCGCGCGGCCACGTGCAGGACGAAGGGTGTGAGCTCCCCCGCGATGCGATAGAGGTCCGGAATCATCAGGAGCAGGCCCTGCGAGGCCGTGAAAGTGGTGACGAGACTGCCGCCCATCGCCGCTCCGTGCACCGCGCCGGCCACGCCGCCCTCGCTCTGCATCTCGATCACCTCGGGCACCAGACCCTGGAGGTTCGGTTTCCCGGCGGCGGACCATGCGTCGCAATGTTCCGCCATCGGGGAGGACGGTGTGATGGGGTAGATGGCGATCAGTTCGCTCATCCGGTAGGCGACGGAGGCAACCGCCTCGTTCGCATCCATCGTATGCCAGTTCTGCAGCTTCGCTTCTGTCATGGAAAAAGTGATTCTTCTAACCTTCATTAGCTTCCGGATAAAGCCCTTTCTGGCTGAAAATGAGGGCCGGGCCTTGGAAAAATCCTTTTGCGGCGGACCGTTTCCGCTCGAAGCGGGCTTTTCGCCACTAACGAGGACTTCTTTGACTGCGGCGATCACTTCGGATTGTCTTGGATGGTGTCCGATTCTTCCGAAAATACACCCGGTTCCCGCAACGCGTATCTCGACCACATCCGCGTCTTCCTCACCGTCATGGTGGTGATGGCGCACTCCGCGATCACGTACGGGTCGATCGGCGGCTGGTACACCTTCGAGGTGAAAACGACGGATCTTTCCCTGCCGGTGCAGGCCATCTACGTCGCCTTCAACGCGGTGAACCAGTCCTATTTCATGGGGATGTTCTTCCTCATGGCCGGGTACTTCACGCCGTTTTCGCTTTTGCGCAAGGGATTCGGACGCTTTGCGAACGACCGTCTCGTGCGGTTGGGGATTCCGCTTCTGCTTTTTGTCGTTCTTCTGCACCCTTTCACTGCGGGCATGGGCGAGGAGATGAAGGGGACGTATCCGTTCTGGGGCGTCGTCCAATGGTTCTACACGGGGCCGCACATCGGGACCGGTCCGCTCTGGTTCGCACTGGCGCTGCTTGTCTTCACCTTTGTTTATCTTGCCTGCCGCTTTATCCGGCCCACGCGGATCGCGCCGGACGATGCGCCTTTGCCCGGGCACGGCACGCTCTTCGCGGCGGCGGTCGGCACGGGGCTTTTTGCCTTCTTGCTCCGCCTTCTCTTCCCGGTGGGGACGAACATCATCGACCTGCAGCTGGGTTACTTCGCCTCCTACATCCTCCTGTTTTACACCGGCACTGTCGCGGCTCGTCACCGCTGGCTGGAGCGGGTGGAGGCTCGTCACGCCGTGCCGTGGATGGTTGTCACGCTGGTGGCGACACCGCTCTTCCTCCTTGCCTTTGGCAGTTGCTCCAGCCCGGATCTCATCGTCGGCGGAGTGAACCAGTACGCCTTTTTCTACGCGATGTGGGAGCCTTTCGAGGCGTGGGGCATCATCCTGGGCCTTCTCTGGCTCACGCGTCGGTATTTGAACCGCACCAGCCCCTTCTGGCGGGAGCTGGCCCTCTCGTCCTTTCCGGCCTATTTCATCCACGCGCCGGTGCTCGTTGGCCTTTCCCTCGCCTGTCATGGCTGGGCGGCGCCCGCGCTCGTCAAATGGATCGTCGTCGGCGGAGTCGCCACGGTGCTCTCCTTCGCCCTCGGCTCTGGACTGCGGCGCCTGCCGGGGCTTCGCCGGGTCTTTTGACCCGTCCCCGGGAATCCTTGCGCGAAGACTCGGCGCGTGCATGATGAAGCGCCGGAGTGACTCTCCTTCCGCTTTGTCCGAATTCTCGCATTCTAGGCAGAAATCCGGCACTCGCGGGCCGATGGGTCACTTCCGGCGCCTCGTGCGCTACAGCCCCTTTGCGATGATGAAAGTCAACGCGAAGGGGTTCCTGCTATTATCCGCAGCAGCAGCACTTCTTTTCGGCGGGCTTGGCGGTCTCGGGGGCCTTCTTTTCGGCGCCCTGGGTGCAACAGCCCTCCTTCTTTTCGTTCTCGCTGCCGGAGCAGCATTTGTCGTTGTCGCTCATTTTGTGTCCTTGTTGTTTTTTTCGTGGCAGAACCGCATTGCGATGCAGCACTGCTTTTGAACGGGTTCGGGCGCGGGTTTTTCCTCGTGGGCGATGCCTGCGAGGAATCCGGCTCGGTTCTTGAGGTCCTCCGCAAGCCCGGGGCTCCGCAGCCGCAACAGGCGGAGGTTTTCCGCCAGAAGGGGGTCCACCGGCTCGGAAAGGCGGTACACCACCCAGTTCGCCTCGCGGTCGCAGTTCACGGCGCCGAGCTTCTTCAGGTAGGCGAGCTGCTTGGAGATCTTTACCTGTCCCAGGGAGAGGATGTTCTGGATGTGGCAGCCGCAGAGGGGACCCTCGGCAAGGAGGTTCACGATCCGCAGCCGGTCGCTCTCGGCGAGGCAGAGGTAAAGGTCGCCCGTATTCATGACTTGGAATATTCCGAATGATGAATATTCCGTCAAGTGAAAAGTAATCGACATTTGAAAGGACAAAAAGAGCGCCGGAGGTTGCCCCGCATGGCGGGATCACTTCCGGCGCTCCGATAGCTTCAGGCCTCAAAGGCCTGCCCGGTTACTTGCCTTCGGGCTTCGGGGCGGGCGCGGGAGCGGCCGTCTTGTTCTTCTTGTTCTTGCTCACTTTTTCGTCCTTTCCATTGCGGGGTCAACGCGAAGCGGAGTTCGCCGCGCGGAGGGCCCACATGTTGGACGGGTGTGATTGTATCACAAAAGCGGGGTCAAGAGGTGTGCAAAATTTTCGAGGGCCAGTCGCAGGCGGGTTTCGCGCGAGCGGGGACTGTCCTCGAAGCGCACGCAGCGGGGCAGGATGCGCTCCTCCAGCCACGCCCGGAAGGCGTTGATGTCCTCCGGCGCGCTGTGGATCAGGCCGATCTCGAAATTGACGAAGAAGCTCCGGGGGTCGATGTTGGCCGAGCCGCTCACCGCCTTTTCGCCGTCAACAAGGATCAGCTTGGCGTGCAGCATCTTATGCCGGTAGAAGAGGATTTCCACCCCCTGTTCCGCCATCTGCCTTAAATAGCGGTTGCGGGCAAAGTCCACGATCGGATGATTCGACTTTTCCGGTACGACGATGCGCACGTGTGTTCCGTTGTGCGCGCGGATGAGGAGGCTCCGCAGGAGCACTTCGTCCGGGATGAAGTAGGGGGTGACGATGGTGATGGAACGCCGCGCCTCCTGCACGAGGGTGATGATTTTCTCCCAGAGGAAGTCGCCCTCGATATCCGGCCCGCTCGGGATGATTTCGAGGCCGCTTGTTCCGCAGGGAGTGGTGGTCAGGTGTTCGGCGGGGACGACGAGCGGAACCTCCTCGCCCGAGGCGAAGGCCCAGTCCCCCGCGAAGACGAGCCAGAGCGCCTCCACCGCGGGGCCCTCCACGACAAGACCCAGGTCCGCAAAGAGTGCGCGGGAACTACGCGGGGCAAGGAAGCGCCCGTCCATGTTCTGCCCGCCGACGATGGCCCGTTTTCCGTCAAAGACTGCGATCTTGCGGTGGTTGCGCAGGTTGGCGGAAGCCTTGGCGACGAAGGGGGACAGGGGGATGAAACGGTGGACCGTGCCGCCCGCGGCGCGGAAGTCCCGGAACATGGCGTCCCGGGCGCCGAGGGAGCCGAGGGCGTCGATGAGCAGCCTCACGCGCACGCCTTGCCGGGCCTTCGCGGTCAGCCGGGCGACGAGGCTGCGGCCCACGGCGTCGCGCCCGAGGATGAAGGTGGCGATGTCGATGGAGGTGCGGGAGCGGTCGATCTCCCGGCAGACGGCCCGGTACGCCGCCACGCCGTCCGGCAGCAGGCGCACGCGGTTGCACGGAATCACCCTTCCGGATCCCGGCACGGCGCAGGCCTCGCTCCACGCGGAGGCCATGTGCCGGATGCGGGTCTTTTCCGCCACCAGGCGCCGGATCTTCCGGCCGCCGAGGAGCAGATAGAAGGGCACGCCCAGAACCGGCAGGAACAAAAGAAAGAGCGACCACGCGAAGATGTTCGCCGGGGCGCGCTTTTCGTGCGCCAGGCGCAGGATGATCGCCACCGCCGCCACGAAGGCGACGCTCTGCACCGCGAGAATCAGCCAGTGCTCGCCTTCCGAGAGGCCGGGGGACAGGAGAGTGGCGACGGGTTCGGGCATATGGCTTGATTCCTGGCCGGGGTTGACGATCTATGGGGGTGGGGGAAGAGTAAGGAGACCTTCCGCAGGATACAATGCGCATAAGACTCATGACTTTCAACATCGCCCACGGGCGGGGACTGGGTCTTTATCAGGGCTTTACGAGCGCACGGAAGCTGCGGCGCAACATTTCCGCCATCGCGGAACTGGCGCGGCGGCTGCGCGTGACGGTGGCGGCGTTTCAGGAGATCGACGAATCCAGCCACTGGCACCATGGCCTGCGGATGATGGATGAATTGAAGGAGGAGGCGGGTTTCCCCAGCGCGCTCATGGGCGTCAACAATCGGCGCGGCGGGGAGAAACCCCTCGCCTACGGGAACGCGCTCTTCACGAGCTTGCCCGTGGAATTGTGGGACAACCAGCCCTTCGGCGACGCGACTCTCGGGGAGAAGGGCTTTATGTACGCGGAACTCAAGGTCGGCGGACCGTATCTTTTGCCGATCGTGAACCTGCATTTGGACTTCCGCTCGAAGAAGCGCCGCATCGTGCAGGTGGAGAGAATGCTGGATTTTTTGCGCGCGCGGCCCGCCCGGCCCGACCGCACACACCTGCCGCCCGTCGTCTGCGGGGACTTCAACAGCCGCGCCGCGCCGGAGGACGACGCCGTGCAGCATCTCTTCCGGCATCTTCTTGAGGAATCCGGCTACATGCTGTTCCCGCTGGAGAGCCGCACCTTCCCGTCGTTCTTCCCGCGCAAGGGGATCGACTTCGTCTTCCTTCCCGGTTCCTTCCGCGTGACGGAGTGCGTTGTGGTGCCGACTCTCCTTTCCGATCACAGGCCGGTGCTTGTGGACTTTATGACGCCAGTTCTTCCCCAGTCGCAGGAAGTCGCTTATTGACGGAAACTTGTATATTGCAACCGCGGAAAATGTTAGAAATTCCGCTCTCGACGTTGAACGAAAAATGCCTCTTTCCCGTCAAAATCTGCAAGCGGATCACATCCGCGTGTGGGTGCCTCGAATCTCCCCGTTCGCGCTCTCTACCCATCCATCATCCAACTTTTCCCGCTGAACAGGGGACCAAGACCATGGCCAATTCCGAACAGGCCTCAACCGACGAATGCCTCGTCAGCCGCATGCGACAGGGCGATGAATCCGCCTTCGAGGAAATCGTCGATCTCTACTGGGACCGCATTTACGCGCGCGTCCTGCAACTTCTGAAGAACCCGCAGGATGCCGAGGAGGTCACGCAGGACGCCTTCCTGCGCGCACACCGGGGCCTCGCGAATTTCAGGGGTGACGCCTCGTTTTCCACGTGGCTCTTCCAGATCGCGACGAACCTCGCTCACAACCGCTACTGGTACTGGTGGCGCCGCAAGCGCGACGTTTCGATGTCGCTCGACCAGACCCTCGGCGCCGACAGCGACACGACCCTCGTGGACGTTCTCCCCGAGGACCGCGAGGACCCCGCCGAGGAGTCGCTGACGAACGAACTCACACGCCGCGTGGAGGAATGCCTGCCCAAACTCTCGCGCAAACACCGTGACATCCTCGCTTTGCGCATCAAGGAAAATTTATCGTACGAAGAAATCGCACAAAAGCTGGGAATCCGTGTCGGAACGGTGAAGAGCCGGATCGCGCGGGCCCGCGAAAGCCTGCGGGAAAAGCTCGGCGGCGAATTTCTATGAGACAAAAGAAGTTTCTGGAGCTGGTCAGTGCGTGGATGGACGGAGAATTGTCCCCGGACGAGGAAATTCTCCTTAAGGAGGCTCTGCGCAAGAATCCGGAATACCGGATGATTTTCGATTCCTACAGGCGCATGAACGTGGCCACCGCGCGCGCGCGCTTCCCGGTTCCAAGGCCCGTCGAGCGGCGCTTCCCGTTCACCTCCACTTTTTCCTGGGCGATTTCCGGCGTCGCGGCGGGCGTGGCCTGCGCCGCCGCGTTCATCGCAATGCGCGAACCGCCGTCCGCAGGGCACCTCCGCGTGGCGGAAACCGCCGCATCCTTCGAGGCTCCGGCGAACCTAGCGGTGTACAGCGACGAAAAAACCACTCCGCAGCGTTCAATCACCCGTGTGCATGCGCCACTGCCGGGCATGGTCTTTGCGGGACTTTCCGTCCCGGTGACGAAGAAGACGGCAGGACAGAACCTTGGCCGATTGCCGGGCGTCGGCGAACCCGGTGTCGGCCTCCATTCCGGAAACGAGACTTCCGGGGACGACATTCTTAGCCGCGACTTCTCCGTGACGCTGGCCTCCTGCGGGATGCGCTCGTCCCAGTAGGGACGCTGTTTCAGTCGATCGTAACGACGTTCGAGGCGGCGCTTTCCCCGTCCAGTTCCGCAAGGGCTCTTTCAAAGGCTTCCGCGAGTGCGGTCCAGTCCGCCTCCGGTGTCGTCAGGCTGGCGGAGACGCGGACCGCCCTTTGTGCGAGACTTGCCGGAACACCCATCGCCGCGAGAACCGGACTGGGGGCACTTTTGCCGCTGGAACAGGCGGAACCCGTGCCGCATTCTACGCCGAGTTTCGCCAGACGGGACACCCACGCGAGGTTGGGGTGCTTGGGAAGGAGCAGCATCGAGGTCTGCGGGAGCCTCGGGGCGCCTTCGCCCGCGATTGTTGCACCGAAGGCCTTCATCCGTGCCTCGAAGCGGTCGCGGCAACGTGCCTGTTCTTTGGGCAGAGTCGAGGCCGCCTCAGCCACCGCCTCCGCAAGAGCTGCCGCCGCCGAGGCGATCGCCGACACGTTCTCCGTCCCGGCTCGCCGCGAGGATTCCTGGGAGCCGCCGTGCTGGAGGTGGAGAAGGTTGTCCTCCTCCGGGGCAAGGAGGAATCCGACGCCTCTGGGCCCGCCCGCCTTGTGGGCGCTGAAGGTCGCGTAGGGGCATTGTGCGGCAAGGTCGCCGAGGGGCAAGCGCCCTAGAATCTGCACGGCGTCGCAGTGGAAGGCGCATCCGCATTCGCGGCAGACCCTTGCCACTTCCCGCCAGGGCTGAAGGACGCCCGTCTCGCCGCACGCCGCTACGACGCTGACGGCAACCGGTCTTTCCCGCCGGATCCGTTCCGACGCGGCGGCCACGTCCACGACGCCATCCGCCGTCACCGGGAGAACGAGCGTCCTTTCCCCGAACATGGCGCGCGCGGCGGCAGACACGCTGGCGTGCTCCACGGCTGAAACCGCGCAGCAGGCTCCCCGGCCCGCATCCTTTTCAAAACGGCGGAAGAAGACGTTGTTGGATTCTGTCGCCCCGCTCGTAAAGACGATGCGGCCTAGAGTGCAGGAGAAAAGAGCTGCGATTTTCTCCCGCGACTCTTCAAGTAGCGCCCTCGCCCCGAGCGCGGAGGGGTAGAGGGCCGAAGGGTTCGCCCAGGCCTCCCGCGACGCGGCAAGCCACGCCGCCTCCGCCTTTGGACGAAGCGGGCTTGCCGCATTGCAATCGAAGAAGAGGCTCATGCCGGGACCGTCCGGGAGGACTACTGCGGCCTCACGGGGATGCAGATATCAACCACATAGTGGTTGGTGCTGCAATCGTTGCGGTAGAGCTCGAAGGTGGGCCGGTCGTCGCACTGATAGCCGCTGTTGGGCAACCAGACGCCCATCATGGCGTTCCACGCGTTGCGGAAGCCCTCCTTGCCGTCGAATTCAAAGTGGCCGAAGGCGTAGCGTCCCTTCGTGGAGAGCTTCTTCACGACGACGGGGCCCTCGCCCTTCGTTCCCTCCGGAACGGTGACGCAGGCGTCGCTGCGGAGTTTTTCCTCGGGCGTGGCCCCCGGCATGTCGTGATAGATGCCGAGGACTTTTGCGGAGGGGTTCACGAACCCCCTTGGGCCCGCCCAGGCGTAGAGGGTGTCGAACGCCGCGCCGATGCCGCTGTAGCTGCCGGTGTGACGGACGCTTGCCACGAACAGGTCGTCCATGTTCTCGATCGTGACGGAGATATCCTGCATGTCTTTCATTTTCAGTAACCAGGTTGGTTGTTTTTGTGTCCATGCAGGATACCCGGTGAGCTCGGCGGATGATTGACACGGGTTGCTCGCGGCTTGACCTGGATTGCTTTCCTGTCGCACGCGGTTTTTCTCCCGCCAGAGGCTGGGGCACTGCCCGTACGCCTTGCGGAAGGCGCGCGAGAAGGCGCTCGCCTCCGCAAAGCCGCATTCGTAGGCGATCCACGTCACGCTCCGGTCCGCGTTGTACGCCAGAAAAGAGGCCGCCCGCTGCAGGCGCAGGCGCAAGCGGTACTGTCCCACGGTCTCGCCCGTCACGGCCTTGAAGACGCGGTGGAAGTGATACCGGGAAAAACAGGCCACGGCGGCCAGTTCGGCGAGGGAGACCTCGCGTCCGAGATGGGAATCGAGGTGGTCGATCGCGCGGTTCACACGGCGGATGTACTCCGCACGGCTTTGCTGCGGGGTGCTGCCTTCCATGACCTTACAATGGCTTCACCGGCAGGCACACGTCGATACGGAAAGTGTCGTCCAGCATCAGGGGATCGCCACGGTAGATCTCGAAGGCGGGGCGGTTGTCGAACTGCAAGCCGCTCGCGGGGAGCCATCCGGCGGTCATCGTTTTCCACGCGAGGGGGAAGTTCCGCGCGTCGCGGAAGACGAAGCGTCCGCAGGCATAGGTCCCGCGGCTGGCGAGCGCGCGGATCGTGACCGGCACACTGGGCTCGGTGCCCGGCGGAACGGTGAGACAGGCGTCGCTGCGCAGCTCCTCGGGCGCGGTGTCGCCGGGACAGTCGTGATAGAGACCAAGAACCAGCGATTCCGGCGTCATGAGCCTGTTTTCCAGCGCCCAGCAGTACAAAAGCCGGAACGCCTGTCCGACGCCCATGTAATGGCCGATGTAGCGCACGCAGGCGAGGCTCATGTCCGGCATCTCGACAAGGCGCACGGCCACCTCGCCGAAGGAATGCGTCTGCATCGTCCACTGTGGATGCCCCTCCGCGTTGGTGAAAGTGCCCATTGAGAGCGGTACCTCCAGACCGGTCGGGGACCCCGGATGCTGCGGGGGCCGGTGCGCCGCTTCCGGATCGTCGCGCACGGCCTTTGCGATTTGTCGCGGGGTGGCTCCGACAAGGTCGAAGATCACGCGGTCCAGATACGCTTCCGAGAGGCCGCTGACCTCTGCTAGCTCCGGCAGGGGAACCTCGCGCCCGCCGTTCTGCCTGATGTACGCGACCGCGCGCGCCACGCGGTCAAGAAAACGCTCGCGGCAGAGGTTTGGAACGGGAGCCGGGGAAGACATCCGGTTCTAATATGACAGATTGGGCGGTTCCCGACAATCCGTATTGTATGTATGGCTGCAATTGCGGGACGATCGGCGATCAGTCTAGGAACGCCGTGAGCGGGCTCGTGGCGCTGGCCTTCGCATTGGCCGAGACCGGTGGCAGCCCCGCCTCGAACGCGGCTCTGCCGCACTCCACCGCCGCCGCGAAGGCACTCGCCATGCGGACGGGATCGCGCGCGACGGCGATGGCCGTGTTCACGAGGACCGCGTCCGCGCCCATCTCCATCGCTTTTGCCGCGTGGCTTGGCGCTCCGATTCCGGCATCCACCACCACAGGCACGCGCGCCTGCGCGATGATGATGCGGATCTGCGCCTCGTTCTCGATGCCGCGATTGGTGCCGATGGGGGAGCCGAGCGGCATCACGGTCGCGCAGCCGACATCCTGCAGGCGCATGGCCAGAACGGGATCCGCATTGATGTAGGGGAGAACCGTCCAGCCCTCCTTCACGAGGATTTCCGCTGCCTTGAGCGTCTCAATGGGGTCGGGGAGGAGGTAATTCACGTCCGGGTGGATCTCCAGCTTCACCCACTTGGGGAGCCCCGCCTTCTCGGAGAGGTGGGCGATGCGCACGGCTTCGTCGGCGTCGCGCGCGCCGGAGGTGTTCGGGAGGACCAGATAACGGTCCGGCTCGATGAAATCCAGAATGTCCGCGAAGGCGTCCTTGGTCGGGCCGAGGCTCGCCCTCTTGAGAGCCACGGTGGCAAGTCCGGTGCCGCTGGCGCGCAGGGCCTCGCGCATGGCCTCGCCGGAAGAGAATTTGCCCGTCCCCACGAGGAGCCGGGATTGGAAGGTGCGCCCCGCGATGATCAGGGGCTCGTTTTGTGTCATGGCGGGATACTAGGAGGGACGCGCTCGGAATTCAACCGGCGTCACCATGAAAAAGGCCCTCCGGATCGCTCCGGAGGGCCCTTGAAAGATGCGGGATTGTCGATCCGCTAGACGGCCTTGTCGGTCGAATACGTCTCGGCGGCGCCCAGGGTATTGATCTTGAGGCGGCGGTACTTGGGCAGACCCGTGCCCGCCGGGATCAGGTGACCCATGATGACGTTCTCCTTGAAACCCAAGAGGTGATCGACCTTGCCGAGCGTGGAAGCCTCGGTGAGGACGCGCGTGGTCTCCTGGAAGGACGCGGCGGAGATGAACGACTCCGTCTCGACCGAGGCCTTGGTGATGCCAAGGAGGATCGGCTCGCCCTCGGCGGGTTTGCCGCCCGCCTCGTTGATGCGCTCGTTCTCCTTGAGGAACTTGTCGCGATCGACCTGTTCGCCCCAGAAGAATTCGCTGTCGCCCGGATCCGAGATGCGGACCTTGCGCAGCATCTGCGAGATGATGACCTCGATGTGCTTGTCGTTGATCGTGACACCCTGCAGGCGGTACACCTTCTGGATTTCCGACAGAAGGTATTCCTGCACCGCGTTCGGCCCGAGAATCTCCAGGATCTCGTGCGGATCGGCGGCGCCTTCGGTCAGGTGCTGGCCCTTGCGGACGACGTCGCCCGGCTGCACGATGATGTGCTTGCCGTGCGGGATGAGGTGTTCCTCCTCGTTGCCCGCGGCCTCGTCGGTGATGATGAGGCGCTTCTTGCCGCGCAGGGACCCGCCCATCGACACGATGCCGTCGATCTTGGCCATTTCGGCGGCCTCCTTGGGACGACGTGCCTCGAAGAGCTCGGCAACACGCGGCAGACCGCCGGTGATGTCCTGAGTCTTGGAGGTGGAGCGCGGGGTCTTGGCGAGCAGGGCGCCCGGCTTGATGATGTCGTTCTCGTTCACCTGGAGCTGGGCTCCGGTCGGAATCGCGTAAGTCGCGAGTACCTTGCCCGGGGCTCCGTTCTCGTCGGCGCAGATCTCAACGGAGGGGTTGAGGTCCTCCTTGTGCTCCACGACGGTGGTGGCGATGCGGCCCGTGGCGGCGTCCAGCTCGCGCTTGACGGTGACGCCCGGGATCATGTCCTTGAAGGAAACGATGCCGCCCTTTTCCGAGATGATCGGGACGTTGTGCGGGTCCCACTGGGCCAGAACCTGGCCCTTGCCGACGCGCGTGCCGTCGTTGAACATCAGCACCGCGCCCGCCGGAATCTTGTAGTTTTCCAGCTCGCGCTCGTGCTCGTCCACGATGGCCAGTTCGCCCGTCTTGTTGAGGACCACGTTCAGCGTCATGTCGCCCGCGGCCACCTGCACGAGGCGCAGGCCCTCGTAGCGCACGATGCCCTCGTTACGGCTCTTGATGTCGTTGTCCTTGGCAAGGGCGCTCGCGATGCCGCCGATGTGGAAGGTGCGCATTGTCAGCTGCGTGCCAGGCTCGCCGATGGACTGGGCGGCGATGATGCCCACCGCCGTGCCGACCTCGACCATCTCGTTCGTCGCCGGGTTGATGCCGTAGGCGGTGGCGGGAAGGCCCGCGCTCGTCGCATGGGTGAGCGGGCTCATGATCTTGACCCTCTCGATGCCCAGCTCGTCGATGCGCTTGGCCATCTTGTCGGTGATGAGTTCGCCGGAGCGGACCACCACCTCGTCGGGATTGATGGGGTTCTTCACATCGTCGGAGGAGCAGCGGCCCATGATGCGGTCGCGCAGGGACACCACTTCGTCGTCCCCCTCGTAGATCGCGAACTTCCAGATGCCGTCGCGGTTGCCGTCGTCCTGACAGCTCACGATGAGGTCCATCGCCACGTCGCAGAGCTTGCGGGTCATGTATCCGGCGTCGGCGGTCTTGAGCGCCGTGTCGGCCAGACCCTTGCGGGCGCCGTGGGTGGAGCTGAAGTATTCGAGGACCGAGAGGCCCTCGCGGAAGGAAGACAGAATCGGGCGCTCAATGATTTCGCCGGAGGGCTTGGCCATCAGGCCTCGCGCGCCGCAGAGCTGGCGGACCTGCTGCTTGTTGCCTCGGGCGCCGGAGTCCATCATGAGGAACACCGGGTTCACCTCTTCCTTGCCGCGGTTGTAGTCCAGCTGCTTGTAAACGGCCTTGGCGATTTCGTCGGTGGCGCTCGTCCAGATGTCGATCACCTTGTTGTCGCGCTCGCCGCGAGTGATGATGCCGCGGTTGTACTGGGTGATGATGTCTTTGAGCTTCTGGCGGGCGCGGGAGACGATCTCCTCCTTTTCCGGCGGAATGATCATGTCCTCCATGCCGATCGAGATACCGGCCTTGGTCGCGTACTTGAAGCCGAGTTCCTTCAGGCGGTCCAGCGTGGCGATGGCCTCGGGCTTGCCCTTGGTCTTGTAGGTGTTCATCACCAGTTCGCCCAGCTTCTTCTTCGGAACCGAGAAGTTGATGAAGCCGATCGAATCCGGCCAGATCGTGTTGAAGAACACGCGGCCCGGAGTAGTGACGATCGTCCTCTTGTCCTTCTTGCCGTAAACGGTGTCCTTGCCGAAGTCCGGATTCGCAAAGCGGATCCACTGGTGCTTGGTGATGGCGCCGTCGGCCTCGGCCATGAAGACCTCGTTCGTCCCGCCGAAAAGTGGCAGATGCTCGTTCTCCGCGGGCTTTTTGCGGGGCTCGCACGTAAGGTAATACGCGCCCAGAACCACGTCCTGCGACGGCATCAGAATCGGGTCGCCGCTCGACGGGGAGAAGAGGTTCAGGCTGCTCATCATGAGGAGCTTGGCCTCAAGGATGGCTTCGAGGGACAGCGGCACGTGCACGGCCATCTGGTCGCCGTCGAAGTCCGCGTTGAAGGCGCCGCAGACCAGAGGATGCAGGCGGATGGCGTCGCCCTCGATGAGGACGGGCTCGAAGGCCTGGATCGAAAGGCGGTGCAGCGTCGGGGCGCGGTTGAGGAACACCGGGTGGCCCTTGGTGACCTCCTCCAGAATGTCCCACACCTCGGGCGAGCGTTTCTCGATCATCTTGCGCGCGCCGCGGACGGTGTGCACAAAGCCGAGTTCCTTCAGGCGCCGGATGATGAACGGCTCGAAGAGGACGAGGGCCATCTTCTTGGGAAGGCCGCACTGGTAAATCTTGAGCTCCGGGCCGATGACGATGACCGAGCGGCCCGAGTAGTCCACGCGCTTGCCCAGCAGATTCTGGCGGAAGCGGCCCTGCTTGCCCTTCAGCATGTCCGAAAGGCTCTTGAGGGGCCGGTTGCCCGCGCCCGTCACCGCACGACCGTGGCGCCCGTTGTCGAAGAGGGCGTCCACCGCCTCCTGCAACATGCGCTTCTCGTTGTGGATGATGACGTCCGGCGTCTTCAGCATCAAGAGGTTCTTGAGCCGGTTGTTGCGGTTGATGACGCGGCGGTAGAGGTCATTCAAGTCGCTCGTCGCAAAGCGTCCGCCTTCCAGCGGCACGAGAGGACGAAGGTCCGGCGGGATGACCGGGAGAACCTCCAGAATCATCCACTCCGGGCGCGTTCCGCTCGAAATGAAACCTTGGATCACCTTGAGGCGCTTGGAGATCTTCTTCTTGATCTGCTTGGAGCGGGTGTTGTGCATCTGCTCGTAGAGCTCCTCGACGATCGCGGGCATGTCGATCTTCTCAAGGACCTCGCGCACGGCGCCGGCGCCCATCTTGGCGACGAAGGCGTCCTCGCCGTATTCGGCTTGGGCCTGCTGGAACTCCTGCTCGGTGAGAAGCTGCTTCTCTTCGAGCGGGGTCTTGCCCGGGTCGGTCACCATGTAGTTCTCGTAGTAGATGACGCGCTCCAGATTGCGGGCGGTCATGTCCAGAAGCAGGCCGAGGCGGCTCGGCATGCTCTTCAAGAACCAGATGTGCGAGACCGGGACGGCCAGCTCGATGTGGCCCATCCTCTCACGGCGGACGCGGGACATGGTGACCTCGACGCCGCAGCGGTCGCACACCACTCCCTTGTATTTGATCCGCTTGTACTTGCCGCACGCGCACTCGTAGTCGCGCACCGGGCCGAAGATCCTCTGGCAAAAGAGGCCGCCGGGCTCGGGCTTGAAGGTGCGGTAGTTGATCGTCTCAGGGTTCTTCACCTCGCCGCGTGACCAGCTACGGATGACATCCGGGCTGGCGACGGCGATGGACACCTGATCGAAGGACTGGTCTTTCTCGCTGCCGAGAAATTCGCGCGCCTCGCGCGTTTGAAGTTCGTGATCCTGTTCGTCGGGCATGGCTTTAAAGGAGGATTGTTAATGTGCGGGGAGGGCGGGTTAGGAGGCCTGTCCTTCCAGCTGGGCCGCCGCTGCGGCGAATTCGTCCTGCTGGCCGAGTCGCACGTCGAGGCAGAGGCTCTGCATTTCCTTCATCAGAACGTTGAAGGACTGCGGGGTGCCCGCCTGAAGGGAGTTGTCGCCCTTCACGAGCTGCTCGTAGATCTTGGTGCGGCCCTGCACGTCGTCGCTCTTGACGGTGAGCAGTTCCTGCAGCGTGTAGGCGGCGCCGTAGGCTTCCAGCGCCCACACCTCCATTTCGCCGAACCTCTGGCCGCCGTATTGCGCCTTGCCGCCCAGCGGCTGCTGGGTGATGAGGCTGTAGGGGCCGACGGCGCGGGCGTGGATCTTGTCCGCGACGAGGTGGTTCAGCTTGAGCATGTAGGTGTAGCCGACGACGACCTTCTGGTCCATCGGTTCGCCCGTGCGGCCATCGTAGAGGACGCTCTTGCCGCCCTCGGGAAGGCCCGCCTGCCTGAGATACTTGTGAATGTTCTCCTCGGAGATGCCGTCGAAGACCGGGGTTGCGATGTGCAGCCCCAGCTTCTGGCAGGCCCACCCAAGGTGGCACTCAAGCACCTGCCCGACGTTCATGCGGCTCGGCACGCCCAGGGGGTTCAGGCACATCATGACCGGCGTTCCGTCCGGCAGGAAGGGCATGTCCTCCTGCGGAACGACGCGGGCCACGACGCCCTTGTTGCCGTGGCGTCCGGCCATCTTGTCGCCGACCTGAATCTTGCGCTTGGTGGCGATGTAAACCTTGACGTTCTTGACGACGCCCTGTTCCACGTCCTCGCCCGCCTCGACGTTCTCGGTCTTGCGCTCCTGATCCTGCTCCAGTTCGTCGAACTTGGTGGAGAAGCTGTTGACGATCTCCATGATCTTGATGCGCACGGGCGAGGGGTCGATCTCGATCGACTTGTAAACACTCGCCAGGCGCCGCAGGAGGGTCTTGGTGATCTTGCGGTTGGCCGCGATGATCACTTCGCCGTTCTCCTTGTTCACGACGTCCAGCGGAATCTTCTCGCCGAGGAGAATATTGGAAAGAGCCTCGGTCAACTGTTCGCGGAGTTTGTCGCTCTGCGAGCGGTATTCCTCGTTGATCTTCTTCACCTGACGGCGGCGGTCGGAGGGGGACAGCTTGTCTTTGTCGCCGTCCGCGCGGCTGGAGACCTTGACATCCATGATGATGCCATAGACGCCCGAGGGCACCAGGAGGGAGGTATCCTTCACGTCCGCGGCCTTTTCGCCGAAGATCGCGCGCAGGAGCTTCTCCTCCGGGGCCAGTTCCGTCTCGCTCTTGGGGGTGATCTTGCCGACGAGGATGTCGCCGGGCTTCACCTCCGCGCCGATGCGGATGACGCCGTCGTGGTTCAGGTTCTTGAGAGCCTCTTCGCCGACGTTCGGGATGTCGCGCGTGATCTCTTCCGGTCCGAGCTTGGTGTCGCGCGCGGTGACCTCGTACTCCTCGATGTGGATCGAGGTGTAAACGTCGTCGCGCAGGAGGTTCTCGGAGATGAGGATCGCGTCCTCGAAGTTGTAGCCGTTCCACGGCATGTAGGCCACGAGCACGTTCTTGCCGATGGCAAGCTCGCCCTGATCGGTGGCCGCGCCGTCCGCGAGAACGTCGCCCACCTTGACCTTCTGGCCCTTCTGCACGATGGGCTTCTGGTTGAAGCAGGTGCCCGCGTTGGAACGCAGGAACTTGCGAAGGCGATAGACGTAGATGCCGTTCTTGGCATCGGTCTTGAGCTGCTTTTCGCTCTTCGCGGGCATCTTGCCGTCGGTCGTCACGATGATGCGGCGGGCATCGACGCTGGCGATGATGCCGTCGGAATCCGACTGCGTCACCGTGCGGGAGTCGCATGCCACGCGGCCTTCGATGCCGGTGCCGACGAGCGGGCGCTCCGTCTTAAGGAGCGGCACGCCCTGACGTTGCATGTTGGAGCCCATCAGCGCGCGGTTGGCGTCGTCGTGCTCCAGGAAGGGGATGAGGCCCGCGGCGATGGAGATCAGCTGCTTGGGTGAGACATCCATGTAATCGACTTCCGACGGATCGACTTCGAGGGTGTCGTCACCCTTGCGGGCCGTCACCTTGCCGACGAGGTTGCCGTTTTTGTCGATTTCGGAGTCGGCCTGGGCGATGATGTGGCCTTCTTCCTGATCGGCGTTCACGTAGTGGACCTCGTCCAGAACGCGGCCTTCCTTCACGACGCGGTAGGGCGTCTCGATGAAGCCGAATTCGTTCACCTGCGCGTAGGTCGAGAGCGAGTTGATCAGGCCGATGTTCGGGCCTTCCGGCGTCTCGATCGGGCAGATGCGGCCATAGTGGGACGGATGCACGTCGCGCACCTCGAAGCCCGCGCGCTCGCGGTTGAGACCGCCCGGTCCCAGTGCCGAAAGACGGCGCTTGTGGGTCAGTTCCGCCAGAGGATTGATCTGGTCCATGAACTGCGAGAGCTGGCTGCGGGCAAAGAAGTCGCGGATGACGGTCGAGAGCGCCTTCGGGTTGATCAGCTTCTGCGGCGTGATCGAATCGACGCTCTGATCGTAGAGGGTCATGCGCTCTTTCACGAGGCGCTCCGTGCGGGCCAGGCCGATGCGGCACTGGTTCATCATGAGCTCGCCCACGTTGCGCACGCGGCGGTTGCCGAGGTGGTCGATGTCGTCCAGCACGCCCTCGCCGCGCTTGAGGCGCGTGAGGTAGCGGGTGGCGTCCACGATGTCCTCGACGGTGATGATGCGGGTTTCCAGCGGCGTCTTGAGGGACAGCTTCTGGTTGATCTTGTAGCGTCCCACGCGACCGAGGTCGTAGCGCTTGGGATCCTGGAAGAGGCGCTTGATGAGGGCGCGAGCGTTCGCCGTGGTCGGCGGTTCGCCCGGGCGCAGGCGCTTGTAAATGTCCTTGAGGGCTTCCTCCTCGTTGCGGGTCGGGTCCTTCTTGAGGCAGCGCACGATGGCGCCGTCGTCGTCGGAGGTGTCGATCACGTTCACCTTGGCGATGCCGGCGGCCTCGATGCCGCGGACGATCGTGCGGGTGAGCGGCTCGAAGGAGCGGGCCAGAACCACGCCCTTCTCCGCATCGACGAGGTCTTCCACCAGAACGAGCTTGGAAACGCTCTCCATCTCAAGGGCTTCCGAGATCGGCAGCTCCTGAATCTTGTAGAAGAGGCTCAGAATGTCGTGGTCGGTGCCGTAGCCGAAGGCGCGCAGGAGCGTCGTGATGAGGAACTTGCGGCGGCGGCGGCGGCGGTCCAGATACACGTAGAGAAGGTCGTTCTGGTCGAACTGGCATTCGAGCCACGTGCCGCGGTCCGGAATGATGCGGAAGGAGTAGAGGAGTTTGCCACTGGAATGCGGGACGACCTCGAAGGCGATGCCCGGGGAGCGGTGAAGCTGGCTCACGATGACGCGTTCAGCGCCGTTGATGATGAAGCTGCCGCGCTCCGTCATCATCGGGATCTCGCCCATGTAGATCTCCTCGTCCTTGATCGCTTCCTCTTCCTTGAGGCGCAGCTTCACATAAAGGGAGATGGAGTAGGTGACACCCTCGCGGATGCACTCCATTTCCGTCATCTTCGGGCCGGAAAGATTGTAGGAGACATACTCCAGTTGGGTGTTGCCGTCGTAACTCTCGATCGGGAACACCTCGCGGAAAACAGCCTCCAGTCCCACGGCGTCCCGCTGGTTGGGAGCCTTGTCCTGCTGCAGAAACTCCTTGAA
>LVBV01000028.1 GCA_001604565.1 Puniceicoccales bacterium Verruco_01 | reverse complement strand
GTGCCGAAGCGGGCGCTCGCGCCTTCGCCGAGCATGAGAACGTCGTTGATCGTGACGGTGTCCCCCGCCTTGCTCTCGCAGAAGCGGTTCACGAAAAGGATGTCACCTTCGGAAACGGTGAACTGGCGCCCTTGGGCTTTGATCGTCGCTTTCATTTGAAAAAACGGATAGGTAAACGGGGAATGGACACTCTGGCAAGACTGATTCTGCCCGGGGCTCAAGATTTTTGCACAAATCGCTGAAAGACAGAATTCCCGGCGATTTCGCGAACATCGGGAATCAGGGGATGACCAGGGTCATTCCGACCTTGAGATCGTGCGGATTCTTGAGCTGGTTGCGGTTTGCGTCGTAAATTTCCTGCCAGCGGGCCGTCGTGCCGTAGACCGAGTCGCTGATCTTGCTCAAGGTGTCGCCCGTCTGGACGGTGTAGGAGCGCGCGGCGGCCTTGGGCTGCGCCGGGGCCGTGTTCGCGGCTGTTGCGGCGGGCTGGGCGGAGGAGGCGCTTGCAGCACGGGCGGGGGCCGGCTGACCGCGAAGGGCGGCGATATCCTTCTTCAGCTGCGCGTTCTCGGCGCGGAGGCTCCGGAGCTGGTCCAGGGCGTCCACCTGTGTGCCCGTCATGCCGAAGGGATCGCCCGGCAGGGTTCGCGCAAAATCCTTCTTGCCGGTTTCGATGAGCTGTGTCACCTCGCGCGCCGTATCGGAATTCGGACGCAGTTCCAGATACTTGCGGAAATGGTAGATGGCTGCGACCGGATCCTTCACGTGGTCGAGATAGATGCGCCCGAGCTCCAGATGACTTTCGGGCGAGTCCCGCCGCGCGTCCACCACCTTTTCGAAGGCCAGCAGTGCCTCGTCCATGCGGTTTTCCTTGAGGAGGCTTTCCCCCTTGCGAAAGTCGGGCTCGTCCTCCTCGCTCAGCGCGAAACCCCCGCTGCGTCCGCAGCCGGAAGTAAGGCCCAGAGCCAGAAGCGCAAGGAGCGCGCCCAATGCATAAAGTAGGTGTTTCATCCGTCCGACGCGGTTGTCCCCGCGTTTTTCCTTAACAAATTAATACTCTGGGATAAAAGAGAGCAAGGGCAACGTGAGGCGGAGTGTGTGATCCCCCGCGCGGCTCCCCACACAGATGCTTCCCGACGACAACACCCTTCTTGCCAGCGCGCGCCGCTGCATTGCGCTGGAAATCGACGCGCTGACCGGAACTTCCGACGCGCTGAACGAAACCTTTCCGTTGGCGATCCGCGCCATTGCGGACACGGTTGCGGCGGGCCACAAGCTGGTCTTTTCCGGCATCGGCAAGAATGCGCCGATTTGCAAGAAGACCGCCGCCACCTTCAATTCCACGGGTGTGCCGTCGATCTTCTTGGACCCCGTGGAGGCCCAGCATGGCGACCTCGGCCTGTGCAGCGAGGGCGACCTCGCCTTCCTTTACAGCAATCAGGGCGAGACCGAGGACGTTTTACGCATCATCGTGCCGCTGCGCCGCATGGGCCTCAAACTCGTGGCGGTGACGGGGCGTCCGCAATCGACCCTCGCCCGCGAGGCGGACCTTGTGCTGGCCTACAAGGCGGACCGCGAGGCCTGCCCGCTGGGGCTTGCACCCACCTCCAGCACCACGGCGGCGCTGGCCCTTGGCGACGCTCTGGCAATGGTGTATCTGGAGGTGCGCGGCCTCACCCGCGAGGATTTTGCCAAGTATCACCCCGGCGGCAGCATCGGCAAGGCGCTGCTCCTGCGCGTGGGCGAGGTTTTGCGCCGCGGCGAACACTTCGCCTGCCTGCCGGACTCCGTCAACGTGCGCGACGCGCTCCTAGCCATCACGAACGCCCGCTGTGGGACGATCGCCCTCACGGGCGACGACGGAAAGCTCTCGGGCGTGTTCTCCGACGGCGACTTCCGCCGGGCCTCCATTCGCGACGAATACGTCCTGCAGCGCCCCGTGCGCGACTTCATGACGAAGAACCCAAAGTGCATCCGCGACGACGCCCTCGCTGTGGAGGCCCTGCGCATTTTTGAAAAGAACAAGGTGAACGCGCTCATCGCCGTCGATGCGGAGGGCCGCCCTGTGGGCCTTCTCGACGGGCAGGATCTGCCGAGGCTTCGCATCGTGTAGGAATATTCATGCCTTTCCGGATCACACAGAGGGAGCGTCGGGCACTGACGGTGGTGCTCCTTTTGTGCGCATTGGCGCTCTGCGGTTACCTCCTCTTCTGAATCATCTACCAGCGACGGATGCGGACTTGCCGCAGCGCGTGGCGGGTCTATGGTGGGCGCTGAATGATCAACGTCCTTCTAGTCGGCTGCGGTGGGTTTTTCGGTGCGGCATTGCGGTATCTCATCTCGATGCGCGTGCAGGCGGCGCTCGGGCCGGGTTTCCCGTGGGGGACGTTTTTCGTGAATATTGCCGGGTGCCTGCTCATCGGCTTTTTGAGCGGCCTGTTCCTGGCACGCAGCTTCCATCCCTCGGCGGGACTCCTCCTCATCACGGGAGTCCTTGGCGGCTTCACCACCTTCAGCTCCTTTGGCCTCGAAACACTGAACCTGATTTCGACGGGCAGGGTGGGGACGGCGCTCCTCTACGCCTTTTCCTCGCTCGCGGCGGGACTCTTCGCCGTATGGATTGGCCGCTGGCCCTTCGCGGGATGAACGCGAGAGGCGTGGTGCGCAGAAGGTCGGGGCGGAATTCCCGCTTTCAGGGCAGTGCCCTGTATTTGAAGTTGCGGAAGCGCACTTCGCCTTGTCCCGCGGCAAGCAGGGCGGGGCGCAGGCTCAAAAAACCGTCGGCAACATTGTGGTTGTAGCCGGAGACCTCGATGTTCATCCAGTGGCGTGTCCACGTCTTTCCATCCGGGCTGTGAGAGATGGTCATGTAATTGTGGTTGTTCCGGATGCGCAGGAAGAAATGGAGTCCGACATTCTCTGGTTTCGGGAAGGTCGTGATGTCGCCCTTGCGGTATTCGATCATCCCGTCGCCCGAGAACGCGAGGCCAGCGAAGAGCTTCTCGCTGTAGAAGAGGAGCAGACCGCCCGTCGCGCCCTCATCGCAATCGACCTCGACCTCCACCTCGTAGGCCTGGTCGCCGCAGACAAGTTCCAGCGGCGAGGCATCGCGTGGCGAAGATCCCTGCGCCCTGAGGATCAGCGTGCCGTTTCCGATGCGATAACGGTCCCTATAGTTGCCCGATGGCAGGAAGAAGGTCCACGCCGTGCCGATGCGATCCTTTGAAAAGTCGTCCGAAAGCGCGCAGCCGTGCGGCACGGCCTCGCCGCCCGCGGGCATCGGAATGGGCCTTGCCACGTCGTAATCCTGCGACTTCACCC
Organism: Puniceicoccales bacterium Verruco_01; assembly: GCA_001604565.1. Taxonomy (GTDB): domain Bacteria; phylum Verrucomicrobiota; class Verrucomicrobiia; order Opitutales; family Oceanipulchritudinaceae; genus Verruco-01. The sequence continues at coordinate 15,327 of LVBV01000028.1, read as the reverse complement.
AGCCGTCCGCCGTCCATTCGACTGGTTCCAGGAGCGTCTGCCGCCCAAGGTTGTAGTAGCTGTTTTCGTAGGCGTGATAGACGAGATACCACTGTTTGCCGTCCGGACCTTCGACAAGCGTCGCATGACCGCGCGACCACCACTTTTCCGCAGCGCTCTGCGTGCGCACGACCGGATTGTAGGGCGAGTTTTCCCAGGGGCCTTCGATGGACTTCGAGCGTGCCATGAGCACCATGTGGCTCGTCGCCGGTCCCGCCGTGCCGCCTTCGGCAAGAACCATGTAGAAATAGTCGCCGTGGCGCAGGATCTTCGGCCCCTCCTGTGCGAAGGTCTCGATCTGCCAGTGTTCCGGGATCGGCCAGCCGTCGTACACGTGCTTCACTCCGCCCGCGACGGAGAGCCCGTCTGCGGAAAGAGGCACCATGTTGCCGCCGTTGAAGAAAAGGTAGCCGTTGCCCCGCTCGTCCTGCGCAAAACCGGGGTCGAAGTTCGGCATGTGCAGATCCACCGGGTCCGTCCACGGTCCCCCGATGTTCTCCGCGCTCACGACCATGTTCGTGAAACCCTTGTCGCCAAGGACCGGAAAGTAGATGAAAAAACGCCCGTCGTGAAAGCTGATGTCCGGCGCCCAGACGATGCCGACATTCCGCGTCAGCGCGGGGCCGACCGGCTCCCAGTTCACAAGGTCGCGCGAGTGCCACACGAGCAGGCCCGGCACGCTGCCGAAGGAGGAATGCACCATGTAGTAGTCCCTCCCGTGCTTGACAACCGAGGGATCGGGCCGGTCGCCCGCGAGGACGGGGTTTAGGTAACTGCCGTCGCCAAGGTCCGCCCTGCGCTGGCCTTCGATGCCGCGGGTCCAGACGGAAATGAAATCAGTGTTCTGTGCGCCGCAGGTGCCGAAACCGGCAATCGTCGTCAGCGCGAGGGCCGAAATGAGGAATTTGTTCGGGGTTTTCATGACGGAGGGGTGTTGCGTGTTCTTTTAGGCCACCTCGAACAACTGGTTTCGTAGCGAGAACGAGGATTTGCGGATGGATGGCAAGGCTTCGGAAGTGAGTAGTAATGGATGAATTACGGCGAACTTCCGAAACGCCGCCAGCCGCCGCAAAGACCGTTCGTAGCAGAAATCAAAGTTGTTCGAGGTGGCCTTTAGTTAATCACGGGGAAGCGCACGTGCCTATGGACAATAGGAGAGTGTTTGTGGAGAATATCAACATGCCTTCCGACATGGTCTCCTCCCGATGGCTCACGGCCCGCAACCTGCATCAGGTGCAGATTCTCTCGTGCGACGTGAGCGATTTTGAAAGGTGGGACTGCACGGATCACTGTTCGCCCTTCTGGCGGCTCTTCTGGCATGAGGAGGCGGGCGCGGTCATCGGTCTTGCAGGGCGCGAGGTTCCACTTTTGCCGCGCCACATGGTCGTCATCGCGCCGAATACCCACTTTTCCTCGCATCTTTCGCGGCCCGTCCGGCAGTTCTTCCTGCACTTCCTTGTCGAACCGCATTACAGGGGTCCGGCGGATGCGGTTTTTCAGCTAAACCCAAGCTCATGGCAGGCGGACTTGTGCGCGCGGATCGTGGCGCGTCTGTTGACCGACGCCTCGGATATCCGCGCCTCCTTCGAGGGGCAGATGCTCGCCGCCTCGGCGCTATTGGAACTGCCCGTCGAGGGCTGGACGCGCCGTTACGAGGACGCCCGAGTGAGCCGTGCCGTGGAGCGCCTTGCGAAGGGTTATCCCGCATGGCCTGGCGTCGAGGCCCTTGCGCTCGAAGCCGGGATGCACCCCACGGCCTTCATCCGGCTCTTCCGCAAAGAGACGGGGCATACTCCCCTCCAGCACCTCGTGAACCTTCGTCTTGAGGAGGCATGCGCGATGCTGCACTTCGACGAAGCGACACTCGACGAAATCGCCGAACGCTGCGGCTTTGGCGAGCGCGGGTATTTTACAAGGGTGTTTTCCCGCAACATGAACTGTTCCCCCGCGCGCTACCGCAGGCTCGTCAACGTCAGCAGCCGCTTAAGGCCCACCGGAGATTGACGATTTCGCACGAAATCCTCCGTTGCGCGGCGCGAGCCGGGGAACGCATCGAAAATTTCCGAAGGATTCCCTGACGCAAACTGCCATGGAATGCCATTTTGCGCTTTATTGACGCGCCTTTACGCGTGCATACTTGGGGAAAGATGAAGATTGTCCTCGTAGGCGCGGGCGAAGTCGGCGGATACCTCTGCTCCATTTTGAGCGGGCGCGGCAGCGACGTCACCGTGATCGACTCCTCTGCGGAGCGCGCGCGCGTGGTGGACGAGCAGTACAACGTGCGCGTTTTGACCGGCAACGGCGCGAACGCCCGGACGCTCGTCGAGGCCGGCGCCGCGGAGTGCGACCAGTTCCTTGCCATGACGAGCGACGACAAGGCGAACCTCATCGCCAGCTCACTCGCCCGGGCTCTCGGCGCGCGGCGGACGGTGGCCCGCATTCACGACCACACCTACATCGACAGCTCCATCGTCAATTATCAGGTGCAGTTCGGCGTGGACTTCCTGCTCAACCCGGAGCGTCTCTGCGCCGTGGAGCTCGCCAAGACGATCCGCAACTCGGGCCGCGTGGCGGTGGAGAATTTCGCACGCGGGCAGCTTGAGGTGCAGCAGGTGCGTCTCCAGAAGGGCTCGAACCTCGTGGGCCGCACGGTGGCGCAGTCGGGCATCGCCCCGAAGGCCCGCATCTGCTTTGTCCAGCGCGAGGGCATGAACGAGGTGCCCACGGCGGACACGGTGCTGAGCGAGAACGACCTTGTCACACTCTTTGGCTCGCCGGAAAGCCTCTTCGAGATCCGCTCGCGCTTCGAGCCCGGGAAGGTGGAGGGCCACGTGCACGTGGTCCTCTACGGGGCGAGCGACATTGCCCTGTCCCTCATCCGCCTTCTCACCCATCCGCGCTTCCGCGTGCGGGTGATCGAAAAGGACGAGGCGACGGCGCGCGCCCTTGCCGACGCCTTCGAGCGGGTGACGGTGATCAACGGCGACGCGACCTCACTGCGCCTTCTTGAGGAGGAGCAGGTGGGCGGGGCCGATTACTTTGTCGCCTGCACGAAGGAGGACGAAAGCAACATCGTCACCTGCCTTCAGGCGGCCAAACTGGGTGCAAAACACGTCCAGAGCGTCATCAACAAGGGCGACTACGAGGCGGTCATGCGCTCGCTCATGACGAGCGTGGGCATCGAGCAGATCGTCTCCCCGCGCATTGCCACGGCGAACGAGGTGCTCCGCATCATCTCCCCGGCGCCCTGCGTGGAACTGGGGAGCCTGCAGGAGGGCGGCGGCGTGATCGTGGAAATCCGTGTGGGGGAGGGCTCGCCCGCGGCGGGACGCAAGGTGCGCGAAATCCCCTGGCCCGCGCACTGTGTGGCGACGGCGATCCAGCATCTCTTTGGCGTGCGTATCGCCTCTCCCGACGAAATGATCCAGTCAGGCGATCGGGTTCTTGTCATCACACGGCCCGAGAACATCGTTCCACTACGGGAACTTCTTCACGGAGAGTAGGCCGCATTCATGAACTACCGCCTCCTCGCGCGACTTTTCGGCATCATCACGGGCGCCCTTGGCGTGGCGTTCGCCATGTGCATCGCCGTGTCGCTCTACTACATGCGCGCTCCGGGCGAGGCGGCGGCGCTTGTCGGTTTCGGACGGAGTGCGGCGGTGGCGCTTTTGCTCACCCTGCTTTTCGAGTTCTTGGGCCGCAACGCCAGCCGCAGGCTCTTCGGACGCGAGGCGCTCGCCACGATCGGGCTCTCGTGGATCGTGGCGACGCTCCTCGGCGCGCTTCCTTACCTGCTCATAGTGCCCAATATGGGAATGGCCAACGCCGTCTTCGAGTCCGCCTCGGGCTTCACGACGACGGGCGCCTCCGTCTTCTGGGACGTGGAGAGCCTCCCGCGGAGCCTGCTTTTCTGGCGGGCGCTTTCCCAGTGGATCGGGGGCCTCGGCGTCATCGTGTTTTTTGTGGCGATTCTGTCCTTCCTCGGGGCCGGGGCGAAGATGCTCTTTTCCAACGAGTCGAGCGTGCAGGCGGCAGATCTGGACTCCGAGCGGGTACAGACGGGCGTCTCGCGCCTTGTTCGCCTGTACCTGCTCTTGTCCCTCATGATGGCGCTCTCCTACGCGGCGGCGGGGATGGGCTGGTTCGACGCGGTGTGCCACATGTTCACCACGCTTTCCACGGGCGGTTTTTCCACGCATAACGCCTCGGTCGGCTGGTTCCAGAGCCCCCTCATCGAGTGGCTCTGCATCCTTTTCATGGCGGTGGGCGGGACGAGTTTCGTCCTGCTTTTGCGCCTGCGCGGAGGGTCGATCCGCGGGGTGCTCCTGCGCAATTCCGAATTCAAGGCGTACGCGGCCATCATCGTCGCCGCAACGCTTGCCTGTGCCACCTTCAACTACTTTTCCCCGTCCGTTCCCGGGACTGGATTGGCCTCGATTCCTGGCTATGTGCGCGACGCCGCCTTCGCGGTCGTGTCCGTCATGACCACAACCGGTTTTGCCACGCGCGATTTCGACAACTGGATGCCGGTCCTGCACACGCTCCTCATCGTTCTCATGATCGTGGGCGGTTGCACGGGATCCACGGCGGGCGGCGTGAAGGTTGCCCGCGTGGTCATCGCCCTGCGTTACGCGCGCCGCCTTTTGGAGCGTTCCTGGCGCTCGAACGTTCTGCGCAGTATTCGCATGAACGGTCGTCCGCTCGCATCCGGGGAATGTGAGGACACCAACGGCTTTCTCATCGTGACGATGGTCATCGTCGTGGCCGGGATTCTCCTCATGTCCTTCCTTGAACCGAGGGTGAGCTTCGAGGGCAGCGTTTCGGCGACAGTGGCCTGCCTTTTCAACGTGGGTCCGGGCTTCGCGGAAGTGGGACCCATGCGCTGTTATGCGGACCTGCACATCGCCACAAAATACATGCTTTCCCTCCTCATGATCATGGGACGAGTCGAACTCTTTGCCATCCTCGCGCTCTTCGCACCGGCGCTCTGGAAGAAATTCTAGGGAGTGTTTGAGAATATGCGGACCGAGGAGGCGGGATGTATTTTCGAGTGGAAAATCGAAACATGAGACGAAACGAATCAAGATTCTTTGAGTCGAGTGGGGCGATTTTACGCCGAAAAGACGCCCGCTTTCCGACGGGAGTCGTATTTTCAAACACTCACTAGAATGAAGGGGATTTTCACAAAAGCTGGAGCGAGGGGCGGCGGGGCGCTTGGCGCGGTGCTCCTGACGATCTTTCTGGATCTCGTCGGATTCTCGATCCTGTTCCCGCTCATGCCGGCGCTGCTGGCGCATTACATCCCCGAGAATGGACCGGAGACGCTGATCGGCAGGATCGAGACGCTTTTGAGCGGCCTTTCCCCCGCCGCGGCGGGCGGACACGGCGTGGTTTCGCTCATCCTCTTCGGCGGGGCGGTCGGCTCGGTCTTCAGCATTCTGCAGTTCCTTTTCGCCCCGGTGTGGGGCAGGCTCTCGGACCGGTACGGACGGCGACGGATCCTGCTCTTCACGACCTCGCTCACGGACGCGGGATACCTCCTGTGGGTGGTGAGCGGGAATTTCTGGATGTTCCTTGCCGCGAGGGTTGCTTGTGGGATCATGGCCGGGAACATCTCGGTGGCGACGGCGGCGGTGGCGGATGCAACGAGCGCCGAGAACCGCACCAAGGGCATGGCGCTCCTAGGCATGGCTTTTGCGACCGGCTTCATGGTGGGGCCGGTGATCGGCGGCGTGGCGAGCGGCATTCATCTGGAGGGCCTGCTACCCGCGTTCGGCCCGATGGGCCTCAACCCGTTTTCCGGCGCGGCGCTGATCTCGCTTCTGCTTTCGGCGACGAATTTTCTCTGGGTCTATTTCTTCTTTCCCGAGACACTGAAAGCGGAACACCGCGCCGAGGCGCGGATTTCCTTCAACCCGCTTGGGAACCTGCATGTGGAGGGATGCCTCGCCCGGCGGATCGTGGCGCTCAACTTCGCCTTCCTGCTTCTGGCCAGCGGCATCGAATTCTCCCTCACCTTCCTTGCGATGGAGCGCCTCGGCTACGGCCCGAGGGAGAATATCGCGATTTTCATCTTCGGCGGGGTCATCACGACCACACTTCAGGGCTTGCTCGTCCGCAAGCGAAAGACCCGTGGTCTTGCGGGGGAGCGGCGTGTTGCAATGATCGGCATCGCCGCGTCGATCTGCGGGATGGTGATCCTCTCTCTTGCGCAGTCCACGCCCGTCTTTTTCTTCGGCCTTTTCTTCAAGTCCTCGGCGATGGCCCTCTTTGCGCCGACGGTCACTTCGCTCGTCTCCCTCTGCACGCCGCCGGACCGGCAGGGCGCGGTGATGGGGACGTTCCGCGCGATGGGTTCCCTCGCGAGGGCTTTCGGGCCTGTGTTCGCGGGCGTTCTCTACTGGTCGGTGGGGTCGCGCGTGACCTTCCTTTGCTCGGCGCTCATCCTTCTTGTGCCGCTTTCCATGGCACTGCGCCTGCCGGTGAAGAACGGCGAGCGTTGCGGGAACGATCTTCCACCGGTCATCCCGCCGGAAGTGTGACGGCGCCCGTCACCTGTAAAAAAGATCCCCGGACGGGAACTTCCCGACCGGGGATCTTGTGAAGGAATGGGGGAAGGGCGCCCTACGCGGCGCTCGCCCGGTTGATGGCGGAAATGAGGGCCTTGAGGCCGCTCATCTCGATGTTCGCATCGACGGCGGCGCCCCAGAAGGTCTTCTTGTCGGAAATGCGCTCCACGCAGACGTAGCTCGCGGCATTCGCGGCGCTGCCGCTGGAGAGCGCGTGCTGGGAATAATCGCGCACGCGGAACTGCTTCCAGCCCGCCTTCTCGATGGCGTTCACCAGGGCGTTGATCGGGCCGTTGCCGCGCCCGATGATCTCGCGCTCCACTCCCTTGTGCCGCACCTTGGCGCGCACCTCGATATTGTTCGGGGCCGCGCCGCCGGGCGTCACGTCGCATAAGAGCATTTCCAGCGGCTCCTTGCGGTAGAGATACTCCTTCTCGAAGATCGCACGGATGTCCTCCGGGGGCAGCTCGCTTCCGGCCTTGTCGGCCTTGTCCGTCACGACCTGACCGAATTCCGGGTGCATCGCCTTGGGCATCAAGAAGCCGAATTCACGCTCCATGACATAGGCCACGCCGCCCTTGCCGCTCTGAGAATTGATGCGGATGATCGCCTCGTAGGAACGGCCCACGTCGTGAGGGTCGATGGGCAGGTAGGGGACTTCCCAGAGCGGTTCCGGGTCGCCCGGCTTCTGCGCGGCCTTCTTCTTGTCCATCAGGTCCATGCCCTTCTTGATGGCATCCTGATGGCTGCCCGAGAAGGCGGTGAAGACGAGGTCGCCCGCATATGGGTGGCGCGGATGAACGGGCATCTTCGTGCAACGCTCGTACACCTCGCGCACGGCCATGATGTCGGAAAAGTCCAGCCCGGGGTCGATGCCCTGCATGTACAGGTTCATCGCCACGGTCATCACGTCCACGTTGCCGGTGCGCTCGCCGTTGCCGAAGAGCGTGCCTTCCACGCGATCCGCGCCCGCCATCATGCCGAGCTCCGTCGCCGCGATGCCCGTGCCGCGGTCGTTGTGCGTATGCAGCGAAATGATGGCGCAGTCCCGGTTCTTGATGTTGCGGCAAAAATATTCGATCTGGTCCGCATGGACGTTCGGAGTGGCGTACTGTACCGTGTCCGGCAGGTTCAGGATCAGGCGGCGCTGCGGAGTGGGCTCGATCACCTCCATCACGGCCTGGCAGACTTCGACGGCGTAGTCCGGCTCGGTGTCGGAATAGCTCTCGGGCGAGTATTCGTAAAAGATATCCGTGTCGCCGGCCTCCTTCTCCATCTTCTTGACGAGTTTTGCCGCGTCGATGGCGATCTGCTTGACCTCCGCCTTGCTCATGCCGAAGGTCACGCGCCGCTGGAGGGGATTGGTGGAGTTGTAGAAGTGGACGACCGCCTGCTTCGCGCCGCGCAGGGCCTCGAAGGTCCGGCGGATCAGGTGCTCGCGGCACTGCACCAGCACCTGAATCTTCACGTCGTCCGGAATCAGGTGGTTGTCGATCAACGTGCGGGCGAAGTGAAATTCGGTGTCGCTCGCGCTCGGGAAACCCACCTCGATCTCCTTGAAGCCGACCTGCGTCAGCATCTCGAAGAACTCGAGTTTCTCTCGCACGCCCATCGGTACGGCCAGCGACTGATTGCCGTCGCGCAGGTCCACGCTGCACCAGATCGGTGCCTTGGTGATGACTTGTGAGGGCCACCGGCGGTCCGCGATCGGAACCTGCGGGAAGGGCCGGTATTTGGTAATCGGAGCCTTTTGCATGACAAAATCCTTGAAAAATGAAGCGTTGATGAATGCCTGAATTCGCTTTCGGAAGGGTGTCACCCTCCGGCGGGATTTTCCGCGCCCGGCTTCATGCCACCTAGCCGAAGCTCGATTTGCGGGCTAGTGAAAAATGCGCGGCCCGCGCGTGCATGCCCAAGTTATTCTCCCCCCTCGGGGAGGAGAAGAAGTGCCGTAAGTCGGCCAATGGAATGGTGCAATGCCTGCATGATCAACGTGTCACACCCTTGCCATTTGTGAGGGATTGTCAAGCTGATGTATTTCATCGGCACGGGTTCAGGGAAACTGAAACCGAATCGGAGAGGACGCCGATGGATTTGCCCCAGTCGTTGTGTCCGCCGGGCAGTTCCGTATAGGTGGCCTGCGGCAGGTCCGCCTTCAGGGCGCGCGCGTGCTTAACCGGAATCATGCGGTCGTCCGTGCAGGCGTAGATGTCCAGAACGCCCTTGTAGTTTTTGAGCGCGGCGGCGTTGTCCCAGTTGTTTTTAACGAGCCACTTCGAGGGAAGATACGGATACTTGCTCTGCGCTTCCTCGCGCATCCGGCGGAAGGGGACGACAAGGACGATCCGCTCAGGCGGCTGTGCGAGTAACCCAAGGTGCGAGGCCACGCCTGACCCGAGCGACACGCCGAAGACCGAGAGACGGCTCCCGGGGTTTTCCGCCCGAATGTCCGCCACGGCCTTTTCCGCCGCATCGTTCAACGCCTCCGCCGAAGGCGTCCCGGCCCGGCGTCCGTAGCCGGGGTATTCGAGGAGGTACACGCGGTCCTGCGGTGGCAGATGACTGGCGATGGAAACGACCCGTGCGGCCTCGCCCGTGTTGCCCATGAGGACGAGCCACACGTTCGCCGCGTCCCCGTCCCGGACGAGGCCAACGTAGGCGCCGTTCACCGTCCAGTCCGCGAGCAGAGCCACCTTGCCGTCGTGAGAGGGGTGGAACATCAGCTTTTCCTGCAAAAGCCACATGCCGGCCACCAGCGCCGCATAGGCAACCACGACCACAACGAGGACGATCTTCGCGAGACGCACAAAGAATCTTCTGCCGGGAAGTCGGAGAATCATGTATTCCCACTAAACGGCGCCTACGCCGCAGGCAACACACATTCCAGCGACGGTCTATTCGTCGGCATACACGGGCGTGCCCCGGTAATACCGCAGGATACGGCGCTGCGGTTTATCCGACGCGGGAGTTTTGGCTTCCGCGGGAATGACAGGCGCGGAAATCGACACAGACACAGGCTGCGCACTGTTTGAAGCCGCCGGAGCCGCTTCCGCTTCGTCGGCATAGACGGGCGTGCCCCTGTAATACCGCAGAACGCGATGTTTGTCTGGATGTGCGTCGGTCTCCTTCACCGGTTTTTCAACATGCGGGCGCTCCACCACGGCACCGGTTTCGTCGAAGGCGATGCCACGGTACATGTGGATCACGTGGCGTTCCGGTGGTGCGGCCTTCCAGAAGGCGGCAAGGTCCAGCGTCTCGTGGTTCACGTCGAGGTGGAAGGATCCTGCACAGGCGGGATTTCCCGTCGCGGACAGGAACATGTGGACGAGACTTGGTGCGCCGATGGCGGGAAGCACGGGAAGTCCGCCCTCCGAGGCGGTGACAAGAATCGGCAGGCAGAGCGGCTCCATCCCGAGGCGTGGCGCGATGTGGCGGGCCAGAAGCCGTGCGCGGGCGGGCGGCAGTCCGCTGATCATGAGGCTTTTCGGCTTATCATGATGCAGGTCGCGAAGTTTCGCATCGATCCGGCCAAGGAGCGGTGCGGCCAGCGCGTCCGCAAGGGAATCGAAATCGTAGAGGTTCCCGAAGAAAAGCCGCGCGGCGGATCCCTCGAACTTCAGGTTCAGCGCGGACATGATCTGCGAGAGAAGACCCGTGTAGCCGATATCGAGAGCGGAAATCTCCTCGATGGAATCGGCGCTCGCCAGAAAGAGCTGTGTGGAATCCGCGAGCATTGAGGCGCAGAGGACGGGGCCCTCCGCCGTGCCGTTTTTGAGTGCCTCGCGAAGACTGCCGAGGGCGTTCAGCATCCGGATGGTGAGCACGGCATTGGGCACGCCAAGACGAGCTAGGTCTGCCCGGTGGAGAGCGATTCGTTTGCGGGAAAAGCCCACCGCAACGGCGTTTTTCAGGCTCGAACCGGGTGGCAGGAAACGCGCGCTCGTCTTCTCGAAGAACCCTGCGGCGACATCACCGGCCGGGATGCCCAGCCGCGCGGCAAGCGTCGTGGCGGCTTCGTCGGCGGAGGCGGCCTTCGAGAGGTCGCAAACGGCAATCGGCAGGGTTACCTGTGCGGCCACGGTACCTTTGCCCAAGTGCGCCTTCAGATCCTTCTCGGCGTCCTCGAAATCCTTGCCCGCGATGTGGACATAGTGTCCGATTTCCAGTCTGCCGCCATTCCAAGTGGCCGCTCCGGCTGCGAATTCGCGTCCGGAAAGCATGAGGAATGAATCGGGTTTGGTAATTGCCCCTTCTGTCATGGGATGGTGCCTCTTCCTCCCACGATTGTAAGCACAAAACAGGCCAGTAGATGACGGTTTGGGAAAGATTGTGTGATTTCCCCGCAGTTTATCTGCGTACGCAAGCGGCGCGGAACCGTTGCCGGATCCGCGCCGTGAAAACGATTTCCGTGCCGATCACTCCGCCTTGTAGAAGATGGCCAGTCCGTAGGCGAGTGCCGCATCCCAGTTGATGGCGTTTTCGTTGGTGCTGTAGCTCTTCATTTCGTCGAACCAGTCGATCTCGCGGGGATTGGGGCCGCTTAAGAGATGCCCCGGCCACGGCGCCGTCACACGATCGCCCTCGCTCGGGCGGTGATGCGGGTGCATCGGCGGATTGAGGCCCACGCCCGTCACGAAGCTCCGCGAGAAGGCGTTACGTCCGAAGAGCCAGGCAAGCTGGTCGTAGGCCGTGTCGAGGTATTTCTTTTCGCCGGTCAACAGATACGCGGTGTGCAGGCTCATGGAAAGACGGGCCACGGCGCCGTTGCTACCCCAGTAGAAGACGCGGATTCCCCGTCCGTAGCCGTGCGAGCGGGCCTGCGTCACCACGGGGTCCACCGAGCCGAGAAGATCGGTCTTCATCCGCGCGAAGATCTCCGGATGGGCCTTGGCCTCGTTGCTAAAGAGCCAGTCGTAGAGGCCGAAGTTGTAGCCGTTGGCCCAGTCCCACACGGTGATGAACATGCGGTTGTCGTCGTCGATCGCATTCCGGTACTGGGCGAGTTCCTCCTCGGTCAGGAATTTTTCTCCGAAGGCGAGGCGCACTTCGATGAGGGCCCACTTGTAGTCGGAATCCGGCGGAACGAGATAGGCGCCCGTGTGGAAGTTGGCAAAAGTGCCCCAGTCGTCCCGGGGCATCGTGCGTTGGGCGATCCACGCCTTCTTTGCGGCGGCGAGCCACTGGTCCGCATAGGCGGCGTCGAATTCCCTATAAGCGCGGGCGGCCATGCAACCGACGGCGGCGAAGTCGATCGTCGCGAGGCGGCTGGCCGGGGTGAAGTAGGGAGGCAGGGGGTCTTCCTCGGGGACCACCATGCCGCAGAAACGCAGTCCCGTCAGCTTGTGCGAAACCCGTCCGTCCTCCATCTGCATCTTGAGGATCCAGTCGAGGTTGAACTTGTTCTCGGCAAGGAAGTAGGGGAGGGCGCCCTTCGCCTCGGGCACGGGAATCGTCAGGTCCTTCAAATTCTCGCGGTTGCGCTCCCACGCCTGAATCATCAGGGCGCTCGTGAAGGCGGCGTTCACCACGTAGCGGCCATAGTCGCCCGCGTCGTGCCAGCCGCCCGTGCCGTCCTTCGTCTTTCCGGCGAGGGATTTGTCGTAGTATTCCAAGCTGGAGGGCCCGAGGTGGCAGGCGGCGTGAAAAAAGGTGTCGCCATTCCACTCGAACTTCACTGGAACACCGCAGCGCTGCCCGTAGAAGCCGATCATGACACATTCGAGCGCCCTGTCCGGCGCGCTCGTGGAGATGGCAAAGGGAGCGGAATCCGGCACGCCGGGAGCGCGCAGAATGTAGGTGCCGGGCTTGGCGAAGTCCGTAAAATCCGCCACGCGCACGGTTTCTTGCGTCGATTCCTGCCGGAATGGCGCGGAGGCGGTGCCGGTGTAGGCGATTTTGCCTGTCGCGGCGTCCACGAGTTCAAACGAGCCGTCCTTGGCGCCGACGATCGTTGCGGCGGCATGGATGCCGGGAACGTAACCGATGCCGGAAACACGGACGCCGTTGCCGGCTTTATCCGTGGCAAGGAGGGGTGTCGTCATGAAGGCGAGGGCCGCGAAGGCGGCGCAATGCAAGATCCGGAAAGACCGGGAGGGGTGTGTTTGCATGCCACAAAGGATTGTTATGAACAGCAATCGGGCAAGCTAATATTTCTGCGGACAGCGTCGTGAAATCGTAAAACGGCGGAGGCCCCTGAAAACCATCCCTTCTACGCGCGGAATGCGGAAGCCTTTTGACGAGCCTCAAGATAGCGGAGCGTGTCGTAATACCGGATGCAGTGCTTCCAGTGGTACAGGTAGAGGTACGCCAGTGACAGGCACAGGAGATTGGTCAGCACCGTGACGGCGAATAGGCTCCGCGCGAAGGGATCTTCGGAAAGAAAGGGCGCCGTGAGGACAGGCTCCGGCACGGTGAAGAGAAAGATCGCCGCCAGAAGCAGCGTCCGGCTTTTGCCCTCGTCACGGGCGAGGGAGACGCTCGACCAGAGTAGAAGAAGAGCCTGCGCAAGAGTGAGAATGCCCTTGAGGATCGGGTGCAGGCGCGTCGGCGGAGTCAGGCGCATCCCGAGAAGTTCGCTTGCCTGCCGGTAGGCGGAATCGTCCGGCACGGAAAAGGAATCCGGCAGCATGGCTAGGAGAACGACGCCGACGAGCAGCCCGAGATACACCTGAACGGTGAGGGAGATCGGGCGACTGGGCTTGTAGGTCTTTTCGATCTCCGCCTTCAGCTCCTCCGGAACCGGCGCGCCGCAGCTTGGGCAGGTGTCCACCGGCAGGGAGACAACCGTTGCCGCCTTGCCGCAGGACGAGCAGATCCAGGAATGCGCCATGACTCCACCATACCCTTTTATCCCTGCGGATCAAACGGGAACGTATTGGGCATTTTTCGGAGGCACTCGGGGCCCTTTTGACGGCTTGACCGCCCCGGCGCGCGCGTTCATCTTCCCTTTCTTATGGCAGCAGAGCTTCTTACGATGGAAACCCTTGTCACGCTGTGCAAACGGCGCGGCTTCATCTTCCTCTCCAGCGAGATTTACGGCGGTTATGCCGGGTTTTTTGACTACGGTCCGCTGGGCGTGGAGCTCAAGAACAACATCAAGGCCGCGTGGTGGAAGGACTTCGTCCATGGCCGTGACGACATCGTGGGGCTCGATTCCTCCATCATCATGCACCCGCGTACGTGGGAGGCGAGCGGCCACGTCGCCGGCTTTTCCGACCCCATGACGGACTGCCGCGAGACGAAGAAGCGCTACCGTGCCGACCAGATTTTTGTCGCCCCCGTGTGGGTGGCCGAGATGGTCGCGGGCGCCGAGGCGCAGTTCATCGGCAACATCGCCTTCATGGAGGACGCCTCCGCCGACGAAATCTTGAAGCGCGCGAAGGTCCTGCGCGACGTCGCCGACAAGAAGCATTTCAAGGTGATCGAGGAGAAGCTGGCCGAAAAGCGCGAGTTCGACACGATCCCGGAGGCGGAGCTCGCCTCGATCCTCGGGCCCGATGCGACGAAGCCCGGCAGCCTGACGCCCGCGCGCCAGTTTAAGCTGATGTTCGAGACGCACGTCGGCGCACTGCAGGACGCCTCGAGCGTCGCCTACCTCCGGCCCGAGACGGCGCAGGGCATTTTTAATAATTACAAGAACGTGCTGGACACGGGCCGCGTGAAGGTCCCCTTCGGCATCGCGCAGATCGGCAAGGCGTTTCGTAACGAGATCACGCCGCGCAACTTCGTCTTCCGTTGCCGCGAGTTCGAGCAGATGGAGATCGAGTATTTCATCCAGCCGGACGCCGACTGGAAGAGCCTGCACCGCCAGTGGATCGACACCTGCATCGACTGGTTTGTCTCCATCGGCCTGCCGCGCGAGGCGATCAAGGAGGACGTTCACCCGCAGGAGAAGCTGGCGCACTACGCCAAGGCCTGCACGGACCTTTCCTTCAAGTTCCCGCATGGCCAGCAGGAGCTGGAGGGCATCGCGGTGCGCGGCAACTTCGACCTCACCCAGCACCAGCAGTATTCCGGCAAGAACCTTGAGTATTTCGACGAGGAGAAGAAGGCCAAGTACCTCCCGCACGTCATCGAGCCGTCCTTCGGCGTCGATCGCGCGGTGCTGGCCGTCCTCACCGCCGCCTATGACGAGGACGAGGTGCCGAACGACAAGGGTGTGCCCGAAAAGCGCGTCATCCTGCGCTTCGCCCCCAAGGTGGCCCCGTACAAAGTGGCTGTCTTCCCGCTTCTCAAGAACAAGCCGGAGCTCATGGAGCGCGCCCAGCGTATCTACAAGAAGGTGCAGAAGCGATGGCCCGCCTTCTGGGACGCCGCGGGCGCCATCGGTCGCCGTTACCGCCGTCAGGACGAGATCGGCACCCCGTGGTGCATCACGATCGACTTCGACACCATCGAAAAGGACGGCACCGTCACAATCCGCGACCGCGATACGACGAAGCAGGTGCGCATCCACGAGGACGAAGTGACAGCCTGGATCGCCGAGAAGATGGGGGAGAACTAGCCCCGGTCAAACGCCCTCCGGCCAAGCCGGAAGGAACGATTTCAAACCCCGGATGAGCACGACTTGTCCGGGGTTTTTGTTGATTACGGCGGATACATCGAGAGCTTCAACAGCCGTTTTCGCGCGGAATGCCTGAACCAGGAACTGCTGCATACCTTAACAGTCTGCTGAAAAAGTTCTGTTCGGCGCTGATGATGGCACCAGTTTCTCAAATCT
>LVBV01000027.1 GCA_001604565.1 Puniceicoccales bacterium Verruco_01 | reverse complement strand
CGCCCGCGGTTGCGACGTGGACAAGCCCCGCAACCTCGCCAAGAGCGTCACCGTCGAGTAGCGCGGGAGTCCTCCGGCGCGTGAATCTTGAGGCTTTGGAGGATAACTGAAAGTCTTTTGCGGTCGAGATAGGGGCGACCTTGCACCCCGCGTGCCAATCTGGTGAATCCACGAGGGACGCATATGGTGAGTTTCTGCGGATTTTCGCGAGTGAGAGAGCGTTCGTTCGGCGGATGAGGCGTGAAGGAGAGAGGCAATGCATCCGCTACACTCTTTTGTGAACAGATCGCGATGGATGCGCAACGCCTGAGGATGGGCGACTGAAAACATGCTCTCGACTCTTTCGCGCTGGAAGCAGTCGGCGCGGGACATAAATCCGCTGTACCGATCACTCCAGGTTTCAGGCATCGATTCGAAGCGCCACGAACCGGAGAAACCAGCAGTGGGGACAAAACGGGAAGACAGCCCCGGCAGGCCGCGGAGCGAGGAATCAGATGCCTCTCAGGCGTTCCGCCAGCGGCACGGATAACCCCGTCCCTGTCGTCCTTCAAACTGCGCGCGTTTATCCAGATACCAGCGGACAGTCGCCTTCAGCCCGTCATCGAAATCCGCGAGCGGTTTCCAGCCCAGTTCACTGCGGATCCGGTCGCAACAGAGCGCGTAGCGCCGGTCGTGGCCGGGCCGGTCACGCACGAAGGCGATCAGGTCGCGGCGGGAGCGTCCGCTTGCCCGTGGATCCAGTTCGTCCAGAATCCCGCAGATGCGCTCCACGATGGCGACGTTGGTCCTTTCATTTCCTGCGGCGATGTTGTAGGTGCGACCGGGGCTGCCGTTCTTCAGGACCAGAAGCAGGGCCCGGCAGTGGTCCTCCACGTTCAGCCAGTCCCGGATGTTGCATCCGTCCCCGTAGATTGGCAGAGGCCGGTCCTCCATCGCTGCGAGAATCGTGGCGGGAATGAGTTTCTCGGGGTTCTGGAAGGGTCCGTAGTTGTTGGAGCAGTTTGTCGTGATGGCGGGCAGTCCGTAAGTCGCGTGAAAGGCGCGCACGATGCAGTCGCCCGAGGCCTTGGAGGCTGCGTACGGGCTGTTCGGGGCCATCGGCGAAGATTCCGTGAAGGGTGCGTCGTTCGGTCCGAGCGAGCCGTACACCTCGTCCGTAGATACGTTCAGGAACCGGAAGCTCTCCGCCCGGTTCCCCCGAAGGTTCCTCCAGTGGGAGAGAACGCATTCGGTCAAGTGAAACGTCCCCATCGTGTTGGTGTGGAAGAACGTCGTCGGGGAGTCGATTGAGCGATCCACGTGGGTTTCAGCGGCGAGATGGACCACGGCACCAATGTCTTCTCCTCTGAGGATCGCAGAAACACTTTCATGGTCCGCGATGTCCGCGTGGACAAAGCGGTACGGTGCGCCTTCGTCCAAAGAGTCCAGATTCGACGGATTGCCCGCGTAGGTGAGCTTGTCTAGGTTGACGATTCCGTTGAAACCAACCTCGTGCAGCAATTCGGCCCCGTCCCGCAGAGCAAGGCGGATGAAATTGGCACCGATGAATCCCGCGCCGCCTGTTACCAGCAGTTTCATGTCTTTCCCAGAATAGACGAATTCATTCTATCCCGGAGAGAAAAATCGGTCTCTCCCACGGGTTGAGCCTCCCACACTGATATGCATGGATCGAATTGTGCGATCCTTGTCAATGATGGTGACGGAAGGTGGACCGCTATGACTTGTGTGCGGAAATCATCGCTCAGCAAGTGCCATGACAAAGTTCCCCTTGTAACAACGGAAGGGTACAGGCGATCCCGAAGACGGGAAGGCCAAACTGGAGTAGATTGCAAAACTCAATCCGCACTAGCCCCCCGCACACCTGTTGCGTGGCGAGGTTCTTCCCGGCGGGGAGGTCCGATGCCGGGGCCGAAGTCACGGCTTATGTTGGCGCATCAGCCTTCCTAGAACTGGTTTCAAAAGTCACGAAGCGCGCCGTTTGCCACGCAAACCCATCGGGCGGCGGCTCTTTTGAGCCCGGGACGCGTTGGGAAAAGCGAATCGGGACCCTGGCCCGGTTTCGCTTTTCCGCCTTGCGCGCCTCTCATAAGTGCCTGCTGTGGCACACTCCGGGACTTTTGAAACCAGCTTTAGTGGCCGCCGCCCTTGAGGACGACGACGATGCCCTTCCAGATAATGTAGCAGTCCAGGAGGAAGAGGCGCAGGCCTGAGTAGTGCAGGTAGCGCCACACGTACTCGTATTCGTAGATCGGCTTGCCGAACTCCGGCGTGCCCTTGCGGACGTGGCCGTAGCCGAGAAGGCCGCCGCGGATGAGCGAGCGAGGGACGTTCCCTTGTGCAAGGTCGCGCTCGTAGTGATGGATGGCGAGGGGACGGGGCCCGACGACGGACATGTCGCCCTTGAGGATGTTGAAAAACTGCGGGATTTCGTCGAGGTAGAACTTCTTGACGAAGCGGCCCATGACCGTGCGCGCCTGCGGCATCCACTCCTTCTGGAAGGCGTGCCAGTCCCCTTTGGCCTGAAGGGCCTTGTCGATGTATTTCTCCTTGATAAGGCGGATCTTCCACTTTTTGAAGACCTTCCCCTGACTCACGGCGTTGTAGTAAAAGAAGAGCGGGCCCCGGTTCTCCGGGACGAGCAGGCCCTCGACGAGGTTGAAGAGCCAGAGAAAGAGGAGTACCGGAGAGGCGCAGAGAAGGACGCAGAACGCGAAGAGCTTGTCGAAGACCACCTTTGCAAGCGGCACGGGAATGGCGGTTTTCCGCTCGAAGAGCTCCCTGTATTTCTCCCGGATTTCAGGAGTGGGGGGCGTGTAGGGAAAGGCCTCTTTCGGTTCCTGTGCGACGGTTGCGGCTTCTTCTGTCGAATTCATGATCGCGAAAAATCAAACAATCGGCGAGCAAAAGACATTCCAGATGCATTTTGCGGCGGAAAAAAGCAACATGCTCCCCGCAGAGTTGTTGTCAAGCGCAGCCGCGGTCCCGCACTTGCCGACCGAGATACGATCGCGTCCGACGTTCCCGGACCGGCGTTCAGAAAGAATAGGAAAGGGACACCGCACCCTGCACATCGCTCGAAATGCCGATGAGCTTCGCGTTGCCATAGTCCATCCACGAGACCGACCACTGGAGTTCGAAGGCGCCCAGCGGGATGCCGCCGTAGAGCTCGACGCTGTCCAGATTCGCCTTGCCCCGGCTGACGGTGTGGACGTTCGCGTAAGAGGGGTCGTCGTGGCGGTCGAGGCACGTGTGCCGCAAAAGCAGGCCCCAGTAGCGTCCGCCCTCCTCGGAAAGGAGGAAGCCGGTCGAAAGCATCGTGCCGTCGCCGTCCATCGCATGGCCGAGGGACAGACCCTTGTAGCGGTAGCCCTGCTTGTAGATGTGATGGTTGTAGGCAAATGCATAAACATTGTCGGGATTTCCCTGCAGATTGTAGCGGGCCGATGTGTCCGCGTATTCCACGTGGAGGCGCCAGGTGGCTTTGTCGATCGGGCTGAAGAGGCCCCATGTCTCCGCGCCCGAGAGGAACATGAGCTTGGTTGGGACCATACCGCCTGCGTCCTCGCCGATCACCTGACCGTAGAGGGCGGCGGGCAGTCTTTTCAGAGGCTTGAGGCGGAAATCCATCCCGGCGAGCTGGTTGCCCGGCTCCTGATTCACAGAAAGGCTGGAGCCGGTGTTGTCTCGCCCGGAGAGGAGCTTCCAGAATGTACTGAGACTCCGCGGGCGTCCGTGCCCGGCCCACTGCGCCGTTCGGGAGATGCCGATCGTCAGACAATCAAAGGGACGCACCTCCGCCCGCATCCCCCAGAAGAGCGGGTTGTTCGGCGTCTGGACCGAGTCGTCGTTCAGGATGCCCATGAAGGTGGTGAAGGTCCAGTTGCCGAGCCAACGGACAACCGGCAGTTCTGACGCCGTTGAGACGTTCCTAGTCAGGCTGATCGCTGGGAAAGGACGTGCGTTGTTGGAGAGGATGAGGCTCCCCTCCCAGCCCGGGCCCCACCAGCGCTCCGTGTAATCCACGGCGAGCGTCCAGTCCCAGAGACTCACGCCGATGTAGCTGCCGTCCAGACGCAGGTGTTCGTCGTCTGCGGGATGGTTCGCATACGCGACACTGACGTTTGCCGCGTAATGATTTCCCATGACCGAGGTGCGCACCCCGCTTTCCAGATTTCCGCGCGAGAAGGAGGAGAAGGTGCGCAGCGGCTGGCTCGCCGTACCCGCATTCACGAAGAGCTGCGTACGGCCCACGCCGAGGTTGTTCTCCACTTCCAGCCGCTCCGTCAGATTCTGTCCGACAAACCAGAAGTCCGACTCCGAATAGGCGCCCTCCTGCAAATTGTAATAGAGGTCGCCGAGATTGTAGGGCCATGTTGTTGCGATACCGTCCAGAACGCTCTCATCCTGCAACAGCTGCACCTGATGGCGCAGGACAACATCGCCCGCGGGAGCGTACGGGCTGGCGGCAAGACCCGCGGGGAGAAAGCCGAAGAGAATTACCGTCATGCGGCGGGCGATGCGTGAATCTGTCATGGGTGTGCTAGTCTGATCTTGAAACGATCGGAGGGAAGACGCCGTCCATTATGCGGATAATCCCACGCATTCAAGTACCGAAAGTGACAGGAATCCGTTTGTGGCCGAAGAAATGTTCAAAAACAGACCGTCCGCCGGGATTCTGTTTCCCGTATGAACATGCCCGGTGTTGACTTCGAGCGGCATTTTTCAAGACTGGCTCTTTATCTGTGTTGCGTCCTTCCGGATGCGATTTTCCCCAATACCAAAACCCGATTTGATCATGAATATCTGGAAAGCCGCGGCTTCGCTTGTGTTCGCCTCTTTGGCACTGGTTTCCACTCCGGCGCGCGCACTTGACCTCAGTCCGGCGGATGTGGCACGGCTTTCGGCGCTCAGTCCGGAGGAGCGCGCGGCGCTTCTCCAGGGCCAGGGACAGGCGCCGGTCATCAACAACACGGACAACTCCCTGCGCGCCGATGCCATGGACAAGGGCGGGAACACGGTGACGCAGGCTCCGGCACCGGCGGCCTCTGCGGGTGGAATCAGGCTTTTCGGTTATAACATCTTCTACGGCGGCAACCGGTTCGAACCCACGATCCAGATCCCGATGCCGGTCAACTACGTGCTCGGCGTGGGCGACACGGTGGTGGTGAACCTTTACGGCAAGACGAGCGCCACTTACGATCTCACCGTCACCCGCGAGGGAAATCTTGAGGTGCCGGACCTCGGCATCGTGAACGTGGCGGGTCTCACTTTTGCCGAGGCGCGTCAGGAGGTGATGCGCCGCGTCAAGAACCAGATGATCGGCGTGGAGGCGAGCGTGACGATGGGTGAATTGCGCTCCATGAAGGTGTACATCATGGGCGAGGTGGCGCATCCGGGCTCCTACGCGGTGAGCTCGCTGGCGACGATCACCAACGCCCTCTTTGCCTGCGGCGGCATCAAGGAAAGCGGATCGTTGCGCTCGATCCAGCTCAAGCGCTCCGGCAAGCTCGTCGGCGAGATGGACCTTTACAGACTCCTCATGCAGGGCGACAACAGCCAGGATCTGCGTCTGGAGCCGGGCGACGTGATTCTGGTTCCGGCGATCGGAGCCACGGCGACGATCACGGGAAATGTCGTTCGCCCCGCGATCTACGAGATCAAGGCCGGAACAAAAGTGTCGGACCTGCTGGCGCTTGCCGGTGGCGTTCAGTCCGATGCGTATCTCGGCGTCTCGCAAATGACGCGCATGGACCCGACGACGAGCCGCCGGAGCGTGGTGAGTGTGGACCTGTCCAAGCCGGATCAGTACTTGGTCGAAAACGGCGACGCACTCACGGTGTCTTCCATCCCCGTCCGAATTCACGACTTCGTGAAAATTTCCGGACGGGTGGCGATTCCGCGCAGCGTTCAGTGGCACGAGGGGATGCGCCTTGTCGACGTGATCGGCGGTATGAACGACGTTCTGCCCGACGCGGACCTTTCCTATGTTCTGGTCAAGAGCGTCGATCCGGCCAACGACCGCGTGAGCGTTCGCTCCACGAGGCTCGACATGGCGATGACTGACCCGAAGTCCGAGTGGAACATCGCGCTTTCCCCGCGCGACGAGATCCTTGTCCTAGGCGACATGGGTAGCGCGGACGACTCGCGCACCGCTCAGATCGCGGCTCTTCTGACCCTGCTGCGCACCCAGCGCCTCTATGACGATCCGGAGCCCTCCGTGCGGATCACGGGCGCCGTGGCCTATCCCGGAGAGTATCCCTTTGAAAAGGGCATGAAGGTTCTCGATCTTCTGCGCGCGGCCAAGAACGTCCTGCCGGAAACCGACATGGATTACGCGCTTCTGGTCCGTCGCGACGGGCCCCGCACCAGTGTGACGGACCTGCGCCTGCCTGCCTCGATCGACGAGGCGAACAGCGAATGGAACGTGACGCTCCAGCCCCGCGACGAGATTCACGTCTTCTCGATCTACGGCGACCGGGCCGCGGAGGTGAAGCCCTATCTGGAACTCATGGCGCGGCAGACCACGCCCGACGAGCTGGTGCAATCGGTCTCCCTCTACGGCATGGTGCGTCATCCCGGCACCTATCCCTTCTACAAGGGCATGCGCGTGAGCGATCTTGTGCGCGCCAGCGGCGGATTCGTGGGCGGTGCCTACACGAGCGGGGCCGAGCTTTCCCGCAGCCTCGTTGCCAAAGGAAAGATCTTTCAGGTCGAGCACCTGAATGTGGACATGGGCGCCATTCTTGCCGGCAACGCGGCGGCGGACACGCTGCTCCAGTCGATGGACAACCTGATCATTCGCCCGATTCCCGAATGGTCGTCCCAGATCTTGGTGACCGTGGCCGGCGAGGTGAATTTCCCTGGCACTTACACGGTGAAAAACGGCGAAACCATTTCCGAACTTCTCAAGAGGGCAGGGGGCCTCACGAGCGGTGCCTTTGCCAAGGGCGCGGTCTTTATGCGCGAATCCCTGCGCGAGAAGGAGCAGCGGGAGCTGGACCGCCTCCGTATGCGGCTGCGTTCGGACCTGTCGGCCACGATGATCCAGAAGAGCCAGCCGGATCAGAAGACGGCGGAATTTTCCGCGGCGATCCTCGACCAGCTCGACACGGCAAAGGCTGTCGGCAGAATGACGATCGACCTTCCCGAAATCCTCAAGGGTTCGAACCGGTTCCCGGACATCATCCTCAAGGACGGAGATTCACTCTTCATTCCGAAGAAGCCGCAGGAGATCACTGTACTTGGCGAGGTCATGTATCCAACCTCGCACATCTATCGCAAGGGGCTCACCTGCATGGATTTCATCCGGATGAGCGGCGGAACCGCGATTCACGCCGACACGGATCGCATCTACATCATCAAGGCCAACGGTTCCGTGCAGCCCCTGCATTCCTCGTCGATGTGGTTCCGTTCCCGCGTGACGATGGAGCCCGGCGATTCGATCATCGTGCCGTTCGATACGGAGTACATCAGTACGCTGCCCCTCTGGAAGGACGTGACGGGCATCATCTACAATCTGGCGGTCTCCGCCGCGGCGATCTCCAGTTTCTAATCGGTTCCCGATCAACCGAAACCGCCCAACACCTTTCCCCATACAAGCATGCAGGACAAAAGCAGTGCAAACAAAGGCGAGCCCTCCGCTCCGGAGTCCCCTTCGCGAGCGGTTATGCTCGCATCCCAGAGCGATGAAATCGATCTTGAGGCCCTTCTCGGAAAATACGTGTTACCATACTGGAAAAAATACTGCATCTGGGGCTTCGCCGGTGCCGTGGTTTTTACCGCCATATCCTACTTGTTGACGCCGAAATACGAGGCTGGGGTAATGGCTCAGGTGCAAATGGGCGCCACTGCCAGTTCCAGCATTATGAGGGCCAGGATGAGTGGTCTCAGTTCCATGCTGGGTCTCGGACAGATGGGAGGAGGAGATTCGGATTTCCTGTACAACATGAACTATATCACGTCCCGCGATGTGGCGGACGCCTTCATGGAGAAATACGATTTCCGCCATGAACTGTTCTATGACGATTATGAGGAAGATGGCACCTATTTACGTCCGAAAAGCTTGGCAAAATTGTATCGCAAGGTTCTCGGCGAAGATTATCTGAAGGAAGACGATGATGATATTCTTCGGACTCCAGGACCTTCCAAGCAGGTCATGTACAAGAAGTTTGAAAAGGTGTTCACTATCGTAACGGACGAAAAGAATTTGACGGTCAACGTGTCGGTCAGATGGGAGAGCCCGCTCAAAGCAAAACAGTGGGCCAATAATTATATCTCTTTTGTAAACAACATTCTTCGGACCAAGGCCATCAACGAGAGCAATCTCAAGATCAAGTATCTCGAAGGTCAGATCAAGGAAAGACCGGAGATCGAGGTGCAAAACTCCATCTATTCCCTCATCGAGGACGAATTGAAAAAGATATCAATTGCCGAATCGTCCGATCAGTATGCCTTCAAAGTCCTCGAACGCGCCTTTCTGCCTGAAAAAAAGGCTTTCCCCAAGAGGTTCATGTTTCTTTTTGGAGGTGGATTTCTCGGATGCTTCGCTTTTCTGGCAAGATTGGTTTACCATGATTTTTCCGGAAAGATACGGGAAGGACTGAAAACCAATCAAAAAATATAGCGAAGATGCCAATGTATCAGGTTGGTGTTTGTGGAGCCCCTTAGGTATTACACGCTGACAAGGGAGTAATGGATGTTTAGCGAGTTGTTCGGATTCAAGTAAGGTGTATCATGATAATATTATTGGGAGGAAGTGGATACGTCGGAAGCGCATTTCAGACCGTCATGCGCAAACGTGGTCTGGAATATCGCAATCTGAGCCGCGCGGAAGTTGATTACACGGACACGGCAACGCTTCTTGCGCTTCTGCGCGAGGTTCGGCCCGAGTTCCTGATCAATGTGGCGGGATTCACCGGCAAGCCGAATGTGGACGCCTGTGAAATGCAGAAGGCGGAAACCCTGATGGGAAACGCGGTGCTGCCCGGACGCATTGCCGAGGCATGTGCGGCTGCAAAGGTTCCGTGGGGACACGTCTCCTCCGGCTGCATCTATTCCGGCGACGGTCCGAAAGGGAAGGGCGACACAGGCTTCAAGGAAACTGATACGCCGAACTTCACCTTCCATACGAACAATTGCAGCTTTTATAGCGGGACCAAGGCGCTCGGCGAGGAGATCCTCGATAGCTACGACAACGTATATGTCTGGCGTCTGCGCATTCCCTTCGACAACGAGGACAGTCCCCGCAACTATCTGACCAAGCTGATACGCTATCAGCGCCTTCTTGAGGCCCGCAACTCGATCAGCCAGCGCTATGAATACGCTTCGGCCTGTCTTGAGACGTGGTTGCGCAGGCTGCCCTTCGGCAAATACAACGTGACCAACCCGGGTTCTGTCACGACGCACGAGGTGGTTGAGCACATCGTGAAGAGCGGTGTTTGCCGGAAGGCCTTTGAGTTTTTCGAAAGTGAGGAAGCATTTATGCGGCTTGCCGCAAAAACGCCGCGTTCCAATTGCGTCCTCGACACGACGAAACTGGAGGGCTGCGGCATACACATGACACCGGTTCACGAGGCGTTAGATCAGGCGCTTGCTTCGTGGAAACAGTCGGCATAAGTGGTAACCCCTGATCCCATCTCTCCATGAAACTACTCGTCACCGGCGGCGCCGGATTCATCGGTTCGAATTTCATCCACCTCATGTTGCGCGACGGTGCGCGCATGCTGTCGGAAGGCGGTTTCGACGGATTGGTCAATCTCGACAAACTGACCTACGCCGGGAACCCAAACAATCTCCGCGATCTGGAACGGAACCCGAAATACCGCTTTGTGCAGGCGGATATCGGCGACAGGGAAGTCGTTTCCGCCCTGCTGGAACAGGAGGACGTCTGTGCGGTTGTTCACTTCGCCGCGGAATCCCATGTGGACCGCTCGATAGACTCGCCCGAACCGTTCTTCTTCACCAACGTGATCGGCACCCTGCGCCTTCTTGATTGCGCGCGCGCCCACTGGAGGAAACTCCCGGCGGAACGGGCTGCCTCATTCCGGTTCCTGCACGTTTCGACTGACGAGGTGTACGGGTCGCTAGGTCCGGCGGACCCTTCGTTCGAGGAAACAACATCCTACGCGCCCAACAGCCCCTATTCAGCCTCCAAGGCGTCGAGCGACTTCATCGTCCGCTCCTATTTCCACACCTACGGGATGCCGGTTGTCACGACGAACTGCTCGAACAATTACGGACCCTACCAGTTCCCCGAAAAACTGATCCCGCTCATGATCCTGAACGCGCGGGAAGGCAAGCCTCTGCCGATCTACGGCGACGGGATGAACGTGCGCGACTGGCTTTACGTGGAGGATCACTGCCGCGGCATCGCGCTTGTTCTTTCCAGGGGTGTCCTTGGGCAGACCTACAACATCGGCGGCATGAACGAACAGGCGAACCTTGTCATTGTCGATGACGTCTGCGAACTGCTGGACCGGTATGTACCGCGCAAGGACGGACGTTCCTACAAGGAGCAGAAGACTTTTGTGAAAGACAGACCCGGTCACGATCGACGCTATTCGATCAACTGCTCGAAGATTTGCCGGGAGCTCGGCTGGAAGCCACTTGAAAATTTCAGGAGCGGCATCGAAAAAACTGTGCGGTGGTATCTGGACAACCTTCAGTGGTGCGATGACATCACCTCGAAACGCTACCAGCGTCAACGGCTGGGACTGTAAATCCCCACGCCCGCTCCGAATCCACACCATATTCCGGGGTTATACGAATCATGAAAGGCATTATCCTCGCCGGCGGATCCGGCACGCGGCTTTACCCGATCACGATGGGTGTGTCGAAACAGCTTCTGCCTGTTTATGACAAGCCAATGATCTACTACCCGCTGTCGGTGCTGCTGCTGGCGGGCATTAGGGAGATTCTCATCATATCCACACCCGAGGATACGCCGCTCTACAAACGGCTCCTCGGCGACGGGAAAAAGTGGGGCGTCCGCTTCGAATACGTCGTCCAGCCCTCGCCGGACGGCCTCGCGCAGGCATTCATCCTCGGTGACAAGTTCATTGGCGACGATTCGGTGTGCCTTGTTCTCGGCGACAACATCTTCTACGGCTATTCGTTCTCGGCGCTTCTTGGCGAAGCGCGCGAAACGGTGGAAAAGCTAGGCAAGGCACGGATATTCGGCTATTACGTCAGCGACCCGGAACGCTACGGCGTGGCGGAGTTCGACAAGAGCAACAACGTGGTCAGCATCGAGGAAAAACCCGCCAGACCGAAGAGCAA
Source organism: Puniceicoccales bacterium Verruco_01 (assembly GCA_001604565.1). GTDB lineage: Bacteria > Verrucomicrobiota > Verrucomicrobiia > Opitutales > Oceanipulchritudinaceae > Verruco-01. The sequence continues at coordinate 4,794 of LVBV01000027.1, read as the reverse complement.
TTACGCGATCGTCGGCCTCTACTTTTACCCGAACAGCGTCGTCGAAATCGCCAAGAGCATCAAGCCGTCGGCGCGCGGCGAACTGGAAATATCCACAGTGAATCAGGAGTATCTGGACCGCGGACAACTGAAGCTCTCGATCATGGGCCGCGGTTACGCGTGGCTGGACACGGGCACGCACGGCACGCTGCTTCAGGCGGGCAACTTCATCGAAACGATCGAAACACGGCAGGGACTAAAAGTCGCCTGTCCGGAAGAAATCGTCTGGCGCAACGGATGGATCGACAAGACACAGCTTGCGATGCTGGCCGAACCATTGAAGAAAAATCAATATGGACAGTATCTGCTCAAGTTGGTTGCCGATTCCACGGGTGTCAGGTAGTACAGGCTTCACCGTGCGGAGAAGATTGGCGCACCATTTTCCTACTGCGGACGGAACCACAGGCCCGAGAATCTCCTGACGATCCCCTCGGCTCAGACACCCGCTTTTGTCAGCAAAGATCGTGGCTACTACAAATCATACCAAGATATTGATTGTCAATATTTTGGCCACCTACGCCCGGTCGCTGCTGACCATGGGGCTGACCTTGTTCAGCAGCCGTTGGGTGTTGCTTGCGCTCGGTCAATCGGATTTTGGTCTGTTTAGTGTCGTTGGTTCGATCATTGTGTTCATCACCTTCCTGAACTGGATCATGTCGATCAGCGTTGCGCGGTTCTTCTCCTATTACATCGGGAAAGAGGATTGCGAAGAGTTGCGCTCATGGTTCAATTCCGCGGTGGGAATGCATCTTTGTCTTGCGATATGTGTCGTTATTATCGGCTGGCCGATCGGGTCTTATGTCATTTGTCATTATCTTAACATTCCGGACGGACGCCTTTCCGACGCACTATTGGTTTTCCGCATTTCGCTCTGCTCCGCCGTGGCCAGTACGATTTCCATACCTTTTGTTGGTATGTACACGGCAAAACAGCGGATTGTGGATGTAGCCCTGTTCAATTCGTTTCAGGCGGTGGCTGTTTTTGGTATCGCCTATTGCCTTATGAAGGCGAATGGCGACCGGCTGATTATTTATTCAATCAGCATGACCTCCACGATTGTTCTGGTCCAGTCCTCTATGATTGTTTGGGCGCTGGTGCGTTTTGACGAATGCAGGGTCTGCGTGTCGAGGTTATATAATCTGAACTGCATAAAACAGATTGGATCGTTTGTGGGATGGAACCTTTTCGGAGGTTTTGGGGGATTGTTTCGGAATCAGGGAACAGCCTTGCTACTCAACCTCTTTTTCGGGACAATGGTGAATGCGGCCTATGGGATTTCAACCCAGATCATGTCAGCCACCGACCAGATGGCGATGGCTATGATAGGAGCATTTTCCCCGGAGATTACTAGGAGCGAAGGCGGCGGGGATAGGAAGCGCATGCTTTCACTTTCCCAAAAAGCGAACAAATACGGGACACTTCTTGTCCTTGTCTTTGCTGTGCCGTTGTTGGTGGAGATTGATTACATCCTGAACCTCTGGCTCAAACACCCTCCTCAATATACCGGAACGATTACGCAGTTTATCATTATCGCATTCCTGTTGGACCGAGCAAGCTCCGGTTTCATGATGGCGGTGACTGCTTTTGGCAAGATTGCCTGGTATCAGGCAACCATTGGTACTGTGAGCATGATGACGCTTCTTCTCGTCTGGCTCTTTTTTTGGATGGGATATCCACCAACAAGTCTGGGAATCGCTTTCATCATTACGACGGCCATTTGCTCTTTCGGACGGGTATTCTGGACGAAAAAACTTCTGGGAGTATCGTTCAAGAACTGGATTGTGGAATCGCTTGGCCCATGCATTCTGGTAGCGCTCCTCTCATTGTCCGCCGGGATGGTCGTGACGTACACGATGTCCGACTCTTTCCTGCGCCTTGTCATTGTTTGCACGGGCACAACTTCCACTCTTATGCTTTCGACATGGGCCATCGCCCTGGATGCAGAAGAGCGCCGTTTTATCATCGCAAAGGCCGTTTCATCGATCCAACGCGTACAAACCTGTTTGCGCTGAATGCGAATATTGTCAATGTCATCTAAATACAAAGATTCCTGCTGCCATCCGGATCAGTTTTCTTCTTGCATGAATGTTATCGACAAACGAGTACTTAACGTCGCTCTTCTCGGTCACAATACCGAGAGTGAAAATTTGGGAATCTCTGCGTTTTCCCTTGCACAGCTTGCGATTCTCGACGAAGTCGCAGAGAGACTTGGGGTGTCTCTTTCGGTGGATGTTTTTGCAGGTCGCAGGAAAGTCCCCGGACAAACTTTCGGGCGGAATATCGCTTTCAGGCTTATACCTGATTATTGCTCCCCCAAACGCATTCTAAGAGGTCTAGTCACGCGTCCATTTGCATTTCGCAGGTGCGATCTTATAATCGACATGAGTGACGGAGACAGTTTCGCAGATATCTACGGCTGGCAACGGGCCTTGCTCTACATCTCGTTAAAACTCATTGCGGAAGCGAACGGAAGGAAACTGATCGTTGCGCCCATGACAATCGGACCCTGGAATCACCCTTTTTGGCGTAGACTTGCCGGATTCTCCCTGCGACACGCCGACCATGTCTTTGCCAGGGACGAGATTTCCGCCCGCTTTGCCCAAGAAGAACTTCATCGCGATTCTGTGATATGCTCGACGGATCTTGCAATGGTCTTGCCCTACGAGAAACGAATTGTTCCTCGCGATATGTGCTGTCTGTTCGGTTTGAACATCTCAGGTCTTCTCTGGACTAACGGATACACTGGTTCCAACGAGTTCGGGATTCGTGAACCATATGCGGATTCCATGAGAAAGGCTATCCGAGCTCTCCTGGATAAGGGCGGTGTACGGGTTGTCCTTGTGGCTCACGTTTTTCCCCGGAAAGGCGTACAGGAACTGGACATTGAGGCATGCCGCGAGCTCCAGCGTGAATTTCCATCCGTTGAAGTAGCGCCTGAGTTCAGGAATCCGATTGAGGCAAAAAGCTACATCAGCGGATTTGATATTTTTGCTGGAGCACGTATGCATTCATGCATTGCGGCATTTTCCTCAGGTGTTCCTCTGATCCCATTGGCATACAGCAGGAAATTCGACAGTCTTTTTGGCAGTTTGGGCTACCGACGGACAGTCGATCTCCGCAGCGCCAGTTCGCAGGAAATCGCACACGCGTTGTGTACCAGCGTCGATCAACTGCAGGAAATCAGGGCGGAGGTTGAAGAGGGGAATGAAAAAGTGACTCTGCTTTTGGAACCATACAAGGCCTGTATCTACAATAACCTGAAAATGGCGCTGGAACGTGAATAACCCAATACAACGAGTGTTATCCTCCCACACCTGTTGTGGGTGTGGGATCTGCCAGTCTCTGGCGGGTAAAGATTTCGTGCGGATGCGCATGGACAAGGATGGTTTTAACAGGCCTTGCATCCAGCCGGGGATCACACTGCCGGAAGACGTATCAAGGCAGATTGCATGGTCCTGTCCGGGTCTGAATGTGAAACCCGTACAAGAGGATGGTGTCAATCGGGGCGTATGGGGACGCTTGATTTCCCTTACTACGGGATATGCGAGTGACGATTCGCTACGGTTCAACGGGGCCACGGGCGGAGCGCTCAGCGCGCTGCAGAAGTATCTTCTGGAGAATGGACGCGTCGATGCTATCGTGAGTGTCTCCTCCGATCCGGAGAATCCGCTTCTCTGTGCAGTTTCATCCTTCTCTGATCCGACAGAGGTCGAACGTCGTACAGGATCGCGTTACGCCCCATCCTCTCCGCTTCAGGATATCATGGCGGAGATAAAGAAATACAATTCGTTTGCATTTGTCGGAAAGCCCTGCGACGTATCCGCATTGAGAAGGGCTGCGACTTTGATCCCTGAACTGAAAAACAAGGTAAGGTATTATCTGAGTTTCTTCTGTGCGGGAGTTCCCAGCCAGAATGCGACCTCGAAAATGCTAGAAAAAATGGGGTTGGACGATAAAAATGTCGTGTCTCTGAAATACCGTGGAAATGGTTGGCCGGGTTTCGCTTCAGCGATGGATCGTCAGGGGAAGGAAGTTCGGATGTCCTATAACGATTCATGGGGAAAGATTCTCGGACATAGAGTATTGGGCAGGTGCAAGATATGCCCGGACGGCATTGGCGAACATGCAGATATCACTTGTGCGGATGCATGGCATTGCGACGAGAAGGGTTTCCCTGATTTTCGCGAGGCGGCTGGAGTCAACGCAATTGCCGTTCGAACCTCTGCCGGCGCCGAACTCTTTCGTGACGCAGTAAGGGATGGTTATATCACAATTCAAGATTCCGATCTGTCGGGATCGGTGCTGGAGAAAATGCAGCCTTATCAGGCCTACCGGAAGAAAGTTCTGATTACACGGACGCTGGCCTGCTTTGTAACAAGGGGAACCTTCATTCGTTTCAAGGTTTGGCCTGCGCTTGTCAATGCTATCAAAATCAATCCGCTACGTCACGTCAGGGAATTCATGGGAACAACCTACAGAGTCTTGAAAGGAAGATTATAGGCCACCTCCAAAAACCTGTCGCCCCGGCTTTGATGTATTACTCCGAAATTTAAACAGATCATAAAGCATAAGCGGCGTCGGGATGATGAAAGAAGGCGATCACTCGCTTTTCGGCTGTTGAGAGAAGCTGCATGAAGACCCAGACCATCGCGTCGAGCCGGTGCTTGGACCTCACAAACTGGTCCACTTTGAATGGGTAGTGTCCAGACTTTTGCGCACATTTAATTGAGAGGCTCAGATCGAGATAGGTTCGTT
>LVBV01000026.1 GCA_001604565.1 Puniceicoccales bacterium Verruco_01 | reverse complement strand
GGAACAGCATAATAAGGACATGACAATGCGTGCGTTACTCGCAAACAGCATCACGGAAACAGTTGGTGATACGCCACTAATCAAGCTCAACCGCGCCGCGGCGGGGCTTCGCGCCAATGTGTTCATCAAATGCGAGTTCTTCAATCCGCTCGCGAGCGTCAAGGACCGCATCGGCGTGGCGATGGTGGATGCCGCAGAAAAAGCGGGGAAACTCCACCCCGGCAGCATCATCGTGGAGCCCACCTCCGGCAACACGGGCATCGCGCTCGCGTTCGTGGCGGCGGCAAGGGGGTATCGCTGCATTCTGACGATGCCCGAGACGATGTCCGTGGAGCGGCGCGTTCTCCTGCGCCTGCTCGGAGCGCAGATCGTGCTGACGCCGGGGGCCAAGGGCATGCCGGGCGCCATCGAAAAGGCCGGCAAGCTCCTGCAGGAGTACGGCGCGGACGCGTACATGCCCCAGCAGTTCGAAAACCCGGCCAATCCCGAGGCGCACCGCAAAACGACCGCCGAGGAAATCTGGAAGGCGCTTGACGGCCACGTGGACGCCTTCGTGGCGGGCGTGGGTTCGGGCGGAACGATCACGGGCGTCGGCGAGGTGCTCAAGGCCCGCAATAGCTCCGTCAAAATCGTCGCCGTGGAACCGGCGGGCAGCCCCGTCCTTTCCGGCGGCAAGCCCGGTCCGCACAAGATTCAGGGCATCGGCGCGGGCTTCGTGCCCAAGGTGCTCAACCGCGCCATTCTCGACGAGGTGATCGCCGTGGAAAATGACGACGCGATCAACACGTCGCTTGCCACGGCGCTCTCGGACGGCGTTTCCGGGGGCATCTCCACGGGCGCGAACCTCTGGGCGGCCCTGCAACTGGCGCGTCGCCCCGAATTCGCGGGCAAGAACATCGTCACCATCGCCCCGAGCCCCAGCGAACGCTACATCAGCGCGCCTCTGGCGGAGGCGATTCGCGCCGAAGTCGTGGCCATGCAGGCCCAGCCGATCTAGCGGACAGATCCGTTTCTTTCAAGGGACGCTCCCGGCTTCCGGGGGCGTCTTTTTTTGTCCATTGTCGTTGCAGGGCGGCTTTGCGCGGACAAGAATCAAGTCATGACTAGGCGCATCCTGCTGGCGTTCGCGTTTCTTGCACCGGCCTTCTTCTGCGCTCGCGCGGAGGAAATCCTGCCCGCGGAAGAGGAGAAGCCCGCTCCGGCGGCAGCGGAACCCACCGCGAGCGAATCGCCCAAGGTGGCGGAGAAGCCCGCGCCGACGTGGCACCACCCGCCCGTGGCCCTGCCGGAGGACGGCGTGGCCGACATCTTTGTCATCCCGATCAAGGACGAGATCGGCAAGACGAACCTCTACGTGCTTCGGCGCGGCCTGAAGAAAGCGATTTCCAGCGGCGCGGAGGTCGTGGTGCTGGAGATGGACACCCCCGGAGGCCGGGCGGACATCATGCTGGAAATGATGGAGGCGGTGGACAACTTCCACGGGCGGACGATCGCCTTCGTGAAGAAGGAGGCCATGAGCGCCGGAGCCCTCATCTGTGCGGCGACGCAGGAGATCTACTTCGCCCCGAAGAGCGTCATCGGCGCTGCGGCGGTGATCCAGTCGAGCGGCGAGGACATCCCGCACACCCTCAAGACCAAGATCGACAGCTATTTCGACGCGAAACTCCGAGCCATCACGGCGGAAAATCCACGCCGGGCGGACGTATTGCGCGCGATGATGCAGGAGGATTACGTCCTTGAGATCGGCGGGGTGAAGATCAAGGACAAGGGAAGTCTCCTCTCCCGCACGGCGGACGAGGCGATGGTCCTGTACGGCGAGCCGCCGACCCCGCTTCTGGGCTCGGGCATCTACAAGAGCGTGGAGGACCTCGCGAAGGCGGAGTACGGCGAGGGCCATTACGCGCTGCACCGCTATGAAATGACGTGGTCAGAGACGGCGGCGATGTACATGGAGAAGGTGGCGCCCGTCCTCATGGGCATCGGCTTTTTGTGCCTTGTGATCGAATTTTACACGCCGGGCTTCGGCCTGCCGGGGATCGCGGGCATCTCGCTCCTTGTCATCGTGTTCTTAAGTAACTACATCGCAGGCCTTGCCGGGAACGAGCCGCTGCTGGTCTTCGGCCTCGGCCTGCTGCTCGTGCTGCTGGAGCTCTTCCTTCTGCCGGGCATCATGGTGCTGGCCATCACCGGCGTCATCCTGATGGTGGGCTCCCTCGTCTGGAGCCTCGGCGACGTGTGGCCCAAGACCGGCGGCGGCTTCGAGTTCAACGGAGACCGCCTCATGAGTGCCACCTTCCAGGTGCTGCTCGCCGTCTTTGCGGCCATGGCGCTCTTTGCGGTTCTCTACCGCTTCCTGCCCAAGCGCCTCTTCCTAGCGCACCTTGTGCTGGAGGGCGCCTCCGGCAACGCCCCGGCGACGCAGCCCGTGGCGGAACCCGTCGCCTCGCCCTCCTTCCCGGCGCCGGGCACAACGGGCAGGGCCGTGACGGACCTGCGGCCCTCGGGAACTGTGGTGATCGAAGGCGTGCAGTACGAGGCCACCCTCACCGTCGGCTTCGCCCAGAGCGGCCAGCCCGTCACCGTCGTGGGCCGCAAGGACTTCCAGCTCCTGGTGAAGCTCGGATAGCACCGCCTCTTCGATTGGGCGTTGCCTCGCGCGGGGGTCCGGTTGCAGAATCCACGGATGGAATTGATCTTCCTTGGGACGGGAACCTCGCAGGGCGTGCCCATGATCGCGCAGCCCGAGGACGAGGTGCTTGACTTGAGTAACCCGAAGAACTGGCGCACGCGCTCCAGCGTCCATGTCGTCATGGACGGCCTGCACGTGCAAGTGGACGCCGCGCAGGAATTCCGCCTCCAGTGCATCCGCGAGAAAATCCCCGCCGTCGATCTTTTCCTTCTCACGCACGGGCATGCGGACCACGTACTCGGCATGGACGATCTGCGCCGCTACTGCGACTTGAAGGGCGGCACCGCCCTGCCCGTCCGCGCGACTCAGGAGGGTCTTTCCCGCATCCGCGCGATCTTCCCCTACGCCTGTCATGAAAAGCCCGTCAGCCGGGGCTACGCGGCCTTTTCGCTGGCGGAAATGCCGCCGCTACTGGAATTGCCGCAAGGCCGGATCGAAATGACCCTTCTCCCCCACGGCCCGGTGCAGACGATGGGCCTCGTCTTCACGGAGGCCTCCACCGGCAGGCGCCTGGCCTATTACACGGACTGCCGCGAGGTGACGCCGCAGGCCGAAGCCCTCGCGCGCGGCGCGGACGTTCTGGTTCTGGACGCCCTGCGTCCCCGCGCCCACCCCACACACATGAACACGGAGGCCGCCCTCGCCGCCGCCGCGTGGATCGCCGCCAAACGCACCTTCTTCACGCACATGACTTCCGACATCGACCACGACCGCGACGGGAAAACCCTGCCGGAGGGCGTGAGCTACGCTTGGGACGGTCTGCGCGTCACGGTTTGACCTCCACGCCCGAGGCGTCCGAAATCGTCTTGAAGACGACGAAACTCACGCCAAAGTGCGCCTTGTTGAGGGCGATGAGGTTCCCGCTCTGGAGCGCGCCGACAAAGGCGCGGATGTGGGTGCGCAGGCCCTCCGCCATGAAGTCCCGTGTGGAACCGGTGATCCGCCCGCTTTTGAGGCTGACGGCAAAATTCGCCGCGTACTGCGTGATCTTCGCCACCAGTTTCTCGTCGTAGCCTGGAATTTTCTCCACCTCGACTCCCAGCATCATCGACGCCGCACCGCGGATGTCGCGGGCGAGTTTGTCGGCATTGAAGGCAGCGGGGTTTGCGGGCAGCATGGCGTCCCTGCATAGTGCCCGGGAAGTCGCGCGAAAGCAACCGCCACGTGACAAAAACGCCGCATCCGCGACACTTTTGAACGCCTGTCACAACCCTCTGCTACTGGAGCTGCACGCGAATGCCCCGGCGCAGGAAGGTCGGAACATCGAGATCCTCGCCGTTGTAGAGGTTCGTCTCGGTGGCGTCGAAGAACCCGCGTTCCTCGCCATTCTGGAAGTTGAACTCGTGCTGCGAGGCTCGCTCGTCGAGGCGCCGGGCCTGGTCCGCCGCCGGAGCTGAAGAATGAGCGTTGGGAGCGGTCTGCATCGCGGGACGCGTTGCCGAAGGGCGCTGCCCCTGACCCGCGCCGGACACGTCTGTCGTGCCGATCACGGTGATGCGGATCGCATCCCGCATCGCCCCGTCGATCACCGCGCCGAGCACCGTGTTCTGGCGGCTGCCGAATTTTTCGCAAACCGCGTCCATGATCTCGTTCACCTGACTCATGGCGAGGTTCGGCCCCCCGCAGATGTTGAGGATGAGCGAGTCCGCCTTGGCATACTTGTAATCGGGCAGGTGCAGAAGCGGGCAGAGTTCCAGGTCCGCGAGGGCCTTCTTGACGCAGTCCTCGCCCTCGCCGCAACCCAGTCCAAAAAGCGTCTTGCCGCCCCGGTAACGGAAAGCCGCCCGCAGCGTCGCAAAATCCACGTTGATCATGCCGGACTGGAAGAGCATCCCCCAGATCGCCTTCACGCCGCGACTCACCCATTCGTCGGCAATGGCAAAGGCCTCCAGCACCGTTGCCTTCTCGTCGATCTGCTGCAGGAGCATGTCGTTCGGCAGGGCGATCACCGCATCGCAGCACTGGCGCAGTTCCGAGAGGGCGTCCTCGGCCTGCTTGCGGCGGCGCTCGCCCTCGCGCGTGAAGGGCATGGTGACGAAGGCTAGGACAAGAGCCCCCGATTTGCTGGCCGCCTTGGCGACGACCGGCGCGCAGCCGCTGCCCGTCCCGCCGCCCAGGCCCGCCAGAAGGAACACCAGGTCCACGCCGTCCACCATCTTCTCGATGAGGGCCGCGTCCTCCTCCGCCGCCTTGCGACCGATCTCCGCCTCGCCGCCGGTGGAAAGTCCGCGCGTGATGGAGCGGCCCACGAGCAGCTTCTCCTGAATCGGGGAGGAAGCCATGCTCTTGGTGTCGGTGTTCACCACCGCTAGGGCCACTTGCCCGAGGTCGTCCAGCTTGATGCGGTCCACGGCGTTGCCGCCCGCTCCGCCCACGCCGATGATCTTGACGCGGAGGCGCTTGTCGTCGAGGCCGGGGAACGCCTGGCTCAGTTCTTCGTTGTCCATGTCCGACTCCTGAAAAGGTTACTTGCCAAAGATTCCGGAAAGGCGGCTGTACCATTTCTTCGAGGCCGCCTCGCGGTAGCTGGCTCGCAGTGTTGCAAAGCCCTCCGAGAGAAGCCCGAGCGCCGTGGAATACTCCGGCACGCAAAGCTGCGGGTCGCTCACCCACTGGGGGCTGTCCGCAAGCCTCGCCGGGACGCCGAGGACCTCCTGCGCCGCGTCGCAGATGTGCGGCAGGCGCGCCGTGCCGCCCGTCAGGATCACGCCGGAGGGCACGTTCTGCGGGCCGAGGTCGCTGCCGAGCTGGTTCTTGACGATCATGAAAAGTTCCTCGATGCGCGCGTGGACGATCTTGTCGATGGCCAGCCGCGGGATGGGCCGATCGCCGATCGTCAGGTCGCCGATCAGCATCACAGTGTCGTTCTTGTCGGTGATGTCGAGGACTCCCTTGCCGAAGCGCAGCTTCACGCTCTCGGCATAGCGTGCGTTCATGCGCAGGCCAATGGCGAGGTCGTTGGTGACATGGTCGCCGCCGATCGGCACCACGCCCGTGCGGAGAATCGTGCCGAAGCGGTAGAGGGCGTAATCGGTCGTGCCCGCGCCGATGTCGATGACGAGGACACCGTTCTTCTTTTCCTCGTCGCCCGCCGCGACGCTCGCGGAGGCGATGGCCGAGACCACCATGCAGTCCACGTTGAGACCGATTCCGTTCACCACGTGGATGTGGTCCGCGGTCAGGCGCTCGTCGCCATGGATGTGCCAGTAGCCGGTCTCCACCTTCTCGCCCACCATGCCCACGGGGTCCGCCACGCGGCGCCCGTCCAGCAGAAATCCGCAGCACTCGTGATGCAGGTACACGCGGCCCGGCGGGAGGTTCCGCATCTTGGCGTTCTCCCGAGCGCGACGGATGTCCGACTCCGTCACGATGCCGCTGGCGCTGCTCACGGTGGCCACACCGCTGTCGTAAAATCCCTGCAGGTGCGCGCCGGAGATCGCCAGATACGCGCTGTCGATCTGCGCGCCGGAGGATTTTTCCGCCTCGGCGATGGCCTTGTGCGTACAGTCGCTCACCTCGCGAAGGGAAATGATCTGCCCCTTGCGCATCCCGGAGGCCGTCGCATGGCTCTCCCCGATGATATTGAGGCTTTTTCCGCCAATGATTTCCGCGACGAGCACAATCACCTTGCTCGTCCCGATTTCAATTGCGCCAACGATTTTGTCCTGACCCATATAAATTCAGCGTCCTCCCTGAGGTTTGGAAGACTGTGTCTTGCCGGGGACCTTGGCGTCCCCGTAGTCGAAGATGGCCTGCCCGGGAATGGTGAGGTTCACGCCCGTCACCTGCCGCGGATCGTTGAGCGCCCCGCCCGTGAGGGCCCCGAAGAGCCTGCGGAGCTGATCCTCCACATTGTCCGGGGTGAACTGGAGGGTGCCGAGAGTCCGGCTTTTCACCTCGATCACCGAGCCCTGCGAAAGGCCTTTGTACCGCTTGAGGGAGACGATCGTCCAGTCGCGGTAGATCTTGGGCCAACGCGCGCGAGCAGTGGAAAGGAAGGCCGCCACGGGCGCCACGTCGGCGATCGGCTCGTAGCCGTCGCCCCTCTTGCGGAAGGAAACGCCGTCCACGTACGGGAGCGCGCGGAGCGTGTTGAGCGGATAGTTCGCGCCCTCGAAGATCGCGCCGTCCTCCGAGACGAGAAGGAGCTTCGTGCCTTCGGGAGTCTGTGCGCTCGCGCGCAGGAACGGAATTTTCTCGCGAACCTCGATGACCAGCTCGCTCGGCAGGCGCAGCGTGACGGAGGCGCTCTTGATCTGGCCGCTCTCCTCCAAACGTCGGCGGATGGAGGCCACGTCGATGGAGCCCATCGCCATGCCCTCGCGGATGTCGAGCGCCTTTGAAAGCCAGCGGTCCGTCAGGACGCCGTCGGTGCGGAAGGTGACTTTTGCGAGAAAGGCGGAAGGCTCCAGCGCGGTGGCATTGCGCGAGGCGGAGACGTACGCGGTGACGAGGGCCACGCAGAGGACTGCGGCGAGCGTGCCGAGGCCGGCCATGCGCCAGAGGCGCACCGTGCGACGACGGCGTGCCACGGCGGTTGTCGCCCCGCGGCGGTCGGCCTGCTGGATATCGCTCCACTCGCGCCTTGCTTGCGCGTCCGTCTCTTTTTCGTTCTGGGCCATCGCAGTGTTAGCAAACAGCTTTTACCGGCATTCTGGCAATCGCGGGCTCGATCATTTTGAGGACGAGCTTCTCGAAGGACAGTCCGACACACGAGGCGCTCTTGGGAAGGAGGCTCGTCGGAGTCATGCCGGGAAGGGTGTTCAGTTCCAAGAAAACGGGCTCGCCGTCCGCAGGCAGGATGAAGTCCGCGCGCGCGTAGTCGCGGCAGCCGCAAGCGGTGAAGGCGGCTTCGCTCTTGCGGCGCACGGTGTCCGCCGCCTTCTCGGAAATGGGGGCCGGGTAAATGTAGTTCGTGGAGCCGGGGGTGTACTTGCTCTTGAAGTCATAGACGCCCACGGCGGGGACGATTTGGACGATGCCCATACCCTTCCCGCCGAGGACTCCGCAGGTGAGCTCCCGCCCGCGGATGCGCTCTTCGACAAGCCACACTCCCTTGCGCTGGGTTCCAAGCCACGCGGCCAGTTCCGATTCGCTCGCCAGAAGTGCGAGGCCGACGCTCGAACCCTCGCAGGCCGGCTTCGCCACGAGGTCCGCGACGCCGATCGCCGCGACGATTTCCGCCGCCGTCAGATGCGTGGATTCGTCGAGGACCACGCTCTTTGCCACGCGCACCCCCGCCTTTTCCGCGAGGGCCTTGGCTTTCGGCTTGTCCATGCAGATGGCGCTCGCGGCGGCATCGCAACCGGCGTAGGCGAAGCCCGCTTTTTCGAGGTCCGCCTGCACGCCGCCGTTTTCCCCGTAGCCGCCGTGCAGCACCGGGAAGATCACGTCGCGCGACGGGTCGATCCCTGCAGGCAGGGCCTCCGCAGTCAGGTCGATTTCCGCCACGTCGCAACCACAACGGCGCAGCGCCTCCGCCACGGCCTTCCCCGACACGAGACTCACCTCGCGCTCGGAAGAACAGCCACCCTTGAAGACAACGATCCTCGGCATATTACAGAATGTCCTCCCAGTTCGAGCCCAGAACCTGAACCTCGGGCTCCAGTTCGGCGCCGTATTTTTCCTTCACGACGCTCCGCAGTTTACGGATGAGGGCGAGAACGTCCTCGCTCGTCGCCCCGCCGCGGTTGATGATGAAATTGCCGTGCACCTCGGAGACCTCGGCCCCGCCCACGCGCAGGCCCTTGAGGGCCGCCATGTCGATGAGCCGTCCCGCGAAGTCGCCCTTCGGGTTCTTGAAGACGCAGCCCGCGCTGGGTTCGCGCGGCTGGCTCGCCTTGCGCTTGGCGGCAAAGGCTTCCATCCGGGCCTTGACGGCGGCGTGATCCTCGCAGCCCTTTGCCTTGAAAACGGCGGCCACGGCCACGTTGTTCTTCAAGTCCGCGCACTCGCGGTAGTTCACGGTGAGCTTTGACGCCGGACGGGTTTCCAGAACACCCTCGGGGGTGATGAGGTCCACGCTCTCCACCACCTCGAAGAGCCAGGAACCCATCGCGCCCGCGTTCATGCGGAGCGCCCCGCCCACCGTCGCCGGGATGCCCTCGAAGGGCTCGAAGCCGGAGAGGCCGAGTTTGGCCGCATCGCTGCAAAGCTGCTTGAGCCGCGCGCCCGCGCCGACAAGGAGGCGTCCGCCTTCCAGAGGCTTGATGTCACAAAATGCCTCGGAGGAAAGCCGGATCACAAGTCCCGGAAAACCCGCGTCCAGAACCAGAAGATTCGAGCCGCGCCCGATGACAAAGATGTCGATTTCCGACTCCCTCGCGCCCGAGAGAAGGCCCAGCAAATCCGCCATCGTCGCGGGCTCGGCATAATAGCGCGCGGGACCGCCCACGCCCATCGTCGTGCGACGCCCGAGCGGCTCGTTTTCGAGGATGGGCGTCGCCCCGGAAACACGGGAGCGCAAGAGTTCGTAAACCGACGGCTGCGACATGGTCTTTCCACCCTCCTTCTTTCCTTTTTTGCGGGAGGCGCTTTCCACATACTGTTCGGCCCAGTCCTCGATGTCGCCCGCGCCGACAAAGGCGATGACGGCGGGACGGGGCACCTCGGCAAGGTTTTTGTAAAGGTCGGCCTTCGTCGCGGCGAGCTTCACGGGGAAGCCCTCGCGGAACTGGGCGAGCAGATCGCTCGAAAGGCCGCCGGGAACGGGCCGCTCGCTCGCGGCATACACGTCCAGGAGATGCACCTCGTCCGCCCTCTCCAGCACCTTGGCGAACTGCGGCTTGAACTGCGCCGTGCGCGAATAGCGGTGCGGCTGGAAGACGACGACGAGGCGACGGTCCGGATGCGCCTGCCGCAGGGCCCGCAAGAGCGGCTCGATCTCCCCGGGGTGGTGCGCGTAGTCCTGATAGACATCGAGCCCGGAGTGCTGCAAAAGCCTCATCTGGCGTCGGCGGACGCCCGGGTAGTCGGCAAGAGCGTTGGGATCGAAGTCCTCCCCGACGAGGTACCGCGCGACCGCAAGGGCGGCCACGGCGTTGGCGGCATTGAATTCGCCGATGGCGCGCACCTGCGCCTCGCCCTCGGGGAAGTCGCCCGCGAGGCGGAGAGTCTGCATCGTACCCTCCTGGCGCAGGAGGGTACCGTCATACTCGCAACCCGGTCCGAAGTGGAGGTATGTGGGACCCGGGTTCTCCTCGGAAAGGCGCTGGAGGACGGGATCGTCCTTCGGCAGGAACACACAGCCGCGCGTGCGGCGGAAGAGCCGCCCGAAGGCCGCCTCGATCTCCGCCGGGCGGCGGTAATGGTCCGCATGGTCCCAGTCGAGGTTCGGGACGATGGTGATCTCGGGGGAAAAATGTTCGATCGTGCCGTCGCTCTCGTCGATCTCGGCCACGAGCCAGTCGTTGGTGCCGAGGTTCGCGGGCGAGGATTTGTCCGCATACAGGCCGCCGAGGATGCCGCCGGAGGGGAACTTCAATTTCCGCAGGGCGTGCAGCAGCATGCCGGTCGTCGTGGTCTTGCCGTGGCTCCCCGCAATGGCGACGAGGCGGAACTGCGAGGCCTCCGCCGCAAGCATCTCGCCCCGGCGCACCTGCAGGATGCCCATCTCGCGGGCCTGCGCGCGCAGCTCGTGCTCCGCCCCGATGGCCGTGGAATAGACCACGCGCGAGCAATCCTCGGGCAGTTTCGGCTCCTTCAGCATCGCGATGCCATTCTTGCGCAAGAGATCGCACACCCGTTCGGAGGGATGGTCATCCCAGCCGACGACGTTCAGTCCGCGTTCCTTGAGGAAGATGGCGAGCGGGGCCATGCCCATTCCGCAGGCTCCGACCATCACGACAGTTTCCTTGCGCGCTTGCATGTGGGGTTATGGGGAAGGTGAGGTGACCGGTTGCGCGCCGGACGCTTCCGGCAGCTTGGCGAGCTGACAGAGATCCGCCGCGATGTCCGAGGCGCTGTTGTTGCGCCGGACCTGTTCGAGATTGAAGGAAAGGCGCTCCTGCATCCAGTCGCTGTAGGCAAGGTCCAGAACTTCCGAGAGAAGACCGCCGAGCCTCTCCTGATCGACGACGACGCAGCCGCCCTGCTGCTCCAGATAGCGGGCGTTGGCCTGCTGGTGGTTGTCGACGGCAAAGGGATAGGGCACGAGGATCGAGGGCACGACGCATTCCACGATCTCCGCGATGGAGCCCGCGCCCGCGCGCGAGACGACGATGTCCGCGGCGCTGAGGAGCGTGCCCATCTTGTCGCAGAAGGCGATGAAGCGGGCTTTCGCCATGCCGCCCGCGTGCGGCATCTCGAAGTCGGCGGGCACATCCTGCGCCGGTCCACACACGCAGACGAGGCTGATGCCATTGGCGCAGAGGGCGCGCGCGTTCTCCGCCGCCCACTTGTTGAGCGAGGCCGCACCCTGGCTGCCGCCGAGGACCACGAGGAGCTTGCCGATCGAGTCGATGCCGAAGGTCTCGCGCGCCTGCGCACGGGGAATGCGGCGGATCTCGCTGCGCACCGGATAGCCGGGGTAACGCACGATGCTGGCGCGCACGCCCGAGAGGATCACCGCATCGGGCAGGTATAGACGCTTGGCAAAATAACGCAGGAGGCGCACGGCGCGGCCCGGATTGCGGTTGGCCTCGTGCAGAGCCACGGGAATCCCCCGCAGAAACGCCGCGATGACCACGCCCGTTGAGGTGAAGCCGCCGAAGGCCATCACCGCGCCCGTCTTTTTCGAAAGCAGGCGAAAGGCAAACCAGATCGAGTGAACCTGGCTCGCCAGAAAGGGAAGAATGCCAAGAACGCCGCCCTGCATACCGCGTCCGGGGCTCTTCACGAAGGTAAGATTCGCGTATTTCGCGGAAAGGCGCTCGTCCACGCCCTTGCGGCTGACCAACAGCACGCACTCATGGCCGGCTTTGGTCAGTTCCTCGGCGACAGCTATTCCCGGGGCGAGGTGTCCGCCGGTTCCTCCACAGGCTATCACAAAACGGCTCATCGGCGGAAAACTTCGTTCGGCTGGATGTTGGAGAGATGGTTCCACTTCGTCATCCCGTTCAGGAGAATGCCGATGAGGATGCACGTGGCGACGAGATTCGAGCCGCCGTAGGAAATGAGCGGCAGGCTCATTCCCTTGGTGGGCAGACATCCGGTCACCACGCCGAAATTGATGAGCGCCTGAAGGGTGAGAAGCAGCAGCGCACCGGTCACCACCATGTACTGGTAAAGGTTCGGCGCGCGACGCAGGCGACTGACGGCAAGAAGAAGGATCGAAAGGAAGAGGACCACCACCGTGACGGTCCAGACAAAGCCCATTTCCTCGCCGATGATGGCGAAGACGAAGTCCGTGTGGACCTCGGGCAGGGAGTTCTGCTGGCGTCCGTTGCCCAGGCCCACGCCGGACCAGCCTCCGCTGCCGAAAGCGAGGATTCCCTGCCAAAGCTGGAAGGTGCCGTCGGCCTTGTTGCCCTCCACGTCGAGGAAGCTCATGACGCGCTTGAGGCGCACGGGGTCAAGAAACACGGCCACAGAAAAGAGAACGGCGCCAAGAAGCGCCGTCGGGATCAGATAGGCGAGGCGGGCGCCCGCCATGAAGATGAGCGTTCCGCCGACGACCCCGCAGAGCAGGGCCGTCCCGAAGTCGGGTTGTTTGATGATGAGAAGAAAGGGCACCCCCACGATCATCATGGGGAAGACATACCCCCGCCAGAAGCCCTCCATGCGGCGCTGTTCGCTGGCAAGGTAGTGCGCCAGGACGAAAATGAGACCAATCTTGGCAAAGTCGGACACCTGCATGTTCACGGGGCCTAGGTCCAGCCAGCGGCGCGAGCCGTTGATGGACCTAGCCACCCCGGGAACAAGCACGGAAACAAGGAGCGCGACGCTGACGATCGCAATCGGAATGGCGAATTTGCGGGGCCATTCCAGATCCATGCGCCAGACAACGATCATCGCGACCGCTCCCACGCAGGCGAAGGCCGCCTGCTTGCGGATGAAGGTCTGCGGGGCGCCGGACTCGCCGAGTCCGGCGCTCCACAGTACCATCAGGCCCATGATCAAGAGACACCCCACACACATCACCAGCAGGATCGCCGGCAACGCGCGGGAGAAGCGGGCCATGAAGCCTGCTTCGGGGTTCTCATTGACAGGCAGGGCCATTGCGTTCGTCGTTCGGGTTATGGTTGCTAGTTAGGGCTGGTCCATGGAGGACACGCCCTGAACGGGAATGGTGGGGGCAACGGGCTCCGCACCGAGGTTTTCCAGATCGCTCTGCGCGGACGGGGCCGGAGCGGGAGCCGGGGTGCCCGGCTTGACCGGGACGGGCGCGGCACTCGCCGGAGCCGCCGGCTTCGGGGCCGGGGTCTGATTCACGCCGAGAACGTCCGTCGGAAGCATGTTGGCGCCGGTCGGAGCCGGAGCCGGGGCAGCCTTGGCCGAAGAGGTGGCGGCGATCTTCTTGGCGCCCGCGGGCAGCTTGAGGACGGCGCCCACCTTGAGCTTCTTCGCGTCGGAAATGTCATTCAAATCCATGAGGTCCTTCGCCTTCACACCGGCGCGGTGGGCGATGGAACCGATGGTGTCGCCCTTCTCCACCTTGTAGGTGAGGCCGGAGCTCTTGACATTGTGCGCGGGCGGGGGCGGCAGGGCCGCGGGAGTGGCCGAGGCGCTGGCGGGAAGCGTGAGGGTCTGCCCCACCTTGATCGTGTCGGAGGTAAGGCCGTTGGCGGCCTTGAGGTCGGCAACGGAGACGCCGAACTTCTTGGCAATGCGGGAAAGGCTGTCGCCCTTGGCCACCACATAAGTCTGTGCGGCGCCCGCGGCGGACGCACCTTCCACGGCCATGATCGTGGCGTCACCCGCGACCTGGGCGGGGATCGTCAGTTTCTGGCCCACCTTGATGGAATCGGAGGTAAGGCCGTTGGCGGCCCTGAGGTCAGCAACGGAGACGCCGAACTTCTTGGCGATGCGGGCAAGGCTGTCGCCCTTGGCCACAACGTATTCCTGCGCAGGGACGGGGGCTGCGGGCTGGAGCACCGGGCCGTTGTCCTCGGGGGTCAAAGCCGCTCCCTCGGCGGGACGCGTCGGAGGCTGAAGCTCCGGGTTGAACGCCGGATTGATCGGGCGCGGGGTGCCCACGGCAAGCGGCACGTTTTCACCCGGGCGCGGAGCCGGGGCGGGTTGCGGCTTGGTCGTCTCGCAACCGGAAAGGAGCAGCAGGGCCGCTCCGAGAGTTACGTGGGCTGCAAAGAACAGCCCAGCAAAGTTTCTGTTTTTCATGATCACTCCTAAGAATTGCACGCAGAATCGGTCATCGGACGGGATCCCCCAGTCTGGCCACAAGGGATTCGAAATGTCTGCCGCGCTCGGTATAATCGCGGTAGGCATCATGGCTCGAATGGGCCGGGCTGAAGAGAACGTTTTCGCCGGAGAGGGCGGTTTTTCTCGCCGTGAGAACGGCGTCCGAAAGGTTTTCGCAGAGACGGACCGGCACTCCGCGCCGGGAGAGGGCTCCGCCGAGTGCGGAAGCGGTCTCGCCGGTAAGAATGGCGATGCGAAGGCGCGGTGCAATCTCCGCGGCGAGCGTTTCGGGGTTTTCCCCGCGGTTCTTGCCCCCGCCGATCCACACCACCTTTTCGCTGAAATTGTCCAGCGCGCCCAGCGTCGCGGCAAAGTTCGTCGCCTTGGAGTCGTTCCAGTAGGTGACTCCGTCGGGCCCCGGCAGCGCGTTCATGCGGAAAGGCAACGGCTCAAGAGTCTCGGCCTCGCGGCGCAGGATTGCCTCGTCGAGGCCAAGCCGGGACCAGAAGCGGCGGATGAGCAGGAGATTCTCCGCCTGTTTGCGCACGCAGTAGGCACAGGAATCCGGCATCGGCCACTTCTCCATATCACCCTCGCGAACGACCTCCGCATAGTCCGGAAGGGTCAGGCCGAATTCCTTCGCGAAATCGGCCACCGTCCCGCCAACGACAAGCAGTCTCGCGCGAAGGCGCTCCACCAGTCTCCACTTGGCCATGAAGTACGCCTTCATGGAGCCGTGACGGTCCAGATGGTTGTCGTAAAGGTTCAGCCAGACGAGGCCGTCAATGCGCAGATCCTCTGCTGACTCCGCCTGAAAGGAGCTCACCTCGCACACGGCGGTCTTCCCCTCGCACTCGGCGCGCAGGCAGATGTCCGAAAGGGGCCTGCCGATGTTGCCAACAGCAAGTGCGGGACGCCCCGCCGCGTTCAGAGCGTTGCGCAAAAGTTCGGTCGTCGTGGTCTTGCCGTTGGAGCCGGTCACGCAGTAGAGCGGTCCCTTCCAGTGACGCGAGGCGAATTCAAGCTCTCCCACGACCTCGCAACCGGCCTCGCGCGCGATCTTGAGCCAGGCGTGGTCGATCTCGAAGCCGGGGCTGAAGACACAGAGATCGTGCTTGCGGGCGGACTCGCGGTCAAAGACATGCTCGGCGCTGCGACTCTTCATGTCGTAATAGACGCTCGTTCCGCCAAGGCGCGCGACCAGGCCGCCCACGGCCTGCCCGCTCACCCCGTGACCGATGACGGCAACGGGGCGCGCGAAGGGGGAATTTTTCTGACTGTCTGCGGACGAAATCATCGAAGTTTGAGTGTGGCCAGCCCGCTCACCGCGAAGATGAGCGACAGGATCCAGAAGCGGATGACCACCTTGGTCTCCTTCCAGCCTTTCAGCTGGAAATGGTGATGGATTGGAGAGCAAAGGAAAATCCTTTTTCCCGTGCTCTTGAAGGAAACGACCTGCAAAATGACGGAAGTGGCTTCCATGACGAAGATTCCGCCAACGATGACGAGGGTGAAAGGCTGTTGGATCATGAAGGCGATCGCGCCGATGAGCCCGCCGATGGCGAGGCTGCCCGTATCGCCCATGAAGACTTCCGCCGGGTGCGCGTTGTACCAGAGAAAGCCGAGGCTCCCCGCTACAAGTGCCGAGCAAAGGACGGCAAGTTCGCCGCTGCCTGGCAGATAGCGCAAAAGAAGATAGTCCGCCGCCACCTTGTGACCGGTGAGGTAGGCCATGATGCCGAAGGCCATCGCCGCCGTCACCGTGCAGCCGATGGCCAGTCCGTCCATGCCGTCGGTCAGGTTGATCGCGTTGGAGGAACCCGCTAGAACGAAGAAAAGAAAGATCGCCGCAAAAGCCAGCGGCATCACCGCGATCACCGGGTCCTTGAGGAAGGGAACCCACATCTGGAGCGTGCTTTCCGCAACGTAGGAGGCCTGTGCCTCGCCGCCGGAGAACACGTCCCCGCAGGTGAGTAGAAGCACGAGTGTAGTCAGCGTGATGAGCGTCTGTCCGATAAGCTTGTAGCGTCCCGGCAGGCCGCGGCTGTTCTTCTTCTTCACCTTGAGGTAATCGTCGAGGAAACCCACGAGGGTCAGTCCCGCGTACACCGTCAGCGCCGTCAGAATGTAAACGTTCGGCCTCGCCCAGACAAGCGTGCTCACCGACACGGAAAGGAAGATGAGGATGCCGCCCATCGTCGGGGTGCCCGCCTTGGCCACCGCGTCCTGCGCCAGTTTCTCGCCGATCTCACCGGCGGTGCGGAAAGCCTGTGCGGCCTTGAATTCGCGTAGTTTGCGGATGATGTAGGGCCCGGCGACAAACGAGATGAAGAGCGCCGTAGCCGCCGCGCCGACGCTGCGGACCGTGATGTAGCGGAAGAGCCGGAGAAAACTCAGCGACTCGTCCGAACCAAGATACTGAAGATAGGTAAGCACGTGGATTACTCTTTGTGTAAAGGTGATTCGGGCGCGAACTCCTCCATGCGGTAGGAGCGGCTGCCCTTGATGAAAACGGCGCCGGGTTCGTCGGCAAAACTGTCGAGCGCGGCACGCACCTCTGCGCGCTCCTTGGCGGCGAGGATTTTCGCTGCGGGGACGCCTGCCTCCGCAAGGCCGCCCGCGAGATCCTCCGCCTGCGCCCCAAGGATGCAGAATTGCTCCGACTGAACCTGTCCGATCGCCCGGCCCAGAGCCCGGTGCAGATTTCCGCTCTCCGTTCCCAGCTCGTTCATGCAGCCGAGGATCAGCAGGTGCCGCTCCCTCGGGAAACACTCGCGGAAGTTGCGGACGGCATCCAGCATCGAGGCCGGATTGGCGTTATAGCAGTCGAGATACCAGGAAAGTCCGCCGCTAAGGAAGATCTCGCCGCGCATGGAGGAGGGCCTCCAGTCGCGCAGCCGATCGGCGATTTCCCCCTGCCCCACCCCGTCTTCCAGCGCCGCCGCGATGGCCAGCACCGCGTTGGAGCGCATGCCCGTGGAAAGATGCGGCAGGGAAAAACGTGAAAAGTTCGCAGCCCCCGGCATGAAGACGAGAAGCTCGCTCTTTTCCGACACCGTGCTGCGAAATACCTGATGGCGCACGAGCCGGTAGTTCGGCCCGGGTAGAACCGGCGTTTCCTCGTCCATCGCCGCCGTCACATAGGCCGTTGCCGCAAGCTCGCAAAACGGGGCATATTTGAGGCAATCCGCCGGGAAAAAGACCTTGCCGGAGCGCGGGACCGATGCCGCCAGAACGCACTTTTCCGCCGCCACGCCCTCGATGGAGCCCAGGCCCGCCAGATGCGCGGGGGCCACACACGTGACGATCGCACGATCCGGCGCGGCCATTTTGGCGAGCGGTGCCATTTCGCCCGTCATGCTGATGCCCACCTCCACGACGGCGGAAGTGAAATCGGAGTTGGCGAGCCGGGAAAGGGTGATGGGCAGGCCGATGTAGTTGTTCAGGTTCCCCTGTGTGGAAAGGACGCAGCGGCCAAGAAGCAGGGCGAGCAGTTCCTTCGTGGAGGTCTTGCCGCAACTTCCCGTGATGGCGGTGACGCTTCCCTTGAATTCCCTTCGCGAGGCGGCGCCGATCCGGTGCAGGGCGTCCAGGGTGTCCTCGACGACGAGCTGGGGGATCTGCAGGCGCATGTTTCCACGCTCGACAATCGCCGCCGAGGCGCCGTTTTCCGCCGCCTGCGCCACGAATTCATGGCCGTCGCGCCGGCCTGTCTTGAGGGCCACAAAGACGCCCCCTTTTTCTAGGTCGCGAGCGTCGATGACAAGGCGACCGGCGGACTGCGGCTCGTGTCCGCGAAGCCACCGCCCCGCGGTCCAGCGAGCCAGTTGACTGGGAGTGGGCGCCGTCATCGCGTTATTGACCCGCGTCGCGACCGTTCCAGATGCCGCTCGCCTGACGGAGCCACAGAAGCTCCCTGGCGACGACGCGATCGTCGAAGGTGGCCACAGTGTCGGAAAATTCCTGATATGTCTCGTGTCCCTTGCCCGCGATGAGCACGCTGTCGCCCGCCTTCGCGGCGGAGAGGGCCAGATGGATCGCCCTGCGGCGGTCCTCCACCCAGTGGATCGCGTCGGGCCGGATGACGCCGCCCTTCATATCGTCGAAGATCCCCGCGACGGTTTCATTGCGCGGATTGTCTGCGGTGGCCCAAGCTTCGTCCGCCTCGGCCTGCACGGCGTTCGTCATGAGCGGGCGCTTGAGACGGTCGCGATTGCCGCCGCAGCCGAAGACCACGAGCACGCGGCCACGGGTGATCGGGCGGAGCATCGAAAGGGCGTTGTGGAGAGCGTCCGGCGTGTGCGCGTAATCGACAAGGACGTTGAAGTCCTGCCCGCAATCCACCTTCTCCATGCGTCCGGGCACTCCCGGGAAGGAGGCGAGGCTCTTCACCGCGTCCGCGATCGACACGCCCGACGCATACGCGCAGGCGAGCGCGCAGAGGACGTTGCTCACGTTGTAGCGGCCAAGGAGCGGGCTCTCCACCGTCATCGTTCCCTCGGGGGAGATCAGGGTGAAGCGCGTGTCCGTGGCGGACATGGAAAGCGCGTCCGCGCGGAAGTCCGCCGCGAGGGACTCGCCAAAGCGAAGGACCTTCACGCCCTCGGGCAGTTTCGCTGCAAGGCGGCGGCCCCACGCGTCGTCGATGTTGATGACGGCCACCTCCGGCGCGCGTCCGTTGCGTCCGTCGAAGAGCCGGCTCTTGGCGTCGAAGTACGCCTCCATCGTCTTGTGGTAGTCGATGTGGTCCTGCGTGAGGTTCGTGAAGGCGGCCACCTTGTAGGGGATGTTCCAGACTCGGTTCTGGATCACGCCGTGGCTACTCACCTCCATGACGGCGTCCGTGCAGCCCTCGGAAACCATCTGCGAGAGCATGCTGAAAAGTTCCGAGGACTCGGGCGTCGTGCGCGCGGCGGGCAGCGAGCGGCGGCCCATCACGTAGGCCACGGTGCCGAGAAGCCCGGCGTGGCGATTCACGCTTTCAAAAATGTGGCGCACGAGCGTTGTGATCGTGGTCTTTCCGTTCGTGCCGGTGACGCCGATCATGTTGAGTGCCGCCTCCGGGTGCCCGTAGAAGCGGGCTGCGACCTCCGCAAGCGTCTTGCGGGCGCTTTGCACCTTGATGAAGGTGACCTTCGGGGGAAGGTGGCCGGGATCCTCCTCGGAGACGACCGCCGCCGCTCCGCGGAAGATCGCCTCGTCCACGAAGAGGTTGCCGTCGGTGCGGCTGCCTCCGAGGGCGACAAAGAGCGCGCCGGGAGAGACGCGGCGGCTGTCCGTGCAAAGGGCGGTGACGACGGAGGCGGTGCCCGTCTGGAGCACCTGATGTTCGATTCCGTCGAAGAGAGTCTTGAGATCGGGATTCATGCCCATGTTGGATACGAGGCTCCCGCAGAGCGCGGCGCCGGAGTGCCAAAGGCCCGTCGTGCGCTGGTTCTTGAAGGAAAGTCCGGGTTTTTGTGAGGTGGTCTGGATCATCGGCTGGTGCGGTTTTCAGCGATCATCCCGCTGCCCGAGGGCTTCGGAGGCTCCATGGCCATGTACTGGATGATCTGGGTTGCGATTTCCTTGAAAGCGGGTGCCGCGACCGTGCCGCCGTAGCAGATGCCCCCGTCGGGGCGCTTGCCGTCGTTCACCACGACGGTGACGGCGATCTTGGGGTCGCTGGCGGGGAAGAAGCCGGTGAAGGTGGCCACGTGCTTGGTGTGCGAGTAATGGCCGTTCTCCACCTTCTGCGAGGTGCCGGTCTTGCCCGCGACCTCGAAGCCCGGGATCTCCGCCTTCGGGGCCGTGCCGCCCTTGGAGGCCACGCCTTCCAGCATGATGCGGAGCTTTTCGGCGGCTTCGCTGCTGACGGCGCGGTCGCGCGCCTTGGCGGGGAAGGAGAACACGGTGTTGCCCGCAGCATCATACACGCGCCGGACGATCCTCGGGGAAAGCAGAACGCCGCCACTGGCCACCGTGCTCATCGCATAGTGCATCTGCACCGCCGTGACGCACACGGCTTGCCCCATCGGCATACGGCTGATCGTCAGACCGTCCCACTTGTCGAGAGGATGGACGATGCCGAGGACCTCGCCGGGGCCGAAGGCGTCCGTGCGCTTGCCGAAGCCGAACTTGTACACGTAATCGAGAAAATTTTCCTCGCCGATCTTCATGCCGAGCTGAGCCGCGCCCTTGTTGCTCGAAAGCGAGACGACGCTGCTTACCGGAATCGTGCCGAGCGGGCCGTGGGATTCACCCGGAAGGTTCACCATGCGGCCCCGGTACGAGGCGGCGGAGGCGGAGCAGTCCACGAGGGTGTTCGGTGTCACCAGGTGCTCGTCGAGGGCTCCGGCCACGGCCACGATCTTGAAGGTGGAACCGGGCTCGTACACGTCGGTGATAGCGCGGTTACGCAGGTTTTCGACCGGAACGGACCCGTAGTTGTTCGGGTCGAAGCTCGGCCAGTTGGAAAGGGCGAGGATGTCGCCGGTTTTTGGATCGGAAACGATGATGACCACCGACTCGGGGTGGTAGGTGTCCGCGAGCTTGGCCGCCTGGCGGTCCGCCATGTCCTGAATCGCGAGGTCGATCGTCAGCTCCACATTCATGCCGTCTCGTGGGGCGATCTCGCGCTTTTCAAACTGCACCATCTCCTTGCGACGCGCGTCGATCTCCGTCTCGCGCCATCCGTCCTGACCGCGCAGATAATAATCAAACTGACCCTCCACGCCCATCACCGCGGCCTCCTCCTTGTTCATGAAGCCGATCAGGTGCGAGGCGGCCATGCCGGATGGGTAGTTGCGCACATACTTGCGGTTGCCATAAATGGCGGGGACGCCGGCGGCGCGGATCTTGTCGTAATTGGAATCGCTCACCGCGTCGGCGATCTTCCGCCAGCGGATCTTGCGGACCTCGCCCGTCTCTTTGGATGTGATCGTGCCCGGCTGGCAGAGGCGGGACAGTTCGTCCGCGTCCATGCCGAGGATCTTCGCCACGGCAGGCAACTTCGCCTCGTCCTCGGGACGCATCTTCTCCGGATCCACGCCGAGTTCGATCACGGGGCTCGTGGCCGCCATGAGGTTGCCGCTGCGGTCGGTGATGTTGCCCCTGCGGGCGCGCAGAACGTCAATCCGCTCGCGGGAATGCTCCGCCATCGCGGCGATTTCCGGTCCGCGAACGACCTGAAGGAGGTAGAGCCTCGCCATGATTCCGCAGTAGCCAAGGGTGATCGCCGAGAACACGAGGGCGAAGCGCCAGCGCGAGATGAAGGCGGGGCTCATCATAGGTTAGCGGGAGGTCACACCCCCCTTGAGGAGGGCAAGTTCAAAGGTCACGAAGATCGGTTCCGCCGTGGCGGAGGCGATCGCGGATACTTTGCCGGGAAGTTGCGGCAGGCCGGCCAGATGCACCACCTGCGTGTTCGCGGGCACGTTCAGGTTCAGGGCCAGTTCCGCCGCGCGGCGCTTGAGGGCGTCGGGCGAGGTGGCCTCGGCGATCTGGACGTTCACGTATTGCAGACGGCGGTCGGTGTCGGCGATGGCCAGTTGCGTCGCGCGCACCCTTTCGGCGGTGGCGGAGATTTGCTGCCTCATATAGAGAAGGCCCAGTCCTCCTGCGGTCGCGGTGAGAAGGTTGAGCGCCAGGAGCGTGGCGATCCGGTAAATGTAGATCGTGTCCTGGGGGTTGCGGGTGGTCTTTTTCATGGCGGGTCGGTCGGTCGGTGGTTCAGAGCCGGGTGAG
Organism: Puniceicoccales bacterium Verruco_01; assembly: GCA_001604565.1. GTDB lineage: Bacteria > Verrucomicrobiota > Verrucomicrobiia > Opitutales > Oceanipulchritudinaceae > Verruco-01. The sequence goes on along the minus strand of LVBV01000026.1, from coordinate 13,958 downwards.
CGCGCGCAGTTTTGCGGAACGCGCCCGGGGATTGCGCTCCTCCTCCTCCGGAGAAGCGGTGACGGGCTTGGTTTGGTGCAGTTCGGCACGCTTGACGCGGCTCTGCTGCGGGGAATTGTCGAAACGGTCTTCCGGCATGCCCGCAAGGCGGCGCATGAAGCGCTTGACGATGCGGTCCTCCAGCGAGTGGAAGCTGATGACGGCAAGAACGCCGCCGGGCGCGAGAAGGTCGAAAGCCGCGGGCAACGCCGCCTCAAGGACCTCCATCTCGCGGTTCACCGCGATTCGCACGCCCTGGAAGATGCGCGTGGCCGGGTGGATGCGCCGGGGACCGTGCGTCCCAACAGCCTCCGCCACGAGCTCCGCGAAGGAAAGGGTGCGGGAAAGCCTGCCGGTGCCGCGCGCCGCGAGGATCGCGCGGTGCGCCGCCTTCCAGCGGGGCTCCTCCGCGTAGTCGCGCAGGGCCTTCACGAGATCCTCGTCGGAGGCCTTCTCCAGAAACTCGGCGGCGCTCATCCCCTCGCGCGGGTTCATCCGCATGTCGAGCGGGGCGTCGCTGCGGAAGGAAAAGCCCCTCTCGCCCTTATCGAAGTGGAAGGAGGAGACGCCGAGGTCGAAGAGGATCGCGCCGAAGCCCGTGCCGAGAGGCAGCTTCGCAAGGGAGCCGAAGTTCGCGTCGATAAAGGTCACTCTTCCGGGGAATTCCGCCGCGAGGGCCTCCGCGCGGGGCGCCGCGTCCGGATCGGTATCGATCGCGGTGAGGGCGCAGGCGGGGAAGCGCTCCAGAATGGCGCGGGAATGTCCGCCGCCGCCGAAGGTGCAGTCGAGAGCCTTCGCCGGACCGCCGAGCGGCGCGCCCTCGGCAAGCGCCGCGAGAGTTTCCTCCAAAAGAACCGGAACGTGCCCGCCCGCGGCGCCCAAGTCATCCGGCGCGCCGACCCCTTCCGCGGGATCGTCCCTGCGGAAAAGAGTCACCCCGCCCGTGAGGAAGGGCAGGGCAAATGCGAAGGCGGGAGGCATGGATGAGATTCGCTTTAGCGGGCACGAAGAACGTCGATGAGGATTGCCACGTACCCGCGCTTGCGGGATTCGAAGTTGGGACGGAAGGATTGGCGTGAAAACGAGGGCTCGGAGCGGTTCAGGCGCGGCATCGTGGGGTATTCCCAGTTGTTGCAGTGCCGCTCTTGCCCGCTGCTGAGCATTCCGCTGTCGTACAGGCGGTCCATCATGGCGTTCGGAAGGGTGAAAGGGTTGGGTTGGAAAAGGGATTGGCCGAATGCGCAAACCGGGGGTCTAGATGCCCAGCCTGCGCATTGCGTCGAGAATGTTGATCTTCGGGGGAGACCAGCGCTCTGCGGACCAAATCTGGAAATTGCGCCCTAGCCCGACGAGGACCACGTCCTTCTCGATGCCGGCATGGCGGCAGAGATCCTCGGGCAGGAGAATGCGGCCCTGACGGTCGCAGCCCATGAAGTGAGCGTTGCCGAAGACCTCGCGCAAAAGCGCCTGGGTCTCGACGTCCGACTGCTGGGCGCCCTTGATCTTCTCGAAGATCTCGCGCTGCATTTCCGGCGTGAAAAACGCGATGCAGCCCTCCGGGTGCGGCCAGGCCAGATAGTAGTTCTGCTCGTCGCCCTCCACCCTCCAGGACGAGGGCACGGTCACGCGGCTCCGGCCATCCAGCGAATGGCGGAAATTGCTCACGTAACTGATCGGGCTCTTCTCCACAGCACTTCTCCACAAAGCGGGTCGGGAGCCTATGACTAGGGCTCCACTCGCCCCACTTTCCCCCACTTTGACCCACTTCGCCCCCAAGGTCAAGTGGCAACGAGAAGAATTTGTGCATTTTGGAGCGAAATTCCGAAGGGCCGGAATCCCGTTGATTCATGCGGCTTCCGGGGTTTTACTGACTCTTCCATGGAAGGCTCCGGAAACAGGAAAGTGAAAAAACTGCGTCTCGACGAAATCCTCGCCGCGCGGGGACTGGCCCCCTCAAGAGCTCAGGCGAGGCTCATGATTCTTGAGGGCAAGGTGAGGAGCGGCACGCAAGTCCTTGACAAAGCAGGTCATATGTTTCTAGAGAACATCGACATCACCGTGGAGGCCCCGCCGCGCTTTGTGAGTCGCGGCGGCGAAAAGCTGGAGGGGTTCCTCACCTGCTTCCCGATCGACCTTGCGGGAAAGCTGGTTCTCGACGTCGGCGCCTCGACGGGCGGCTTCACCGACTGCTGCCTGCAACGCGGCGCGGCGCATGTCACCTGCATCGACGTGGGCCGCGCGCAGCTCCACGAAAAGATCCGCAGGGACGCCCGCGTGGAAAACCGCGAGGGGGTCAACGCACGCTTTCTCGACATTTCCACACTACCCCACCCTTCCTACGACGCTATTGTGATGGATCTTTCCTTCATATCGCTAACCTCGGTACTCCCCGCCGTGTGGCCCGCGCTGAAGGTGGGCGGCAGCCTCGTATGCCTCATCAAACCGCAGTTCGAGGTGGGCAAGCACGACGCCGACCGCTTCCACGGCGTGATCCGCGACGAGGCCCTGCGCGCGGCGGTGGTGGAAAAAATCCGATCCTTCGCCAGGGAAAACCTCGCCGGATCGGAGGAAATCGGCCTTTGCACATCACCCATTCAGGGCGCGGAGGGGAACGTGGAATTCCTCCTTGGCCTGCGCAAAGCGCAGGCGTCGCAATCCGCTCCGGCAAAGTAACTTACACCGACATCATCTGCTTGATCATCGGCCTGAGGCACTCGCGCGGCAGGTCCTTGCGGATGTAGTGGCGCGCGCCCAGCTTGAGCGCACGGAAGACGTCGGCCTTGGTGGCGTTGGAGGAGACGATCACCACGCAGGCATTGCGGTTGGCCTCGCGGATGCGCTTGAGTGCCTCGAAACCGTCCATGTTCGGCATGTTGATGTCGAGAAACACGATGTCGGGACGGGCGTCGATGTAATGCTCCAGCGCTTCCAGTCCGTCTCGGGCCTGAATCAATTCTCCGACGGTGAATTCGCTTACGAGCGAGGAGATCGCACGGCGGCACAATTCATCGTCATCGGCGATGAGGACTGTTTTTCCTTGGGGCATGACTCACACACAGCATCAATGCTTGGGGGTATTTTCGGTCGTTTCCCGGGAAGCGCAAGACTCCGGCGAGTCTTTGACGTTTCTATAACACGTCGGAAGGATCGTGAGGAAATGAAACAAAAGTGTCATGAGTTCTTTTTTTGTGAAAAAGATTTGACTATTTTAGCGGGAAACGCTGTTCTGAAGGCCAGCCTTCAAGCAAGGCTTTTAGCCAACTCCTGCGTTACCCCAAAATAGGGACCCGTCCATTCGTGGACGGGTTCTTGTTGTACCTACACCGCATGCGACCACCCTCCCGCGACGAAGTGGCGAATTTCGTCATTGAGGATCGGCGAACCGAAGAGCGGCACGCTGATTGTAAATTCTGTTCGTAGTGCAGATTGACAGCGCTGGGAGGCAACGGTTCCGCCCCGACGGGAGAAACACACGCTCTGCTCCCTATCGCATCGCCACGAGCTTCTCGCACACCGCGTCGATGAGGAATTCGGGCGTGGAGGCGCCCGCGGTGACACCCGCGATTTGCACCCCGGCGAAGTCCGCCTCGGAAAGCTCGGCCGCCGTCTCCACATGTAGGGTTTTGATGCCGCTACGGCGGGAAAGGTCCGCCAGCTTGCAGGTGTTGGCGGAATGATGCCCACCGATGACGACGATCACCTCGGCCCCCGACGCAACGAGGCGCGCGACATCCTCCTGCCGCGCCTTGGTGGCCCCGCAGATCGTGTCGAGGACGACAACCTCCGTGTATTTCCGCCGGAGGCATTCCGCGATCACCTGAAAATCGTCCGTGAACATCGTCGTCTGCGAGACCAGGCACACCTTGTCGCCCAGAGGCGGCAGGGCCTCCACATCGGCGCATTTCTGCACGGGAAAACCCCTGCCCTCCGCATAGCCGAGAAGGCCGATTACCTCGGGATGATCGCGGTCGCCGAAGATGACGGTAGCGTAACCGGCGCGGGCATACTTGCGGATCTTGCCCGCCACAATGCCCACGTCGGGACAGGTGGCGTCGCGGAATTCCGCTCCAAGGCCCTTCAGGTACTCGCGCCGCTGCGGGGAAACGCCGTGCGCGCGGACGACGAGAACGGCGTCCCCGGCCTCGGCCAGACTCTCCTCCAACGGCTTGCGACTCTGGTAATCGCCGATGTCGCGGATCCCCTCGGCCTCCAGATTCTGGATCATCTGGCGGTTGTGGATGAGCGGGCCGTCGGAAAACACGGAGCGCTTCCCGCCGTCGGCAAACGAACGCGCGATCTTGATCGCCCGTTCCACGCCCCAGCAGAAGCCCGCGCTCTTTGCCCTGATGACCTTCATCACAATGATGAGGGAGGAACTAACAGGGCCCTGTTATTCCTCGCAAAACATTTCGTAAAAAGCGTCGGAGGGCCCGCTTCCGCGCGGTTCGACTGCGGCGTCGTCTTCCAAAGTCTTGAGATCGGGCGACATGAAGGTATATATCGCCCCTACTCCTCTTGTGAAAATTCTCATCGTAACACCGGAAGTGGCCCCCTTTGCGAAGGTGGGCGGTCTCGCAGACGTCACGGGAGCCCTGCCCAAGGCGCTCGCCGCCCTGGGCCACGACGTGAAGGTCGTGTGCCCCCTCTACGGCTCCATCCGCCGCGACAGCCAGTGGCACCCTCAGGGCAAGCCGCTCTCGGTGCAGATGGGCACGGGCGTCCGCTACGCACGTGTGTGGGAGCGCGTTCTGCCGGGTAGCGAGGTAAGCGGTTACTTCATCGAATACGACGAGTTTTTCTCCCGCCCGGAGATCTACGAGGGCCCCTGGGGCTGGCATTCCGACAACGACCGGCGCTTCGGCTTCTTCAGCCGCGCGGCGCTCGATTTGTGCTTCTGGATGGACTGGATGCCCGACGTGGTACACGTCCACGACTGGCCGACGGGGCTCGTCCCGGTGATGCTGAACACCGTGTACGCGGGCACTCCGCTCGGCAGGGCCGCCAGCATCCTCACGATCCACAACATCCAGCATCAGGGCTACTGCGACCATTCCATCATCGGCTTCCTCGGCCTTCCGGAGTGGCTCTTCCGCGCGGACCACATCGAGGCGATGGGCGCCGTTTCCATGCTTAAGGGCGGCATCTTCCACTCCACGAAGATCACCACCGTCAGTCCCACCTACGCGCAGGAAATACAGGGTCCGATCGGCGGACAGGGCCTGAACAGCATTCTCTCCTTCCGCGCGGCAGATCTAGTGGGAGTGCTGAACGGCATCGACACGAGCGTCTGGAATCCCCGGACTGACAAGGCCCTCCCCGCCCCCTTCTGGCATGGCGATCTCGCCCCCAAGGAGCTTTCAAAGAAGGCGCTCTGCGAGAAATTCGGCCTCAATTACCGCCCGGAGACGCCGGTGTACGGCGTGGTCTCGCGGCTCTTCGGGCAGAAGGGTCTCGATATCCTGCGCGGGATCGTCCCGCGCCTCATGCAGGAGACCGACGCCCAGTTCGTCGTCCTCGGCATGGGCGAGAGCGATCTGGAGTACGCCTTCAGCGACTTCCACGGGCGCTACGGCGGGCGATTCGCCACATGGATCGGCTTTGACGACGCCCGCGCGCGGCTTATTTACGGAGGTGCGGACTTTTTCCTTATGCCGAGCCGCTTCGAGCCCTGCGGCCTCGGCCAGATGTATGCAATGGCCTACGGGACAATCCCGGTCGTCCGCAGGACCGGCGGCCTAGCGGATACAGTGCGTCCGTACAACGAGGCGGACGCCTCCGGCACGGGTTTCCTCTTCGACGAAGCCAGCGGCGAGGCGCTCTTCGGCGCGATCCTGCAGTCGCTCAAGGTCTATCACGAGAAGCCCGACCACATCCGACTCTTGCGCGAGCACGGCATGCGGCAGGACTTCACGTGGGACACCAGCGCCGCCGCCTACACGAACGTCTATCGCTGGGCGATCGAAACGCGGCAGGGAATCGTGAGCAACACTCCCCTGCCCGCAAAGTAGTAGGGTCTGTCGGCTCCTATTTGTCCGTTTTTCCGGCCTCGTCCGCCTTGCGCAGGTTGTTGGGATCATAGACCACCGCGGCGGCGCCGAAGGTGGACACGCGCCCGTCGCCGGGACCCGCGTGATAGGGCTCGCTCGTCGCGGAACCGTCCAGAATGGTCTCCACACAGCGGATCTGGTCGAGGACGCGGGAGCCGTCGGAAGGGCCGCCGTGCCCGGGCAGGAGCATCGAGAATTCCGGGAGGCGCTTTTCCAGCTTCCGCAGCGACTCAAGGAAGGTCGTCAGCGGGGGACTTCCGGCCAGTTGCAGCCAGACAAGCCCGTTGTTGTTGTCGCCGGCAAAGAGGATGCGGTTGGCCCCGTCCAAGAGAACGATCTCCCCCGGCGTATGCCCGGGGGTGGCGATCACCTCGATCCGGCGCCCGCCAAGGTCGATGAAGTCGCCATCCTTCACCTCGCGCGTCGCAAACTCGCGGACCGCTCCCTTGTAACGATCTTCCTCCGGCACGGCGGGAAGGCCCATCCCGGCGAGGAATTTCGCGTCGAAGGGCGGCTTCATGTTCTGGAGCAGCATCGCATCCGCCGCGGTGATGAGAATCTCGTCAAACTGGTAATCCGCGCCGACGTGATCGGGGTGCCAGTGCGTGTTGAGGACGACGAGAGGCAGGGAGGTGATCGACTCCAGATACCCGCGCAGGTCCGCCGCGCCGCTTCCGGTGTCGATCACAAGCGCCTTCTCGGCGCCGATCGCCAGATACACATTGGAAGTGCCGTGATCGTCGATACACCAGGTGCCGGGCGCAACAAGTGTCGCCTTGAACCACGAGGAGGCGCGAGGCGCGCGGGCCGTCGCCTTCGCGGCAGGTTCGTCCGCCGTTGCCGTAGCGTGAAGACCAAGCGATAAAATTAGGAGAGCCACCGCAAAACGAGAGATTGCCTTCATTTTCGATGTCCGGATCCCACGAAAAACCGCAGAGTTCTCCGGAACGGATCAAATGCAAAAGCCATCCAATTCGCACGGCAACACGAAAACCCTCCGCGGCGAAAAACCGGGATATGTGGCGGACAAGCAGGAAAAGACGGCAAAACTCCGCGTCGTTCGATTTGCTTGCCCCCTCATTTTCCGGAGCATATTAGTTGCCGGAGCGATGGAGGGCGCACCCGAAAAACGGAGCATGTGCCGTCCTTTCGCCACCGACAATGTGGCAGTAGCTCAGTCGGATAGAGCAGCGGTCTTCTAAGACGAATAACGGCTTTTAGCTGGTGTAATCACAAGTCGTCTTTCGTGCGCAATCAACTGCATCGCAAAGACTAGCGCAGCTTCGTCCGCAATCCTGAATCATCCCGAATCCGCACATTTTCCCGCGTCGGGTTACAAATCGGGTTACAAAAAAAGCGGCTCTGAAGCCGCTTTTTGCAACCCTTTCTTGCGCCGGCGTGGCTGCAAAACAGACCAGAGGCCGTAGGCTCGGGCTACTAACTTTGTCTTGATTCCGAATTAGACATTACCCTCGATCCAAGAACAGTCAAGCTTATTGATTGAAAAAGCGTTTGATTGACTTGTGGATTGGCTTCAGTATCCACCCATGGACACACCCGTTACTACCCCCGACGTTTCGTTCTCGTTCGACATCGGCGACGCCTCCATTGGCTGGGCGGCGCTTTCCACTCCTCCCCGCGCGGTTTATCCGAAAATTCTCGGCTGCGGCGTCCTCCTCTTCCCCAAGGACGACTGCCAGAACCACCTGCGCGCCCAGTACCGCCGCCAGCGCCGCCACATCGCCGCGACGCGCAACCGCATCTCACGCATCCGCAAGCTCCTGGTCGAAATGGGGGCCCTGACGGAGGAACAGGCTGCGGAGCAGAAGGAAGGCGCCTCGGGCGTCATGATGCCGTGGCTCCTCGCGGCGAGGGCGCTGCACGGCGCGAAGCTCACGTGGACCGAGCTCTGGCAGGTCCTGCGCTGGTACGCGCACAACCGCGGCTACGACGGCAACGCCCGCTGGGCCCGTGGGGGGGAGGAGGAGAAGGACACCGAGAAGGTGCAGAAAGCCAGCGCCCTCATGGAGCAATACGGCACGAGCACGATGGCGGAGACGATTTGTGCGTTCCTCGGAGTGAATCCCGATGACGACAAAGCGCACATCAGCGAGAAGGCTCCTTACTTCAAGGGCGAGAGCGTGGCCTTCCGGCGCGAGATCGTGCGGGACGAGGTGACCCGGATCGTCCGCTCGCAGTTCGGGGTTCTCCCCGGCTGCGACGAGGGCTTCCTCTCGCTCCTCACGGGCCGCGACCTGACAGCGGAGGAAAAGAAGCGCTTCAAGCTGCCAGCGCGATATGCGGGGGGCCTCCTCTTCGGCCAGATGATCCCGCGCTTCGACAACCGAATCATCACGAAATGCCCGGTGACAGGCGAAAAGACGCCTCTCAAGCACTGCACCGACTACTACCGTTACCGCTGGGCGAGGCTCCTCGCGAACCTCCGCGTGAAGGAGGAAGGCGCGGACGACAAGCGCGCCCTCACCGCTCCGGAACGAGCGGAACTGACCCGCCGGATGGAGAAAACGGGCGGTCTGACGAAGACTCAGCTCAAAAAGGCGCTTGAAGAGATCACCCATGCCGACGCAAAGAGCTTGGACGACCAATTCTTCTCGCCCGAAACGGAAAAAGCCCTCGTCCTCGACCCCGTGCGCGACGCCTTGTCCGGTGCACCTTTTGAAAACGTCTGGCCCCTTGTGCCGGAGGCGCTGCAAAGAAGAATCGCCGGGGAGTTCTTCAAGAGTGGTCGGCTTTCGCTGGCAGACCTTCTCGCCGCCGTGCGGAAAGCGGGTGCGGATACAACGCAGATGGAAAACGCCATCCGTCTCGACTTTCTGAAGGCCGCCAAGCGCAAACGCAAGGAACCCCTGACCTACGAGGCCTATCTCGCTGACGTGAAACACGTGGCGGAGGCAAGCGGCAGAGCCCCCTACTCCCGCCCCGTGCTGCGCAAGGTGTATGAGGAGGTGCTCAGCGGCATGGATCCCGCCGCCATTGCGGACAGTCAGCCGCCCTCCGCGCCGGAAAAGCGCAATGGCTGCATCGCGATTACGAATGAATTCCTCGACCGCGAGGCTGAAAAGCGGCTGGACGACATGACGAACAACCACCTCGTCCGGCAGCGCATGGGCATGTTCCGGCGGCTCTTCGGCGAACTCTTCAAAACCTATGCCGGGAGTCAGCCTTCGCGCGTGGCGGAGGTGACGATCGAAGTCGCGCGCGACCTTCAGGAATATGCGGGCAAGAACGCAAATGAGAGGGCCGCGCTCTTTAGCGAGAAGGCCAAGCCCTTCCAGAAGGCCGAGGCCGTCCTGCGCAAGGGCTTCGAGGAGGCGGGTATTGCGCGGCACCCGACTTATTCCATGATCCGCAAGGCGCGAATCGCCATGGCGCAGAACTGGACCTGCCCCTACACGGGACGGCACTTCTCCGCAGCCGACATCGCGAACGACCGCGTGGATTTCGAGCATATCATCCCGCACGCCTCGCGACGCAGCGACGCACTGGAAGGCCTTGCAATCACGTTCAAGGAAATCAACAAAGCCAAGGGCAAGCGCACGGCGCTGGAGTTCATCCGGAGTGGTGAGGAGGGTCTGATGACCGAGTCCCGCTTCCGCGATTACTTGGATGGACTCTATCCCAAGTATCCCCCAAGCCGCGACGCGAGTGACGAAGACAAGATCAACTGGCGACGCAAACAGTGGTTTTTGCGCGAAGATTACGACGAGCGCGACGCGGAGTTCACGAAGGCCGCCCTCACGGTGACAAGTCACCTGAACAAGCTGGCGGCACTGGAGGCGCGGAAGATCCTGCGGGGTAGCGCAAAGGCGGCGGGCATGGACGCGGGATCGCCGGAGCACCGCGTCGCCCACATGGTGGGCGCGATCACGGGGGAATTCCGCAAGGACAGAAACTGGGATCTTCTCGGCTGCATCGTGCCGGTCTGCCCGGAGATCGTCGATCCCCTCAGCCCCGAGAAACGGCACCTGCCCAAGGGCGAAATCCGCAACATCACGCACCTGCACCACGCCGTGGACGCGATCACGATCGGCATCGCGCGCAACATCTTCCCCGGGCACGTCGTGAAGCGCGAAGTGTGCGAGGCGATCCTCTCGCGGCGTCCGAATCCGGCACAGCGTTCAACACTGGAATCAATGGGGGTCTTCTTTTTCGACAAGGACGGCAGCGCCCACCTCAAGGACATGCCGGAGGAATTGCGACAGAACATCATCGATAAGCTCGCCGAATGCCGTGTCGTCCAGCATGTGCCTAGATCCAAGCACGGCCTGCGCGCGGAACTCACGCAGTGGGGCGTGAAACATTACGACGCTGAGGCCGACCGCGTGAAGGTCGTCCAATACACTCGCGACTCCGCCAACGGTAATGCCCGCAAGCGCAAGGAGAAGTGGAAAAACCCGCGCAAGCTCTTGGGTTACAATCCGGTTGGGGAAAGCAAGCTCAAGCCGCGCAAGGCCGTTGTCTTCATCGACGTCAACTTCGGCATCGCGCTCCTGCCGGAGCCCGTCGTCCTGCCCTTCCACAAGGTGTGGAAACGACTGGGAGACCTTGCCGCACAGAACGGCGGAAAAATCCCGACCGTGCTCCGTCAGGGAGACGTGATCGAGGTCCCGAACGGTCGCTACAAGGGACGCTGGCAGATCCGGTCCACGAAGGACAATGCGGCGGGCGTGGCGGTCTCCATCGCAAAACCGCATCTGGTGGAGACCTTCAAGAAAAACGTCCTTGTCAGTTCGCTCATCAAATCCGGCATGACCATCGTCCGCCAGCCCCTCATCGGTTCGTAGGAGGCATGTCCCACCACATCGTCAACATCGACTCCCCCGGGTGCGTGGTGAGCTGCAAGAACGGCCAGCTCACCTGCACCGGGGAGGACGGTGTGCGCCAGCTTCCGCTGGAGGATGTGGCGGCGATCCTCATCACGAGCTTCTCGTCGGTCGTGCACGGGGCGCTTCTCATCGAGGCTGCCAAGCACGGAGTGGCGCTTGTCATCTGCGAGCAGTTCAAGCCCGTGAGCCTCATGCTGCCCGCGAACCGTTCGAGCGACACGCTGCTGACCAAGGCTGCGCTGGAACTGGACAAAAAGAAAATCGACGCCCTCTGGCGGCACACAGTGGACGCCAAGTGCATGAACCAGTATCTGTTGGCGGTGAACCTCGCCCCGCATCACGAGAAACTGGGCGCGCTCGAAAAGACGGCTGCGGGAAAAATGCAGAGCAAGGAGGGGACCTGCGCCCGCTTCTTCTGGAGCATCTACTCCGAAGCACTCGGACAGGAGAATTTTCACCGCCATGAGGACGGCTTCGGCCTCAATGCGCTCCTCAACTACGGCTACGCGGTGCTCCTTTCCACGATGCTTCAAAAACTCTTCGCGCTGGGGCTCGACCCCACCCTCGGCATCTCCCACGCCGTCCGGGAGCGAAGCACGCCGCTCGCCTACGACCTCATGGAACCCTTCCGCCCCTGCGTGGACTGGCGCGTGGCGCAATGGGTGAAGATGCAGGAAGACCCGGCGGACCTTGCGATCACAAAGCCATTCCGCCGCTTCGTGACTGGCTTCGTGCTGGAGAAGGTGGAATACTTTGAGATCGAACTGAGCATCCAGAACTGCATCGAGGGCGTCGTGCGGAGCTTCCGCAACGCGGTGCTGGAAAAAAACACCCGGCTCTACAAGCCATGGATACCACAAGGTTCAAAGTGGGTTGGATGATCGTGGCATTTGACCTCCCGGTCGTGGAGAAGGAGCAGCGGAAGGCCGCGACGGACTTCCGTCAATTCCTGATTGATGACGGCTACTTGATGATCCAATATAGCGTGTATGGCAGGCCGATGGTGAGCCATGCGCGGCTGGAAACGCACGTGCGGCGGCTCAAGTCGAACCTGCCTCCCGAGGGAAGCGTCCGCGCCATCTTTGTGACGCAGTCCCAGTGGGACCATTCGTTTGTTCTGTATGGCAAACCGCTTCAGTCTGGATCGCCCGAAGGGCAGCCCGACCAGATGCAATTCTGGTAACCGGCTGATCTCCAGCCGGTTCCAGAATGCGAGTCTGCTCTACCCAAGAGTGGAATCAAGGCAAAGCGCGCCGACCAATCAGAAGGCGGGTTCCGGGAGTCTGCTCTACCCAAGAGTGGAATCAAGGCAAAGCCTGATGCTCGTGCTCGAACTTGCGTTCGTAAGTCTGCTCTACCCAAGAGTGGAATCAAGGCAAAGCCACCTGCACGTCAAAACCGAGTATTTCGAAGTCTGCTCTACCCAAGAGTGGAATCAAGGCAAAGCAATCGCGTCGGTGAAGTTCGGCTCCTTGAAAGTCTGCTCTACCCAAGAGTGGAATCAAGGCAAAGCTCGATGTCCATCTCCCACTCGCCGGATTTAGTCTGCTCTACCCAAGAGTGGAATCAAGGCAAAGCGAGGCGTCGATGGTGGAGCTGGTGCAGCACAGTCTGCTCTACCCAAGAGTGGAATCAAGGCAAAGCCCGCAATCGTAGCGCAGAGGTTCCCCAGTTAGTCTGCTCTACCCAAGAGTGGAATCAAGGCAAAGCCGCCGCGTCGTGCTTTGCGACCCGTGGATCAGTCTGCTCTACCCAAGAGTGGAATCAAGGCAAAGCGCAAACTCCCATCCCCCTCAAAACTCCATAGTCTGCTCTACCCAAGAGTGGAATCAAGGCAAAGCTGGAATTCGCGAATGGGTGAAGTTTATCGCAGTCTGCTCTACCCAAGAGTGGAATCAAGGCAAAGCGGTCGTCTTCGCCTGGGGTGTGAGGTGTTCAGTCTGCTCTACCCAAGAGTGGAATCAAGGCAAAGCGCGGAGAGTAATACTGCCCTGCAGCCACATAGTCTGCTCTACCCAAGAGTGGAATCAAGGCAAAGCGTAGTATACTCGACAACCACGAGCCCGCAAAGTCTGCTCTACCCAAGAGTGGAATCAAGGCAAAGCATTTTCGGGGCCTACAACGGACAAGGCTTGAGTCTGCTCTACCCAAGAGTGGAATCAAGGCAAAGCCAAGGTCGCTGCCGGGGCAATCACCGGCGCAGTCTGCTCTACCCAAGAGTGGAATCAAGGCAAAGCCCAGTAATCGGCTACAATCACAGACTCCAGAGTCTGCTCTACCCAAGAGTGGAATCAAGGCAAAGCCGCCAGATCGTTCAATTCTTCACCAAAGCTAGTCTGCTCTACCCAAGAGTGGAATCAAGGCAAAGCCGATGGAACAGGGGCGTTTCTTGCTGGATAGTCTGCTCTACCCAAGAGTGGAATCAAGGCAAAGCTCAGCCCGGTCGAACACGTCGAAGATGCCCAGTCTGCTCTACCCAAGAGTGGAATCAAGGCAAAGCGATCGTGCAGGCGTCCTCTGAAAGAACGGAGTCTGCTCTACCCAAGAGTGGAATCAAGGCAAAGCGGCGGCAAGATGAAGGAAGCAATCGAGACAAGTCTGCTCTACCCAAGAGTGGAATCAAGGCAAAGCAGCGCCTCCTACGCCCACTACAATCGCTTGAGTCTGCTCTACCCAAGAGTGGAATCAAGGCAAAGCTTCAGGAATGTATTTCCACATCGCTTCATAGTCTGCTCTACCCAAGAGTGGAATCAAGGCAAAGCTACCAAGGTGTATGCACTCCTGAAGCCAATAGTCTGCTCTACCCAAGAGTGGAATCAAGGCAAAGCCGTTACGTATCGTTCGCAACAGAATGGAAAGTCTGCTCTACCCAAGAGTGGAATCAAGGCAAAGCGCTCTGCGGTATGCCATGCAAGGAGGAACTAGTCTGCTCTACCCAAGAGTGGAATCAAGGCAAAGCGAACAACGGTCGTTCCAGAAATTGACAAGAAGTCTGCTCTACCCAAGAGTGGAATCAAGGCAAAGC
>LVBV01000060.1 GCA_001604565.1 Puniceicoccales bacterium Verruco_01 | reverse complement strand
GGTCTCTCCGGCGTGAAGGTTATGAGGCGATCGGACGAAAACAAGCCACAAAGAGCGCGCACGACCGCATCCGCTGATTCGGTTCGCTGGCTGGAAATATCACGAGGAACGCAGGAGGAACCGTTATTCGGAATCGTCCATCATGCCGCGCATCGAATTCATGCGCTTCATCATCTGTTCCTGCATCATGGCCTGGAAATTCGAATAGTGCTTGAAGGAGGCGGGAACCTCGAAAAGGGCGGAGTCGGACTTGTCGAAATTCACATCGCGGAAGAAAAGAGTCATCTTCTCACTACCGCTGCCTTGCTCGATCTTCACCGGGAAATTCTTGAGGTCCGTGGCGTTCCAGACGAGGGATTCCTCCTTGGTGCCGTCCGGCGAGGTGATCACCACCTTGTTCTTGACGCAAGGATGGCCCTCAGCGGTCTCCTTGCCGACCGCCGTGATCTCGATCTTGTCCTCCGCCGCCTTGGGATCGTCCTTCACATCCGTGTCGGCCATGTCCACGCAGCACTCAAGGGACGGATACACGAGGTAGCTCATCTTTTTGTCCGGACGGGCGATGCTCACCATCCTGTCCATGCCCATCGCCTTGAGCTGCCCGGCCGTCTCCTCGTCGCCGGAGCTCGCGTCCATGGCGAACTCCATGCGGGCGTTGCCGCCGGAGAGGAACATCTTCCCCTTCATGACAAGAACCTGCCCCTTCTCCACCTGGCTGCGGCTCTCGATCGTGGCGGAAAAGTCGGGATTGCCGCCAAAGAGCTTGAGGAAGGCTTCGTTCATGCCCGGTCCGCCGGGGCCGCCCGCGGCGGAAACGGAAAGGCTGAAGAGAGAGGCGGCCAGCGTCAGGAAAGAAGTGAAACCAGTTTTCATGTATTGGGGGATTGAGTGAGTTATTGTATGCCGTTTCATTACCACATGCAAGCGAACCGGATGCAAGTCGATACTTGGATGCGAAAGCCCGGCGCATGGGGACAAAAAAGAGCCGCCCCGAAGGGCGGCTCTGAAAGAACATGCGTCCGAATGCCCTACTGGTTGTAGGTGACGTTCTTGTTCAGGCGCGGAACGTTGATCGAGAGCTGCGTGAAGCCCTGATTGATGGTTGCGAGGTCTTTGAAGTAATCCTCGCCCGCCACGCTCTGGAGGGTCTTGATGTAGCCGTTGTTGGTGTTCACCAATACCGTCAGCGCCACCGAGGACTCGCCACCGTTCTTGGTGAAGTATTCGTCGGCTGCGTTGGAAATCTGGCGCAGGTTGTTCGTGACGGTGGTTTCCTGAGCGGACTCACGGACATGCTTGAAGGCCGGAATGGCGAGCATGGCCAGAAGGCCGATGATCACAACGACGATCATGATTTCAACAAGTGTGAAGCCCTTTTTCTGCATTCTCATGGGATAACGCTCTCCTTGGTGTTTCGGGGTTAGCCGATGTTATTTTTCCATTATGTTCGAGAACCGTGGCCGACTCGTCGGCGCGGTGGTATCAACCAATGGAAATTGAACCAGAATTCAACACCCAACAAATCAGTTATCACTATTTTACGCGCTTTTGATCGCTATCTGGGGAATCCCCACCTTCCTCCGCGTCCGCGTCGTCGGGAAGCAGGGTCGCGAAGATCATCCGACCGCCCGCCGAGGGCAGGACGTTCTGCACCCGCGCGAGCACCTGCCTGCCGATCTGTTCCGCACCGTCGGTCACCACCACCATCGACCCGTCCGTCAGGTAGCCCACGGCCTGTCCGGCGTCGCGGCCCTCCTTCACCAGCTCCACCTCGATCTGCATGCCGATGGCCACCTCCGTGCGGAGCGAGCGCGCCAGCATGTTCAGGTTCAGCCATTCCACGGAATGGAATTTGGCCACCTGGGCGAGGTTGTAGTCCGTCGTGAGAAGCCTCGCGCCGAGGCTCTTGGCGACGAAGACGATCTTGGATTCGATCTCCTCGCCGCGGGACAGCTCGCTGTCGTGGATGTGGATGTTCACGTAGGGCATGGCGCGGAGCTTGTTCAGCGTATCCAGCCCCCGGCGCCCGCGCTCGCGCTTCTGCACGTCGCGCGAATCCGCAATATGGTGCAGCTCGTCGATGATGAAGCCCGGCACGAGGATCGTGAAACCCATGAAGCGGCTCTCGCAGATGCCGACGATGCGCCCGTCGATCAGGGCGCTCGTATCGACGACGACCAGCGGCGCCTCCACGTGCTGGGGCTCGAAACGCACGTAGGGGATCACGAGGTTGAATTCGTCCCTCCCGCGCAGGGCCAGCGCCGTGCCCACGTAACCGAGCACCACAAAGAGCACGAGCCGGAAAAGGAAGAGCAGCTCCGGATCGCCGTTCTCGAAGAGCGGGGAGTTTGCGATGAGCGCCGAGGCCAGCCACCCGAGGAAGAGGCCGAAGGTCACAGCGGAAAAGCCGCGCAGGGAGAAGCCCTTGAGGAGCAGGTCCACAAGGATCACGAGAATGCCGAGAAGGCCCGCCACGCCGAGGGCGATCCAGCGGTGCGCGTCCCACTCCGGGACGACGTACGCCACGAGATACCCGCAGAGCAGGCAGACGAGGAAAAACACCACGCGGATGATGAGAAGGGTTCGCTTCATGATGAGGAAGATTCGTGCGACCGATGAACGGTGCGCAAGATCGGGGTTGGACGATTATGCACTTGCCGCCGGACGGGGCTTGTCCGAAAAAGATGCGTTGGAACGCACGGAAGAAAAGCGGCGCCGGGGTGGCGTCGCGGGCAGTCACGCCAGCAGCGTCACCAGATTAAATTTTCAGCGAACAATGAGCAAGCGCCCTCTTGAGGACCTCTCCGCCCGGCTGAGCTGGGCGGATATCGACGCGGCGTTCGTCCGCTCCTTCATCGCCGCCGCGCGCGACGAGGATATGGGCGGAGCGGGCCTTGTCGCCTCGCGCAGGCCCCCCGCGCCGATTGATGTAACGACCAATCTCATGCCGCGGGGCGCCATCTCGGGTGCCACGCTGAACGCCCGCAGGGACATCGTTGTCTGCGGCATGGAGCTTGTGCCGGTGATTCTGGAGGTGTACGGCGGCTGCGTGAAATTCGAGGCCCTGGCCGCCGACGGCGACCGCGTGGCCAAAGGTGCGCCCCTGGGACGCCTGCACGGCGAGGTGGGAACGATTCTCCGCGCCGAACGGGTGATGTTGAACTTTTTGCAGAAACTCTCGGGCATCTCCACCCTCACGGCCCGCTACGTCGCCGCGCTGGAGGGCTCCCCCACCCGGCTTCTGGACACCCGCAAGACCACGCCAGGCTGGCGGGTTCTCGAAAAGTACGCCGTGGCCCGCGGCGGCGGATGGAACCACCGCATGGGGCTCTTCGACCGCGTGATGCTCAAAGACAACCACCTTGCCGCCGCAGGCGCCACCGGCGGAAGCGCCCTGACCGACGCCGTCCGCACGGCCATCGCCCGCCATCCCGGAATGATGGTGGAGGTGGAGGTGGACCGCATCGCGCAAATTCCACCGGTTCTTGAGGCGGGCGCGCACATCGTGCTCCTAGACAATTTCACCGTGCCGGAGCTTGCCGAGGCCGCCAGCCTCATCGGGGACAAAGCCCGCACCGAGGCGAGCGGCGGCATCACGATCGAGACCCTTCCCGCGATCGGCAAAACGGGCGTCGATTTCGCCTCGACGGGCGCCATCACGCACGGATCGGTGTGGGTGGACATCGGACTGGACTGGGACGGCCCGCAAATGTAACGGCTCCGCCAACACAATTGTGACAAACGGAAATATTTGCTCGCAAGCGGGTGAAAGCTAACTATAAAATGCTTTCAACCCCTCAAGGCGTGATGCCGTCCGACCGGTTCTCCGCCACGTCCCCCACGTTTCCTTCTTTGCCATGCCAGACACCGACGTTGTCATTCTCAAGGCTCTTCTTCAGGCGAATTCGAATTTCGTATCCGGCAATCTTCTCGCCGGAGAGCTGGGCATCTCCCGCGTGGGAGTGTGGGCCCGGCTTGAGAAGCTCCGCGAGGAGGGTTTCGGCGTGGAAGCCATCCGCCACCGCGGCTACCGCCTGACGGGCGAACCGCCCTCGATCAACGAGAATCTGGTGCGTGCGTATCTGGATCTCGGCGGCTCGAAGACCGATTTCATCTTCCGCCGCGAGGTGGAAAGCACCAACACCGAGGCAGAGAAGGAGCTCGCGGACGGTCGCAAGACGCCTTTCGCTGTGCTCGCCCAGCGCCAGACCAAGGGCCGGGGCCGCATGGGGCGGCAATGGCACAGCATGGACGAGGGCAACCTCTACGCGAGCTTCGCCTTCCGTCCGCAACTGCCTCCCGCGCAGATGACGATGATCACCCTCTGGATGGGCGTGCAGCTTTGCCGCTACATCAACGAGCGGCTTTCTCTGCCCGCGCAGATCAAGTGGCCCAACGACATCGTCTCCGGCGGCAAGAAACTCTGCGGCATCCTCGCCGAGGCCCGCATCGACTCCGACCGCACGCGCGACCTCATCTTCGGCATCGGCATCAACGTGAACAGCGACTGCACCGGCTGGCCCGCGGAAACGGCGGCGGTGGCTACCTCGCTCGCGTCGATCGGCGGGCGCCCGCTCCGGATCAACCTCGTGGCCGCGGAGCTCGTGGAAGTGGTCTGCCGCGCCTACGAACGCTACGTTGCGGGCGACTACGCTCCTGAAATTTTCGAACTCTGGAACCGTTACGACGCCCTCGCGGGCCTGGTCGTCCGCGGCAGCAAGGGTCGCGAGGAGATCGTCGGCACGGCGAAGGGCATCGACGAACACGGAAACCTGCTCCTCGCCCTCGAAGACGGCTCCATCCGCCGGATTCAGGCGGGCGAAGTCTCCATCGGGACGAAAAACCTTGCCTCCTTCCTGCCCGCGAAGAATTAGCGGCGGACTGGCGTGATGGGGAGGTTTTTCTCAGGCGATGCTCCGTCGCGTGAGGATATTTTCGTCATTTTCAACATGAACTCCCCATTCCCCGCGCGGCGCTGCGCCGCCTTGTTTTTCGCGTTCACCGCGCTCTTCGCACTTTCCTGCGGAGCGGCCCCTTCCCGTGCGGAAGTCTTCGCCAAGGCGGATCGCCTGATCGCCGATCCGGCCTTCGCGGATTACCGGGGCTGGCTCAAATACCTCAAATTCCGCACGGATGCCGACGCGCAGCGCCTTGGCTCCGACAGCCCCGCCGCCGCACAGGCGCTGGAACGCCTCGCGGACTGGACGGGGAGGATCGAGGCCGATCCGCAAATCCTCGGCAAGCTCCGCGGCGCGCAGGAATGGGCTTACGAGTCGCGCGCGGACGGCAGCGGCCAGCCCTTCCGCCTCAACATTCCGACCGATTACGACGACTCGCGGGCTACGCCCCTCTCCCTCTACGCGCACGGTTACAGCGGTAACCACGTGGAGTTCACCACGGGATGGAAGGACAAGACAGGCGCCTTCGAAATGTCGATTCTGGGCCGCTCGCGCGGCGGTTTTTTCCACGGGCTTTCCGAGGCGGACGTGATGGACGCCCTCGCGTACGTGCGCGCGCATTGGAACATCGATTCCTCGCGCATTTTCCTCAACGGCGGCAGCATGGGGGGCCTAG
Source organism: Puniceicoccales bacterium Verruco_01 (assembly GCA_001604565.1). Lineage (GTDB taxonomy): Bacteria > Verrucomicrobiota > Verrucomicrobiia > Opitutales > Oceanipulchritudinaceae > Verruco-01. Next base: position 3,270 of record LVBV01000060.1, on the reverse strand, counting down.
CCAGCTACTGGCTCGGCGCGCGGCACCCGGAAATCTGGGCCAGCATCCGGCCCGACTGCGGCATCGCGCTGGAGGCGCCGCTCGGGAACCTCCGCCACACCCCCGCCTACGCCATTCACAGCCGCGACGACAACGTGGTCCCCATCCTGCAGGACAAGGCCTCCGTGCGGCGCCTGCGGGAACTTGGCGGAATGGCGGTGTACGAACAGATCGACGGTTTCAAACACGCCGCATGGGATTACGTCCCTGGCAACACCCGCGCGGCAGCTTGGGAACTGGAACAGGTCCGGCCCGATCCCAAGACGGTCCGCGATATCGACTTCACCGCGCTCGACGCGGCGAGCGCGCGCGGCTGGTGGGCCCGCGTGGCCTTCTGGGGTGACGAGCCCCGCCCGGCGCGCATGATCCTTTCTTTCCGCGAGGGGAATTTCCTATACGTCACCCTCGACAACATCGCGGTTCTGGCGATCGACACCAAGGACTCCCCCCTCGATTGCGCGAAGCCCCTGCGCCTCTCGGCGGACGGAGCTGTCTTCCTCACTGTCCCGGCACCGCTGCCGGAAACGATTCTCCTTGCCCGCAAGAACGGGGAGTGGACGGTCATTCCCACCCTGCCGGAATGCCCCGCCCGGCCCCACACCCCCGGCGGCTCGGACAATGTGTATGACGGCTCGCCGATCCTGATCGTGTACGGGACGACCGGCACGGCACAGGAAAACGCCGCGATGAAGGATGCCGCCCGCCACGCCGCGCGAAGCCCCAACGCCTCCTGGCCGGACGACAATATCGACCGTTCGCCCGCCGACGGGGTCTCGCATTACCAGCTTCTCTACGGGGAACTGCCGGTGAAGGCGGACTCCGAGGTGACCGATGCCGACATCGCGGAAAAGAACCTCGTCCTCATCGGCACGGCGGCGCAGAATTCCCTCGTGGCAAAGATGGCGGAGAAGCTCCCCGTCGGTTTCCGCGACGGACGCATCGTCTTTTCCGACGGAGCCGACTGCCCCTCGCAGGAAAACGCGCTCGGCCTGACCTACTTCAACCCTCTGGCTCCAAAGAACCTCATTCTGTGGCTCGCCTCGGAGGACGCGGGCTTCTACCGCGCGGGCGCACCCCTGCCGCAGATCCTTTCGGTCTCGCCGGGCGTCGATGCGGCGGTGATGGATTCGCAGCGTCCAACCTTGCTCATCGCCCGCGCCTTCAACACCGGCTGGAACTGGTGCGCCGGTCGGTACGATTCCCCGCTCCTGCCGGAGAATTGCCTTGGCGAGGAAGACGCCGCGCGCTGGATGGCCGGGGTTCTCGCAAAGGCCACCAACAGCGAATTCGGCGCACGGTCCCGCACTTTCCGCATGCTGTACCGCCTCGTCCCTTCCCTCAGCTTCACCCCGCACATCACGCGGCAGATGGACGTGTCTCTTTTCTACTACAACCGCCCGATCCTGACGGCGCCCCTTTCCGGCAAGGCACTGACGCAGCTCAACCGTCAGATCAAGTCCTCGCCGATTCAGGCCATCCAGATCTTCCCCGATCCGGACGCCCTTGAGATCGACTCCCAGCGCAATTACAACGTGGCCTTCACCGCGGGCGATCTCTGGGCCCTCACGGTCACCGGCGCCATCGTGGACGAGGGATCCCTTTCCTCCGTGGATACCGAGGCGGCGATTCTGAACTACCGCGGAGAATAGCGTTTTGAGCCTGCTTCTCCTACACGGACTTGGCCGCACGAGGGCGTCGATGTGGCTTCTGGCCCGGGAGGCGCGCTCGCGCGGACACACAGTACTGAACCCCGGCTATCCGTCCCTCTTTTTCGGGGTGGAGCGCCTCGTTCGGGACTGGGTGGAACCCGCCCTCGACGCCGCACGCGAGGTAGATGATGGGAAGGTCAATGTCGTCACGCATTCCCTCGGCGGCATTCTGCTGCGCCTCGCCATCGGGGACGCCTCGCCCGCGTGGCTCGGCAACGTCGTCATGATCGCCCCGCCCTCCGGCGGGAGCGAGATCGTGGACTATCTCGGGAAACGGCGTCTCGCGGGCCTTCTCGGCCCCACGGGACGGCGGCTCGGCACCGGGCGTGACGATCTCCCGGCAAGCCTTCCGCCCATCCGCTTCCACTGCGGGATTCTGGCGGCGGACAAGAACGTCAACCCCGTCCTCGCGGCGATCCTGCCGGGCAAGAGCGACGGCAAGGTGACCCTCGCCTCCGCCTTCACGGCGCCGTGCACGGACCGCGCGGTCGTCCACGCCACCCACACCTTCTCGCCCAGCCATCCGGAGGCGATCCGCCTCGCCCTCGCCTTCGTGGAAACGGGGAAATTCCCGCAGGCCGTCAGAGAACAGAACCACACACTTTAACCGCAGATTTCGCAGATTGCGCGGATTTCCAAAGGAAGAATTTATCCACAGATTGAAACAGGGTTTTCGCAGATTCCCAAACACAAGAAAGACCTGTTTCTTAAATCTGCGGAAATCTGCGGTTGAAACCCATCTTGATCCCGGCTCCTGTCGTCCGCGGATGCGTTTTCCCTACGGGGCGAGGCGCTCGTGCGTCCAGCCGTCGCCCTGCCGCTTGTAGAGGAAGCGATCGTGCAGGCGGCTCTTGCGGCCCTGCCAGAACTCGATTTCCGCCGGGATCACGCGGTAGCCGCCCCAGAAGGACGGGAGCGGCACCTCGCCGTTGGCAAACTTCTTCTTCATTTCCTCCAGCTTGGCGTCGAGGAGCGAGCGCGAGGTGATGACGCTGCTCTGGGGGCTCGACCATGCACCGAGGCGACTCGCGAAGGGACGCGAAAGAAAATAGCGCAGGCTCTCCGCCGTGGAGACTTTCCCCGCCACCCCGCGCACCACCACCTGCCGCTCCATGAGATACCACGGAAAGAGGACCGAAACCTTTGGATTCTCCTCAATCTGGTGTGCCTTGGCGCTTTCGTAGTTCGTGTAGAAGACAAAGCCCTTTTCGTCGTAATTCTTGAGGAGCACGGTGCGCGAGGAGGGCTGGCCGTCCTTCCCGCAGGTGGAGACCACCATCGCGTTCGGCTCCGGCAGGCGCTTCACCGCCTCGTCGAGCCACTTGCGGAACAGGGCGAAGGGTTCCGCCGTCAGGTCGCCCTCGGAAAGCGAGCCCTCGGCATACTCGCGGCGCAGTTCAAAAAGGTCCATGCCGCAAGCATCGCGCGGTGAGCCTTCCGGCGCAAGACGGGAAGGGAGCTGAAGAGAACCGTCAGGTTTAGAAAATCCCTGAAATACCCTGCATTAGCCTGAAAAAGCCTG
>LVBV01000003.1 GCA_001604565.1 Puniceicoccales bacterium Verruco_01 | reverse complement strand
TGAGGACGTAAAGATCCTCATCCGCTTCTTTGGCTGCCGCGGCACCGGCGTCGGTCGGTGCGGGTTGGGCTGCAAGCCCGGTGGAGACCGCCACGCCCGCCAGGGTAAACAGGGGCCTGAGATCTCTCAACAGGAGGTATTTCTTGTGCATAGTAACGTCAGCTTGCGTTGGTTGTGTCGTTAGCTTTTTGGGTTTGGAGTATTTCCGGCCTTTTCGCTGAGGTTCCGCACCAGGCCTGGCCGGAAAAGACATATCTCTGATCCGTGCGGAAACAAAGGGGATGTTGGAACTTGGGGCTCTTCAATTTGAAGCACGGAGGGGAATGCCAGATGAAGAGAAACAAAGCACGTTTTCGGAAAAATAAACGAAAATAAACCGGGCAATGACAGCCTCTTCGACTGTCGACAAAGATGGGATTTGAGGAGTGTGTTCGACGAATTCGTCGAGTGTCCATCATCCGGGATTGCAGGCAAGGACCAAGATTTTTGCCATTCTAATTATAGACACACATTCCCGCGGACTGAAATCCACAAAGTCCTCATCCAATGCGGGTTCCGGTGCTTTTCCAATCTGCTCTTCCGCTCGTTATTGTACGCGGACTTTCCCCGTGATACGTACATTTACAGGAGGGATGCACTGTTCCCATTGTTTGTAAATCGTGTCGTTTGTAAAAGTAGATAACAAACCTAACAAACCCGAAGTGTCCGGAAGCAGGTGAATAAGTCCAGCAGCGTACCGCCGCCCGAAGGTCGCTCGTCATCAAGGCAAGGTCTTGCGTCGATCCCCCGGTGATGAAAGAGTCTCTCCACCCGGGCTCTCTCCCGGAAAAAGCTCCGTGCGAACACCATCTTTCCACGATTCATGAGAATTTCCTCCCTCCTCCGGACTGTCGCGGCGGTCCTTGCCCTGATCCCCCTTTGCGCAAGCGCCGACGGGGCGAAGTACGTCTTCCTCTTCATCGGCGACGGCATGTCGGCCACGCAGCTCTACGCGGCGGAGTGTTACCGGAGAGCACTTTCCGGAGCCGATACGGACAGCGCGGCGGGCAGGGCGGACGGGGCGCTCTCCCTGAACGTGGACGCCTTTCCCGTGCGGGGGATGCAGCGGACGGGCTCCTACAATCACCTCATCACCGACAGCGCGGCGGCGGGCACGGCGCTCGCCTGCGGGGCCAAGACCAATTCCGGCACCCTCGGCATGGACCCGGCGGGAACGCAGCGCTGGAAGAGCCTCGCCGTCCTCGCGAAGGAGACGGGCCGCCGGGTGGGGATCGTGACGAGCGTCTCCCTCGACCACGCGACTCCCGCCGCGTTTTACGCGAACGTGTCCTCGCGCGGCTCGTACGAGGAGATCGCGGTGCAGGCACTGGAATCGGGCTTCGACTTCTTCGGCGGCGGAAGCTGGCTGAAGGCGCAAAGCGAAGCCTACCGGAGCCTCTACCCGAAGATCGCCTCCGACAAGGTGGCCGACATCGCCGCGGACGAGGGCTACACCACCGTTGCCTCCTGCGAAGGCATCCGCGCCCTTGCCGCGCACCCAGCGGACAAGGTGATTTGCAGCGCGCCGGTCCTTGCGGGAGGCTCCGCCCTACCCTTCTCCGTGGACAGGCCGCAGGATCAGCCGGACCTTGCCGCCTTCACGGATGCGGCGATCGCCTGCCTGACAAAGGATGACAGAGGCTTCTTCCTCATGGTGGAGGGGGGCAAGATCGACTGGGCCTGTCATGCGAACGACGCGGCGGGAGCCCTTGGTGACGTCCTCGCCTTCGACAAGGCGGTGGGCCGCGCCGTTGCCTTTTATAAGGCCCATCCCGAGGAGACACTGATCGTCGTGACGGGCGATCACGAAACGGGCGGCCTTTCCATCGGCTTTGCCGGGCGCGGCTACGACACCTCCTTTGCCCGACTGGCCGCGCAGAAGGTTTCCTACGAGGTCTTCACTCAGACCGTGGACGCCTACCGGCGCGCAAAGGCCTTCCCCACCCCTTACGATGCACCGGCAAACAACATCGACGCCCAGATGAAGTCCCTCATTCTTAAGAACTACGGCATCGACGTTGACACCCTCCCGCAGTACCGCCGGGACCTGCTGGAAGCGGCCTATGACCGGTCCATGAGCGGAACCCCCGCCACGGGAACCGAGGTGCCGACCGGTTACCTCAAGGGCGACCATAGCTCGACCCTCGATTACCTCACCTACGGCGGCTACGATGCGCTGACTCTGGAGCTGGACCATCAGCTCGCGCGCGAAGCGGGCCTTTCCTGGACGAGCTTTGCGCACACGGCGGTACCGCTGCCCGTCATGGCCCTCGGCAAGGGCGCGGAACTCTTCGGCGGGTATTATGAGAACGCGGAGGTCGCCCGGAAAATCGCGCAGGCGATGGGCCTCGCACAAACCCTGCCGGTCGCCAAGGGGGAATGAGAGGGAAGCCCCCTCGCGCCTGCCACACCTCGACAGGCACCCCTCTCTTCCCTTTCCTGCGGCGCGCCTTGCCCTCGCCCCGATCCTCATCCCGGCATCGGCGGCTCCTGCGTGGTGCCCGCATCCCCGCTCACGGCACTGGCGGGGACGCTCTACATGTGCGAGCGACGCGAAAAGAGAAAGGCAGAGTCACAACGAACCATCAGGTCTCCGCACCCTTTCAAGCAGCAGGACGAAACGGCTCAATCCATCCGCACTTAACCAATTTTTCCACAGCGAGTTTAATCTGACGCTCAGAGAACTGTCGCTTGTGAGTGTTCCAATTATATACGCAATCGATCACAGTAGTCACGCTATCCGCGCCTTCTTGGGTCACCACCCAATGAACCGTGGCTAAAAGCTCCAAACCGAAGGGTGATTCGAAACCTTCCACAAGGCGTGACACCTTCTCGAACCGATCCAACGTCTCGGGACAGGAGTTGAGCACTTCATCCGCTTCTTGAGTCGCGCCTGGAACCAACTGCAACTGTTTTTCCGGTGCGTCACCACCATCAGCATATCCTGAAATGAAATGACCTTCGACCTTGTTTAACACATGACTGAGATTCCCGGCATACGGCCCATAGGGTGCCTTACTATACTTCAACCGCAACGGCTGCCCGGCAACCTGCATGAAGTACATCAACTTGTGAACCTCCAGCAAGGTCACGAATGGATCTAGCAAGCCTTCAAGATAACGATTCATCAATCCAATAAGCGCGGCTCGCCCCACGGTCATGTCGGGGATCTCTTTGTTGTGAACCATCTTGTCCGAACTCGGGGCGCCATCAGGCTCAAAGACATATACGGCGACATCGTTGAGCGGAGCGAACGCCTGCTCAATCTTCGGTCTTACCTCCGTCCAATCCAAGCCGCCCAAACCACAGCCAAGCGGCGGGATGGCAATCGACTTGATCTTGAGGCGGATGACATCATCGACGAGCGCGACAAGCCCCGTCTCGACATCCTCCATGCGGCTCTTGCCCTTCCAATGGCGCTTGGTGGGGAAATTGATGATGAAACGTGGGTTCGTCACCTCTCCCGTTTCGTACACGAACATGCGTCCCGGCTGGACCTGCTCGCGCTTGCATGCCGATGCGTAGGCCTTGAAGTTTTCCGGGAAAGCCTTCTTGAACTGCAAAGCGATGCCCCGCCCCATCACGCCGACGCAATTGACGGTGTTGACGAGGGCTTCCGCCTCGGATCTCAGGATGTCTCCACTGGTAAACCGGATCATGGCTTGTCCTATTACAAGTAGTACCAATTGGGTAGTCGTTCAACCTTTGGTTTATGCGATGCGAGTTGAATCATTTGTTCAACGCTACTATACATTTGAGCAGTCAAAACGCCAATTCGTTCAATCAATTCCCATGGGAATCTTTCTTCGAGCAGGAATTCAGCTTGTTTGTGCTCGCGGATGTCCGGAGAAATGCCGTTCCCGCTCCATTGCGTGGCTTGTACCGCAGCCCAATCAATATCACTCAACTGTGCCAAATCGTTCCGATCCTTAAAGTAATACGACCCAGCGTTGGTCAACGTGAACGCCCAGCGCTTCTTGTGCGCATTCGCCCAGGCAACGACGCTACGCAAGTCAGCCTCTAGGTGCAGAACCTGCGCTTGCCCGCCCCTGTACGCCAGCCCCGGCATGTTTCCCTTGTTGATGACATACAGCATCACGGAGCGCGGGCAGAAGTAGAATGGTACACATTCGCCGACGTGCAGCCCCTGATGGCTGGTCAAAGTTGATTGCAGGCGTCTTTGCTTGATGTTGTCGAGACCGATCACTGTTCCAGAAATGCCCCGGCGGAGAACCTCCGCATCGCACAGAATCCCGCACTCGGCTAGAATGGACGCTAGCCGATCCACATGGACAATGTGGTAAATCTTGGGGTTTGCTGGAACGGGCATCGTCGTAAAGGTATCCGCCCCGTTGAGTGTGACATATCGGAGCTGGTCGTCAACCGGAGGCTTGCTATTTGTCATGAATTATTCGCAAAAAGGCCGCCCGGCGTGAACCGGACGGCCTTTTGCAAACTGGTCCTAGACCGACGCCCTTACGGTAGCATGTCCTTGACGGTTTCCTTCTCGCCCTGAAGCTCGGCGACGGTCTTTGCGATCGCGGCCTTGGCGAAGTCGTTGACGGGCAGGCCCTGCACGATCTTGTAGCCGCCCTTGCCGTCCGACTGGATCGGGAAGGAGCTGATGAGACCGGCGGGAACGCCGTAGCTGCCGTCCGAGGGGACGCAGACGCTGTGCCAGTCGCCCGCCTTCGTCTTGGTGACGAGGCTCTTGACCGTGTCGAGGGCGGCGTTGGCCGCGCTCGCCGCGCTGGAGGTGCCGCGGGCCGCGATGACCGCCGCGCCGCGCTTGCCGACGAGGCTCTGGAAGTCGCCCTTGAGCCAAGCTTCGTCCGAAATCACCTCGGTCAGCGGCTTGCCGGAGATCTTCGCGTTGTAGAAATCCGTGTACATCGTGGGCGAGTGGTTGCCCCAGATGGCGAGGTTCGAGACCTCCTTGACGGCGACGCCCGCCTTTTGCGCGAGCATGCTCTTGGCGCGGTTCTCGTCCAGGCGCGTCATGGCGAACCAGCGGTCCTTCGGGATGGAGGGCGCGTTGTTCATCGCGATGAGGCAGTTCGTGTTGCACGGATTGCCGACGACGAGGATGCGGACGTCCTTGGCGGCGTTCGCCTCGATGGCCTTGGCCTGACCGACGAAGATCTTGCCGTTGTCCTTGAGCAGGTCCGCGCGCTCCATGCCGGGGCCGCGGGGCTTGCTGCCGACGAGCAGCGCCCAGTTCACGTCCTTGAAGCCGACGGCGGGATCGCCCGTGGCGACCACCTCGGAGAGGAGCGGGAAGGCGCAGTCGTCCAGTTCCATGACGACGCCCTTGAGCTTTTCCAGCACCGCCGGAACGGGAACCTCGACAAGGTTCAGGGCGACCGGCTGGTCGGCACCGAACACCTCGCCGGAGGCGATGCGGAAGATGAGAGCGTATCCGATGTTGCCGGCGGCGCCGGTCACTGCCACACGAATGGGTTTCTTCATAATTGCTTAGTTGTGCGAACGGTTGAAAGCGAACACGGGCGCCACCAACAGGAAGCGTCCCCGCTTGAGGTGCGGATTAAACCAAAGCCCTCCGCCCCCGGCAACAAGATTCAGATACGCTTCGGGAGCAAGCCGTGCGGGCACTTTCTTTTCAGGAGTCCCGGAGTTCTTCGGACGCCATCTTTGGAAAAAGATGGCATCCCGTAGCGGATTCGAACCGCTGTCGCCAGGATGAAAACCTGGTGTCCTAGGCCGGGCTAGACGAACGGGACACCTGAAAAGTGGAAGGGGAGACATTGAAAGAATACGCGCCTCTCCGCAAGCAGAAAGGCCGCATCCTCTCGATTGTGGGGAAACGGGCCGCTCCGCGATTGATTTTGAGCCGTCCAACTGGCAGGATGAACTCATGCCAGCACTCAATTCCTCCCAGATCCGCGCCGTGATGCCCAAGACGGCGCTCCTGACGGTTCCGGAGCTTCCCTACCGCAAGGTGGGGTCCGGCAAGGTCCGCGAGATCTACGACGCGGACGGTTACCTCCTCATGATCGCGACGGACCGCCTGAGCGCGTTCGACGTGGTGATGCCGAACGGCGTGCCCGGCAAGGGCATCCTGCTGACCCAGATCAGCCGCTTCTGGTTCGACCGCACCGCCTCGTGGCTGCCGAACCACCTGCCGGTGGATCACGACGCAAAGCTCCTGAAAGTCCTCGGCAAGCACGCGGACCTCGCGCCGCGCTCGATGCTCGTCAAGAAGCTGCATCCCCTGCCCGTGGAGGCGATCGTGCGCGGCTACCTTTCCGGCAGTGGCTGGAAGGACTATAAAAAGACGGGCACCCTCTTCGGCCAAAAGGTCCCCGCCGGCCTTGTCGAGAGCGACAAGCTCCCCACCCCCCTCTTTACGCCGACGACCAAGGCGACGACCGGCCACGACGAGAACATGAGCCTGCCCGAATGCGAGAAGCTCCTCGGCTCCTCCGTTTACAAGCAGGTGCTGGACGCGGCCCTCAAGCTCTATGCGATGGGCGTCGAGCGCGCGGCGCAGGCGGGCATCATCGTGGCGGACACGAAGTTCGAGTTCGGCCTCGACGACTCCGGCAAGCTGCACCTGATCGACGAGGTCCTGACGCCGGACTCCTCCCGCTTCTGGCCCGCTTCCGACTACCGCCCCGGCGGCGCGCAGCCGAGCTACGACAAGCAGTTCGTCCGCGACTACCTCGAAACCCTCGACTGGGACAAGACGCCTCCCGGCCCCGTCCTTCCGGAGAACGTGGTCATTGGCACACAGGCCCGCTACCTTTCCGCCGCCGAGCAGCTCATCGGGTAACGCCGGGACGCGTTTCCGCAGATTTCAGAACGCCGCACCTCGCAAGGGGTGCGGCGTTTTCGTGGGAAATGAAGAGTTTTCAACCGCGGATAAAAAGCGTGGAGTCTTCCTACTTCTTTTCCGGCCTCATGGACGGGAAGAGGATCACGTCGCGGATGCTGGCGGCTCCGGTCAGGAGGATCACGAGGCGGTCGATGCCGACGCCCATGCCGCCCGCCGGGGGCATGCCGTGTTCGAGTGCCGTCAGGAAGTCCTCGTCGATGTTCTGCTTTTCCTCGCCCGCCTGCGCTTCGAGGGCGCGGCGCTGCTCCAGCGGGTCGTTCTGCTCGCTGTAGGCCGGGGCGATCTCCTGCCCGTTGATGCAGAGTTCGAACACCTCCACCGTCGTCGGATCGTCCGGGCAACGCTTGGCCAGCGGAATCAGCTCCGCAGGCAGGAGGGTCACGAAGGTCGGCTGAATGAGGTTGCACTCCACGCGCTTCTCGTAAACCGCGTTTGTGAGCTCGAAGTCCTCGTGCTTGGGCGTGACTTCCACGCCGTTGGCGACGCACCAGTCGTACTTCTCCTTCACGGACAGTTCGAACCAGTTCGGCAGGCCCGTCGCTTCGCGGACGAGGTCGCGGTACTTCGCCACGCGCCATTCGCCGGAAAGGTCGATCACCGTGCCGTCGTAGCGGGTGATCTTGTCCGTGCCGATCACCTCGTCGCACAGGCGCTGCACGATGCCGCGGATGAGCTTCATCATGCCCTTGTAGTCCGAGTAGGCCTGATAGACCTCCATCATCGTGAACTCGGGATTGTGGCGGCGGTCGAGGCCCTCGTTGCGGAAGGTGCGGCCAATCTCGTACACGCGGTCGAAGCCGCCGACGAGGAGCTTCTTGAGCGAGAGTTCCAAGGCGATGCGCAGGTAAAACTCGCAGTCCAGCGCATTAAAATGCGTGATGAAGGGACGCGCCGCCGCGCCGCCGGCCTCGGCAATCAGGACCGGCGTCTCGACCTCCATGAAGCCCTGCTCGTCGAGGTGCCGGCGGATGCAGGAGACGATCTTGCTCCGCATCTGGAAGCGCTTGCGGGATTCCTCGCTCGTGATGAGGTCGAGGTACCTCTGGCGGTAAATCTGCTCCTGATCGGCCAAACCGTGCCACTTCTCGGGGAGCGGGCGCAGGGTCTTGGTGACGAGCTCGAACTTCTTCACGCGCACGGTTTCCTCGCCGGTCTTCGTGCGGAAGAGGGGCCCCTCGACGCCGATGATGTCGCCCATGTCGAGGGTTTTGAAGAAGTTGTAGGCCTCCTCCCCAATCTCCTGCTGCTTGAAGTAGAGCTGAATCTGGCCGCTCCGGTCCTGAATCTTGGCAAAGGACGCCTTGCCCATGAGGCGGATCGTCATCAGGCGCCCGGCAACTTTCACCTCCGGCCCGTCGTGGGATTCCGCGGGCAGCATCGCGCGCGCGGCAACCGCCGTCTCGGCCTGCTCGGTGTTCTTCTTGAAGGGATCGTATCCGCTGGCGCGCAGGTCCCCCAGCTTCTTCAGGCGCACGGCCCGAAGGTCGGAAGTGTTCAGTTCCTGCCCGTTCTCGTTCTGCTGCTCGCTCATGGTGAACGGGCAGTTTTATGCCGCGCGAGGCATTTGGCAAGGGCGCAGCTGAGGGGAGGGCGGAGAGCGAGAAGGCGATTCCCTCGACGATGGATAAAATTCGCCAACAGGAACAACTCGTTACCAGCAAAAAGATCCCTCCGTTCCTTTTTGAACAGTTCACCGCCAGATTCGCGCAGATTAACGAGACCCGCTAAATGTCAGGGATAAATTTCCGCTTCGGAAAATCGAACCATGACCTTTTCGCCCCCCAATCCGCAGGTTTCCGTCCGGTCCGGCACGTCCGCCGGCACTTCTTCCCGTGCGCAGGACGCCTCCGCCTCGCCCGAGCGTATCCACGAACTGGCCAGCACCCTCTCCTCCCGGCTCGACGCGGCCCTGCGCGAGATTCAGGCGATCAACATGCAGACCAAGCTCCTCTCCTTCAACGCGCAGATCGAGGCCGCGCGCGCGGGGATCGTGGGCGCGTCCTTCAACGTGGTGGCCTCGGAGATGATCCGTCTTTCCACCACCACCACCGCCGTCTCCGACCGGCTGCGTCGTGAGATGCTGGACCCGATCCACTCGCTGGAGGAAATCTCGGCCCTGCTCGCGGAATCGGTGATGCAGGTGCGCGGGACGCGGCTTTCGGAACTGGCGGCGGTGAACATCGACCTTGTGGACCGCAACCTCTACGAGCGTTCCTGCGACGTGCGCTGGTGGGCGACGGACATTTCCATCGTGCGCGCGGCCACCACGCGGGACGAGGCGGATTGCACTTTCGCGGCGGAACGCATGCGCGTCATTCTCGGCGCGTACACGGTGTATGCGGACATCGTGCTTTGCGACCTTGAGGGACGCGTTCTGGCCAACGGGCATCCGGACAAGCACCGCTTCACAAAGAATCAGGCTCACACGGAATGGTTCCGGAGCGCCCTGCGCACCGCCTCGGGCGAGGAATTCGGCTTTCAGGGAGCGCACCGCATGGAGGAGGTGCCGGGACATCATGTCCTCGTCTATTCGTGTACCGTGCGCGAGGGAGGGGAACAGCACGCGCAGGTGATCGGGATCCTCGGCGTCCTTTTCAAGTGGGACGCCCTCGGACAGACCGTGGTGAACAACACGCCCATCGCCAAGGACGAAAAGACCCTCACGCGCTGCCTCGTGGTGGACGATTCCGGAAGCGTTCTTGCGGACACGCAGGGGCGCATCCGGCAGGAGACGCTCTCCTTCGGCGAATTGCACGCCTTCATGAAGGAGGGCGCCAAAGCCTTCCGCGTCATCTCTTTTGGTGGAAAACGGCACCTGGCCGCGTATGCGAAATCACAGGGATTCGAGACCTATGCCACCGGCTGGCACTCGGTCATCCTGCAGGAACTGGCGGGAGCGGCCTAGGGAGCGTTTGCAAATTGGCGGACCGAGGAGGCGGGATGAGTTTTCGAGCGGAAAATCGGAACATGAAACGAAACGAATCGGGATTCCTTGAGCCGAATGGGGCGGTTTTCCGCCGAAAAGGCGCCCGCATTCCGACGGGAGTCCGATTTGCAAACGCTCCCTAGCGGAATCACGCCAGCGGAATGTATTCCTGGAGATTCACGAGGGCGAAGAGCCTGCGGTTGGCCTCCGACGCTCCGGTGATGCGGAAACCCAGTCCCTTCGCGCGGGCATCCTGATACATTCCGATGAGCAGGTTCAGCCCCTGCGAGTCGATCATGGGCACGTGGGAAAGGTCCGCCGTGATGGTTTCCACCCCGTTGCATTCCCCGAGGAGGGATAGAAATTGCAGACGCAGGGAGAGCACCGTCGTCGAGGTCAACGCCTCGCCGAAGTGCAGGACCATGTTGGTTTCTTCAGTGGATGCATTCATGGGAGATTGAGAGACGGCGTGATACGATTCAATGACTTGTGGTAGTGGCTCGATCCAGACAAAAGGAAAGAACAAGGCCGCCGTCGGGCGCATCGTGGACGTCGGCATATCCGGCGATGATCCTGCGTCCGAAGGGTATGTGCTTGGAAGGCCGTGACAGGGAAGGAGCCGGCGAGGCGCCGATCACGGGCCGGAAGGAAACTTGCAAGAGGCTCGGCCCGGAAAGCGCCATCGCCACGCGACAGGCCCCCGCGCCGGGGACGTGCTGCACCACGTTGAGCGTCGCCTCGCGGCAGGCAAGGAGGATTTCCGTCTTCCGGTCGCGGGAAAGAAGAGGCAGGGCTTGGTTCATGGCGCTCTCCCATCGCATCTGGCACTTGTCCACATCCTCGGGCCCCGCGGAGGCACACATCGAGCTGCACAGGGGCCTCAGAAAACTCGTCGCCGCACCATGATTCCACGCAAAGCGGAGCACCATGATGTCGTCCTTCAGCTCGCCGGAAAAGTCCCCTTCGCCCTCGCCGGGCGTAAGGCCGAGGATGGCGTCCGCCCGCGCGACCGCGCAGGGGCCCGCCTTCTCGTTGTCGAGGAGGCCGTCGCTGAAAAAGAGCAGGCATCCCCTCTCGGGAAGGGGCGTTGTCACCACCGGGGCGATCTTGGCGTCGAACCAGCCGAGCGGCGGACTCGCCCCGCCGGGACGGATCACGTTCAGATCCTCCGTGAAGAGAATCGGTGAGGGGAAGCCGTTGCAGCAGGTGGAAAGGGTCCGTTCGCGAAAATCGACGACGGCAAAGCATGCGGCGAGCGAGGTGGGGACCTCGCTTTCCTCCGCACGGGGGTTCCACACCGTGGCGAGGAAGTGCTGAATGTGCGCGAAAACCGCCTCGGGCGGAGCGCCGCGCGCGATCATTCCGCTGCAAATCCCGAGGAAGAAGGACGAGACAAACCCGGATATCACGTCGTGACCGGAGACATCCCCCACGATGAAGAGCAGTCGGTGGTCGTCAATGGGATGGACGCTCGCAAAGTCACCCCCCGCCTCCACCGCCGGGAGGAGAACCTGCTCCAGTCTGCGGGACCATTCGGGCATGAAGGAGGCGGGAAGGTCCTTCTCGCCGTTCATGATGCGCCTACTGATGCGCGTGGCGTCGCGCGCCTGAAGGACGAGATAGCTGTTTCCGCGCTTGTTCTGCGAGGCCAGCAGCGCCTTTTCCACAACGTATTCCAGAACGAAGGGATCGAGGGGGCGCTCCAGCACGTCGGCAATGCCCATGCGCAGCGCCCGTAAAAGGAGCGGTTTTCCGGGGGCCTCCTCCACGAGGATGCACGAAACCGCACCGTCCTGCTGGAGAATCCATGCCGCCGTATCGAGGCCCGGCCTGCCCCCGAAACGGGATTCGATCAGCACGCAATCGAAGCTGCCGGAGGGCGACCGCCTAAGGAGCGGGCGAAGTTCCGCCGCCGTGGAAACAAACTGGATGACAAGGCCCTTTGCACCAAGGACCTCGCGCACAAGACCGCACTCATCCGCGGTGAGGCCCGCCACGAGGATCCCGCGGGGGCGCTGCTGGGTCAGGCCGGTCAACACGTCGCAATTGTGCAACGCGGCAGTGGTGACCCGCAACCAAATTTGCTAATCCACCTCCGTTATTACGGCAAGGATGCCGCATTTGACATTTTCTTTACCGCCGTGCCGGACACGTGCCGGAAAACTCCGGCAGCCGGTCACTTCGCGCGGCGTCCCGCGGCAAAGCGTCCGATCACCCCGTCGAAGGAACCGTTGGAAAAGAAGGCGACGAGCACCGGCTTCTCCGCCGTGGCCGACAAGGCGATCCCTTCCAACTTTGCGGAAACCTCGGCGGAGTCCTTTGCGGCAAAGGCTTCGCGCCCGTCCCGACGCAGTGCCTCGGCCACCCTGGCGGTGTCGAGCCGCTTCTCCGGGGCGATCTTTTCCGCGCGGTGAACGTGGCCGATGAGGGCGCCGTCCGCATGGGCGAGCGCCTGTGTGAACTCTTTCTCGAAGAGGTTGGTGACGGAGGTGTTGCTGCGGGGCTCGAAGACGGCCACGACCTTGCGTCCCGGCCAGCGCGCGCGCAGGGCGTCGAGGGTGCAGGCAAGCGCCGTCGGATGGTGGCCGAAGTCCTCCACCGCCACGAGCGCCGGGGTTTCGACGAGAGTCTCCTGCCGGCGGTGAACGCCGACAAAGGATGAAATCGCCGCCGCGCCTTCCGCGAGAAGGTCCGGAATCGCCTCCGGGACCGGTTCGCGGATGAGGACGCTGGAAAGGAGCGCCATCGCGGCGTTCCGGGCGTTGAAAAGGCCGTTCAGGGCCAGTTGCACACGGATCGGCGCCCCACCCTTCCATGCGAGGGTGAAAGAAACCCCCTCGGGACTGTCGGCAAAGTCCGCAAGGCGCAGGTCGCAGCCCTCGGCAAGGCCCGCCGTGACGACCTTCGTCCACGGGCAGGGCAGGAGCGCGAGGGCGCCCGGATCGTCTCCGTTCACAAGAATCCAGCCCTTTCCCGGCACGATGCGGGAAACATGGCGGAAGCTGCGCTGCACGTCGGCCAGGTCGCGGAAGATGTCCGCATGGTCCATCTCCACGTTGTTCACGACGAGAACCCGCGGATTGTAGTGCAGGAACTTACTGCGCTTGTCGAAGAAGGCACTGTCGTACTCGTCGCCCTCGATCACGAAGGGAGCATCCTTCCCGCCGAGCTCCGCGCCGCTGGAAAGGTCGCGCGGCACCCCGCCAACGAGCCAGCCGGGGTTGACGCCCGCCCTAGCAAGGAGGAAGGCCGTCATGGCGCTTGTCGTCGTCTTGCCGTGCGTGCCGGAAATGACGATGTTCCGCCGGTTGGAAAGGAGCAGTCGGCTCAGGATTTCCGGGACCGAGGTGAAGGGAATCTTCCGCTCGTTCAGGAGCCACTCCACCTCCGGATGGCCGCGGCTCTGGGCGTTGCCGACGACAACGAGGTCCGGCGCCAGCTTTTCGAGACGCTCGGGCGACCAGCCCTCCAGAATTTCGATCCCGGCGGCGGCGAGCGTGGTGGACATCGGGGGATAGATCCCCGTGTCCGCCCCGAGCACCTCGTGCCCGCATTCACGCAAAAGCAGCGCCGCATTGCCCATCGCGGTGCCGCAGATTCCCATGAAGTAGATGCGCATACCCTTGAAAAAGAAAACCGGCTAGTTGTTGGTCGCCGCGCCCGGGCCGATCACCGGCAGCGAGGTGACGATCAGGTTCTCGTCGTCGATGTCGATGCTGATGGCGTAGTCGCCCGGAACCGGGAAGGCCAGACCCTGGATTTCGCTTAACAGATTCAGCTTCTGCATCGGACCCGCCGACTCGAAGTCGCGCTGCACCACAACCTTCTGCTCCTCCATCGGCAGGCCGATGGCGATCTTGAGGTTGTGCTTGCCGGTCGTAAGCCCGGCGAGGGTGAGCAGGAGGAACAGGCGCGGGTGCCGGAAGGGGAAGGTGCGCGAGGCCAGGTGCGAATACACGCCGAGGATCGTTTGTTTCCCGGTCATGGGGTCGATGTGGACGCCGTCGCAGACGAGAAAGGAAAGCATCTGGGGTTTCATGGCGCTCCATCATTCCGCCGCCGCCGCCAAGGGCAAGACAACACTGCCGTCACCGCGAAGAGAACGAGGGACGCGGCCTTCGCAAGATCCTGATGAATCCGCAGTTCCCTCTTCTTCCGTCCGGAGGGCGCGGCATCCCCCGCGTGAGAATTTTGACGGTCTTGTTGTGATTTTTGCCCATCCCGAAGCAAAAATACGACGAAATTGGGCCGAAAACTGCGGAAATTCAGACGTCGCGCAAGGCCGGAAAAAAAGAAAATCGCATAAGCATTTCACTGCTATTCAATCGTTTGCGAAAAATACGAAACTTATTGTTTTTCCCGCTTGCATTCACGGCTAACAAGAGTTTTATTCAGGTCCATCAAAACGTCCCGCAAGGGAGTTTTGGGGTTACCAAGGAGTAGTGAAATAGAAAATGATGGCAGGCCACTTAGGGGTAGGTGGCCTGCCTTTTTGTACGGATTCGACGAGTTTCCATCGCGCGGAAACAGCCTGTGGCCAAAGCTGATTGCGTTTCGATTGAGGCGTCGGTCTGAAAGCGGAACGACTCACCAGCATGGCTTTGCGGACAAGTCAGGGCTCAGCCTGTCCGAGAAACGCAAGTGGGACTTGTTTGGCTTTCGCCTGAAAGATATTACACCTTCAGGTGCATTGACGGGCGCCGCCACATCAGTGCAGGAGGCTCCAGTTACGCAGCGCCGTTTTTCGCACCCGGGAGCGGGAGGGTGAAGGTGAAACGGCTGCCCTCCCCCACCCTGCTTTCCACGGAAATCGTCCCGCCGTGCTGCAAAAGGATATGCTTGACGATGGACAGTCCCAGGCCCGTGCCGCCGAGCTCGCGCGAGCGCCCCTTGTCCACGCGGTAAAAACGCTCGAAGATGTGGGGCACGTCCACGGGCGGGATGCCACAGCCGTTGTCCGTCACGGAGCATTCCACGCGATCCCCCGCAAGGCGCGTTTGCACCGTGAGGCGCGTCAAGCCCTTCGCGTGTCGGCAGGCGTTGTCGAAAAGGTTCTCCAGCACCTGCGTGAGGCGCAGGGGGTCCAAGGACAGCGGGGGGATCGCCCCGTCCAGCTCGACGACGAATTCCACTTCCGCGGGCTTGCGGTCCTGAAAGTTCGCACCAACCTCGCGCACGAGCGCGTTCAGGTCCACCGTCTCGGGCTTGAGCACCGCGCCGCGCCCTTCCAGACGCGACAGGGTGAGAAGATCCTCCAGAAGGCTGTTCAGGCGAACGACGCTCCTCTGGATCTTGCCGAGGAAGCGCGCGCGCTCCTCCGGCCCCAGGGATTCGCCGTCCTCAAGGAGGGTGTCGGTGAAGCCGCGGATCACAGTGACGGGCGTGCGCAGCTCGTGCGAGACGTTCGCCACAAATTCCGTCCGCATATTCTCCAGCGCCTTGAGCTTGGTGACATCGTGCAGGACAAAGAGCGAGAGCTTGTGCGCGCCCTCGCCCGCAATGTCGGCACCGGTGACCTCGAACCAAAAATGCTCCTCACCGCGAACCAGTTCCACAAGCTCCCCCGCCCTCTTCTCGCCGAGCCGGACCGACTTCATGTAGTCGAGGAAGGCCACGCTCGGCAAGAGGCCCTCGATGCGGCGGCCCAGAAGTTCGCGGTCCGCGCCGATGAGAAGGCGCGCGGCCTCGTTCGCCATGCGGACGTAGTTCGCCTCGTCAACAATGAGGACGGCCTCGCGGATGCTGCCCAAGGTCGTCTCGATCTGTCGCAGATAATCGCGGCCCCTGTCGCGCACGTCGCGCGTCTCCTCGATCAGGCCGTTCAGCTCGGCGCGCAGTTCCTCCGCCTCATGGCCGAAGCCGAAGCTCTCGCGCCGGACGACGAGCGAGGTCTCCCTCCGCCGTGCGCTTTCCGCGAGCTCCCGGAGCGTCCGGGAAGCTCGGTGCAGCCGCAGCGCAAGATAGATCGTGAGAACCAAGAGGACGGCTGCCGGTAGAAAGGCCATTCGGAAAGGGTCGGATACAAATTGCGACGTCATACCTTCTCTGGCAAGCGCCGGAATGCCGTCGCCAAGGCCCCCGATGGGTTCTACTGGTCGTTCACGCGGTAGCCGACGCCGCGCACCGTCTCGATGATGTCGCACTGGTCGCCCAGCTTCTCGCGCAGGCGGCGCACATGGGTGTCGATCGTGCGGGTCTCGGTGTCGGTGTCGTAGTTCCAGACATTGACCAGAAGCATGTCGCGGCTCTGAACCCTGCCCTTGCGCTCCATGAGGAGGTTCAGGAGTTTGAATTCGGTGGCGGTGAGCTCCACGTTCTGCCCGTGGACGCTGACAAAGTGGCGCTCCTGATCGAGCTGCACGGCGCCCGCACTTAAGATCTGACCCTCCGGGGCCTTGCCGGTGGCCGACCGCTTGAGAAGGAGCCCCACGCGCAGGACCAGTTCTTTCGCGTCGAAGGGCTTGGCGATATAGTCGTCCGCGCCGCTCTCAAGACCCTTGATGCGGTCGTCCGTGGCGCCGCGGGCGGTGAGGAAGATGACCGGGGCGCTCCCGAGGGTTCTGTCCGCCCGGATCATCCGGCAGATCTTGATGCCGTCGAGCTCGGGCATCATTATGTCCAATATGAAGAGGTCGGGCCGGAATTCCGACGCCTTGCCCATGATGAGGAGAGGGTTGTTGATCACCGCCACCTCGTATCCCTCCTTGCGCAGACGATAGCTCACCAGTTCCGTGACATCGGGTTCGTCGTCAACGACTAGGATTCTCTTTGGCGGAGCTTTGGTCATGTGTGTTTGGATCGTCGAGCAAGTTACTTCGCAAGTCCCTCCAAATCAACAGGAAAACTCGTAACGAGTTTGTTACGACCCGGCCCGGAATCGTGCGGAAATCGCTATCATGAGGAGGGATACGTCAGCAGGACTGACTCCGCTGATTCGCGAGGCCTGCCCGAGCGTCGTGGGACGGAATTTCTCCAGCTTCTGCGCGCTTTCAATCCTCAACCCCTTCACCTCTGCGAAGGAAAAGCCCTCCGGCACGGCGATCTTTTCCACGTTCTCCATGCGCAGGACCTGACGAGCCTCGCGTTCTAGATATCCTTTGTAACGAACGCGGTAGAGAATTTCCTCACGCGTGGACCGCGAAAGGCTCTGAAAATCGGCGGGTGCCGCGGAAGCATCCCCTCCCCTGCGGATCATATCCCCGAGCTTCGCCCCGCCGCCGGGCAACTCCTCGAAGCGGGAGGTCCATTTTTCCACGTTTTGTTTCTTCTCAAGAATTTTTGCCGCACGCTCCTTCGTAACAAGGCCGTAACGTTCGGCGGCTCCAATGAGACGAAGTTCCGCCGAGTTGTGATTCAAGAGCAGGCGGTGCTCCGCGCGGCTCGTGAACATCCGGTAGGGTTCCAGCGTGCCCTTTGTGACGAGGTCGTCGATGAGGACACCGATGTAGGATTCGTGCCGGGCCATCACCCAAGGCTTCTCCCCTCGTACCTTGAGGGCGGCGTTCGCCCCCGCGACGAGCCCCTGCCCCGCCGCCTCCTCGTAACCGGAGGTCCCGTTGATCTGCCCGGCCATGAAGAGCCCTTCCACCTTGCGCGATTCCAGCCACGGGAAGAGCTGCGTCGGCGGGGCGAAGTCGTACTCCACCGCGTAGGCGGGCCTTATCATTACCGCATTCTCAAGACCGGGCACGCTGTGCAGGATTTCCTGCTGCACGTCATAGGGCATGCTTGTTGAAAGGCCGTTCACGTACCATTCATCCGTCTCCCTCCCCTCCGGCTCAAGGAAGAGCCGATGGCGCTCGTGCGAGGCAAAGCGCACCATCTTGTCTTCGATGCTCGGGCAGTAGCGCGGGCCGATGCCCTTGATCTCGCCTCCGTAGAGTGCGGACTTGTCTAAGTTCGCCATGATGACGCGCCGGGTTTCCGCGCCCGTGTAAGTCATCCAGCACGAGAGCTTGCAGGAGCCGGGGATCCAACCAGGGCGGCGAATCTTCGGATCATGTTCCACATGGAACAACATCCGTTCGATCGCTTCTGCGACTTCCGACGGCTGCGGTTGTTCCACGTGGAACGCATCATCTGGCAGACCGCGCGTATCGTAAAAAGCGAAGAGTTCGGGATCGGCGTCGCCCGGCTGCTCCTCAAGACCGGCGAAATTGATGCTGCTGCCAAGCAGGCGGCACGGCGTCCCGGTCTTGAGGCGCCCGAGTTCAATTCCAGCTTCCGCGAGACTCGCAGAAAGCGTCCGCGCGGAGAAATCGCCGGAGCGCCCGCCCTCGGTCTTGCTTTTGCCGATGTGCATGAGGCCGCGCAAAAACGTGCCCGTCGTGACGACCACGGTTCTACCCGCAAAAGTCGCCCCCACGCTCGTTTCAACTCCGGTCACGCGGCCTTTCTCGAAGGTCAGGCCCGTCACGATGGCCTGAAAGATCCGCAGGTTCGGCGCCAGTTCCAGCGTGCTTTTCATGCGGAACTGGTAAGCCTTCTTGTCGCACTGTGCGCGCGGCGCCTGCACGGCGGGGCCCTTGGATTCGTTCAGCACGCGGAACTGGATGGCCGTCACGTCCGCATTCACCGCCATTTCGCCGCCGAGCGCGTCGATTTCACGCACGATGTGCCCCTTGGCCTGCCCGCCGATCGACGGGTTGCAGCTCATCTTGGTCGTCGTGTCGAGGTTGCCGGTCACAAGCAGCGTGCGTGCGCCCATGCGGGCCGCAGCCAGCGCCGCCTCGACGCCCGCGTGACCTGCGCCACACACGATGACATCGTAGGGATCTGATGGATTTCCAGTCATTTGCCGATGCAGAAGGTGGAAAAGATGCGGTCGAGGACCCGCTCGTTGTCGATCTTGCCGACGATTTCCTCCAGCGCGGCGAGCGCCTCGCGTAGCTCGCTCGCAGCCAGTTCCGCGGGCTCGTCATCCCGCAGGCGATCCAGCGCACGACCGATCGCGGCGGACATGTTCCGCAACGCCGCCGCGTGACGCGCGCTCACAATCACCTCGTCGCGCACTAGGGCGGGGGAGCGCGACTCGATCACGCGGACGATCGCCTTGCGCAGCTCTTCCAGCCCCGCTCCCGTCGCCGCACTGACGCGGACGCGGGACGCACCGGGCTCGAAAATCCAGGCCCCAAGCGAGAGAAGGTCGCACTTGTTTTCCACCACGAGAACATCCGCACCCGCGTGCAGAAGCTCGCCGCGGAAGGGTGGGGGAGGGGCCCCCGCCGCCTGATCCACCACGTAGAGAACCAGTTCCGCGCGCCGGATCTGTTCCAGACTCTTTTCGATCCCGAGGCGCTCAATCCCCGCGTTGATCTCCCGCAAGCCCGCCGTATCGACGATGCGCACGAGATGACGCCCGATCACGAGGCGCTCCTCAAGATAGTCGCGCGTCGTGCCGGGCTCGTCGCTCACGATGGCACGCTCCCGGCCCAGCAAGGCGTTCAAGAGGCGGCTCTTGCCCGCGTTCGGCGCGCCCGCGATCACGGTCAAAAAGCCCTCGCGCAGCATCGCGGAGGTGGGCTCCGTCGCAATCAGATTCGCTGCATCATTTTGCAGCGCAATCAGTTGCGCCATCGGGCCCTCCTCGTCCTCCTTCGGCAAATCCTCTTCAGGAAAGTCAATGTATGCCTCAAGGTGGGCGATCACTTCCAGCAGACGGTCGAGGAGGGACTGCACCGCCTTGCCGACCGAACCGTCGAGCTGGCGCCTCGCCGCCTCCAGCGCCGCCTCGCTCCTTGCTCCGATCAGGTCCTGCACGGCCTCCGCCTGCGTGAGGTCCATCTTTCCGTTGAGAAACGCGCGGCGTGTGAACTCGCCCGGTTCGGCGACGCGACATCCTCTCGCGAGAAGGTCGTCCACGATCTGCCTTACGATAATGGGATTGCCGTGGCATGACAATTCCAGCAGGTCTTCTCCAGTATAGGAGGCCCCCGCTTCATACCGCACAAAGACGCAATGATCGACGACATGGCCGTCAATGGCCTTGTACGCCCCGTAAAGGGCTTTTCTCGCCTCGGGGCACCCGTGGTATGAAACGGCATCCGAAAGCGCGCGCACGGCCCCTCCTGAGAGGCGCACTATTGCGAGCGCGCTCTCTCCTGCGGGTGTCGCCGCCGCCACAATGGTGTCCGTGTCGTCATACATGAGGGGAAGTCTCCCACGGTCCACCGCCCTCTGCAAACCTCTTTGACGATCCCGTGCGAGCCGAATGACGTGCGTCGGTCGTGTCGGATTTGTGCACAGAAACATTACTAACTATCATCTATAACTATCTTGTATTTGATTGTGATATTATTTATCAGATTGCTTGATTCTTTTGTTATACATTCTCCTATAATCACTTGCGCATTCTTCTCTTCGTTTTCCACATGAAACAATGGACGAATTCGCCCATAACTCAGGATTGACGCGCTGATTTTCCGTAAAAAGACGACTACACGCGCGCTAGGAAGTCCGCCAGTTCCTCCGCCAGCTTCGGACCGATTCCATCCACCTCCGCCAGTTCTTCAACCTCCGCCGCGCGGAGCTTTTCCATCGTCACGAAGCGGTCCAGCAGCGCCTTTTTGCGCACGGGGCCCATCCCGGGGAAGTCGTCGAGGACGCTTTCGCGAATCCGGCGGCTTCTTAAATCGGCATTGTAGGTGTTCGCAAAGCGGTGCGCCTCGTCGCGGACGCGCTGGAGGAGCTTGCGTGCCTCGCTGTCTTCAGGAAGGTCGAGGAAGGGGCGCCCGTCGGCAAAGAAGATGCGTTCGTGCTTCTTGGCGAGGCCGATGAGGAAGGGCGGGGCGATCTCCGCTTCGGCAAAGGCACGCAGGGCGCTCGCCACCTGCCCGAGGCCGCCATCGACCATCAAAAGATCGGGCATGGGCCTTCCCTCGTCGCGCAGCCGCGTGTAGCGGCGCCCCACGACCTCCTCCATCGCGCGGAAGTCGTCGTTGCCGATGAAGCTCTTGATGCGGAAACGCCGGTAGGAGCGGTTGTCGGGCCGTCCTCCCGAAAAGTGCACAAGGCTCGCCACGCAGTAGGTGCCGCTGATGTGCGAGATGTCGAAGCATTCGATCGTCTCCGGGACCTTCGGCATGCCGAGGACTTGCCGCAATTCTTCCAGTATGGCTGCGTCGTTCTTTTCCGTCTGCGGAAGCGCCGCGAACTTGCGCGTGGGGACAAGGGTCCTCTCGATCGCCGCCGCGAGGTCGCGCCACTCTGCCGCCTTCTCGTAATCGCGTGCTGCGGCAGCCTCCTTCATCGCCGTGCGTATCTCTTCCAGCCAGTTGCGGCTTTCACCCTCTAGGAAAGCGATCGCCTTCTCCACCCGAGCGCGGTACTGGGACTCGCTTACCACGTTCGCGTGACCGTAGAGCTCGGCGCGGATGTCGCCATAGAGCTGCCAGCGCCCGTCCGGGAGGAGGGTGGGGGAGGCGTCGGCCAGGAGGACCCCATATTCCGTCCGCATGGCATGGAGGGTCTTGCGCATCTGGCTCGCAAAGGCGAACGGGCCGAAGTAGCGGCTCGCCTCGCTCGTCCGCAGCCGTGTGACGCGGAAACGCGGCATCGCGCTCTCCACATCCACGCGGATCATCGGGTAGCGCTTGTCGTCGGTGAGGAGCGTGTTGTAGCGCGGCCTCCAGTGCTTGATGAGGCGGCTTTCGAGCAGTAGCGCCTCGGCCTCGCTTTTCACGTCGATCGTCTCGAAATCCGCGATGAGGTCCAGCATCGCTGCCACCTTGGGCTGTGCGATCTTCTGCCGGCGCGAGGGCTGAAAGTAGGTCGTGACGCGCCGCTTGAGGTTCCGTGCCTTGCCGACGTACAGGATGCCGCCCAGCCGGTCCTTCATCAGGTAAACCCCGGCAGTTTGTGGCAATTTCCTTAATTTTTCCTTTAAGGAACCTCCTTCGGTCATTGGCTTTTTTCCCCGTCCGGTTGTATGCTTAAGTCTCTCCGCGATACCTATGCCAATCAAAAAGCGGCTCGAAATCCTGAGTCTGGGCGACGAATTCCTCCTGGGCCTGCGCGACAACGCCCATCTCTCCTATATCGGACGCGAGCTGGCGCGCAAGGGCCTGTCCATCGCGCGCGATCAGGAATTGCGCGACAACGCGGAAGAAATCCGGCGTCACTTTCTGGAAACCTGGGAGCGGGCGGACATCGTGATCACAGTGGGCGGCCTCGGCCCCACGGCGGACGATCTGACGCGCGAGGCGATCTCAGGAGCGCTGAACCTCAAACTCGTGCCGAGCGCCGAGGCGGAGGAGGCCGTGCGCGCACTCATCGGACGCGGCGGGAGGGCGGTCAACAAGGCACACCTCAAACAGTGCCTTGTCCCCGAGGGCGCGGAAGTCCTGCCGAACGCGCTCGGCACAGCTCCAGGCATCTGGCTCGAAAAGGACGGACGCATCCTCGTGATGCTGCCCGGCGCCGCCCACGAGATGCGGCCCATGTTCATGAATCAGGTTCTGCCGAGACTTGCCGCGCGCGACATCGCCCTCATCAACGACGCCTTCCTGCAACTGCGCGCCGTCGGCATCACCGAGTCGGAAATCACACAGCTTCTTGCCCCGGTCTTCGCGCCGCTGCATTCCCGCATCAGCGTGGGTTACGGCTGCTCCTCCACCGGCATCGTGGACGTGCGGATCGGCGCGGACGAGGGCGGAGCCACATGGGAGGAGATCGAAAAACTCGGCGAATCCTGCCGGGAACTTCTTGGGGCGAATTTCCTGGGCTTTGGCGACGTGACCCTTGCGGAAGTGGTGATCCGTCACCTGCGCTCGCGCGAAATGACGGTGTCAGTGGCGGAATCCTGCACGGGGGGCCTGCTTTCCAGCGCCTTTGCGGATATCCCGGGCGCCTCCAAGGTCTTCCGCGGCGGCGTGGTTTGTTACAACAACGACGTGAAGACGGAGCTACTCGACGTGCCGGAGGCGCTTCTGGTCCAACACGGGGCCGTGAGCGCGGAAACCGCGGTGGCGATGGCGGCGGGCGCGCAGGAAAAACTGGATTCCGACTACGCACTCTCGGTCACCGGCTACGCGGGGCCGGAGGGTGGCGGGACGGGCTCGCCAGTCGGCACGGTGTTTCTGGGTCTTGCCACGCCGGAGGGCGTGTGGTCGCGCAAAGTGTTTCTGGAGGGCGCACGAACGAACGTCCGCGAGAGGGCGGTCCTTCTGGCACTGGACTGGATGCGCCGCAGACTCAAAAATTTCGCCTCGGAACCGGTTTTGCCGGAAAAATCGCGTAACACCATCAAGGTCGGCTGACGAAGGGCGGGCCGCCGGTTTGATTGCGGGTACAAAAAACACCCCGTTCGCGAGGAACGGGGCGTCTTGAAGGGTTTTCCGAGAAGGATGCGGGGGCCGCGTCCAGCTACTTGTAGAACTTGAGGAGCGTCTCGGCGATCTGGCTCGGCGTGGGAGCCACGGCGATGCCCGCGGCTTCAAGGGCCGCGATCTTGCCGGAAGCCGTGCCGGAGCCGCCGCTCACAATGGCGCCCGCGTGGCCCATGCGCCGTCCGGGAGGAGCCGTGCGGCCAGCGATGAACGCGGCGACGGGCTTCTTCACGTACTGTTTGATGTAGGCCGCGGCCTTCTCCTCGGCGTCGCCGCCGATTTCGCCGATCATGATGATGGCTTCGGTGTCCGGGTCCTCGTTGAACATCTTGATGGCGTCGAGGTGGCTCGTGCCGTTGACGGGGTCACCGCCGATGCCGATGCAGGTGCTCTGGCCGTAGCCGCGCTGGGTGAGCTGGTACATCGCCTCATACGTGAGGGTACCCGAGCGGGAGACGACGCCCACCTTGCCGGGTTTGGCGATGTAGCCGGGCATGATGCCGATGTTGCACTGTCCGGGCGTCATGATGCCGGGGCAGTTCGGGCCGATGAGGCGGCTGCCGGGATGCGAGCGCAGGCAGTCCTTCACCTCGATCATGTCGCGCACCGGGATGCCCTCGGTGATGCAGACGATGAGCCGGATGCCCGCCTCGATGGATTCCATGATGGAATCTGCCGCGAACGGCGGGGGGACAAAGATGACGGAGGCTTCCGCCCCCTCCTTGTCCACAGCCTCGCGCACGGTGTTGAAGACGGGGAGCTTGTCCTCGAACTTGGCACCGCCCTTGCCGGGGGTGACCGCGGCGACGTACTTGGTGCCGTAGGCGATGTTGTTCAGCGCGTGCTTGGTGCCGGCCTTGCCGGTAATGCCCTGCCCGACAACGCGCGTGTTCTTGTCGATCAAAATACTCATGATGAATGGGTTGTAAGGGTTAGGCGCACTTGCCTACAAGGGCCACGATCTTCTGGGCCGCGTCGGCCATGCCGTCCGCCGAAACGATCGGCAGCCCGCTCTCGGCCAGGGTCTTCTTGCCCTCGGCCACCGCGTTGCCCTCAAGGCGGACGACCAGAGGCACCGAGATGTGCACGTTGTTCGCCGCGCCGACGATACCGTCGGCAATCGTCTTGCAGCTCATGATGCCGCCGAAGATGTTGACGAGGATTCCCTTGACGTGCTTGTCGGAAAGAATGATGCGGAAGGCGTTCGTCACGGCCTCCGTCGTGGCGCCGCCGCCGACGTCCAGGAAGTTCGCGGGGCTTCCTCCGTAGTGCTTGATGATGTCCATCGTCGCCATCGCGAGCCCTGCGCCGTTCACAAGGCACGCGATGTTGCCGTCCAGGACGATGTAGTTCAGGCCGAAGCTGGAGGCGTCGATCTCCTTGGGGTCCTCCTCGGAAAGGTCGCGCAGGGCCGTGATCTCGGGGTGGCGGAAGAGCGCGTTGTCGTCGAAGCCGATCTTGGCGTCGAGGGCGATGAGCCTGCCGTCCTGCGAGACGATGAGCGGATTGATCTCCACGAGAGAGCAGTCCTTTTCCCAGTAGAGCTTCGCAAGACCGTCGATCAGCCTGCTGAACTGCGCGAACATCGCCTTCTCGGAAAGGCCGAGGGCGTAGGCGAGGATTCGCTTCTCGTAGGGAGCCACGCCGAAGGCGGGGTCGATGTTCACCTTGACGATCTTTTCCGGCGTCTCGGCGGCGACCTTCTCGATCTCCATGCCGCCCTCGGTGGAGGCGATGACGACCGGGCGACCGCAGCCGCGGTCCAGCGTCACGGCAAGATAATATTCCTTGGCGATGGCGCAGGGTTCGTTGAAATACACCGTGCGGACCATCTTGCCCGCGGGCCCCGTCTGCTTGGTGACGAGGGTGTTGCCCAGCATCCTTTTTGCGACTTCCAGCGCTTCCGCGTGGCTTTCGCACAGCTTGACGCCGCCCTTGTAGCCGTCCGTGAAAGTGCCCTTGCCGCGACCGCCGGCGTGAATCTGCGCCTTGACGACCACACGTCCGTCGGGCATCTGCGCGACGGCTTTCTCAAGTTCGCCAGCCTCGTGCGCGGCAGCGCCCCGGAGAACGGAGATGCCGTATTGCGAGAAAAGGTCCTTGGCCTGATATTCGTGAATATTCATGAGTTCCATGCCGGAAGAATCCCGGCCTGTTGTATTACAATAAGATCGATTTGATGAATTCCAAAGACGGGTTCATCCCTTTCCGGCTCTAGGGGAGCCCGATAGGGGTTCCACCGGCTGCTGCCCGCGGAAACGACCAACGCGGGATGGAGCTAAGATCAGTAATTCTCCAGACATCTCGCGGCCGTTGCCGTCAACATGCGGCCGGCCGGGGGGTGCGCTCTGTGCGCCGCAGAACCTTTCGGAACGCGCGGCGCGGAGGGTGCGCCTCCCTTGCTGTATTACCATATCGCACCTCATGCAGGGAAATTGCCAGCAAATATTTGGCGGCGGCGTTCAAACAATTTACCGAATGGCGCACGAGCGGCACGGATCGCGATTCAAGCCCGCGCGGAACCGCCGAGACGAAGGGAAAGCCGGTCCAGCCGCCGGGCGATCTTTTCGGCAAGAACCACCATGTCCTTTTCAGCGACCGGATCGTCCTCCATCATGCGCAGCTCGCCCCGACGCGCGATGCGGTCCGAGACGATGAAGGCCACATTCCCGGCCTCGGCGTCGTTCAGTTCCGGCACGCCCTGTGCGGACGCACTCTGGCCCTCCCCGAGGAGGCTTTCCTCAAGGATGCTGTCGCCCTGTTCGAATTCCTCCTCCAGATGCAGGAGGGCGGATTCGGACGGGCTTCTGTCTTCTTCGGACATGGGTGCGGCTTTCAGGGGTACAAATCGACCCCGGAAGAAAGAGTCTCTCCCGGGAATGATCCCGTCAAACGGATAATCGGCTTTCCTTCCGTGATCGACAGATTCCCCGCTCGATTTACCATTCCCTCACCTTCAGAAAGCGGCGGCGGGGTGGGGCTTCAATCTTTGCGCTTGTAAAAACGCCCCTTCACCTTCTTCCTTGTGGAGTATGATTCAGCAGGCTGCGACCACTCCGGAAACCTTCGGCCCCGTGCTTCTCCAGATCGTTTTGGCGATCGCGATCGCCGTCGGGCTCATTTTGCTCAGCAATCTCCTCGGGCAGAGGGTGGCCAAACGCAGCAGTTTCTCGCACACCCCGTACGAGTGCGGCCTGCCCATGACCGGCAACCCGCATCCGCGCTTCGGCGTCAAGTTCTTCCTGACGGCGATGCTCTTCATCCTTTTTGACATCGAAGTCGTCTTCCTTTTCCCGATGGCGACCGTGTACCGCGCGCTGCTTGCCGCCGGAATCCCCATTCTCGCGCCCGTGCTCTTCTTCCTCGCCGTCCTGGGTGTCGGCCTGATTTACGAGATCCGCAAGGGGGCGCTCAAGTGGGAAGGCCGGTAATCCGGCTCTGACCGATGAGGCTCGACCGCTACCTAACGAGAAACCGCATCATCGACATCAGGAGCAAAGACCTCAAGGGTGCCCTGAGTGAGTTGCTGCGCGCCGTGGTGAAGGCCTCCCGTCCGGCTCTGGATGGCGAGAAACTGCTGGCGGAGCTTCTCCAGCGCGAGAACGTGATGACCACGTACCTTGGCAACGGCGTGGCCCTGCCGCACCTGCGCGTGAAGATGGACAAGCCCTATCTCTTCGCCGTGGGTCGCGCCCCGGAGGGCCTTTCCGCCGAGGATTCGCGCGAATACAAGGAGTCGCGCCTCATCTTCATGCTGCTGGCCAATGAGGACGACCCGAAGTACTTGAGCGTCCTCGCCAGCCTTGCACGGCTCTTCCGCGAACAGGCGCTCGTCAACTACATGGTGGACGCCCCGGACCTCAAGACCCTTCGCGAACGCGTCTTCATGGGCTTCGCGGGGCTCGTCGCCAGACCGGAGAAGAAGCAGGACCGCTTCAACCGCGTGATGCTGCGCGAGGGCGAGAGGGTCGCAAGGGCCAGCCGCTGCAGCGCGATCCTTCTTTTCAGCGACACTTTCACGAACCCCGCCTCCATCGAGGCGGATCTGCCGCACTTCCGGCTCGTCCGCGTGGCGCGCTCCGCAACGGAGCGTCCACAGGGACCCGGCGCGAAGAACGACACGACGATCGAGGTGCGCTCCTTCTCCCGGCACCGGCTCTCCCAGCTCCGCAGCGCGATCCACATCGGCCTCACACGCGGGCTTTTCAGCTATGCGGACCGGCTCTGCTGCGTCGGCGGCATCCCGGGCACCAACCAGCTCGACACCGTCTGCGTGATCGACATCGAGAAGGAATTCCAGTCCGTCATCACGCGCGAGGACCTGCTGCCCTCCAGCGTCAAGATCGAGGTCGTGGAGCGCGTCCTCGGCATCGCGGCGGAACTGGCCGTGGAGGGCCGCGAGGGCAAGCCCGTGGGCTGCCTCTTTGTCCTTGGCGACCACAAGACAGTGAACGGCATGATCAAGCCGCTCGTCTTGAACCCCTTCTTCGGCTACAAGGAGGAGGACCGCAACGTCCTGAACCCCTTCATGGACGAGACGCTCAAGGAATACTCCGTCATCGACGGCTGCTTCGTCATCCGGGGCGACGGCGTGGTGGAGAGCGCGGGCAGCCTGATCCACGCGCCGAGCCAGTACTATCAGGACCTCCCCGGCGGCTTCGGCAGCCGTCACAGCGCCGCCGCCGCCATTTCCCGCGCGGCGGACTGCATCGCTGTGGTCGTCTCGGCCAGCAACGGGCGCGTCACCCTCTTCCGCCACGGCGTGATGATGCCCCTCATGGAGAAACCCATCGGGGGCTATTGATTTGTGCGCGTCGGCGTTCCACGATGTTGGCAATCGACTGCCGGATCTGCTACGCTGGCGCTTCAACCGGAAGGAACAGAGAACGATGAGCATCGCGACGCGGACGGGGGATGACGGAACGACGGCGCTGGCCTTCGGGCGGAGAGTGCCGAAGAACCATCCGCGCGTGAAAGCCTACGGCGCCGTGGACGAGTTTTCGTCGGCGCTCGGCCTCGCGCGGGCCTTCGATCCCAGCCCGGCGCACAAGGAGACGATCCTGCGCATCCAGAAGGATTTGCTCCGCATCATGGCGGTTCTCGCGGTGGACGATTCCGACCGGGGCAAAATGGGCGCGCGCTACAATCCGATTGCCGATGCCGATGTGGCCTGGCTCGACACCCTCGTGAAGGAGCTGGAGAAAACGACGCCGCCCTTCACCGGATGGGTCCTGCCGGGCGACGATCCCGCGAGCGCCCACCTGCACCACGCCCGCACCGTCTGCCGCCGCGCGGAACGGGAGATCGCCGCCATCGCGGAGACCGGCCAGAAGGTCGACGCCCCGCTTCTTTCCTACGTGAACCGTCTTTCGGACCTCTGCTGGCTCCTCGCCCGGGAGATCGCGTAAAGGTTTTCCACCCCCGCCCATGAACGGACCAAGTCCCGACGACGCGCACCCGATGAAGGGGTTCCCGCGCGTCTGCTACATCAAGAACACGGTGAAGAACCCGAACATCGTAATCGGGGACTACACCTATTACGACGATCCCGCAGGGGCGGAGGATTTTGAGAAAAACGTCCTCTACCACTATGACTTCCTGGGCGACAAACTGATCCTCGGCAAATTCTGCGCGATCGCCACGGGCGCGAAGTTCATCATGAACGGCGCCAACCACAAGATCTCGGGCCTTTCGACGTATCCCTTCCCGATCTTCGCACAGGGCTGGGAGAAGGCGCTCCCGAGTCTGGAGGACGTGCCCTTCAAGGGCGACACGGTGGTGGGCAACGACGTGTGGATCGGCTACGAGGCCCTCGTGATGCCGGGGGTGCACATCGGCAACGGCGCCATCGTCGCGACGCGCGCGCTCGTGACGAAGGACGTTCCCGCGTACGCGCTTGTCGGCGGCAATCCCGCGCGGGTTCTGCGCCTGCGCTTCCCGGAGGAGACGATCGCGCGGCTGGAGGCGCTCGCCTGGTGGGACTGGCCCGCCGACAAGATCACGAGAAACCTCGAAGCCATCATGGGCGGCGACGTGGAGAGGCTCGAAAACGCGAGGTAGGGCGCCCCTACCAGTCCACAAGCCCGCTCGCCTGCAAGAGCAGCGCACCGTTGAGCAGAATCACGGCGGCAGCGATGGCGCTGATGAGGATCGTCGTTCCGCGCGCGTTCGCATATGCTCCCATCACCTTTTTCGACGAGGTGAGATACACCTGCAACAGCACCGTGATCGGCAGCTGCACCGAAAGGAGCATCTGCGAGACGATGAGCCCCTTCAAAGGGTTCGAGACGAAGAAGATGCAGAGAACCGCCCCGACGATCGAGATCGCGACGCCCCAGCGCGAGTGACTGTCTTTTATGTCATAACTTTCCAGGAAGAGCCCAGCGAAGATCGTGCCGCCCGCCATGCCGCTCGTGACGCAGGAGGCGACGCCCGCCAATAGCAACGCCGCCGCAAAGATTGTGGCGGCCTCGTTTCCCAAGAGCGGGGTCAGGACCTCGTGCGCCTGTTCGAGCTCCGAGACGGAGCGCCCGGCGTGGAAGAAGGTGGCCGCCGCAAGGACGAACATCGCGCTGTTGATCGCCCAGCCGACGCCCATGGAAAAGAGCGTGTCGAAGAACTCGTATTTGAGGAGCTTGCGGATCGCCGCGTCGCCGCCCTTGTGGAGCTGGCGGCTCTGGATCACCTCGGAGTGCAGGAAGAGGTTGTGCGGCATGACGACCGCGCCGAGGACGCTCAGGATCACGAGCAGCGAACCCTGCGGCACGCTCGGGACAACCGCGCCCTCCGCCGCCTTCATCCAGTCCACATGGACGAGGGAAAGCTCGTAGATGAAGCTGATCCCGATGACCGACACAAAGCCGATCACCCACCGCTCGATCTTGAGGTAAGAGTTCGTGAATAGAAGAGCGAGGACGAGGCCCGCCGTCAGCACTGCGCCCATCTGGAGCGGCACGCCAAAGAGCATCCGCAAAGCGATCGCCGCGCCGAGGATTTCCGCGAGCGAGGTGGAAACGGAGGCCAGCATCGCCGTCCCGAGGACCGTGCGCGAGAGGGCGGGGGAGAGGTGTTTGGTCGCCGCCTCGGAAAGGCATAAACCCGTCGCGATGCCAAGGTGCGCCACGTTGTGTTGCAGGACGATCAGCATGAGCGTGCTGAGGGTCACCACCCACAAAAGCGAATAACCGTAGTCCGCGCCGCCCGCGATGTTCGTCGCCCAGTTGCCCGGGTCGATGAAACCCATCGTGACAAGGAGCCCGGGTCCGACGTACTTGAGGATCTCAAGCGCGCCGAAGACCGGGTGATGCCCCACCTTGCTGAAAAGGTTCTTCATCGCAAAAGCCAGCGGGCTGAACTGCGCCGCAAAGCCGCGCCGCTGTCAACCCGGAAGCCATGGCCCTTACTCGCCGCAGCCACCGTCCTTGTAGCCGCAGTTACGGCAGGTGCGGCAGTGGCCGTCGGGCACGTAGGCAAGGCTGTGGCAGCGCGGGCAGGCCATGGCGCTACGGGCGCCGAGGTCCTCCTTCTCCTCCGCGGGAGCCGTCTGCGCCGGGCGAGCGCCCACGAACTCCACCTGCGCGGCGGGGGCGCCGGGCCGGGCCGGAAGCGTCGCGTCGCTGCCGCCGAGGTCCCGCAGGTACCCGTCCGGGAAGAGCCAGTCGAGGATCTGTACGAGCAGGTCAATCACGCTCTTGGCGGAGGTGATGTCTTTGACGCGTCCGCCCTCGGCGCTGTCGCCAACCTTGCAGAACCCGCTGGGGTCGAAGGAGATGTAGCGGAAGCTGTCGATTAAGTCGCGCAGGGGCACCCCGTACTGGAGCGAGGTGGAGAAACTCTTGCAGAAGGCGCTGAACATGCCGTTCGCGAAGGAGCCGCCCTGACCGAGGGTGCCGAAGACCTCGCCGCAGCGTCCGTCCGGGTAGAGGCCGATCTGGAGGTAGCCGTCGAGGGTGTCGATGCGGAACTTCACGATCTGGCCGGTGCGGCGGCCCGGCAGGCGCGTGCGGCGCGGCTTGGACGCCTCGGTGACGATCTTCGCCGTGCGCGCGCTGACGGACTTGACGAGACGCTTCCACACCTCCTCCGGGGAGTACTTCCGGCCCTCGGGCGTATTGAGGCTGAAGACTGCCGACGCCTTGGATTCGGCCCGGAAGAAGGCCGTACATTTGACGCCCATGTCGTGGCAATCGACGATGCACCGGCGGATGTCGGCCTCGGTGGCGGTGTAGGGAAGGTTCACCGTCTTGCTCGTGGCGCCCGAAATGAAGGGCTGGATGGCCCCCAGCATGCGGATGTGCCCCTGCGCCCGGATGGAGCGCGTGCCCTCGCCGTTGGTGGCCGAGCAGTCGAAGACGCTCTGGTCCTCCGGGCGGATCCAGTCGATGAATTCGGTGGTGGAGGTTCCGTTGCAGGCAAGGAGAGCGTCGGCGTCGGAAGAACCCTTGCGAACCTCGTCGCAGATCTGGGTCAGGCTCTGCGTGTCGAGGCGGACGGCGCCCTTCTCCACGAGGCGCTGCACGGCCTGGCGCGTGCGCAGGGCGTCGTGCTGGGGAATGCCGCGCAGGTGGGCGACGAGCTTTTCCATCGACTGTCCGCAGGCCTCCAGCAGGCCGTCGAGGCCCGCCACCTCAAGGGCGGCCTCGCGGATCTCCCACTGGCTGTAGCCGAGGGTCGCCAGCGCGTCGAGGGCGAGAGAGTTGAACATCTTGAGCGAACCGCCGCCCGCGAGGAGCTTGTACTTCACGAGGGTGTAGTCGGGCTCGGCGCTCGTCGTCCCCTTGTCGTACACGCCCATCGCGGCGCTGATCGTGCCCGTGGGCGCGATGCAGGTGACAAAGCTGTTGCGCAGGCTGCGGCCCTCGTCCACGGCCTCGCACACCCCGGCCCATTCGAGCCCGGCGCTCGCGCGCATGGCGTCCACCCAACCGGGAAGTCCGCCACCGAAGGCCTCCGCCCCGGTGTTCTCAAAGCTCCGGGCTAGTCCGATCAGGGCGTCCCGCCCCGTGAGCCCCTGCGCCGTGGGAAGGGTGCGCCGCTGGGCGGAAAGGATGCGGTCCACCTCCGCGTCCAGCTTCTTGCGCGGGACAGACGGCAGTTTTTCCAGCAGCGCATGCGAGGCGGCGTGCAGGTGCATCACCTCGGCAAGATCCCCCCTCGTGGCCTCGAAGCGCAGGTAGGGCCCGAGCTCGCGGCCCATTTCCTCGCTGACGGAGAAGGCGCTCGCGGTGAGGAAGCTCGTCAGGACCGAGGCAATGTAGCGCCCGCGGTCCGAATCGTAGGGGATGCCCATCGACATGAGAAGTCCCCCCAAATTCGCGTAGCCGAGGCCCGTCGTGCGGTAGAGGTACGTGCCCTCGGCGATCGGCGCGATCGGGAAGCCGCCCTCCTCCACGTTCAGGTCCGCCGCGATCATCGCCAGCCGTACCCCGTGGCGGAAGCCGTCGATGTCGAAGGTCTTCTTCGCGCTGTCGTAAAAGCCGTGGAGGTTGAAGCTCGCGAGGTTGCACGAGGTGTTGTTCAGGTGCAGGTATTCCGAGCACGGGTTGCTCGTCACGATCGTCCCATCGCTCTTGACGGGGTTCCACAGGTTGATGAAGTCGTTGTTGTGGACGCCCGGCTCCGCGTTGTTCCAGATGCAGCGGACGATCTCGTCCAAGAGGCGCGAGGCCTTGAAGGTGTCCTGCACGTGGGAGGGATCGCTCACCCAGCGCGTCTGGTAGTCGCCGTTGGTGGAATACGCGCGCCAGAAGTCGCCCTTGAAGGAGACCGAGTGGTTTGAATTCTGGAAGGCGAGGGTCTCGCCGTAGAGAAGGTCGTCCATGTGCGAGCTGTACACGCGCTCGTTCACCTGCGGCAGCGAGAGGATGAAGTCCGCCGCGATCTGCTCCTCGTAGGTGCCCTTTTCCTGCTTTTCCTTGGCCAGCTTGAGCAGGGCGCACAGGACGTTGTGCTCGCGCAGGATGATCTTGGCGATCTCCTCCTGATTGTTCTTGGCATTGACGAACTTGAAGATGTCCGGATGGTCGCTCGAAAGGACGAGCATGCGGGCCGCGCGGCGCGTCTTGCCCCCGCTCTTGATCGCCCCGGCGCTCGCGTCGAGGCCGCGGTCGAAGGCCACGGGGCCGGAGGAGCGGCCCTTGCCCGTGATCGGCTCGTGCGAGGAGCGCAGGGACGCGATGTTCATGCCCACGCCCGAGCCGCTCGCAAAAACGCCGCCCTCCGCCTTGTAGTGATCGAGGATCGACTCCATCGAGTCCTCGATGCCGAGAAGGAAGCACGCCGAGGACTGCGGGTGCTCGTAGGGGCAGGAAAACTCGCGCACGGCAAGGGTGTCGCCGCTCCTGAAGGCCTTGTAGGCCTTGTTCCCGCGCCGCGTGAGAATCGCCCGCAGGTCCGGGCGGCCCCAGCGCCACTGCTCCCAGAGTCCCACGTTGAACCACACCGGGCTGTTCGGCGCCCAGAGCTGGAGGACCTGCATCGCCTTGAGCTCGTGGTTGAAGCGCAGGGCGTCCTCCGCCGAGGCGAAGTACCCGTGCTTCCAACCCCACAGGGTGTAGGTGTTCGAGATGCGGTCGAAGACGTGCTTGAGGCTATCCTCGTACTGGGGCGTGCCCGGCTCGCTGCCGAAGAGATACTTGCTGACAGTGATGCGCACCGCGTTGTCGGCCCATCCCTCCGGCACTTCCACGTTGTGCCTCTCGAAACTCGGCCTGCCGGTGGCGTAATCCATGATCACCACGTCGCGGCGCACCCACGGCGTCATCCCGTAAGGATGCACATCCTCGCGCGAAAAATAGCGTTCCACCGCTAGGCCGCCCAGGAGGTTGTCCTCGCGCTCGGGCAGGATGAGTTTCTGGCCCATGCCGAGGTCGAGAAGGGAAGGCCCCGAGTCGCGGGCGGGGGAGGGATTGTTGCCGGGGAACGACGTTCCCATGCTGGAGGGCTGGATCATGGCGGTTGGTGTGGTTGAAAGAGAGGCTGCGATGAACGCGGGACGCCGGGAATGGTGTGAAAAAAGAGGTGGGTCAAGCGTTTCGGAAAGGGAAAAACGATCCGGAATGTCAGGGGCATTCAAATCGGATGCCAGCGAAATAACCTACATATTGGGGTATGTTGTCAAGCAATACACAACATATTGTGTATTCATTCGTCGCAGCCGAACACGGGCAAAAGACATTACCGGTTCGCAAGCATAACTTATACAGTCTATTAGAAAATCGAAACGATGGAATATTTCCGCACCGGGGCGCAATCGCAAAGGGCGCGGACACGGTTTATCCGAGGCTGGAAAGAAGCGCGCCAAGGTAGGGGACAAGCTGCTTCTTGCGGCTCACGATACCCGCCAGCTCGAAGACCTCGTGGGACTCCACGCGCGGGTAGCTCACGCTCTCCACGATCTCGCGCGGGCCGGAAAGAAGAAGCAGACTGTCCTGCCGGTTGATGTCGGTGACAAGGAGCGCGGCAAAGTCCAGCTTCTCCTTCTCCCGCACGGCGGCGAGGGCCTTTTCCAATGCCTCGCGCCTCTCCCAGAAGGGATCGAAACCCAGTTCCTCCACCTGCGACACGCTGAAGGAAAACCGTCCCTCGTGGTACACCTTCATGTCGCTGCGGATCGCCTCCTCCGGGGAGCGGCCCGCGATCGTGCTGCCGGAGCTGAAGATGTAGGCGGCGAGCGCGTCGATATCCTCGCCGGAAATTTCGGAAAGCCAGCGCAGGATCTCGCAATCCTTGGGCGTTGCCGTGGGGCTCCGCAGCTTGAGGGTGTCGGCGATGATGCCGCTCATGAGGACCCCGGCGACGGCTTTTTCCGGGACAAGGCCCCGGCGGCGGAAGAAGTCCGCCAC
This sequence comes from Puniceicoccales bacterium Verruco_01, assembly GCA_001604565.1. Lineage (GTDB taxonomy): Bacteria > Verrucomicrobiota > Verrucomicrobiia > Opitutales > Oceanipulchritudinaceae > Verruco-01. The sequence continues at coordinate 103,169 of LVBV01000003.1, read as the reverse complement.
GATGGTGCTCGTGGAACCCACCGGCTCGTTGAAAAAGAGGATCGGCTGCGCGCTCGGCGGATTGCCGAGGCGGTGATGGTCGATGATCTCCACGATCGGGACGAGGTCCGCGCCCGGCACGGCCTGCGTCAGCTCGTTGTGGTCCACGAGGATCAGGCGCGTGGCCGGCGGCTTCAAGAGATCGCTCTTGGTCAGGATGCCGACGAGTTTCCCCGCCTCGTCGCACACCATGAAGGCCTGCGACGGGTTCGCGGCGATGCGGCGGCGCACTTCGCCGAGGCGCTCGTCAGGGCCAAGGCGCATCACCTGCGAAGAGTAGAGCCGCTCCACGCGGCTGGCCGTGCGGATGATCCACGAGGTCGTCGCGCTGTCGTAGGGGCTGACGACAAGGCACACGCCCTTCTCCTTCGCCATCTGGACGATCTCCGGCTCGGGCCGCAGGCGCCCGGTGATGACGAGCAGGCGCACTCCCGCGCTCACGCTCTTAAACTGGATGTCGTAGCGATCGCCCACCACGATGATCGACTGGCCCGCCGGGATGGCTTCGTCCTGCGTGACGCGGCTGAAACTCTGGATGTCCATCGCGCCCACGCGCACGTAAAGGTCCTCCAGACGGTTCTCGTCGGCGGCATGGAGCACCTCCGCCTTCAGCGAGCGCGCGATGTCGGCGATGGAGGCGTGGACGTGACGCATCTCCTTCTGATCCCCCGGCTTGGGGATGAAGTGTCCGCCGAGATCGAACACCGAGATCATTCCGAGGAGAAGCCCGTTCTCGTCCACCACGGGCAGGACGTTCACGTCGTGCCGGTCGATGAGTTCCAGCGCCTCGGCGCAGGTGTGGCGCGCTCTCACCGTGTGGGGCTGGACCGTCATCACGTCGCGCACGCGCGGGGCCACGTCGCCAAGGAAAACCGGCGCCGGCACGCCGAAGCGCGCGAGGATCGCGCTCACCCGCTCGTTCAGGTTGCCGCAGCGGGCCGCCACGCAGCCCTCTTCTCCCACCGCCTTCTTGAAGGCGGCGTAGCCGATCGCCGAACAAATCGCGTCCGCGTCGGGATTGCGATGACCGATGACGTGGGTGAGGGTGCTCATGAACAATGGGAATGCAGCCTGATATCCCGTGCGAGCCAGCCTAGCGGATAGATATTGCGTTTACAGCCAAAATCGCCACGCGTCGGCACTTTGCCGAATGCCCCGTCCATCATTGAAAAATTGCGGAATGTGTATATTCATGAGGCGGATGCATGGACGAGCGCATTCCTCGCCCGGCAGACAAACGACTATGTGCGTATCTCCCCGGACAATTCTCGCCGGTTCGCTTCTGGGCCTTTCCGCCTTTCTGGCTGTGTCGGCACAGGCGGCGGTGCGGCGCGAGGTGAACATGGGCTACATCGAGTCCCTCGCGGAACGCATGTCGCGCACCCCCTACAATCCAAACGCCGACAAGGTGCCGGATTTTCTCACGCAGCTCGATTACGACGTGTACCGCGACATCCGCTTCAATCCGCTGAAGGCCCTCTGGTCGGACGAAAACCTTCCCTTCCGCGTGGATTTCTTCCACCCCGGCCACATCTTCAACATGGGCGTGCACGTGAACGAGTTCACGCAGACGCACGAGCAGGAAATCCCCTTCAACAGCGGCTTTTTCGACTATGGCCGCAACAAGACCCTTGCGGAGAAGATCCCCACCTCGCTCGGCTACGCGGGTCTGCGCGTCCGCTACCAGTTAAACCGCGTCGGCGTGTGGGACGAGGTTGCGGTGTTCCTCGGCGCCAGCTACTTCCGCGCCGTGGGCCGCGGGCAGGTGTACGGGCTCTCGGCAAGGGCCCTCGCCATCGACACGGGCCTCGGCAGCCCCGAGGAATTCCCCCGCTTTAGGGAATTCTGGCTCGGCAAGCCCTTGCCCGGCGCCACGAGCCTCACCATTTACGGCCTTCTGGACAGCGTCAGCGTCACCGGCGCTTACAAATTCGTCATCACTCCCGGCGAATGCACGCGGATGGACGTGGACGCCACACTTTACTTCCGCTCGGCGGTTCAGCGCCTGGGTCTCACGCCTTTCTCCAGCATGTTCGCCTGGGGCGAGAATTCCATGCAGAAGCCCGTGGACTACCGCCCCGAGGTCCACGATTCCGATGGACTCTTCCTGCACAAGAGTAACGACGAGCTGGTCTGGAACCCGCTCCTCAACCCGTCCACCACGCGCCTGTGCGCCTACCCGGCGGACCTGCCCAAGGGGTACGGCCTGATGCAGCGCGACCGCGATTTCGAGCATTATCAGGACATGGAGGCCGCCTACAACCTGCGCCCGAGCGTGTGGGTGAAGCCGATCTCCATGCCCCGCGGCAAGGTCACACTCTTCGAGTTCCACACCAAGGACGAGACGAACGACAACGTCGTCCTCTTCTACGAGCCCGAGACCGCGCCGGAGCTGCGCGTGCCGTACCGCTACAGCTACTCCCTCTTCTTCTGCGGCCAGAAGCCGCCGAGCGACACCGGCACGGTCGTCGCCACTCGCATCGGCACGCAGTTCTACAACCCCGGCGTGTACGAGGTCATTGTCGATTTCGGCGGGAAAACGCTGGAGGACCTGCCCGAGGTGGAGCCTCTCAAGGCCGATGTCACCGTGACGGGCGACGGCATGCTCGAAAACACCACCCTCGTCAAAAACCGCTTCAACAACACTTGGCGCCTCGTTCTCTACATCCGGCCCACGGGTCCGGCCCCCATTGACATGTCCGCAAGACTGGTGGACAATGGAAGGACTGTGACCGAAACGTGGAGCTATCAGTGGGTTCGCTAGATCCAGCCGAAGTCCAGATTCCAGCCAGCGACGAATGGGACGCGGCCTACCAGCGCGTCGAGAATTACTTGCGCGCCCTGCAAATCCGCAACCGGCCCGTGCTGAACCATCTCGTCCAGCAGATCTTGGAACGGTCGCTCAGCCGCATCCGCGACGGGGAAACGCGCGCGCCCCTGGAAGTCGCGGGCGAGGAGATGATGCATGAGCTGGGCCGCTGGATGCGCCTGGCCACTCCCGTCGAGGCCGACATGAGCGAGAACGCCGTGCTCCTGCGCGGGCGGATGGCCCTGCTCATGAGCCGCCTCTCGCCCGAGCGGCAGGCGCTGATCCTTTCCGAACCCATCGAGGACGAGGTTTTCTTAAGCGAGATGCGGCGCGCCTACAACCTTGCCGGGCCGAACTTCAAACACCTCGCGATGAAGGCCCGTCCGATCGACTACGGCGTGCCCGGCTGGGCGGCCTCGCACGCGCTGCGGGGCCTCGCGCGGGTGCCGCTTTTGCGCATGATTCTGGCGTGGGGCATCCTCTTCGCGCTCTTCGCCGCCATCTTTTATTACACGCGCTGATTCGCGTCCTCCCATGCAAGGAAACAACGGCCAACCGGCGTCCGACACACCTCCCACCCTCAGCACGGGGGCGGGAATCCGGCGGCGTTGCCTCTTTTTCCTAGTGTTCCTCGTCTCGGCTGGAGCGGGGGACCTTCTTTTTGCGGACTACCTGCGCCGGACGCAGATGGAGGGGCTCAAGTACGTGCAGCTGGCCCTCTTCATCCTGCTCTACACCTATCTGGCCTTTTCCTTCACGGTGGCGCTCTTCGGCTTTTTCTCGCGCTTCCGGCACCTCAAAATTTCGCGCTCCATCGACGGGAACGGACTCGAGATCGACATCCCGGAGGAACTGCCGCCCACGGCCATTCTCTTCCCCGTGTACAACGAGGATCCCGCCCGTGTGATGGCGGGGCTGCGCGCCACGTGGAAATCGCTGGAAAAGACCGGTAAGCTGCGCAATTTCGACTTCTTCATCCTCTCGGACTCCCGCAATCCCGACCGTTGGGTGGAGGAGGAGATCGTGTGGCTGAACACCTGCCGCGAGCTGGACGCCTTCGGGCGCATCCACTACCGCCACCGCCGCAAGAACGAGCACAAGAAGGCGGGCAACATCAGCGAGTTTTTGCGCCGCTGGGGCCGCGGCTACCGCTACATGGTCATTTACGACGCCGACAGCCTCATGAGCGGCGAATGCCTCGTGAAGCTCGTGGCCCTGATGGAAAAGAACCCGCGCGCGGGCATCATCCAGACAGTGCCGCGCATCATGAGGGCGGAGACGGTCTTCGCGCGCACCCAGCAGTTCGCGAGCGCCCTCTACGGCCCGGTGTTCTCCGCGGGGCTGGACTACTGGCAGCAGGACGAGGGCAATTACTGGGGGCACAACGCGATCCTGCGCGTGGCCCCCTTCATGGAATACTGCGCCCTGCCGGACCTTCCCTGGCGCGAACCCCTCGGCGGCAAGATTTTGAGCCATGACTTCGTGGAGGCCGCCCTCATGCGCCGCGCCGGGTATCAGGTGTGGCTCGCCCACCACCTCGACGGCTCCTACGAGGAGGAACCGCCGAATCCCGTGGAGGCCGCCGAGCGCGACCGTCGCTGGTGTCAGGGGAACCTCCAGCACACGTGGCTCCTCTTCGCCCTAGGCTTCCACACCGTGAGCCGCATTCACTTTTTGAACGGCATTCTCTCCTACGCGAACGCCTTCTTCTGGTTCTGGTTCCTGCTCGTCAGCACGCTCGTCGTGATGCGGTTCGAGTCCTCGGGACTCTCCCTCATCGCCACGCCCGCGTTCTTCGAGTGGGGTTCGCTCTCGCTCATGTCGCACGGGCTTCTCGTCATCGCACTCACCTTCCTCATGCTCTTCGCACCCAAGATCTTCGCGATTCTGGATCTCTTGCGCGACGGCGAGCGACGCCGATCCTTCGGCGGATTCTGGCGCGCGTTTTTCGGCGCGGTGACCGAGACGGTGTTTTCCGCCTTTCAGGCCCCGGTAAACATGCTCTGGCACGCCTCCTTTGTCGTCACGATCCCGCTCGGCAAAAGCGTGGCGTGGAACGCCCAGAACCGCAGTTCGTCCGAAGGGTTGCATCTCTCGGACGCCATCCGTTGCTACTGGTGGCAGACCTTGCTCGGCATCGGCTGGATGTCGCTGGCCTGGCATTACGAGTTCTTCTTTTTCGCGTGGATCTCGCCGGTTCTGCTGCCGATGGTCTTCGCCATTCCCTTCGGGATGTTCGCGGCCTCGCCACAGTCCGGACGTTCGCTGGCGAAGAGCGGTGTCTGGCTGACGCCCGAGGAGCGCGAGGAGCCCGAAATCCTGCGCTTGTTGAAAGAAGAGGAGGCTCACACGGTGCGTCTTGCCCCCACCGGCCCCGGTCCGTCGCGCCTCCTGGCCGTTCTGGATCCCTACGTGAACGCCCTGCACGTGACGCTGGAATCCCATCAGGAGGAGGCGCACGACGAGGGCGGCCCGGCCTTCTTCACCGCGGCCAGCCGCGACGAGCTTCTCCGGATCGACGACGCCCTCTGGCGCCGCCTGCTGGCCTCGCCAAAGACCCTGCGCGACGCCCACATCCGTCTCTGGACGGGCAACAACGACATCGGCCACGACGAACACCGCAGCCCCGCCGCGATCACAGGCAGGTAGGGGGCCCGGGCGTTTTTTACCGGTAGGAAAACGCGCGGCCCAGATAGTTCAGCATCCAGATTTCCATCCACAGGCGCGTGCGGCCCTCGCGGCTGATGGTACCCAGTTCCTCGCGCTCGGAAAGCGGCACGAAGAATCCAAGCCGCACGTTCAGCTCCTCGATACGGGTTTGCTGCTCGTTCAGGTCTTTCACGGCGTCGCCGCTCCAGCGGACGGGGGGCTCGTCCAGCTTCTCTACCCGGCGCCCGTGCAGGGTGAGGAGCCTGTTGAGGGAGCGGACCATCGGACGGCGTTCCACGAGGAAATTCTCCGGATAAAACCCGCCGAAGGGCAGGAACACGTTGTCCGTCACAAGGCGCAGGCCGGACTGTGTCAGCGTCGCCGCGGAGAGAAAGGCGCGGATCCTGCCGGTGGAGGAGGGGATGAAGTGGATCGTGACACGCGTGAGGCCGTCGGCGCTCTCGTAAACGGGGCAGCGGATGATCTCCTCCTCGCCGAGCGGGCGCACCGCTGCCGCCACGCTGTGGAAGCCCCTGCGGCGCAGGGTCTCGCGCAGGGTGATGAACTTCCGGTCGGCGGGCCACTCGCTGCCGTTGGCGTTGGGCGTGTACGGCGGGAAGAGCGGCGTATCGCTCCGGGAGATCATGTCGATTGCCACCCAATTGTAGAAGGATTCCAGAAGCTGCCAGAGAAGCAGGCAGAAGAGCGTCGTCGCCCAGAGGGGACGTTCCGTCACCCCCGCCAGAAGCGCCGCCATCGCAAAGCCGAGCGAAACGCCGATCCAGAGGATCCAGCGGGAGAGCACCACCAGTACCGGCCTGCCACTGCGGATGCACACCACGGCAGCGCCCGCCGCCACAAAGACAAGCGGCAGCACCAGTGCGCCGAAATCGTGGGGAAGACTCATTGACCGATCTCTGGCCGCGCGCCTAAGAGATGCGCAGCGGCATGATGACGCACATGAAGCCGTCGGGCGTGCGGATGACGCCGGGGGAGAGCTCGTCCTTGAACTCGAAGATCACCTCGTCGCGGCTCAGGGCCTTGAGCGGATCCATGAGGTACTGCGGGTTGAAGGCCACGGCGATCTCCGGGCCGGTGTAATCCACGTTGAGGGATACCTTGGACTCGCCGATGTCGGACGAACCGGAAATGTCGATGACGCCGCTCTTGACGGAGACCTTGATGGAATTGTTCTTGTCGCTCGTCACGCGCGAGGCGCGGCGGACGGTGTTGAGGAAGGTCTCGCGGGAGAGGCGGATGTGCTGGTCGGTCTCCTTGGGGATCACCTGCTTGTAATTGGGATAGTTGCCCTCCACGACCTTGCTGACGAGATAGATGGAGTCCGTCAGGCCCGTGTCGCCCGAGGCGCCGTTGGCGATCTCGAAGGCTGCCTGACGGTCGTTGAAGGCGATGCGCACGTTGTCCGAGGTTCCGCACAGGCGCATGACCTCCGCCACCGTGCGGGCGGGTAGGATCAGGCTTCCGGCATTGTCCTCGCCCACGGTCATCTCGCGCGAAATCACGGCAAGGCGGCGTCCGTCCGTCGCGGCGAGGGTCAGCTTGTTCTCGGCAAAGGAGAAAAACACGCCGTTCATGATGTAGCGCGCCTCGTCGGTCGATTCCGCGTAGGAGACGCTCCGCAGCATGCCGGAGAGATCCTCCTGCTTGAGGACGAAGGAACGCTTGTCCGCAAAAGTGGGCAGCGGCGGGAATTCGTCGCTCGCGATGCCCATGATGCGGAAGGACGCCGTGCCGGAAGTGATGCGCGCCTGCTGCGCCGTGCATTCCACGATCACTTCAAGACTGGGAAGGTCGCTCACGATGGCGGCCAGCTTGCGGACGGGCAGGGTGATGCTTCCGCCTTCCGCCACCTCGGCCTTGATGCGGCAGCGGATCGACATGTCGAGATTGGTCGTCGTCAGGCTCACCACACCGTCCGCCGCCTCGATCAGGGTGTTCCCGAGGATCGGCATCGTGGCACGGGTGCCGACAACGTTGAGCACCTGCGAGAGCCCGTTCGAAAAATGATCTCTGTTGATCGTGAATTTCATGTCGGTGACGGAAAAATGGGTTGGGGGAGTGCGGGAGAGGCGTTCCCGCGACGGATTCGATTAAGAGGTTTTGACCGGGGGTTGACAAACAAGAACGTAATGAGACACCCGTCATTTTGCAATCCGTGGGCGGACAAGGATCCCGGGTTGTTGGGATGACTCTGGAACCTTCTTTACTATTCTATAAATTCCTTCTTCTTCTTCTAGTGTGTCAGGAACTGTAACAGGTTCCCTAATCGTTGAAGAAGAAGAGGAAGAGGACTTTTTTAAAAGATGGAAACGTGGCAGGAAGAGAAAGTATTTCACAGCGTGCGGTACCCTTGTGAAGAATCCGGGGCGGTTTTCACAGGTTGCTGACAGCGCGATGTGGATGCCGCCGGTCGGACATTTGGAAAGCGTCCGGTTCGCCTGCAAATGCCCATGTCGTCTGGCAAGGTTCCGCAACGGAGTTTTGTCCAAAGGACGAGATGCTGAATGAGCCCGGTTTTGCTTCGCCGACGGGCAGGGACTAGGTCTCAGCCCTATCCGCAAAGCATTCGTCGTCTCACAAAAGAATCTGCTGTGGCACACTCCGGGAATTTTGAAACCAACGCTAGTTTCCAGAAAGAACCTGCGCCTCGGTCACGTAGTGGGCTCCCGAGTAATCGTAAAACTGGCGGTTGGGGGCATTGCCCGTTGCCATGACGTAGTACCAGCGGGCGCGGTTGTAGCTGTAAATGGCCGGGTAGTACGTCGAATTGGTGTACCACCAGGAGCTGGTGCCGCTGTCCCACAGGTAAACTCCCGAGTAGGTGCTGACGGGATAGATGTACTGCCAACCGTTCTTGCCGCTGCAAATCCAGTTGGCGTATTCCGGACGGCCCGCGAAGGAACCGTACCACGGCGAGGAATAAGTGCCGTTGCCGTTGTCCGTGGCCGCCTGCCCGGATTTTCCGGCCCAGTCCACGTTATAAACGGGTCCCGCGACCTGCACGAGGTAGGTGCCGATGCTGCCATAGCTCGTGTAGCCGTTGCAGGTGCTCGTCTGCGGGGAGCCGAAGCCGTCGGCGGAAACCCTGAGGTAATAGGTGCCCGCCGGGATGGCGCTGGTTGTGAAAAGATAGGTTTGCGGCTCGGGCTCCATCGACGAAATCAGCCCGCCTGTGGAATTCAGCAGTTCCACCTTGAGATCCGAGTTGCCGCCTTCGATGACGTCGAGACCCGACTCGTTGTCCTTGTCAACATAGGGCGCCACCATCAGGCTTGAGCTGGAACCAGACAGAACGAATTTGAAAGTATCCGTATCGGTGCTGTTCTGAAGTGAGGCAATCTTGAACTGGTAGGCGTGGTTCGCGCCGGGTTCAAGAAGGGTGGCACCGGCGGTTGTGCTCGCCACATCGTCCGGGACAAACCCCGTCTTGGCCCCGATGATGGCGATGTCGTCCTGCGTGTTGGTGGAGTTGTAATACTCGCCCCTGGACCACTGGGAGAGGCTGCGGCCACTGGCGGCGCCCATGATCGGGCACCACGAGCCCTCGGAATACCAGAACTGCGAACTGGTGCTCTGCGAACCGTTTTTGTCGTGTCCGGGATAATACTCGGTCGAGCCCTGCCCGTCGTGCGAGAGGCCGAAGTTGTGACCCACCTCGTGCGACACCGTGTCGGCGAGGAAACGCGAGTAATAGCCGGGATAATCCAGCGCGGAGGAAAACTTCTGGAAATACTGGAAGGAGACGTTGTACATCGAGGCGAAGCTGGAATTGCCGAAGACATCGACATACGCAACGCCCGTTGAGGTGGAGAGGTTCGGGCAGTCGTCGCCGGCACTCGTCTTGTTCTGGGTGACGAGGGCATGTGCCGTGGTGTTCGTGTAAGTGGAGGGTTCCACCGTGGTCACGTCGATGTCGAAGGGCGCGTAATCCTCGGCCACATGCTCCCAGATGAGCTTGATGATCAGTTGTTCCTTGTCGTTGAAGGTGGTGGGATCGCCGTCGATGTCGAAGGGCAGGCAGGTGAAGTCCTTTCCGCCGAAATAACTGATGGCCCACGCGGTGGAGCTGCTGACGGTCGCACCGTTGAAGTCGATGTAGAGGACTTTCGTGGAACCCGCGCGGCTGTGAAACGCGGGGGGAGTGCTGATCGGAACGGACACCGTGCCCCCGGCCACCTCGGGGATGATGGCTTCCCCCTCGCCAATCGGGGGCATGATCGCCATGCCGTTGCAGGTGTAGAAAAGCATGCCGTTTTTGTCGGCGTTGAGCGAGGCGACGTCGGCAAGCGGAATGCGGAGCCTGACGAGACGGGCAAGGGCTTCCTCCCGCGTGGATTCGTCAAGGGCGGCCAACTGGTCGTGGAAGGCGCCCGCCGGAACGTCGGCAAGGGTCGCTCTTCCAAGATCGCCGAAGTTGCGCGGAGCTTGCGCGGCAGGGGCCGACGGAGCGGACGGCGCCGCCGAAGTCTCCTCCGGAAGGGCGGTAACCGATTCCCGCGCCGGACTCTGCGCCGGTCGTTCGCTCGCGGCGGTCGTCTTTTCCGGCTTCGAGCATCCGGCAAGCAGCAGGGCGCCGGTCAGGGCCGGCAGCAGAAGACGCGTGAAATCCGATCCGCGAGAGATTTTGGGGTCCATCTCGCAGTAATATATGGAGCAAACACTCCGGATCAAATGATAAATGATCGCCGGTAATACGCGGCGATTCCTGCCTCAACGGGTGTTTGCAAACCGGCGGACTGGAAAGGCGGAAGGATTTTCGGACGAAAAACCCACCGAAAAGGTGCCCGCATTCCGACGAGAGTCCTGTTTGGGGACGCTCCCTAGTCCAGATTCTCGGGAACGGATTCTTGCCCGCGGCGGCGGAAGAAATGCCGCACGATGCCGTAGAGGAGGTACGAGACGAAGATCCCCGCGATGGCGAAGTAGTGGAACTGGTAGATGAGGACGATGGCCAGAAGGCACAGGACTAGGCCCTGCACGCGGATGCGGGTGTTCCAGTCGATGTGCTTGAAGCTCGGGTAATGGATCGTGCTCACCATGAGGAGCGCCACGATGAAGAGGAAGGGCGGCAGAATCAGGGTTGTCGCGGGAACGAGGCTCGGGGGAAGGCGGTTCATCACCATGACGAGGCTCGCGAGCGTTCCGGCGGCGGCGGGCACGGGAAGGCCGAGGAAATCGTATTTGGGGAGCCTCTCGTCGGGCTTGAGCAGTGGGCTCGTGATGACGTTGAAGCGGGCGAGGCGGATCGCCGAACAGGCGAGGTAGAAGAAGCTCACGATCCACCCGATGAGCCGGTACACCGGCATGTCCTGAGTGGGGGAGAGCAGAAGAAACATCGCCAGCAGCGCCGGGGCGATACCGAAGGTCACGATGTCCGCCAGCGAGTCGAACTCCTTGCCGAAGAGCGATTCCTGACCGCCCAGGCGCGCGAGGCGCCCGTCGAGGCTGTCGAAGAGCACGCCCGCCAGAATGAACCAGACGGCCTTTTCGTAAAGCTGGGCCGGGGTCTTCTGCACGGCGTAGTTCAACGTGTCGATCATCTCGATGCGCGCCGTGAACTTGGCCTCCACGCAGAGCATGATGGCCGTGAAGCCGCAGAAGAGATTTCCCGCCGTCATCAAATTCGGCAGAAAGTAGATGCGGCTTGCCTGACTGGCGTTTTCGTAACGGGGCGTTTCCATGCCGGTTATTTCGTAAGGGTATCCAGATACTTCCAGAAGGAGCCGTTCTGTTCGATGAGCTGCTCCTCGGTCACCGGCAGCTTGAAGCGGAAGACAAAGTCCGTGAGGGTGTGCTTGCGGATGATGTAGTGGGCGTAAAGAGCGCCGTTTTTCACCTCAAAATAGCAGCGCAGGTCGTCCGCGCGGACGCGGAAGAAGGTGCGGCCCTCGCGCGAGAAGCACCCGATGGGTTCGCGCGGATGCTCCAGCATCTCCGGGGTGATGTGGCTGATGATCTCCACGAGCTTCATCTGCTCGGGGATCGTCATCTTGTTCAGCTCGCCCATACTCTGGTCGCTGAAGGTGACCTGGTACATCTTCGAGGACTTCTGTTCGCGCAGCGCGTCCAGTTCACCCCCGGATTCGACTGATCTTTTACCCCGGCTCATCTGGCTTTTCTCGAATATGGACTTTTCACCCTGCAAAACAAGGTTGATCACTCTGTTTGAGAGAGGAGCTTTTCAGGCGTGCCCCGCGCCTCGGCGGCGAGAACCGTTTCCTTGAGGGCGCTTCCCCAGCGCCAGAGGCCCGCGCCTCCCGCAGCAGGAATCACGCGGTGGCAGGGAAGGACGAAGGCGAAGCGGTTGGAGGCAAGCGTCCTTGCCACGGCGCGCTGGGCTCCGGGCCTGCCAAGAAGTTCCGCCAGCGCCCCGTACGTCCGGGTTTGCCCGCGCGGGATCGCCGTCAGGGCGCGGAACACCGCCATCTGAAAATCGGTGAAGGCCCCGTGCAGGCGCAGGGTCTCCCCGCCGAGGGCCGCGCGCAGGGCCTCTCTCGCCGCGCCGGGGCGCTGGAGGCCGGTCGGAGCGCCGCCGGGCCCGGGTGCGGCCTCCTCCGCCTTCCGCTGGTTTGCGAAGCCAGTCTCAAGAAAGGCGAGCCCCGCCCCGTCCCACGCGGCGCAGACCCATCCGCCCACAAAGGGGCAGACATCCCACGCAAAGGGAGGCACCGGGCCCGGCGGCCCCTCGATCTCCCGCAGGACCGGGCCGGAGACTTCCAAAAGGCGCCACGGAGCGCGGCGGGATGAGGGGGGAATGCTCTTCATGTTTTCACGGTAAATGAAAAAAAGCCCCGCGGAAGGTTCCACGGGGTTTTTTGAAAAACAATCCGGTCCTTCGCCGTTATCCGAGGATCCGGTCCACGCGGAAGGCGTCCAGACGTGCCATGACCGGGATGCCGTTTTCAGTGGGCACCTCGTTCTCGCCCTGAATGAGCGGGAGCGCGTACTTGTTGAACTGGAAGGAGAGGGAGGTCTTGTCGTCGTTGATCCATGCCGCGGGCAGGACCTTGGGCGTGGAGAGGGCCTCGGCGAGGTCGCAGAGCGAAGTCTCGCAGGAGTAGGTGTCGTTCTCGCCGCGCACGAGCATCAGCATCTTGCCGCTGACACCCTGCTCGGCCACGGCCTCCACCGCGTCCTGACCGGCGCGGAAGGATTCCTTCACGTCGGTGGCGCTGGCGTAGTGGGTGGCGGTGCGCTGGGCCATGTTCAGGCGGCACGCCACGGCGCGGACGCCCTGAATGTGCTGGCTGGCAAGGTCGCGCAGGTAGTCCGAGGATCCGCCGCGCGGGGAGTTCCCCACGATCTCGGCCTCGCTGCCGAAGGAGATGTAGTTGCCGTTCTCGTCGAAGAGTCCCTGACTCACCACGACGACGCACGCCGGATTGTTCTTGAGGACGCGGCTCACGTCGTCGAGATAGCGGTTCGGGTCGAAGGGAACCTCGGGCAGGTAAATGAGGTGCGGGGCGTCCTCGGGGTGGTCCTTGCGGCGGGCCAGAGCCGCGCCGGCGGTGAGCCAGCCGTTCTGACGGCCCATGACCTCGATGACGGTGACAAAGTCGTGATTACCCTCGCCGATGGCGTCCTGCGCGATCTCGCGCACGGTGGTGGCGATGTACTTGATGGCGCTGCCGTAGCCCGGAGCGTGGTCGGTCATGCCGATGGCGTTGCCCGCGGAGACGGGCATGCCGATGACGCGCATGTTCCAGCCGGAGGCCTTCGCCTGCGTGTCGATCGCAGCGGCGGCGGCCATTTCCTCGGCGCCGCCGATCACCACCAGAAAACGCACGTTGTGCGCCTGGCAGACCTTGACGGCCCTTTCGTATTCCGGTGTCTGGCGAAGCTGGTACAGCGAAGTGCCCAGGGCCGCTCCGGGGGTGTGCCTCAGCGCACGGATCGTCTGCTGGCTTTCCTCGGCCAGATCCGCAAGATCCTCGCGCAGAAGTCCCTCGACGCCGCCAAGCGCGCCGTAAATTTCCTCGATGCATTCGTGGTTGAGGGCCTGCGTAATCACGCCGGCGAGCACCGCATTCGATACGGCGGCCGCTTGGCCCGACTGCACCACGAGCAGGTTTCCTTGAAGTTGTTCTGCCATGACTGTCAAAGACGGTTTGTCAAAGGTACGGAATCTGCCCGAACGGCCCGTCATGGCAATCTATTTCACCAAAAACATACCGCCGGGAAGCCTGCTCGGAACCGTTTCTCCGCTGTCGGCAATGAAGGTGGTGCGCTACATTACGAGCGCGTTCCGATGCTGGTTTTGCATTGCCCTAATGGATGCGAATGTTATTTTGAATGCATGAATGCGACGATTGTGCCTGCCGGTTTCCGCGGTGCGACTTTTTGCACCGCGTTGGTTCCGATTCTCGCCTTCCACCTTTCCGCCTTTGCGGGCGGCGACGGTTCGATGGGCAATCCCTTCACCGGGACGGACGTGCCCGCGCGGATGGATGTCGGGACGGACTCCACCGGTGCGTATTACCTTCTCGACGCGGCGAAGTCCTTCGGCTCGTCGGAGGTGGACGTCGGATATCTTGGGAGGCAAAACCACCTCTCCATCATTTCGGGCGCGGTTGTGACCAGCGGTCCGGGCGAGGTCGGCTACGGCGACGAGACGCTGGCCGATCCCCTTGCGGGCGGTTACAACAGCGTGATCGTGAACGGCGCGGGCTCTTCGTGGACGATGTCCGGGTACCTCGCGATGGGTGACTGGGGCAGCCACAACTCCATGACGATTTCCGGCGGGGCGTCCGTCACGAACACCAACTGTTGGATCGGCGCGGGCGACGACACGAGCGCCGACTACGGCAACGACAACACGATGATCGTCGCGGGCGCGGGCACGACGTGGACCTGCGGGCCCTCGACGAGCAGCGGCGGCCTGTACGTGGGCAGCATGGGCAGCCGCAACGTCCTTTCTGTTTCCAACGGCGCAGCGGTCGTTTCCAAATGGGGTTATGTCGGCTCGGGTTCGTCCTCCAACGCGGCGCTCGGCTGCGACAACGCCGTCGCGGTGGAAAGCGGCGGCTCCTGGACGATCGCGAACGCCCTCTACGTGGGACGCTACGGCCATGGATGTTCGCTGGATCTTTCCGGCGCGGGCAGCGCGGTTTCGTGCAAGAGCGCCTACATCGGCTACGGCAACAGCGGCGGAGCGCTCCTTGGCACGTCGAGCCACATGACCGTGAGCACCGGGGCCACCTTCACGGTGACGAACCAGTGTTATGTGGGCATGGCCACCAAGGCCGTCGATTCGTCTGAGGGCTCCTCCCTAACGGTTCAGAACGGCGGCGCCGCCCGCTGCGGCAGCGTGTACGTGGGCTACGGCGACGCCGCGGACGCGACCGAGGCCTGCTACGGGAGGCTTTTGGTGACGGGGGCGGGCACCACCCTCGGCTGCACGGGAACGCTCGATGTCGGCTTTTACGGATGCTTCAACTCCTTCATCGTCTCCGACGGAGCCGCCGTCACGAGCGCCTCCTCCTACATCGGCAAGGGCGCGGGCGATTACGGCATCGTTAACGCGGGCACGGGGGGTGCCAACAGCGTTCTAGTGGAGGACGCGGCATGGACCGTGGCCAACGAACTCTGTGTCGGCAGGTCGGGCGACGGCAACTCCCTGCATCTCTTGAGCGGCGCCTCGGTCCGCTGCGGCACGTTTCTTCTGGGTTCGGGCTACGTCGCCGGCGACGGACGGGCCGACCACGGCTCGGGCAACAGGACGTATCTTTCCGACGCGGCCCTGACGGTGGACGGTATCCTGTACGCGGGCGAGCGCGGCTACGACAACACGATGCCGGTTCTGACCAGCACGGTCACCTGCGCCTCCTGCGAGATCGGCTATGGCGACAAGGCGGACGGTTCGGCGGGCTGGGCCCCCTGCACGGATGGCTCGCCCCTGGGCTGTGGCAACATCATGGCGCTGTTGTGGAACGCCCGGCTGGAATGCACCGGGGATCTCTGCGTGGGCCGCTACGGGAGCGGGAACCTCCTCTACCTTGCCAGAGGCGGGCAGCTCGCGCCCGGGAGCGAAAGCGCGATCACGATCGGCGAGGGCTCCGCGACGGACGCCTCAGCCGGGTGCGACAACCGCATCGTTGCGGACGGCTACGGCACCGCGTGGCATTGCGGCACGCTGAACGTGGGCGTCCACGGCGGCGGTAATTCGCTGGATGTGGTGAACGGGGCCGCCGTGTATCTGGAGGCGGACAAGGTGAGCGTGGCGGACGCGCCCGCGGGCGGAAAGGCGAACACGATCCGCCTCGCGAAGGGATTTGTCGTCACCACCGTTTACAAGGACGCCGCCTCGATACTCGATCTCGTCGATGCGGGGAAGGTGCAGGTCTGGAGCGCCACGGCCAACGGCGGAACCGGCGGCTGGGTGACGGCGTCGCTTGCGGACCTCACGCAGACGTATTCGATGGATGGGGCCGTCCTCAAGGCGGCCACCGCGCTCGGCAGTTTTGAGGGGTACGACATTGCGGGCGGCTTCACCGTGCTGACCGGCGGCGACCAGTATGTGGACACCGCATGGGCGTTGCCGGAGAAGGTTAGCGGCCAGTGGTACAAATCCTCGTGGTACGGCACTTTTTTCACGCAGTGGTGCTGCCAGAATCCATTGACGGTCGAAACGGGGATGGACAGGGCCGACACCGAATGGATCTGGCACGGCGCACACGGCTGGCAGTACGTCTATCCCGAAAGCACCGCCTCGGCCACATGGCTCTGGGACTGCGCCACGGCCTCGTGGTGGTACACCGATTCCACCGTCTATCCGGCGATGTACCGGCTGACGGTTGCGGAAGGCGTCTGGGGCGGGGCGTGGTACTACTTCATGGGCGGCAGCATGCCGGACCGCGAATTCTGGGACTACGCCGCCGATGCCAAAGTGCCGGAAAGCGCGCTGGCAGAGTAGGGAGAGCCCGCCTCGCGCAACGATGTGGACGAGGCTCCTTCACGGAATCGCCTCGAAGAGTTCCGGCATGTCGCGGTCGAGCGGAGTGAAGCCGCGGGAGCTCTCTCCGGTCTTCCCCCCGAAGACCGCGCCGTGGAAGGAGGGAGAAAAGCATCCGTCCGCTAGGGCGACCCCGAAGAACGCGGGACGGAGGCTGCGCGCCGCGCCCGGAAAGAACTTGCCACGCGGATACAGGGAATGCATAATTATTGGCATTCTCCCGCAAATCCAACGTCCGCACGCATGAAACCGCATCGCCGCGCCACCGGCAGCCTGTTTTTCGCGTTTCTGGCCACCACCGCCTCCGCAGCCACCTACACGAATTCCCAAATCACC
Organism: Puniceicoccales bacterium Verruco_01; assembly: GCA_001604565.1. Lineage (GTDB taxonomy): Bacteria > Verrucomicrobiota > Verrucomicrobiia > Opitutales > Oceanipulchritudinaceae > Verruco-01. The sequence continues at coordinate 86,364 of LVBV01000003.1, read as the reverse complement.
CCGCAGACCCTCGACGAGGGCAATGCGTCCAACGTCGTCGATCAGGCCGCATGGCTGCGCCTCTCCGCCTCGCAGGTTGATTTTCACCTAGGCGTTGAGACCTCCGGCAACACGCTGACCATACAGAACGGCAGCACGGTGGAGGAGGTGATGAGGCTGTACATCGGTTACGGCGTGCCGCTGAACTACACGCTCGAAGATTTGCAGGCCGCCAACGGCGACGAGTCCACGGGCAACGTGTTCACGATCACCGGCTACAACGAAAGCAACACGGCTCTCATCGGTTATTCCTTCTACGGAATCGACGGAGCGGGGGAGGACATCGGCAGTTCGATGATGTTCAATTACCTGGACAGCTACCACAAGTATCTCCAGCCAAGCGATGTGTACGTGGGCACATGGGGCAACGACAACTCGATGATCGTCACGGGGGGAGCCCACGCATTTTTAGGATTGATCGTCGTCGGCGATGATCCGGGGTTCTCTCACGCAGTGGAAGGAGGGAGCGATACGACGGACTTCTTTCCCGCGCTCGGCAACGGCAACCACATCCTTGTCACTGGAAGCACAACGAAGCTCGATTGCTACGGCATCAGTCTCGGATGGCTTGGCTCGTACAATACAATGACCGTTTCGGGCGGTGCGTACGTCCATTGCAATGGAATGGGGCTGGGCGTGGTCGGCAGCGGTTCGGAGGGCCTCGGGCACGACAACCACGCGCTTGTCACGGGCGCGGGGACGATCCTCGACGTCGGGGGACTTGTCGTGGGCAAAGGCGGCAACGGCAACAAGCTGGAAATCGCGGACGGCGCCCTCGTCCGGATGACGACCGACGATGACGAATCCCTCGATTTCAATGCGTATGAGCCAGACAATCAATCGACCGGCGCCGACAACTGGTTTGTCCTTGGCGAGGGCTATATCGCGCTCAAGGGCGACTGGACGACTTCCGCGCGCGTGGCGACACTGCTTTCCGAGATCAAGGCTGGCGGCGTGCCGGCATCGGTGGGCGATGTTTCCTTCGTGTATTTCGCCGATACGGACAATGGCGATTCGCTGGCGAAGGACATGACGGCGGCGGACGAATTCGCCGGTTACGGGGACCTGGGCGGCTACACGATCCTCGCCGCGGGCGACCGGCGCATGCCGGACGTCACGTGGGCCGACGCCTCCGCCGAAAGAGGAGACTGGTACGATTCGTCCTTCTACGGCTGGTTCTACACGACCTATGCCACGGACGGCTGGATCTGGCACGGCGCGCACGGCTGGCAGTACGTCTATCCCCAAAGTACGGCGGACGCGATGTATCTCTGGGACTGCGCCACCAACAGCTGGTGGTACACGCAGAAGACCGACTACCCGATGTTCTACCAGTACCGGTTCCGGGAGGGGGAGTGGGGCGGGGCGTGGTATTACTATGAAGGCGGTGCCTCGCCCGACCGCGCGTTCTGGGATTACGCGACGAACGGATCGGTTGCCGAGTCGGCGCTCGTCCAATAACAGGCCCTACGGGTGAATGTGGACGAGGCTCTTTTCTGGCACGGCCTCGTACAGTTCCAGCATGTCGGCGTTGACGAGCGTTACGCAGCCGGAGCTTGTGGGAAGGCCGATTCTGTCCTCGAAGACCGTGCCGTGGATGTAGATGTAGCGCGCGTGGGAATCGACACCGGGCCCGGCGTTGACGCCTTCCTCAAGGCCGCGCAGGCGCAGGATGCGGGTCGTGACGCGGGCCTTTGCCGGGTCCTCGCCCTCCGCCTTGAGCTGCCGCCACGTCTTTCCGATCGAGACGCGGCCCACGAAAACCGTGTCGATGGGCTCGCCGTCGCCGATCTTCTCGCACACCTCGTGCAGGCCGGTGGGCGTCCCGCCGGAATCCTCCACGCAGGAAAGGCCGCCCTTGCCGAGCGAGACGGGGTATTCCTTCACGAGTTTCCCCTCAAAGAAGTGCAGAAGTTTTGACTGGCCCGCCAGAACCAGTAATACATGACCCTCAGGCTTTGTGCGCGTCCGCTCACAGGCGCACAGGAATTCTTCAAACTCACAAGTATATGGCATACCGCATAGGCATACTCGGTGCGACCGGGGCAGTCGGTCAAGAACTGATCGCCCTGCTCGTGGATCGTGCATTCCCCGGCGAGATTGTACCGCTCGCCTCCTCCCGCTCCGCGGGCAAGAAGGTGGAGTACAAGGGAAAGACCTGGACGGTTCAGGAAGCCACGCCCACCTCCTTCAAGGGGCTCGACTTCGCCATCTTCAGCGCGGGAGCGTCCATTTCGCGCGACATGGCGCCGATCGCCGTGAAGGAAGGGTGCCTCGTCATCGACAACAGCTCCTTCTTCCGCATGGATCCCGCGGTTCCGCTCGTGATTCCCGAAATCAACGGCGAGGCGGCGCTTGGCAGCAAGGGCATCATCGCGAACCCGAACTGCTCGACGGCGATCGCCCTCATGGGCCTGTATCCGCTGCACAAGGAATTCGGCCTCAAGAGGTTCTTCGCCTCCACCTATCAGGCGGCCTCCGGCGCGGGCGCGATGGCCATGCAGGAGCTTCTCGACCAGCTCCACGCGTGGAACAAGGGTGAACCGCTCCACGTGGAGAAATTCGCGCACCAGCTCGCCTTCAACGTGATCCCGCACGTGGACAAGTTCCTCGACTCGGGCTACACCAAGGAGGAGATGAAGATGCTGAACGAAGGCCGCAAGATCATGAGCCTTCCGAACCTTCAGGTGGGTTGCACCTGCGTCCGCGTGCCGGTCCTGCGCGCGCACTCGATCTCGATCGACGCTGAATTCGAGCGTCCCGTGGATGTGGAGAGGGCGAAGGCCGCCGTGGCGAAGTTCCCCGGCGCCGAGCTCTTCGACAATCCGGCGAAGAACGAGTACCCGATGCCGCTCTATTACTCCGGCAAGTACAACTGCGGCGTGGGTCGCATCCGCAGGGACAGCGCCTTCGAGAACGGTCTCGCCCTGTGGGTTTCCGGCGACCAGCTCTGGCGCGGCGCGGCGCTCAACGCCGTCCTCATCGCCGAGTATCTGAAGGAGCACAACGCACTCAAGGTGGGCGCGTAAGCTCCGCTTCGTCTATTTCAAAGGGCCGTCCTTCGGGGCGGCCCTTTTGTTTTGTAATGGAGAGGCGAACGTGCTGCCTATTCCGCCTGTGTTTGGGAAGATGCCTCGGCGGGAGCGATTTCCGCAACCGGCGCGGCCTCGCCCTTGGCCGCCTTGTGGGGCGCGTGCGGGTGCCAGCCCATGATGAAGAGGACCGCCGCGAAGCCAAGGACGTAGGCGCCGACAACGTGCCAGCCGCCCTTGAGCCAGCTGCCCGTGGAGCGCGCCTCGGGGAACTTGCTGGAGAGGGCCACGCCCGCGGAGGAGCCGAACCAGATCATCGACCCGCCGAATCCCACGCAGTAGGCCAGGACGCCCCAGTCGTAGCCGCCCTGATCGAGGGCCAGCTTGGTGAGCGGGATGTTGTCGAAGATCGAGGAGACAAAGCCGAGGGCGAGGGCCGAGGTCCACGAGGCCGCAGGAAGCTCCTCCACCGGCATCATGCTGGCGATCGTGACGAGCGAAAGCAGGAAGATCGAGCCGCGCACCGTCTCGGGCATGATCTCCCAGTCGTGCCTGCGGACCGGGATCGTGACAAGTAGCGCCGCCCACACCGCCGCGCCGATGAAGGGGAAACTGTCGGAATACTCGCTAAAGCGCAGGTTCACGGTCATGTTCGTCCCGATCGCGAAGACGAGGATGAGCCCCACGATTCCCACGCGCGTCCAGTCCACCTTGAGGTCCTTCGGGTCTTCCTTCATGATGGGCGAGTAATTGTCCTGCTGTCTGGCCGCGAAGTACCCGCAGAAGAGCAGGGCCGCCGCCGCCGCCACGTAGGCGTGCAGGACGTTTAGCGGATTCACGCCGTCGATCCACATCATCGTGGTCGTCGTATCGCCCACGACGGACCCGGCGCCGCCCGCGTTGGAGGCCGCCACGATCCCCGCGAGGTAGCCGATGTGCACCCTGCCGTTAAAGAGCTGGTGGGCGAGCGCCGCGCCGATCAGGGCCGCCGCGATGTTGTCCAGAAAGCCCGAGAGGAGGAAGACCATGACGAGCAGGACGAAACCGCCCTTCCAGTCATTCGGCAGGTAGTTCGGCAAGAGCTCCGCGACGCAGCTTTTCTCGAAGTGCCGCGAGAGGAGCGCAAAGCCCGTCAAAAGGCACAGCAGGTTCGCCAGCATCACCCACTCGTGCTCCATGTGGAAGGCAAGGCCGAGAAACCCCGTGCCCTCGTGAAAGCTGGAAAAGAACACCTTGTAGGCCGTCACGGTGGCAAGGCCTGTCAGCGCCACGCCGAGGGTGTGGGCATGGAGCGTCGCCACGCCCAGGAGCGTGAAGGCGAAGAGGATGAACTCGACGCGGATCCCGCAGACGTGCGGACCGAACGCGGCGGCCAGAGCCAGCGCCGCGGCGCCCGCCAAAATGAGACACGAGACTACCTTGCTGCGATACGAAAGAGTCATGAATACCCCGGGTACAGGAAAGCTCTCCCGTAGCAGAAAGGGCCGGGCCCTGCAACAGGAAGGGCCTATTCAGGTGAAACTTCCGCCGAGGGCGCCGGTGACGGAACCGCCTTGTGCGGCGCGGCGGGCTCCCAGCCCATGACGAAGAGGAGCACAGCGAAGCCGAGAATGTACGCCGCCGTGACGTGCCAGCCGTTCTTAAGCCAGCTTAACGTGGAGCGAGCCTCCGGGAACTTGGAGGAGAGCGCCACGCCCGCCGAGCTTCCGAACCAGATCATCGACCCGCCGAAGCCCACGCAGAAGGCGAGCATTCCCCAGTCGTAGCCGCCCTGGTTGATCGCGAGCGCCGTCAGGGGGATGTTGTCGAACACTGCCGAGACGAAGCCGAGGGTGAAGGCGGAATGCCACGAGGCCTTCGGCAGCACCTCCACCGGCATCAGGCTGGCCATGAAGACGAGGGAAAGCAGGAACGCCGAGGTCTTGAGCGTTTCGGGCATGATCTCCCAGGCATGGCGGCGGACGAAAGTGGAAAGGAGGATCGCCGTCCAGACCGCCGCGCCGATGAAGGGGAATTGATCCGAGATGTCGTTGAAGCGCAGGTTCACCGTCATGTTGACGGCGATTGCCATCGCGAGGATCAGGGCCACGATGCCGAGGCGCGGCCAGTCCACCTTCGAGCCGGAGGGCAGCCCCCGGACCATCGGCGCGTACGAAGCCTGCTGGCGCGAGGCGAAGTACCCGCAGAAAACGAGCGCCATGATCGCCGCCACGTAGGCGTGCACCACGTTCGAGGGCGGGATGCCGTCGATCCACATCATGGTGGTCGTCGTGTCGCCGACGACGGAACCCGATCCGCCCGCGTTGGAGGCCGCGACGATCGCTGCGAGGAAACCGATGTGCACCTTCCCCTGATAGAGCTGGTGCGCCATCGCCGCACCGATGAGCGCCGCCGCGATGTTGTCCAGGAAGCTCGAAAGGACAAAAACCATGACGAGCAGGACGAGGCCCCCCTTCCAGCCGTCGGGAAGGAAGCGCGGGAAGAGATCCGTCACGTTGCTCTTTTCGAAGTGGTTCGAGAGGATCGCAAAGCCCGTCAGGAGGCACAGGAGGTTTACGAGGATCACCCATTCGTGCCCCGCGTGGAGCGCAAGGCCCGCGAGGCCCGTTCCCTCGTGGAAACCGGCGAAGAAGAGCTTGTAGAGCGCAACCGTCAGCATGCCCGTCACCGCCACGCCGAGGGTGTGCCGGTGCAGGCTCGCCACGCCGATCAGCGTGCCTGCGAAGAGCAGGAACTCCACGCGTATGCCGCAGACGGTGGGCCCGAAGGCGGCGGCAAGGGCCAGTGCGAGGGCTGCCGCTCCCGCGAAAAAGAGAAGTGTCCGCAAACGGGAAGGGTTCTTCATGGTTGTCCCGGAAAAGGGTTAAATCCCAATCCCTCGCACGAAAAACATTCCCGCGCAATGGCGGTGAAGGTTAACATTTCGCAGGTTGCTCACAGCCCGCTACATCGCAATCGAGCAGGCGCCGGCCTTCTCCTTGGTCGCGCGCAGTTCTTCCACGGCGGTTTGCATCCGCCGCAGCCCTGCCTCCAGCATCGCGCGCGGGCACGCGTAGTTCAGGCGGATCATCCCGCTCTCGCCGTAGTCCGCCCCGTCCGAAACACCCACGCCCGCCTCCTCGAAGAACTTCGCGGGCTTCTCCACGCCGAGAGAACGGGCATCGAGCCACGCCACGTAGGTGGAATGACAGGGGCCCATCGTCAGCTCCGGCAGGTTGGTCTTCACAAAGCTCCGCATGAAGTCCCGGTTGCCGCGCAGGTATCCGGTGAGCTGCGCCCGCCACTCGCCGCACTCGGCATACGCGGCACGCGCCGCCTCCATGCCGAAGATGTTCACCCATTCGTAGGAGCCCCGCAGGACCCTCTTGAAGGCCTCGCGGAGCGGCTTGTTCGGGATCGCCGCGAAGGCGAAGAAGAGCCCCGGGGTGTTGAAGGTCTTGCTCGGCGACATGAGCAGGATGCTCCGCTCCCGGGCCCGCTCGATGGCGAGGATGGAGGTATGTTTCATCCCGGGTTCCAGAACGATGTCGCAGTGGATCTCGTCGGAACAGAGGAGCATGTCGTTGCGTTCGCAGAACTCGGCGAGCCTCTCCAGATCCTCGCGCGAATGGATCTTGCCCACGGGGTTCTGCGGGTTGCAGAGCATCAGGAGCCTCGCGGCGTGGGCGGCATTGCGCATCCCGTTCCAGTCAAAGGAGTAATTCATCCCCTCGCGCAGGAGGGGCACATTCACCGGGCGCATCCGGCTGTTCACCGGGTTGGCGGGGAACTGGGGATAGACGGGGGTTGAGTACATCACCCCGTCGCCCGTGCGGGTGTAGGCGCGGCAGAAGGCCCCGAGCGCCGGGACAATTCCCGGCAGCCACACGAGCCACTCCGCCTCCGCCGGGACGCCCTTTTCCTCCCGCAGGTACGTGAGGATCGCGTCGTACAGCTCCTTGCTGGGCGTCGAATAGCCGTAGATCGGGTGGCGCAGGCGTTCCTCCATCGCCCTGAGGATGGCCGGGGCGCAGGCGAATTCCATGTCCGCGAGCCAGAAGGGGAGGACGTCGCGGCCCTCGTAGCGGTCCCACTTGACGCTGCTCGTCCCCGTCCGGTCGATCACTCGGTCAAAATCGTAGTTCATTGCGCCTGCGGGCAAGAGGCTGCCACCGGGCGGGCCGCATTGTCAAACCCCGGTGCAGCCGCGGGTTATTTTCATCCCCCGGGCGAGCTATTTCGCCAGCTTGGAGACAAAGGGGATGTACTTGCGGTCGGTGCCGAGGATGTGCCTCGAGAGCCAGTCCTTGAGGTAATTCGCCAGCGTCACGCTCATGACGAATTTGCCCGAGGCAAGGTCCTTCTGGAGCTGCGTCACGCGGGCGGTGAATTCCTTGTGGATCAGCTTGTGCGCTGCAAGATCCGGGTAGCCCGCCTTTTCCATCAGGCGCTCCTCGTCGGAAAAGTGCTGCACCGTGTACTTCACGAGTTCCCCCGCGATCGTGCCTAGGACCTGGTTTCCCTGACCCCTGCCCATCGCGGCGTAGAGGTCGTTGATGAGATCCACGAGTTTCTTGTGCTGGGTGTCCACCGAGGGGACGCCCGTCTTGTAGGAATCGTTCCAGACGAAGAGGAGGGCCATGAGGATGACTTGTTATGATTATTATTAATACGGACGTTTCAATGAATTGTGAACATGAGACGCGCGGACTTCCGCGCATTCCGATAGAATCTGGAAAAGATGCGATTCGACAAAAAACCCGTCGGATTTCTCCGATGGGTTTTGTTGCGCCCCTCCAGTCTGGTGGGGGAGCGCGCGAAGCCGCGTTTTGGGGGCAAAGCCCCCATCGGGATGCGCCCGCAGGCGCATCCCCGGGTGCAGGGCGTTCCGCCCTGCTAGGCCACGGTGACTTCCTTGCAGAGGTACACGTCCTGAATCGTGTTCAGGAGTTTCACGCCGTCGGCCATCGGGCGCTGGAAGGCCTTGCGTCCGCAGATGAGACCCGTGCCGCCCGCGCGCTTGTTGACGACGGCGGTGTAAGTCGCGTCGCCGAAGTCGTTCGCGCCGGAGGCGCCGCCCGAGTTGATCAGGCCGCAGCGGCCCATGTAGCAGTTGGCGATCTGGTAGCGGCAGAGGTCGATCGGATTGTCGGAGCTGAGCTCCGTGTAGATGCGCTTGTCGAACTTGCCGTAGGAGACTCCGTTGGCGTTCAGGGCCACGAAGCCGCCGTTGTTCTCGGGGAGCTTCTGCTTGATGATGTCGGCCTCGATGGTGCAGCCGAGGTGGTTCGCCTGACCGGTGAGGTCGGCGGAAACGTGAAAGTCCTTGCCCTCCGGCTTCTTGGAGAAGTTGAAAGCGGGGTTTCGCAGGTAGCACCAGAGGATGGTCGCTAGCCCAAGCTCATGCGCGCGGTGGAAGGCCTTGGCGATATCGACGATCTGCCGGGCACTCTGCTCGCTGCCGAAGTAAATCGTCGCGCCAACGGCGGCGCAGCCCATTTCATAGGCTTCCTCGATCTCGCCGAACAGGATCTGGTCGAACTCGTTCGGGTAGGTCATGAGCTGGTTGTGGTTGATCTTGGCGATGAAGGGAATCTTGTGCGCGTACTTGCGCGCCGTCATGCCGAGGACGCCGAAGGTGGAGGCCACGCCGTTGCAGCCGCCCTCTATGGCGAGCTTCACGATGTTTTCCGGGTCGAAGTAGTCCGGGTTCTTGGCGAAGGACGCGGCGGCGGAGTGCTCGATGCCCTGATCGACCGGCAGGATGGAGAGGTAGCCCGTGCCGGCGAGGCGGCCCGTGTTGTAGAGGCGCGAGAGGTTGTTCAGAACGCGCAGGTTGCGGTCCGAGTTCAACCACACGCGGTCCGTGAAGTCCGGCCCCGGAAGGGCGAGGCGGTCTTTCGAGATCGTCTTGCACTCATAGCTGAGGAGGGCCGCGTTGGTACCGAGAAGTTCTTCGATCTTGCTGATGTTCGACATGATTGTCCTTGGTAAATGCGTTCAGAGTCCCGGTCTCGGAATCCGTCCGTACCTCAGGATGCTTTGCGTTCTTGCGTGGGCGTGCCGCCGGGAAGGGTTTCCGTCACCGTTCCACGTTGTCAGAGTACGCATCCGCGGCGGCGATTCCACTTTCGCCGATGATTTCCAACGGGCATGAAAAAAGAGAGCCGCTTTTTGAGCGGCTCTCCCGAAAGACTTTCCTGCGAAGCAAGGCGATTAGGCCTGACCGGCGGAACCAAGAACGGTCTTGTTCTTTTCGATGATCATCTTCGTCAGTTCATCGCGGGCGGGCCCGAGGTACTTGCGCGGATCGAATTCACCGGGTTTCTCGGCGAAGACCTTGCGGATCAGGGCCGTGAACACGAGGCGTCCGTCGGAGTCGATGTTGATCTTGCAGACGGCGGACTTCGCGGCGCGGCGGAGCTGTTCGGCGGGAATGCCGACCGCGGCTTCCATCTTGCCGCCATACTGGTTGATGATCTTCACGTACTGCGGGAGCACCGAGCTCGATCCGTGCAGGACGATCGGGAAGCCGGGGATGCGCTTTTCGACTTCTTCGAGGATGTCGAAACGCAGTTCCGGGGGAACCAGAATGCCGTCGGCGTTCAGCTTGCACTGCTCGGGCTTGAACTTGAACGCGCCGTGCGAGGTGCCGATCGAAATGGCGAGCGAATCGACGCCCGTCTTGGCGACGAACTCCTCCACCTCGGCGGGCTGCGTGTAGTGAGAGTGCTCGGCGGAGACTTCGTCTTCCACGCCCGAGAGAACGCCAAGCTCGCCTTCGACGGAGACGTCATGCGCGTGGGCGTATTCGACGACCTTCTTCGTCACTTCGATGTTTTCGGCGAACTTGAAGTGCGAGCCGTCGATCATGACGGACGAGAAACCGCTGTCCACGCAGGACTTGCAGGTCTCGAACGTGTCGCCGTGGTCCAGATGCAGCGTGATCGGAATGTTGTAGCCCTTGGCCTTGGCCATTTCCACGGCACCCTGGCCCATGTAGCGCAGCAGCACTTCATTGGCGTACTGGCGGGCGCCCTTGGAAACTTGCAGGATCACAGGCGACTTCGACTGGCCGCAACCGTCGATGATCGCCTGGAGCTGTTCCATGTTGTTGAAGTTGTAGGCGGGAACGGCGTACTTTCCTGCCATTGCCTTCGCGAACATCTCCTTGGTGTTCACAAACCCGAGCGTCTTGTAACTGACCATAAGTTCTCCCTGCTGATTTGGTGTGGATTGTAAATCGATAAATCGAAAGGTTATAACACCGGCACACGGCAATCAAGGCAGAATCTTCCCGCGTTCCACGCTCTCTTTCACCTCGGGGCCCAGGGTTGGTGTGCCTTCTATAGCGGCACGGGAAGCGAAGGACGCGGCTCCGCAAGCGGTGCAGCGGCAGGACGGAACGCGGGGGAATTCCCGAGGCGCCCGTCAGCGGGCGGGAACCGGTGCGTCCCCGTTTTGCGCGGCGTTGTAACTCACGCGGCGGTCGAGAGCGGGGACGAGGAGAGCGACGAATCCCCCAAAGGGATCATCTCCGCGAGCGCCCACCAGTGTGAGACGCTGCCCAGCCGGCAAAGAAGGACGAGGTTCGCTCCGGGACCCCATGCGAGCCAGCCGCCCCCCGTCCGTGCCTTGTCTGTGATCATGAACAGGCAGAGCGATGGGTAGAGGAAGCCGAAGAAGAGGACGAGGAATAAGGGGAACAGGCCGTAGTGAGGGGTGGAAGCGGGGTTCATGCGAAAGAAAAAAGAATCGCAATCGCGCCCTGTTGACATGCCCCATCATGCGAGCGCCGTGCTGGAGGTTTTCAGGAGTCGCTGTCGTTATCGAAAAGATAATCGTAACCGGTCGGGAGGCCGCCCAGTTTCGTTTCCGACTGGATCGCGAGGACGGTGAGCCGAGGGGATTGCCATTCCGCGCGCTGGCGGGTGCCGTTTTTCATGGTAGGTATGTCCGTGGTGGTGAGCCTGCCCTAGACCAATCTACGCGAATGCCGGGGAAAAACGAAATGAGAACGATCGTTTTTGACGGATCGGGAGCGTCAGCCGAATCCCCGGTGCCGATCCGGACGTTTACGACACGCCGGGGGCTGAGACCGATTCCGGGCTTACCCACTCCCCGAACCTTGCGAGGTAGGCGTCGCTCCACATTTCCGGGCGCAGCTCGCCGGTCTTCACGCGGCAGACCTCGCGCTCGCCCCGGGAATAGACGGTTGCTCCGTCGCGGCTTTTGAGCTCGAAGGCCGTGGTCATCGTGCAGGAGCGCAGCCTCGTCACCCACAGGGCCACCGTGATCGGAACCACGCCCGCCAGAGGCCGCAGGTATTCGATCTCCATGCGGCGGACGACGGCGTGAAGGTCCGGGAACAGGTCCGGGCGGAAGCCCTCCGCGCCCATCACCGCCTGAAAGAAGGCGTGGCAGGCCCTCTCCACGTGCAGAAGGTGCCGGGAATGGTGCAGGATGCCCTGCATGTCCAGCTCGTCGAAGGCGATCTGCGAGGCGAATTCAAAGGCGCGTACCCTGCTGCTACGGAGGCTCACAGGGGAAAATCTGGAACAAAGACGGGCGTCGCGCAAGGGTTTGCAATCCACGCAGCCATGGGGCAGGGGTCACTTCCCCGCCGCCTGACGGTGCCGCGAGGCAACCCAGCGGACGAAGGCCGCGTCGTCGTTTTCATGGAGCCAGGCGTGACGCAGGAACTCGGCGGGGTGGATGTCGCAGCTCTTGAGGAAGGCGCGGTCTCCCCCGCAGCCGTACATGATTTCCGGATGCAGCTCGCCCCGGAGCTTGGCGCGGGCCTTCACCATGATGCGCGGCAGCCACACGATTCCGGCGGCTTCGGCACTGCGGGAGGGCAGTTCCTCCGGCGTCACGATCTTGCCGGTCTTCTTTCCGTCCTGAACTTCCAGAAAGTAGGCCCTGCGGACGTCTGCCACGGCGGCCACGTCGGCAAAGGTCGGTTCGCCGCCCAGAACATAATCCTCCGCGTAGTCGAAGAATTCGCGCTCGGACTGGCCGACGGCGGCGAGGGCTTGGGCCTGCTCGTGCACGAACATGTCCTCCGCCGAATGGATTCCGGCTCGGTACATTTCCACGCCGTGTTTCCAGATCGCTTCCAGCTGTCGCAGGTAATCGTAGTGACGCATCGAATGTCGGAGCCGTGTCGGAGGGTCTTCATTCCGTCCCTGTAAAAAATCGACAAAAAACCCGGGCGGAAAGCTCCGTCCGGGTCTTTGAAATCGAATCAGGGCCTTCTTACAGCACCTTGCCGAAGACGTTCTTGAAGCTGGCCACGGCGTAGTCGCGGTGCATCTTGGCGATGTGGTCCAGCGTGATGCCCTTGGGGCACACGGCCTGACATTCGCCGTAGTTCGTGCAGCTGCCGAAGCCCTCCTTGTCGAGCTGGCTGATCATGAGGAGCACGCGGCGGTCCTTCTCGGCCTGTCCCTGCGGGAGGCGGTTGAGCTGGCTGGCCTTGGCGCTCGTGAAGAGCATGGCGCTCGAATTCTTGCAGGCTGCCACGCAGGCGCCGCAGCCGATGCAGGCCGCCGCGTCCATCGCCACGTCCGCCACGTCCTTCGGAATGGCAATTGCGTTGGCGTCCGGCACGCCGCCGGTGCGCACGCTGATGAAACCGCCCGCCTGAATGATGCGGTCGAAGGCGCTGCGGTCCACAACGAGGTCCTTGACGATCGGGAAGGGCTTGGCGCGGAAGGGCTCGATGGTGATCACCGCGCCGTCCTCGAACTTGCGCATGTGCAGCTGGCAGACCGTCGTGCGGCGCTCGGGGCCGTGCGGGATGCCGTTGATCGTCAAGGAGCACATGCCGCAGATGCCCTCGCGGCAATCGTTGTCGAACGCGATGGCTTCCTCACCCTTGGCGACGAGGTCCTCGTTCAAAAGGTCCAGCATTTCGAGGAAGGAGCTGCCGGGCGAGATGTTCGTCACCTTGTAATCGACGAGCTTGCCGGGTGTGTTGCGGTTCTTCTGCCTCCAGATGCGGAGGGTGTAACTGCGGCCTTCGTTACTCATGGTGCAAATGTCCTGAAAGATTCCGGATGGAAGGAGGTTTACTTGTAGCTGCGGACGGCGAAGTGCACGTTCTCGTAGGTGAGGGGCTCCGTGTTGCGGACCGGGGTGACGTTGTCGCCCTTATATTCCCAGACCGCCACGTGGGCGAACTTTTCGTCGTCGCGCTTGGCCTCGCCGTCGGGATACTGGTGCTCCACGCGCAGGTGGCAGCCGCAGGATTCGTCGCGCGCCAGGGCGTCGCGGCACATGAGTTCGCCGAATTCGAGGAAGTCCGCCACGCGGCCCGCCATTTCGAGCTGCTGGTTCAGCTCCTCGCCGGAGCCGGTCACCGTCACGTTCTTCCAGAATTCCTCGCGCAGGTGCGGAATCGCCTCGATGGCCTTCTCCAGCACGGACGCCTCGCGCGCCATGCCGCAGGCCTCCCACATGATGTGGCCGAGTTCCTGATGCAGGCTGCGCGGCGTGCGCTTGCCCTTGATGGAAAGGAATTTGGAGGTGCGCTCCTTCACGTATTCAAGGCTCGCCTTGAAGGCGGGGCTCTCCGGGCTGTTCTTACCCGCGCTCGCAAGCCCGAGGCCCGCGAGGTAGCCGCCGAGGGTGTAGGGGATGACGAAGTAACCGTCCGCGAGGCCCTGCATGAGCGCCGAGGCGCCGAGGCGATTCGCACCGTGGTCGGAGAAGTTCGCCTCGCCGAGGGCAAAGCAGCCCGGGATGGTGGTCATCAGGTTGTAGTCCACCCAGAGGCCGCCCATCGTGTAGTGGGGGGCGGGGTAGATCTGCATGGGCTCCTTGTAGGCGTCCACGCCCGTGATGCGCTCGTACATCTCGAAGAGGTTGCCGTAGCGTTCCTCGATCTTGGGCTGGCCGAGGCGGTTGATGGCGTCCTTGAAGTCCAGATACACGCCGAAGCCGGTGTTGGCCACGCCGCGCTTGTCGTCGCAGGCCTCCTTGGCGGCGCGGCTGGAAATATCGCGCGGGGCGAGGTTGCCGAAGGACGGATACTTGCGCTCAAGGTAGTAGTCGCGGTCGGCTTCCGGAATGTCGTTCGGGCTCTTCTTGCCCGCCCGGATCGCGGCAGCGTCCTCACGGCTCTTGGGCACCCAGATGCGGCCGTCGTTGCGAAGACTCTCGCTCATCAGCGTGAGCTTGCTCTGCTGGTCGCCGTGCTGGGGGATGCAGGTCGGGTGAATCTGCGTGAAGCAGGGATTCGCGAAACCCGCGCCCTTCTTGTAGGCCCGGTAGGCCGCCGTGACGTTGCAGCCGGTGGCGTTGGTGGAAAGGAAGAAGACGTTCGAGTAACCGCCTGTGCAGAGGAGGACCGCGTCCGCGGCCCAAGGCTCGACGGCGCCCGTCACCATGTTGCGCGTCACGATGCCTACCGCGCGGCCATCCTCGACCACGAGGTCCAGCATTTCGTGCCGGGTGTACATCTTCACGGTGCCTAGTCCGATCTGGCGCTCCAGCGCGCTGTAGGCGCCAAGGAGCAGCTGCTGGCCGGTCTGGCCGCGGGCGTAGAAGGTGCGGGACACCTGAGCGCCGCCGAAGGAGCGGTTGTCCAGAAGGCCGCCGTATTCACGAGCGAAGGGCACGCCCTGCGCGACGCACTGGTCGATGATGTTGCAGGAGACCTCTGCCAGACGGTGGACGTTCGCCTCGCGCGAGCGGAAGTCACCGCCCTTCACCGTGTCGTAGAAGAGGCGGTAAACCGAGTCGCCGTCGTTCTGGTAGTTCTTGGCGGCGTTGATGCCGCCCTGTGCGGCGATGGAGTGCGCCCTGCGGGGCGAGTCCTGATAGCAGAAGCACAGGACCTGGTAGCCTAGCTCGCCGAGGGTGGCCGCCGCGGAGGCGCCCGCGAGGCCGCTGCCCACCACGATCACCTTGTACTTGCGCTTGTTGGCGGGGTTGACGAGTTTGGTCGAGAATTTGTGGTTCACCCACTTCTCGCCGATCGCTCCGGACGGAATTTTGCTGTCGAGATTCATGGCGCTTGTTGCGGCAAAGGGTTTTTCGTTTTGTGAAGCTGTCTAGAGCTTGCCGATGAGGACGCTCACCGGAATGGAGGCGAAGCCGGCGAAGACCGCCACCGCGTAGAGCCACGCAAGGCAGTTCAGTTTGTAGCGCCACACTTCGTTGCGCAGGCCGAGGGTCTGGAAGACCGAGCTTACACCGTGGGAAAGGTGCAGCATCAGCATGCCGACCGCGAAGATGTAGAAGAGGGAGTAGCCCGTGACGGAGAACCCCGTCTTCATGATGGCCTGCACGTTCGGGGTGGCCACCGGGCGGATGATGCCGTTGCCGTCGGGTGTTATGACCGTTTCGGTCTCCACGACCGGCAGGCCTTCCGGCGTGACGGAGGAGATGTAGTTCACCTCCGGAATGGAGGAGAAATCCTGCACGTTCTTCACCGTGTAGTGGAAGATGTGGAAGGTGGCGAAGGCCAGAAGGACTAGGCCCGTCCAGATCATCGTGCGCGAACCGAGCGACGCCTGAACCGTGCCCTCCACCTCGTAGCCGGGCCGGGCCTGAACGTTGTGCAGGGTGAGCAGGACGCCGACCACGATGTGAATCACGATCGTCGTGAAGAGCACCGCGCGGACCACCCAGAGCAGGCCGTAGGGCAGGTGCTGGAGATGGTGGGCGTAGGCGTTGATCCAGCGTGCGTCGAAGAAGTACTGGAGGTTACCCAGCATGTGGCCGAGGACGAACAGCGCCAGGATGGTGCCGGTGATGGCCATCAGGTACTTCTTGCCGACGGACGATTTGAGGAGGCGGAGGATGCCGTTCATGGCTGTGAAAGGAATCGAGTGGATGTACGAAAACCAAACCTTGCGCCAGACGGGGTGGGGAAGTCAATTCCATTGGCTTTATCCCGCTTTCTTGGGATTGAGTCTCACTTTATAGGGATCCCACTTCGATGGAAATCGCGTCTTGGTCTTTACTCCTGACGGCGGGATGTCAGACTCTGCCGCGTCCTCCATCTATCCCGACAAAGGATTCCCAATGCGCACACGATATCTTCCGATTTCAGCCGCGTTCCTTTTCCCGCTTCTGGCCGTGGGCGAGGAGTCCGCCACGGCGCAGGCGACTGCCGTCGCCGAAGCTCCCGCGCCCGCCGCCGAGCAAGGCGCGCCCGTCCCGGCGGGTCTTTTCCGGATGCCGAAGCCCGCCACGGCCTCGCTGGAGGCCGAGGTGTTCTTCTCCCGCGGCGAAGGGCCGTCCTCCATGTTCGTCAACAAACTGGATACATTCTTTGATATGGTGTTCTCGATGATGATGCGGGGCATGGCAGGGTTTTATACCCCGTTCTCGTGGAGTCTCCCGGAGGACACAGACGCCAAAGGGACGTACGCCGGGGCGAAGGCGGCTCTCGTGTTTGAGCCGTGCCGCATCGGAGCCTTTTCGGTCGAGGCGGGCTTTCTTGCGGGCAAGTCCGATTTCTCCTCGAACAAGGGCGTTTTTTCAGGAAGCGGCACACTGGGCGGATCCAAGATGGATTTTCACGGGTTTCTGGCCCGCGACTACTCGATGGACAGCCGCGCCTTCTCGCTGGCCGTTTTCTGGCAGCCGCCGCGCATCGGCAAATGGGTGAGCTTCGGCATCGAGGGCGCGCGCAGCGATTGCGATCCGACTTACACCCTCTATTACAACGTCTTTCAGACCGTGGACGGCGAAACGGACAGTTACATTTCTGCGGCACGGTTCGACGCGGATCTGGAGGTGTACGACGTTCTGCTGCATGCGCGCACCAATCTCGCGCCGATTCCCCTGCGCGGTTTTGCGGACGGCAGACTCTCCATCCTGCCGGAGGCGGACCTCGCGGCGGGGTATTCCTTCCGCGATCTGGACAACATGTGGGAAACGGATTTCGAGGACGGGGAAAAGGGGTCGTCGTGGAACGCGGACGGGGAATTCCCGATCAACGATGCCTGGATCCTGCGCGGCGATGTCGGCGTCAGCCTCCTGTACGAACTGCGGGGAGGTCTCCTCAGCCTCGGCGGCGGATACCGTTACGAGAAGGACCTGAGCGAAGGCACCGAAGAAACGAGCAGCTTCCTCCTGCGTCTGGGCTACAAACGAAGCTGGTAAGGCGGACGCACTTGCGGGACGCGAATCGTAAACTGCGGTGAATCAGGCATATCCTCCTAAATATCGGGAGGGTTTCCCCGATTCATACTGCAACCACCGCGAGATCGCGGCACGGTTCGCACCCTTATGAAGACCTCGTTTCTGTTTCCCTGTGCCCTGATGCTGTTTCCCTTTTCCCTGACGGTTGCCGCCGGGGAGGACGCCACGCCCGCCGTCCCGGACGCCGCCTGCGCGCGTCCGTGTTTTGCCGTGACGGGCGGCTCCGCCAGCGCCGTTTTCTACCAGCCGACAGGCGCCGGTCCCGCCGGGACGGTCATCGACCTTCTCGACCGCAACGCGGACGAGACCTTCCACGAACTTTCGATCCTGATCCGGATTTTCACCGCTGACGGACGCTACGAGGTTCCGAAGGCCACCAGCCTGTCGGGCACGATGGGCGGTTTTGATCTCGGCTGCGACCTTTCCGCTGGGAACCTCGGGAATTTCACTGTCGAGATCGGCGGCCTTACCGGCAGCATGGATGACGACTCTGGCGTCAAACCCTTTTCGGGAACCGTTCATTATGTAATGAACGGAGTGCCCGGAACGGCGTTCCTGCACGGGATGATGTCGCGCTCCTCTTCGCTGGATATCGACCGGGCTTCGGCCCTGGTCCTGTGGCGCCCCGCGAAGGTGGGCGACTGGCTGGGCGCGGGTCTGGAATTCTCCCATGAGGAATATTGCGCGGACTATCGGATGCAGATCGGCATTGCTCTGAGCGGCGCTCTGTCGGACCCGATCGACATCACCACGAACCAGTCCCACGTGGACTTCCGGTCGAACGATGTTCTCCTTCACGTCCGGCTCGGGGGCGTGCCGTTCAAAAAGTTCACAGCGGCCAGTGGCCGGTTCGGCGTGATCCCGAAGTGCGATCTGGCCCTCGGCTATTCGTTGCGCCAGATCGGGACCATCGAGGCAACCACCACCGACGAGGACGGCGTTACGTCCACCAAGAATCTTCCCACCGACGGCGCGTTCGACGATGTGTGGGTCTTCCGCGGTTCGGCGGCGCTATCCTTTTTTTACAAACTCTCCGCGGGTACGCTGGCTCTCGATGCCGGTTACGCCTACAGCAGGGACTTTGACGGCAACGACAAGACCGACCAGAGCGGATTCACCGCCCGGCTCGGCTACTTGCTGCGCCGGTAGAGCCGCTCAGAACGAGAGCGAAGTGCTAACTCCCAGCCACAGGGCGCCCCGCTTTCCGGGGCGCTCCGCCGCGTTCCAGAGGCTGTCGCGGTCGCTGACAGTTCCGGTGAGACTGATTTCGAGCGGGAAGCCGCCCGGGCAGTCGATCCGGAGGACTGTGCCGAACTCCCCGTAAGTCCGGGCGGGGGCGGCGTCCGCGTCCGTCCGGCCCGCCTTTGCTCGCAGGGCGAGGGAGAGATTCCGCGTCAGTTCATAGGTCCTGCCTGCGGTTAGCTCCGCCGTGAAGCCGTTCCGGTCGAAGTCCCGGTACAGATACAGACCGGGTGCGAAGGGCAGGATGTCCGCCGTCATCCCCGCATAGGCCTCCAGCGCGTCGTCTCGCGAAAGGAAATCGCCCGCGAAGTCCCCGTAGGCGTAGCGGGTGAATCCCGCGTCCAAGGTGGCCACCCCGCCGATCCGGCGGCTCGTCCCGGCAAAGAAATCGGCCTCGTTTTCGCGATTCTCCCCATCGGCGAGCGGCAGGGCCATCCAGACTCCCGCATAGAAGTCTGCGCTCGTCAGGTTCAGGGAGGGCGTGAGGATCGCTCCCCCCCGCTGCTCCCCGCGGAAGACGTGGCGGCCCGCCCAACCGGTGGAGACGCTTCCGGAGACCGTCGCGGCGTTTCCCGGAAGGGCGGAGCACGCCCAGAGAAACAGACTGATGAAGATTCGCCGCATCGTGCCACATCCCGCGCAGCGGGATCTTGTGCCAACGTAGGGCCCCAAGGGCTCTCGGACAAGATTTTGCCGCATCCAGCTTGTCCCCGTACGCAAAAGACCCGCACTCTTGATGAGTGCGGGTCTTTCAGAATGACAGGGGACTTCCCTTGAAGGCCACCTTAGAAGGAGGTCGTGAAGGAAGCGCCGAACCAAGCAACGGAGTTCTTCATGCCGTTGCCGAGCGAGCCGTAAACCTGATCCTTGTCGGAACCGCCGAAACGGCCGCCGACGCTGAGAGAGGAGGTTTCGCTGACCGCATAGCTGACGTTCGCGGCGGCGTTGTAGTAGTAGCAATTCTTTTCGCTGTAATCTTCGATGCTCGTGTGGCCGACGGTGCCCGAAAGGTTGAGGGCGAAGCCGGAGGAGAGGTCGAAGCTGTGGCTCAGGCGAAGTTCCGCGGTGGCGGACTCCGCGTCGATGTCGCGGAAGACATAGAGGGCCGGGCTGAGCGGCAGGTCGAGAATGGCGCCGAGATAGAACTCGGTGGTGTTCAGGTCACCGTCGAAGAAGCGGCCCGGAATGTCGTCATAGGTGTAACGAGTGACACCCGCATCGAGCTTGATGAGGTCGTTGACCGCAAGACCGTAGCCGAACGTGAAATCCATCTCGTTCACGTACTTGTCCGAATTCTTCATCGGCATGGCGAACCAGAGACCGGTGTAGAAATCACCATAGGTGAGATTGACGGACGGCTCCAAGATGTTCTCGGCGAGCTGAACGCCGCGGAACACATAAAGGGAGTCGTAAGCAACGCCAACGGAGCCGCCGAGCTTGGGGCTGGTCGCTTCCTGTGCGGACACGGAAATGGCGCCGAGTGCCACGGCTGCCAATGCAATGATCTTTTTGTTCATCTTGAGTCTCGAGTTTGTGTTAGTTGGGGAGGGAAAAGCCATTTTACGGTTCGCTTCTGTCCTCGCAAGTCCAAACCGCAAGCTGATTGAATGCCAAAATCATTTGAAAATGAAGAGAATGCAGCGTTCTGTCCAAAAACGAACACTTGGGCTTGATTCAGGGGAGGGTACCGTCTTGATTGATTTTGTCCGTGCCAGGCTGGCAGGATCCCCGGACGATTTGGAGCATATCTACAATGAACAGTCTAGAACAACTCAAACTGGTGACCAAGGTAGTTGCGGATACTGGCGACTTCCAGCTTATTCGCGAATTCTCTCCGCTTGATTCCACGACGAATCCGTCCCTGATCCTCAAGGCGGTCCAGCAGGAGAAATACGAGCCCCTCCTCGAACAGGCCATTGCCGAGAACGAAAAGAGCGGCCTGCACGTGGGGCAGGGCCTCGTG
Organism: Puniceicoccales bacterium Verruco_01; assembly: GCA_001604565.1. Classification (GTDB taxonomy): domain Bacteria; phylum Verrucomicrobiota; class Verrucomicrobiia; order Opitutales; family Oceanipulchritudinaceae; genus Verruco-01. Next base: position 65,949 of record LVBV01000003.1, on the reverse strand, counting down.
GACAACGTGATCGACTCCCTTCTGGTCCTCTTCGGCTGCGAGATCCTGAAGATCGTCCCCGGGCGCGTCTCCACCGAGGTCGCCGCAAACCTTTCCTTCGACACCGCCGCGACGATCGCCAAGGCGCGCAAGATCATCGGCATGTATGAAAAGAAAGGGATCCCGCGCGAAAGGATCCTCATCAAGATCGCCTCCACGTGGGAGGGCATCCAGGCGAGCAAGGTGCTGGAGAAGGAAGGCATTCACACGAACCTGACCCTTCTCTTCTCGCTCGCGCAGGCCGTGGCGTGCGCCGAGGCGGGCTCCACCCTCATCTCCCCCTTCGTCGGACGCATCCTCGACTGGTACAAGGTCAAGGCGGGTCACGACTTCAAGGGCGCGGAGGATCCGGGCGTGCAGAGCGTCACGATGATTTACAACTACTACAAGAAGTTCGGCTACAAGACCGAGGTCATGGGCGCGAGCTTCCGCAACGTGGGCGAGATCATCGAGCTGGCGGGCTGCGACCTTCTCACAATCTCCCCGAACCTCCTCGCGGAACTGGCAAAGAGTTCCACGCCGGTCATCCGCAAGCTCTCCCCGGAGAGTGCCGCGCACGAGAACATCCAGCGCATCGACGTTTCCGAGAAGAACTTCCGCTGGCTTCTCAACTGCGACCAGATGGCCACGGAGAAGCTCTCCGACGGCATCCGCCTCTTCGACGCCGACACGACCAAGCTCGCCAAGATGATCGAGGCCGAGCTTCTGGAAAAGTAGGCCGACGGTTTCGTTTTTCCGAAAAGCCCCGTTTCCGGTCGTGGAAGTGGGGCTTTTTTACGTCTGCGGGAAATTCGCGCCCATAAACATGGGGGGCATTCTTCCGATTCCCCTATCATCGTGGCGAGCGAACAGATCGAGATCGAAGGGCTGGGCGTCCATCTGGACAAGGTGATCTACCGGTACGATCCGGAAAACGCACCCGAGGGGCGTCCCCATCTATTCATCTACTTTGTCACGATTCGCAATTATTCCGACCGGGCGGTGACGCTGGTGGGCCGCCGCTGGGTGCTCACCTGCCGCGACGGTCACACAATGGTGGTGGAAGGAGAGGGAGTAGTGGGCGAAAAACCGCGCCTGCGTCCCGGCGAGAGTTATTCGATCAGCAGCTTCCACATGGTTTCCGCAAGCGCCGTGGCACAGGGTTCCTTCCACGGGGTGGATTCCTCCGGGCGGCACATTGTGATCCGCATCCCGGCATTTCCGTTGCAAGTCCCGCAGCGGGCGCGCTAGTTTCCCACGGCATAGTGAAATTCACGGATCTCGGCACCGGAGAGGGTATCGGTGCAAACTGCCAGCTTCTGGAAATCGGGCCCTTCCGCATCGTGGTCGATGCCGGGCTCAATCCGCGCGAGACGGGCAATCCCTCGCTTCCACGGCTGGATTCGATCGGGGCCGAGCCCGATGCGATCGTCCTGACGCACTGCCATCTGGACCATCTCGGGGCGCTGCCGGTGCTGGGCCGCCTCTTCCCGGAGGTGCCGATCCTGATGAGCCTGCCGAGCTCCATGCTCGCGCCGCGCATGCTGCACAATTCCGTGAGCGTCATGACGCGCCAGCGCGAGGAACTGGGCCTTGGCGAGCTGCCCCTCTACACGCATGGCGAGGTGGAGCGGCTCTTCATGCGGGTGATCCCGCTCAAATTCGCCCTGCCGCGCTTTCTCGACAAGGGGGGCGATTCGCTCGAAATCTGCCTGCATCAGGCCGGTCATGTGGCGGGCGCGGCCTGCGTCGAGTTCAAGTGGGGGAGCGAGCGCATCCTGCACACTGGCGACATCCTTTTCGACGCGCAGCGGCACCTAGCGGGGGCGAAGCCGCCCAAGGGCCCCTTCTCCGTCCTCATCACCGAGACCACGCGTGGCGGGGCGACCCGTCCGGAGGGTTTTTCGCGCGAGGACGAGACGATGCGCCTTTTGGAGACGATCGAGAAGACGATCGCGCGCGGGGGTTCGGTCCTCATCCCGGTTTTCGCCCTCGGACGGGCGCAGGAGCTTTTCTGCATCCTGCACGAATCGCGCAATCTTCTCCCGAAGGTGCCGATCTTTAGCGCGGGCTTGGGCCTGGATCTCGCGGAGAAGTTCGACGAGATCACGCGCAAGACGGGCCTTGTCCGCTTCCGCTCCGGCGTCCTGCGGGACCTGAAGGTGCAGATTCTGGAGCGCGACCTGCGTCCCGGGCGGAGTCCCCGGCAGGGCATCTACCTGCTTTCCAGCGGCATGATGACCGAGTCCACGCCCTCGTACGTGGCCGCGGCGAGCCTCCTGCACGATGCGAAAAACACCGTCTGCATCGTGGGTTACTGCGATCCGGACACGCCCGGCGGCCAGCTCATGGAGACCGAGCCGGGCGGAGATTTCCTTTTCGACAAGCTCGATTACCAGACGCCGCTGGAAGCCCAGGTGGAGCGCTTCGATCTTTCCGGCCACGCGGATCGCGAGGAGCTGCTTGCCTACGCCTGCGAGGCCGCTCCGGCGCGGGTGATCCTCGTCCACGGAGAAGAGGCGTCCCGCCAGTGGTTCCTCACGGAACTGGAAAAAGCCCTTCCCGGGGCCGCCGTCCTGATTCCGGAACAACTGCGCGCCTACGATCTTCCCGTTGCATGATCGCGCACGGCGCTTTTTCCGGCACAAGGGCCCGTTTCCCGCACTCTTTATTTCAATCATGTCATCCCATCGCCGCAGCGCCGCAATGTCCCCGGACCGCACCGGGCGCCGTGCGATTTTCGCCAGCGTTGCGGCCCTGTGCCTTCTCTTCGCCGTGATGGCGGCGGTGACGCTAGTCCTTCGTGGCAGCCTGCGCGCGCAGATCCTCGGGCGCGACGCGGCGATTCTCGCCTCCGTGGCAGTGTACGAGGCGGAGCGGACCGAGGCGCTGGAACTCAAGTACACGGGCAGTTCCTCCGGCGCGGCGGACCGGGTTCTCGCGGCTCTCCTAGACGTGTCGCGGCTGGACGGGGTGGTGGCGTTGCGCGTTTTCGACGAGGAGGGCGCCTTCATGGATGCGGTGCCCGCCAACTTCGTCCGGGGCGGCATCGAACAGAGCGATCTGGCGATCCTCCGGAACCTGCGCCCGGTGAGCCGCTTTCACCCGAAGGCGCGGCTCGATACCTTTCTTGTCTCCAACGCGCAAACCGCGACTGAGGCGGTGCCGCTTCTTGAGGTGATGGTCCCTGTGTACACGCGGGGTGACCGGCGACTCCTCGGCATCGGCCAGTTCCTTCTGGACGGCGCGCCGACGGCGCAGGCCTTTGCGGAGCTGGACAAAAATCTGCTGCGACAGGCCGGTGCGGCCTTCGCGGCGGCGATGCTCCTTGGCGGCGGCCTCATCGGCTGGAGTCTTTGGAAGTTGCGGAGCGAGAGCCGCCGCCTGAGGCTCCGCACCTGGGAACTGGTCCGGGCCAACCGGGAGCTGGCGCTACGCTCGCGCGTCTCGGCCATCGGCGCGGTGACGGCGAATCTGCTGCACGGCCTCAAGAACCCGCTCGCGGCCCTGAGCCTGTTTGTGGAGGAACGCCGTCGGAGCGCGGGCGTTGACGGGGACGACGCGGGCGAGGCCAGCGCCGCCATCCGCCGCATGGGACGCATGATCGAGGAATCGGTCTCCATCCTCGCGCAGGAGGAGGGCGGCGAGCGGTTCGACTACACGCTGTCGGAGGTGGCCGCCGTCGTGAAGGACCGCACGAAGACCCGTGCGGCGGAGCGGGGCGTGGCCCTCGTCGAGGCGCCCTGTCCGCAGGCCTCTCTCGACAACCGCTGCGGGAACCTCCTCACCCTTGCCGCCGTCAACCTCGTCACGAACGCAGTGGAGGCCTCGCCCTCGGGTTCGTCCGTCCGGGTGTTCTGGGAGGCGGACGTGGCGGCGGGCCGGGGAACCTTCCGCGTGGAGGATTCCGGCAGCGGTCTGCCGGAGGCGATGCGCGCGGATCCCTTCCGCCCGGTCAAAAGCACCAAGGAGGGCGGCTCGGGCGTGGGCCTCGCCATCGCGGCGCAGCTCGCGGGCCAGATGGGCGGGGAGATCCGCCTCGATTCCACGGGAGAAACCGGCACGGTCTTCTCGATCCGTTTCCCGATCCGCGCGTAAGGGTTATACGGGGGTGGAACTGCCGCCGCGCCCCGCGCGGGTTTCGGCCACGGCGTTCACCGTTGCGGCGGCCTTGGTGGACAAAAGGAGCCACTCCGCGTCGAGGCGGCCCGCCATTTTGGCGAGGGGCCCCACCTTGCCGTCGTCGCGCCGCCTTGTGGAGGAGAGCGAATGTGCCGCGATGAGGCTCGTGTACAATTCCAGCATCCGGGCGGCGGTGAGGCGTCGGTCGTAGGAAAGGGCCCGGCGCGACGACTCCCTGCCCATCGCCGCCGTCTTTTCCGGACCGGCAAAGAGCTTTGCAAGCGCCCCCGCGTAGTCCTCCAAAGAGGCGTCACCCGGCAGGAGCAGGCCGTTTTCGGCGTCCGTCACGGCCTCGCGCGCGCCGGGGGCGTCCAACGCCGCGATGGGCAGGCCTGCCGCCATCGCCTCGGCTAGGACGATGCCCTGCGTGTCGCTCTTGGAGGTGAAGGTGAAGGCGTCGAGCGCCGCGTACGCGTCGGCAAGGTCGCCACCCCGGAAGGCGCCGGGGAGAAGTAGGCGCTCCGCAAGACCCGCCCTTTCAAAGACTTTCCTCAAGACCGGCCCGTACGCCTCCGATGGGCCGATGATCGCCAGATGCGCGAGGGGATCGCCCCGGCACCATTTTGCCGCCGCCTCGCAGAGCCACGCGAGGTTTTTTTCCGGTCCCACGCGGCCCACGTATCCGGCGATGTGCCAGTTTTCCTCCGCGCCGAGCAGAGCGCGGCCCCGGGTGCGGTCGCCCGAGGAAAAGAGGGCAAGGTCGATGCCGGTCGGGATCACCTCCACCGGCGCCTCCACGCCGAGGTCCGCGATCATGGCCGCGAGGCTCGCGCTCGGTGCGATCACGCAGTCGCAGAGGTTCGCATACTCCACCGAGAGGCGCACCACGATGTTCTTGAGCGTCTCGCCGGGAAAGAAATCCGCGTAGCGGTCCCACAGCGTGTGGTAGGTCATGACGAGGGGCACGTCCAGCCGCCGGGCGGTCCTCAGGGCGCTGTCGCCTAGGAGAAAGGGATGGTGCGCGTGCACAATATCGGGGGCGAAGTCGTCCATCTTCGTCGTGAGGAGCCCGGGAATCGGCAGGTGCAGGGAGAAGGGGCTCCCGCCGATGTTCTTGAGGGAGGGCACGCGCAGGGTTTCCTCGTCACTTTCCTCGGCCCCGGTCATCTCGGGCGTCACCACTAGGCAGCGGTGTCCCGCCTTGCGGAAGTCCGCCGCAAAGGTGGCGACGGACTTTTCGATACCCCCCAGCATCGGCAGGAAGGTATTGCTGAACATCGCGATGTGCATCGGGAAGCGGCGGACACTCAGACTTCCGACGGGGGCAGTTCGTTCTCAATCATTTGCGCGAGGCTCTGGCGGCGGCGGACCAGTTGCAGGGAACCGTCGGAACGCAGGAGCACCTCCGGCGCCTCGGGGAAGCTGTTGTAATTCTTCGCGGGCATGGCCGCGCAATAGGCGCCCGCGCCCTCGATGACGCAGAGGTCGCCGATCGCCGCCTCCGGCAGGGTGCGGGCTAGGAGCCCCTCCGGGTCGCCCGGGGCTGGGGTCAGCATGTCGCCCGACTCGCAGCAGTGACCCGCCACGAGGTATTCGGCGGTGCGACCCGTGTCCTTTTGCGGATACAGGCGGATGCCGTGCTGCGCGCCGTAGAGCGAGGGGCGCAGGATCTCCGTCATGCCGGTGTCGAGCTTGAGGAAGCGGCGGCCTTCCGCCCCCGTGTCGGCAAGGTCCTGCACCGTGGCGACGAGCGCGCCCATTTGCGCGGCGAGGAAGGTGCCCGGCTCGATTTCTAGGGCGATCTTCCGCCCCGTTTCCCGCGCAAAGTCTTCGAGGGCCTTCGCCACCTTCGCGCCGATCTTCTGCAAATTCGCCTGCTTCTCGCCCGCCACGCGCGCGACCTTGAAGCCGCCGCCCATGTTGAGGGTCGTCACCTCGGGCAACAGGCGCAGCGTTTCGAGGTTCATCGCCGCCACGCGCGCCCAGACCTCCGGGTCCGCGCCGGAGCCGATGTGCGAGTGCAGCACTTCGAGGCGCAGGTTGTAACGCCCCGCCGTTTCCAGCACCTGCGGCAGCTTTTCGTGCCAGATGCCGAAGCTGGAGGAGGGGCCGCCGACGTTTGTGCGGTTGCTGTGCCCGGAACCGAGGCCCGGATTGATGCGGATGGAAAGGGCCGTGCCGGGGAAGAGACTGCCGTATGCCTCAAGCTGGTGGAGCGAGCAAGCGTCGTAGCGCACTCCGCTTTCCACAAGCGCGCGCAGGTTCGCCGGGGTTTCCTGACTGGAGAGGGAGATGCGGCTTCCGGGAATGCCCGCCATGAGAAGCCGTTCCGCCTCATAGCCGCTGGAGGCGTCGAAGGAAAGGCCCATGCCGGACAAAAGGCGCAGGATCGCCGCGTTCGGGCAGGCCTTGATCGCAAAGCGCACGCAGAGGCCGAACGGAGCGGGGAAGGCAAGGGCCTCCCTAGCCTGACGGCGCAGGACCGCCTCGCTGTACACGTACGCGGGCGTGCCGAACTGGTCGCGGACGCTTCGCGCGGTCTCCGGAGTCACAAACGGACTGAAAAGCTCTTCCATTCGCCTCCACGCTGGCGCGCGTGGCAAACGAGTCAAGGTTGCTCTCGGGCGCCTGTGACAATCCCGCGGCGCTTTCCGTACGCGAAAAAGGCGGGGAGAACCCCGCCTTCTTCAAAATTGGCAGCCCTGTGGGGAATCGAACCCCAGTCTTCGCGATGAGAACGCGACGTCCTGAACCCCTAGACGACAGGGCCGTGAAGGAGCCGACTTTACGGAAGCTTCCAAAGAAATCAAGAAGAGAAACCGGGGAAAATCACACCCGAGTGCCGGAGCCTTCCCGGTCACTTCGTCCGCTGGAGGATGCTGTACTGCGGAGCCTCGGGCTGCGCCGCCGGTCCGCCGAGGACGATCGTGACGCGCATGGTGTTCGGCTCGTCGCCATGCTCCATGCTCACCGGATACTGCTGGAAGAGCCGCAGCATCGGGATGTTGTCGCGGTCCACCTGCGCCCAGAGCTTCTTGATGCCGCGCAGGGCTCCGGCGGCGATCATCTCGTCCAGCAGCACTCTCGCCATGCCAAGGCGCCGGCAGCGTTGATCGACGACGATGGCCATCTCCGCGGCCTTGCCCTTCTTGTCCAGATAGTAGCGGCCCACGGCGCGGATAGCCGGGCGGTCCTGATCCATGTCCAGAAGCGCGAGGGCCAGATCCTTGTTCTGGTCCACGCAGGCGCTCTCGAAGGCCCTCTGCGGACTCATGCGTGTCACGGCGTACCCGTAGCGGCGCTGGATCGTCTCCTCGTCGTGCGTATAGAAGAAGGCCTGCAAGCGTTGCTCGTCGCTCGCGCGGATGGGCCGCATGACATAGCGGCGCCCGTCCTTGAGGATGACCGAGTGCGAGGCGGTGATCTCGCCCTCGTCGGGGCGCTGGGGCGGCAGGTGGTAATAGGTGGGCAATAGGCCGTCCCGCCGGGCCTGCTGCAAAAGCTCGTCGCGGTAGTCCGGGTGGGCGATTTCGATCAGCTCCATCGTCCGTTCGCGCATCGTGCCCGCCTTGATCGCGGCCACGCCGTATTCCGTCACCACGTTGTGCGCCTCCACATACACCGAGCCGGGTTTGCCCGCCGCGCCGATGCGCGGGAGGATGCGGCTCTTGCGCGCGCGGCCCTCGCCCTCGGTGGAGGGCATGACGACGATGGAGGTGCCGTCGCTCCCAAGGGCCGTGCAGCGCATGAAGTCCGGCTCGGAGCTGCCGGGACGGCTGAAGGGGTTGGGCTCCACAAGGACGCGGCCCGAGGTGTCCACCGCACTCGCGGAGTTGATCGTCACAAGGCGGCTCTGGCGCAGCAGCGTCGAGGGATGGCTCACGTACTCGCCGGGCTGGAGGCTGATGTGCGGGTTCTGCGCCGCGAAGGTGTAGAGGTCGCGCCCGCCCACGATCCACGAGGCGACCGACACCCCCTTGTCCACGCTCTTGCGGGAATTGTCCACCGCGCCGGAAAGGATGAGCCGCATGTGCGCCTCGCCGAGGATCGCCGTGTGCAGGCCGAGGTTCCGGTGCCGCGTCATGGCCGCGAGGGTTGCCTCCACGGCGGGGTCGAGGCCCGCCTGAATCGTGCTGCCGTTGGCGACGATCTGCGCGGCGTACTCGCCGATGCGGCGCAGGAGCGCCGGGGCGGGGGCGGCGGGCGCCAGTTCCGCAAGCTCCAGCGGCGCCTCAAGGAAAAAGTCGATCCGCGAGGAATGAATGTAGCTCTGCCCGTTCACGCGCGGGATGGAGTCCGCGATCTGGGCCACCACGGTCCTTGCGCATTCGCAGGCCGCCAGCGTCGCGCCAAGGCCCGGCCCGAGCGAGCAATAGCCCTGCGCGTCCGGCCTCGACACCGCGATCAGCACCACGTCCGCCCCGGGCATCCCGTAGCGGAGCATGTCGCCCACCTGCCAGCGTCCGCAGGGCGTGTTCTCCACATGGGCGCCGCTTCCCTCCGGGCGGCTGTCGGGTCCGGGCAGGAGCACGCGGAGGGCCCCCTCGTGCGCGGTAAGAGCCCACGGCGCCGCGCCCATCGCCATTTCCGTCACGATCGTCACATCGCCGATCTCCTGCGCGCGCGCGAGCAGCAGGTCGCGCAGCGCCGCCGGGCACGCCGGCCCCCCTCCAAGATAAATCCTGGAGCCGGGACGGACGATTTTGGGCCAGAGCCCGTCGGCAAGGGGCGTCATGATCGGCACCTTATCTTGTACCTGAATTTGACCGCACAAGCAAGTCGCGCCGCGTCAATGAGAAAGGTCCGCCGCCGTGTTTGTGCCGCGTTATTTCGCGCCAAGGGCCTCCAGCGCCCTCAGGGCGTCCTGCGCCTGCGTGTCGGGCCGGGCTTTTTCCTGCACCCACGCCACTTTTCCGCGGGCGATGAGGAAACTGGAGCGCGCGTAGCCGTTGCCGGTGGGCCGCTCCACGCCGAAGGCTTCGCCGAGAGCCCCCTCCCTGTCCGCGACGAGGCGGAAGGGCAGGCCCTGCTTCGCGCGGAAGCCGGTCTGCGCCGCAACAGAGTCCCGGCTGACGCCGAGCACCTGAAGGCCCTGCTCTGCGAGAAGAGCGAAGTTGTCCCGCAGGTTGCAGGCCTGCCGCGTGCAGCCGGGCGTGCCGCTCTTGGGATAGAAATAAACGAGAAGGGGTCCCTTCGCATACAGCTCCGCGAGGGAAAGAAGCGTGCCGTCGTCGAGAAGCGCCGTCACTTCCGGCGCCGGGGAACCGATTTGCAATACGCTCATGATGAATTCGGGATGCCCGGAGAGCGCGTTCTATTCCAACTCGCGCGGCTCCTCCCAGACGGGCGCGGGCGCTGCCGGGAGGTTTATCGCCGCCGCAGCAGCCCGGAAGTGGAGGGCTGTGGAAATCATCTGGCGCGGCAGCAGGGTGAGGGAGAGGACAAGCGAGAGCGCCGCCCCCGCAAGGCTGGCCAGAGGCGAGGGCTCCCCGCCGTTCCAGTAGATCGATACCACGACCACCGCGAGGGTGAGGGCGAGCGAGGGCCCCTGATAGAGAAGGATCAGCCGGAACAGGCTCCAGCGGTTCCCTTGCGTGAGGGCCATGCTTTTGCCGTACGCCTCGAAGATCCCGAGGTCGCGGTTCCCCGCTAGGAGGAACAGGCTGGGGTAGAGCATCACGTACGCGGCCACGCCGGGGACGACGAGAAGCATCCAGAAGGCAAACGAGAGAATCGCGATCCCGATCATCGCGAGGATCCCGCGGAAGGAATCGCGAAAGGCCAAGAGGAGCGTCCGCGCGTCCACATCCAGCCCCAGAACGAGGCGCAGCGCGCAAAGGAAGAGTCCGTAGTGCACAAGGGCGTTCGCGAGATTGACGCCGATCATGACAAACGCCGCAAGGAAACTCGCGTGGCCGTCCGGCCCTGCGGGGAGACGGTCCGCAAGGCGCAGGACCAGTTCCGCCACCGTGGAGAAGGCCCAAACCGCAAAGCAGGGCGCCAGCATCCGTCGTCCCTCGCCCCGCAGCATCTCCGCCGTCTGCGAGCGGAGACTGTCGAAGGAGAGCGGGGTGTTCATGCGCCTCGCATGACACGGGCAAATCCGGGCGATGTCAACGGCGGCACAGGGAGATCACTGCGCCGATGTCGCGCGCAAAGGATTCCGCCGCGGCGCGGGCCTCCACGAAGTAGCGCTCGTTCAGGCCAGAGGGCGTGGAGAGGTTCAGAATGGCTCCCTTTCCGTCGAGGGTGTCCCCGAATTCCACCGAAAGGGTGCCGAGGTCGATCGCAGCAAAGTCGAGCGCGCTCACCACGTAGAGGAGGAAGCCCGGATAGATGTGGAGCGTCCCACCGTTGTAGTTGCCAAGGCAGGGGACCTTCCAGCGGCACGGGAGCACAGGGTGGGGTTGAAAGGAAAAGGTGACCTCGTGCCTTTCGATCTGCGCTTGTGTGCCAACGGTCTCGGCGACGACATCCCACACTTTGCCGAATTCCGCCATCATGTTGAAACTGGCGCAGGCGCGCTCGAAGAGCGGGATCATCCCCGCCGGAACGTCCAGCTCCGCCTTGACGACGATCCCGCCACGCTCTTTTTCCAGCGCGGCGATTCTCTCGCGGGCCGTCTCCGCCGCCTTTTGGATCTTCGCATGGCGGAAGGGGCGGAAGAGCTTGCGCAAGCTGCCGTCGTTCCATTCGTCGCACACGCGCGAGGCTTCCGCGTATTCCGCACGCGCCTGATTCAGGAGAACGTCGATCTCGCTGCGGTTCCGGAGGGCTCTGGCGATGAGCCCGCGCAGCGGTTCCAGAGCGGGGCTTGAAAGGTCGCAGGTGTCGGCGCTGCGGATGATGTGGCGCGTGTCCTCCGGCGCCTCTTCGCTCACCGTCACTCCCTGTCCGTTTCCGGCCAGACTCAGTTTGACTTCGGGGATCGGGTCGAAGGGTTTTCTGCTGTTCCAGTCCATGCGGCTGTCCTCCGTTGGAGCGGGTTCAAGGGACAGCCTGCGAAACGTTTCGCGCTTGGCAATGAGAATTCCATGCCGGAAGGGGGAATCCGGCGACGACCCTTCGCCTTGCCCAAGGACGCGGGATTACCCATTCTTCCCCGATGGACCCGGCGCTTCTTCCCATCCACGAGATCCGGCCCGCGCTTGCCGACACCCTGGCGGCGGGGGTGCGGCGCTTTGTGCTGGAGGCGCCGACGGGTTCGGGCAAATCGACGCAGGTGCCGAAGATGCTGGCCTCCTTCACGGGCAAATCCGCCGTGCCGGGGAGGATCGTGATTCTGGAGCCGCGCCGGGTGGCCGCGCGGATGCTCGCCAAGCGCGTGGCGTGGGAGCTCGGCGAAAAGCCGGGAGGGACGGTCGGGCACCAGATCCGCTTCGAAAAATGCTGGGGGCCCTCCACGCGGATCGTTTTTGTGACGGAGGGCGTGCTCCTGCGCTGGATGCTGGACGATCCCGCGCTTTCCGGCGTCGGCGCGATCCTGTTTGACGAATTCCACGAGCGGCACCTCTATGGCGATGTGAGTCTCGCGATGGCGCTCTCCCTCCAGAAGGGCGCGAGGCCTGACCTTGTGATCGGCGTCATGAGCGCGACGCTGAACGGCGACCTGCTCAAGAGCTACCTCGCCCCGGCGGCGAATCTCGTCTCGCAGGGCCGGATGTTCCCAGTGGACGTGACTTACGCGGGCGGCGCGGGTGCGAACGTGCGCGAGGAGGAGCCGGTGTGGGAAAAGGCGGCGCGGGCCTGCTCCGAGGCGGTCGAGGGGATGCCGGAGGGCGATGTTCTCATCTTCATGCCCGGTGCCTACGAGATTCGCCGGACGATCGAGGAAATTTCAAGCAGAGGCTTTGCGAGAGGCTTCGACCTGTTGCCGCTGCACGGCGAACTTCCGCCCGAGGCGCAGGACGCGGCAGTGGAGCCCTCGGGGCGGCGGAAGATCGTCGTGGCGACCAACCTTGCGGAGACCTCCCTCACGATCGACGGGGTGCGCTGCGTGATCGACTCCGGATTGGCCAAGATTCCGAGCCACGACCCCGCGCGCGGGATCAACACGATTCTGATTCAGAAGATTTCCCGCGCGAGCGCGGACCAGCGCGCGGGCCGCGCGGGCCGCACCGCGCCGGGAACGTGCATCCGGCTGTGGTCCAAGGGCGATCAGGAGCGCCGGGCCGCCCGCGAGGAGCCGGAGGTCCGCCGCCTCGACCTTTCCGAGATCCTCCTTTTCCTCAAAAGCGCCGGGGTGGGGGAGCCCCGGGCCTTTCCGTGGCTGGAGGCCCCGGAGGAGGATGCGCTCGCCCATGCGGAGACTCTTTTGCGGGACCTCGGCGCGCTGGACGGAGAGGGCCGCCTTACCGCCACGGGCCGGCGCATGTCCGCCTTCCCGCTCCACCCGCGCTACGCCCGGATGCTGCTCGCGGGCGAGGAATTCGGCTGCGGGGAGAGCGCGGCCCTCGTCGCGGCGCTTTCGCAGGACAAGAGCCTCCTCCTGCGCTTGGAAAACCGTGCCGAACGCGAGGCGCGCGAGGACTTTTTCGCGAGGATCGTGCCGCACCCGGAGCTTTCGGACTTCTTCATGGACGCAGCCGCCCTTTCCGCCGCCGCGCGGGAGAGGTTCGACCTCGGCTTCTGTCGCAAGTGGGGGATTCACGCGATGGGTGCGCGCGCGGCGGGCCGGCTCTTCGAGCAGCTCCTTGGCGCGGCGCGGGGCGCGGGGCTTTCCGGGCGGGATTCATACACCGGCGAGGCGCTCTTCACGGCCCTTCGCAAGGCGATTCTCGCGGGATTTTCCGACCAGCTCGCCAAACGCGATGGTGTCGCCGCGCGGCGCTACAGCCTCGTCCACAACCGCAGCGGCGAACTGCGCAAGGACTCCCCCGTGGAGGCGCCGCTCCTCGTCGCGGCGGAGATCGAGGAGCGGAACCTGCGGGGCGATGTGGGCGTGACCCTCGCGCGCGCGACGGCGGTGGAGGAGGCGTGGCTGGAGGAGCTTTTCCCCGGCGAGGTCGCCCAGGTGCGCGCGCCGGAGTTCGATCCCACCCAGCGGTGCGTCCTTCTCAAGCTGCGACGCACCTTTCGCAACCTGGTGCTGGAGGAACGCACGTGCGGCGAGCCCACGGCGGACGAGGCCGCTCCGCTGCTGGCGGCGGAGGTCGTCGCGGGACGTCTGGTGCTCAAGGAATGGGGCGAGGCGGAGGAGCGGTGGATCGCCCGGGTCAACTTCGTCGCGAAGCACTTCCCCGAATACGGCGTCGCACCCATCGGCGAGGAGGAACGCAAATTGATCGCTGCCGAGGTCTGCTACGGGGCCATCGGCTACAAGGAGGTGAAGGACCGGCCCGTGATGGGGCATTTGAAGGGCTGGCTCGGCGCAGGGCAGGAGGCTCTTCTTGAAAAGTGCGCGCCGGAACGCGTGGACCTGCCCCGGCAGAAGACCGCGCGCCTGCGTTACGAGGCGGATGGCAAGGTCTATCTTTCCGCCACCGTCCAGCAGCTGTACGACGCCCCGGGGAAGCTGCTCCTGGGCGGGCGGGTGCCGGTGATTTACGAGATTCTCGCCCCCAGCCGCCGCCCCGTGCAGGTGACGAGCGACCTAAACGCCTTCTGGAGCGGCGTCTACGAGGAGGTCAAAAAGCAGCTCAAGGGCCGCTACCCCCGTCACGAGTGGCGCTGATCGACTTGCCGCCCCGAAAATCGTTGAAGGGGGCTTCCGGCGCCCCTAAACTGGTCCGTCATGAGAACGAAGGGGCTTTTCCTTGCGCTTTTCGCCTTTCTTCCCGCCGCGCTCTTCGCCGCGGGGGATGCCGCGTACGACCACACCGCCGCCGTCCGGAACGACCTTTCCTGGCGCGACGCGCATCCGCTGGCCGACCTGAATTACGTGGTTTCCGAGGGCAGCGGCGGGCACCTTTACATGTACCGCGTGAGCCGTGTGGGAAACAACCAGATGCGCCACACCCTCCTGCGCGTGGACGGACGGCCCTCGTGGGAGAGCGAAGTGAGCGCCTTTGCGAAGAAGTGGAACTGTTATGATTTGAAGAACGCCAAACCCGGCAGTGCGCGGACGTGGATCCCCTACGAAAATCCCCTGCGAATCATGGATCCGGCGAGCCTCGCGGAGGAGAAGACGGAGGGAGACGTGTACATCTTCCGCTTCACCTGCGTCACCTCTGTCGGTGGGTCCGACCCCGTGAAGCTGAACGGCAGGCTCTATTACGATCGTAAAAAGGGTTTCGTCACTTCGATCGACATCACAGGCGCCGGTCCGATCGCGACGCCACGTGGACGCTTGAGCGAGATCACGATGCACGTTTATTACGAGTTCAACCGGACCCTCGGCTTTGTCGTGCCCTCCTCCGCCGACTGGAGCGTGCAGGGGGATAAAGTGAGCGACGACTGCACCCTCTCCTTCGGCGACTATCGCAAGGGCAATTGATCGAGAAACAAGCCGGTCGCGCGCACGCCGTTCCGGGAAAGGCGCGCCAGAGCTTCCGCAAAGGCGAGCCCGGGCGCCTCTCCCGATGGATACAGGTCCGCGAGCGGTACAAGGACGAAGGCGCGCTCCAGCATCCGGGGGTGCGGCAGGGTCAGTTCAGCGCCCGCGCTTGCGGTGCCTTCGTAAAGGAGAAGATCGATATCGATCGCGCGCGGACCGTTTGTGAAATTCCGCTTTCTGCCGAGCGCCGCCTCGATGCCAAGGCATGCGCCAAGGAGCGCTGCCGGGGAAAGCCCCGTTTCAAGCCGCAGCGCCGCGTTGAGGAAACAGGGTTGGTCCGCATAGCCCACGGGGTCGGTCTCGTACACCTTCGAGAGGGCGAGGATCCTCGTCCCGGGAAGGTTGCCGAGTGCCGCCACCGCCTTCCGGAGGGATTCCATCCGGTCGCCGAGGTTCGCTCCGATGGAAAGTGCCGCCTCCTTCACGGCCTTCTCCTCCGGGTGATGGAAACGGCCACGAAGTCGAAGAGGGCCGGGATCGGCGCATGGGGCTTTTTGAGGGTGATCGACACCTCCGCCACGAGGGGATGCTCCGCGAGGACGGCCTCGGCGAGCCGCTGCGCCGCGCGTTCGACGAGGTTGTCGTCGTAAGCGACCATCGCCCTTTGCAGCGTTTCCACCACCGCCGCATAGTTCACCGTGTCCTCCAACTGGTCGCTCGCGCAGGCCTTTGTGAGGTCCGCTTTCAGCACCGCGTCGATGACAAAGGTCTGCCCGAGCGTCTTTTCCTCCGCCAGCACGCCGTGTCGGGCGTGAATTTTCAGGCCGCTGATAAGTAGGCTGTCCATGGGAAAATGTCGTGGGGATTCAGCGGTAGATCGCGTCCGCCATCCTAGCCGCCTGTACGGAGGCCGCAACGTCGTGTACGCGCAGGATGTCCGCCCCGCCCGCAATGGCGGCGGTGTGCGCGGCAAGGGTTCCGGCAAGGCGCTTCTTCGGGTCCGTTTCCCCGCTGGCGATTCCGACGACCCTCTTGCGCGAGGCCCCGACAAGGAGCGCGTTCTCCGGCAGGCGATACGCCGCCACCTCCCGCAGGAGGCGCAGGTTCTCTTCGTGGCTCTTGCCGAAGCCGAT
Source organism: Puniceicoccales bacterium Verruco_01 (assembly GCA_001604565.1). GTDB lineage: Bacteria > Verrucomicrobiota > Verrucomicrobiia > Opitutales > Oceanipulchritudinaceae > Verruco-01. The sequence goes on along the minus strand of LVBV01000003.1, from coordinate 50,241 downwards.
CCCGGGGTCGAAACAGAGTGAGGAGGCCTGAATGCCGCGGGCCGCCGCCTTCGCCAGCGATTCCTCGAAAAAATGCCGCACTGCCGTCACCACGTCGCCCTCCGGATACTCCGCCGGATGCGAGGCGTCGCCCCCGCCGGTGTGCATGACGATCCATCCGGCGCCCGCCTCGCGCACAACAGCCGCCATCTCCGGGGAGAGGGTTCCGCCGACGTCGTTCACGATCGCCGCACCCGCCGCCAGCGCCGCACGGGCCACCTCCGGATGGTACGTGTCCACCGAGACGGGAATCGGGAAACCGGCAAGGCCCTCCAGAACCGGCAGCAGACGGGCGAGTTCCTCCTCCGGGCTCACGGGGACGTGGCCGGGCCGTGTGGACTCTCCCCCGACATCGAGGATGTCCGCGCCCTCGGCGGCGATTTGACGCGCGCGGGCGAGGGCCGCGGGCACATCCGTGTACAGCCCGCCGTCCGAAAAAGAGTCGGGCGTCAGGTTCAAAATCCCCATGACGAGGGTCCGCCGCCCGAGCGCAAAGGAGAAATGCCTGCCTTCAAAGGTTGCCATCGTCGGGATTGTCGGTTGGCGGAGGTTGCGCGGAGCCTTTGGGAAACCCGCCTACAAACCGGAATCGTCCAGATTCTCGTCGCGCAGGCCCGTGGTCTTTTTCCCCTCGCGGACGATTTCCAGACTCGGCACCGTACAGGTGTCCTCCTTTTCCTTCCTGCCGCCAGCGTCGGCCTTTTCACGGGCCTGGGAAAGTGCCATGAAATAATCCTGCGAGGAGAAAGGCGGGGTGCCTTCCGGTGCGGACGGCCCGTAGCCGCCGTTTGCGTTGAGAAGTCGCGCCGTCGTGTCCCTCAGGGTCGCGCCGAGGACCTCCTCCACGATGCGCTTGCGAAGCGCCGGTTCCTCCACCGGGAAGACGACCTCCACGCGGCGGAAGAAGTTGCGGGGCATCCAGTCCGCGCTGCCGAGGTACAGCTCGGGCTTTCCCGCGTTTTCAAAGTAGAAGATGCGGCTGTGCTCCAGATACCGTCCGAGGATGCTCGTGACGCGGATGTTCTCGCTCATGCCGGGGACGCCCGGGACCAGTCCGCAGATGCCGCGGACGACGAGGTCGATCTTCACGCCCGCCGAGGAGGCCTCGTAGAGGGCGTCGATCGTCTCCTTGTCGATGAGGCTGTTGCACTTGGCGACGACGCGGGCCGGTTTGCCGGCGCGGGCGTTGGCGGCCTCGCGCAGGATGAGCTTCACCATCGTGGAGTGCAGGTTGAAGGGGGCCACGAGCAGGCGGCTAAACTTCGGCTCCTTGGCGAAGCCCGTCAGGGTGTTGAAAACCTCGGCCACCTCGTCGGTCAGGTCGCGCCGCGCGGTGAAGAAGGATAAATCCGTGTAGAGCCGGGCGGTCTTGCTGTGGTAGTTGCCCGTGCCAAGGTGCGCGTAACGGCGGATGCCGCCGTCCTCCTTGCGGACGACGAGGCAGCACTTGCAGTGGGTTTTCAGCTTCACGAAGCCGTACACCACGTGCACGCCGGCGTCCTCAAGCTGCCGCGCCCAGTTGATGTTGTTGGCCTCGTCGAAGCGGGCCTTGAGCTCGATGAGCGCCGTCACCTGCTTGCCCGCGCGCGCCGCCGCCATCAGGGCCTTGACGATGGGCGAGTCGGAGCTCGTCCGGTAGAGGGTCATCTTGATCGCCAGCACCTTGGGGTCCCGCGCGGCGTGCCCCACGAAGTCGATCACTGGCTGGAAGGAGTCGTAGGGATGGTGCAGGAGGCGGTCGCCCTCGCGCACCACGTCGTAAATGTTGTAGCTGCCGGAGAAGTACGGCGGGACGTACGGCGTGAAGGGCGCGCACTTGAGGTCGGGCCGGTCGATGAGGTCGTACACGCTCTGGAGCCGCATCATGTTGATCGGCCCGTTGATCATGAAGACGTGCTGGCGCGAGAGGCCGATGTTGGAAAGGAGCCGCTCCATGAGCTCGTCGTTCACGCCGTCCTCGATCTCCAGGCGCACGGGGCTCCCCTTGCGCCTTTTGTAGAGCTCCTCCTCGATCGTCTTGAGCAGGTTTTCCACCTCCTCCTCGTCGATGTAGAGGTCGCTGTTGCGGGTGATGCGGAAGGCGTGGATCGCCTTGATCTTGTAGCCGGAGAAAAGCCGGTCCGCGAAGAGCTTGATGATGTCCGAAAGAAACACGTACACCGGCTTCGCCTTGCCCGCGCCGGGGATGAACACCACGCGGGGCAGGATGCGCGGCACCGGGATGAAGGCGAGGATCGTCTCGGTCTCGGGCGTCGCCGGATCGTCGAGCCAGAGGAGCAGGTTCAGCGTCTTGTTGCCGAAGCTCGGGAAGGGATGGGCCGGGTCGATCGCCAGCGGGGTCAAAACCGGCAGGACCTCGGTCATGAAGTAGTTCTCCATCCACGCCTTCTCGCGGCGGGTGAACTGCTCCTTCGTCTTGAAGAGGACGCCCGCTTTTCTGAGCCCCGGCACGATCACCTTGTGCCAGCACTCGTACTGGTCGTGTACGAGCGACGCGGAAATGCTGTGGATGCGGCGGAGCTGCTCCTTGGGCCCGAGGCCGTCGGGCCCCGCCTCGACCACGCCGCCCTCGGTCTGCTGGATCAGCCCCGCGACGCGGATCTCGTAGAATTCGTCGAGGTTGCTCGCGACGAACGAGAGAAAGCGCATGCGGTCGAGAATCGGGAAGCGCGAATCGTAGGCCTGCTCAAGGACGCGGCGGTTGAAAGCCAGCCAGGAGAGTTCGCGGTTGAAGTAGGCGGTCTTGGCCGGGTGACTGGTGTTTTCGCTTCCCATCTGGCGCCCAATCTAGCGTGGCGCGCCGCGAAATGAAAGGAAAAGAGGGAGGTTTGGCCCTCTCCCCGAAAACGTCTCTTTCTTGTTCCGGGCGGGTAATCATGATAGCGTCCGATCCACGCCGGAATTTCCCGGCGCTCATCCCAACCCCCTCCCGAGATGATCCGTTCCCCGCATCTTTTGCGCGGCGCCCTCGCCGCCGTGATCCTTTCCGCCGTCCCGTGCCTTGCTCCGGCCTCGCCTCTGGATCTTTCCGGCATCGCAAACCGCTCGCTCACCGACCCCGTCGGCTACGACGGGGCGGGCGGCTGGTTCGATCAGGGTCCGGGAAACGACCTTGCGGGACTGCCCGCCGGTCTTGCGGAGAAGGTGAACGTCCCGTTCCTCGTGGGGGAAAAGGAGAAGGCGGCTCTCGTCCTCGCTGGTTCGGCGCAGCCCGCCCTGCCGCAGTCGGCGACGCTGCGTTTTGACACGCCGCTGCCCGGCGGCTGGCTCTACCTCTTCCACGGCGCGGGCTGGATGCCGCCCAAGGGCACGCGGATCGGCACGATCACCTTCTATTACGCGGATGGCAGTCAGGGCGTGGAGGCCGTCGTCTCGGGCCGCGACATCGCGGACTGGTGGAATCCCGCGCCTCTGGCCAACGGTGCCGTGGCCTGGAAGGGCCCGGCGCGCGGAGGCTTCCACGGCCTGTACGTCTCGGAATTCAAAACGAAGCCCCAGCCTGTCGCGGCGGTGATCTTCCGCAGCGAGAGAAACGCCGTCTGGGGCATCGTCGGGGCGAATCTTTCGCAACAGCGGATGCCGCTCCCACCGGAGGTGCCTTTCGTGGCAAAGGCGGGGAAGGACTGGCGCCCGTACAAAGCCTCGCTCACGGTCCTGCCCGGGAGCGCGCTCGACTTTTCCAGCCTTCTCGACGCCCCGGCGGGCAAGTACGGCTTCGTGACGGAAAAGGACGGCCACTTCGCCTTCGAGCTCGCGCCGGAAAAGCGCCTCCGCTTCCACGGGACGAACCTCTGTTACAGCGCGAACTATCCCGAAAAGAAGGACGCCCCGCGCATCGCGGAGTACCTCGCGAAGATGGGCTACAACGTCGTGCGCTTCCATCACTACGACGGCCTGCTGACCGAGAATCGCAAGAACTCCCTCGACATCGACTGGGCCCTGTACGACCGCATGGAATACCTGATCGCCGAGTGCGAGAAGAGGGGGATGTACGTGGTGATCGACCTCTTCTCCTTCCGCAAGATCACAGATGGCGAGATTCCCGGCGTCTCGGGGGACATGATTGCCGCCTTCAAGGCCGTGTCGCCGGTCTCCGAGGCCGGATTCGAGAACTGGAAGAGCTTTGCCACCGCCATCCTGACGCACAAAAACCCCTATACGGGCAAAACCCTCGCGGAGGATCCGGCACTGGTCGGCGTCTGCCCGGTGAACGAGGATCCCCTCGGCACGGTGTGGCGCGAGAACGCCTCCGTCGCCGCGATCTATGACGGGCTTTTCGCAGAGTGGAAGAAGGAGTCCGGCGTGGATCCCAAGGGATGGAATGAAGAGCAGCAGGCTCTTTCCCGGTTCCTGAACTCCATTCAGCTCAAGGGCGACCGGATGTACGAGGACTTCCTCAAAAACACCCTGCGTGTAAAGGTCCCGCTCACCGGGACGAACTGCCTCGTGGCGATCCCGCTCACGGAAACGCGTTCCCGCTACGACTATGTGGACAACCACATCTACTGGGACCACCCGGACTTCCCCGAGGCGAGCTGGAAGCTGCCCTACCGCTACCACCAGCTTAGCGCCATCGAGAGCGGCGTTCACGTCCCGCGCACCCTCTTCCCGAGCCGCATTGCGGGCCGCCCCTTCACCGTCACCGAGTGGAACTACTGCAACCCCAACCGCTACCGGGCCGAGGGCGCGCCACTCCTTTTTGCCTACGCCGCCTTTCAGGACTGGGACGGCCTCTACCGCTTTGCCGAGAGCCACGATGTCGGCAACCTCCTCAACCAGCAGGCGTGCACGGGCTTCGACCTTGTGACGGACCCTCTCAGCCAGCTTGGCGAGCGCGCGGCGGGCCTGATGTTCTTGCGGGGGGACCTCGCCCCGGCGAAGAACCTTCTCACCTGCGCGGTGGATTCCGCCAACGGTTACCGCGTGATCTCCGGCTGGGCACAGGAAGGCTTCGAGGAGCCGATCGAATACGCAGGCCTTCTCACGGGCGTGGCGAGCGTGTGGGCCGAGGGCGCGGCACCGGATTCGCTTTCCGGTCCGCTCACCGGGTCCGTCAACTTTGCCGGAAATCCTAGCTACATGGCCCCGGACGCCAACCTTCTCGCTTCTCTGGAGGCAAAGGGCTTCGTCCCGGCGGGCAGCTTCGATCCCGTCAAGGGCCTGTACAAGAGCGACACGGGCGAGATCGTCGCGGGCGTGAACGACGGTACCTTCACCCTCGCCGCGCCGCGCTGTGTCTGGCTCATCGCCAATCACGGCGGGACGTTTTCCGCAGGCGGGGCGAGCGTCACCTTCGATTCCGGGCCCTCCAGTGTCGCCGCCCTTTCCCTTGACGGGGCGCCGCTTGAAAAGAGCCGCCGGATTCTCGTCCTGCACCTGACCGAAATGGCGAACTCCGGCGAGAGCTTCACGAGCGCCGAGATGCGCACCCTCACCGGATGGGGGAAGCTTCCGCATCTGGCCCGTTCGGGCAGGGCCACGCTCTGCTTCCCCTCGGAAGGAGGCCTGCGCGCCTGGGCCCTCGACGCCACGGGCAAACGCGTCCGCGAGGTGAAGCTCGCGCAGAAGGACGGCCTTCTCACCGTCGTTCTCGACAACACCAAGGGCAAGGAAGCAACCCTCGCCTACGAGCTCGCGGACAAGTAGCAGGGCAGATCAGGCGGTCTTCCAGTCGGTGCCGGGCATGATGCGGCGCATGAATTCGTCGAACATGGGGACCGTGAACGCGGTGTCACCGTGATTCGGGCTCCAGATCATGCCCTTGGAAATCAGGTTGGCCCGGGTCGGGGCAAGATCGGTGACCTTTCTGCCGAGCAAATCCGTGATGTCGCCGGAACGATGAGGTCCGGGGCCCAGTTCCGCCATCGAACGCATGTATCGTTTTTCAAGAGGCGTCAGACGGTCAAAGCGAACGCGGAAGAAACTGGCATCGAGTGCCGCCATGGCGATGATTGAGGCGTCCTCCACATCGCTTCGTCGTATGGGGGAGGTCTCCGCCATGGCCCAGGAATGCTTTCCCCATTCCTGTAGAAAATAGGGATAGCAGTGTGTTTTTTCCACAATCAGGTCTAGCGCGTCGTTGTCGATACCCACTTGATTTGCAGCCAAAGGTTTGCGGATGGCATCCCGTGCCGCCTCGCCGGACAGCGGACCGATTTCCGGGAAATCGAATAGTCTTTCCGCGTAGGATTTCGCCTCCCCCGTCCTTCCCCTCAGCTGAGGTAATCCAGCGCCGACGAGCGTAACAGGAAGTTGTGTCTGCGCTATGCGATGCAGTGCGGTGATCAATGCAGCCAACTCGGATTCTTTTACATATTGGAGTTCGTCGATGAAGAGTACCAGCGCAGTATCGACGGAATGGGCTGCCGTGCCGCAAGTTTCCAGCAGTTCCGTCATGTCCGATTCTAATTCCCCGCTGTCGGCAAGGCCCGGTTCGGGATCATAATCCAGACCGACCTCAAGATCGCCGAATTTCACCTTGAGCGCCTTTACAAACCCGGCGAGTGCGCGGAGACCTTTTTGGGCGTTTGCGCGGGCTCTCTCGTTTCTTGACAGACGCAGGAGCGCCTGTCGGAGTTTGGGCGCCAGCATTCCCGGGAGCGACTGGTCTTCCTTGGCTTCGATGCGGATCGTTTGAATGCCGGATACCTCGGCATCAGTTTTGATCTTGTCCAGCAGAACGGTCTTTCCCACTCCGCGAAGCCCGACCATCAAAATGCTCTTTTCAGGATAGCCGATCCTCGTTCGTTCCAGAGCGATTCTTGCCTTTTCTATCAACTCGTCGCGTCCCGACAATTCCGGCGGCCTCGTGCCTGCCCCCGGTGCAAATGGATTTGTGATCGGATTCACAGGCGTTGTTTATACCGATCTTATCGAAGTTACAAGAATCTTATAAGATTGATAAGGTTCATATAAGGCCACCTCGAACAACATTGATTTCTGCTACGAACGGTCTTTGCGGCGGCTGGCTGCGTTTCGGAAGTTCGCCGTAATTCGTTCATTACTACTCGCTTCCGAATCCTTGCCATTTATCCGCAAATCCACGTTCTCGCGACGAAACCAGTTGTTCGAGGTGGCCATAAGCAGAAAGAGGCTTTGCTCAGCGCGTCAGATGCCGCGGCTGTCGTCGGCGTTCTTGACGGTGTAGCCGCTGTCCTGGCGCTCGTGGTTGATCTTGTTCTTGGCGAGGTATGCCTGGTACACGTCGTCCGCACTCATGCCGAGGACCTGCGCGATGGAGATCAAAAAGTGGAAGAGATCGACGACCTCCACGCGGGCGTTCTGGGGGTCGAATTTCTGGTATTTGGCCCACCATTTCCACGGCACCGAGTCGATGAGTTCCGCCGTCTCCTGCGAGAGGGCGCGGGAATAGTTGAGGACCCACTCTATCTTCTGCTTCTCGTCCATGGAAGCCGTGTCCACGCCGATGCGCTTGTTGAGCGCCGCCTGCATTGCGAAAATCTGCTCCAGCCTGTCGTTTTCCATGCCAAAAGGATGCGCGGAAGTCCGGCGGCCCGCAAGCGCGCAGGGGCGGGATGGGCGATTTCGCGATGACAGGCTTTCACCGGCCCATGCGGCTTGACTCCCTGCGGCTTCCGGGGGCAGAGTGTCGTCCCCGGCGGATGGTTTGCCGGGGTATCCTCATGCCCACCTTCGAGACCAACTCCGCCGCGGACACCGCCGCCGCCGAACGGCTTGCCGCCACGCAGGAATTCCGCCCGCGCAAACGGGAGTGGAAGGGCGACCTCGACGAGACCTTCAACCCGGCGCCGATTCCGCCGGAGGTGAAGAAGGCCATCGACCAGCGCGTGGACAACATCATGCGCCAGTGCCGCGGGCCGGACGAGACTCTCTTTGCCCTGCGCGAGTGGTGGAACGGCGCCAAACGCATCGCCGCGCGCCTGTGGGATCTTCTGACAAGTCGCCTGCCGTGGAGGAAGGACGAGGACGACGAGGAGGAGGCGGAAGAAACGGCCTCGGCCCCGGAGGAGGGCGAGCCCCGAGCGGGCAAACCGGCGACGCAGATTCCCGCCCCGCAGCGCGAGCACCGGGGACGGCGCCGTCACGGGCGTCGCGGCGGCGGCAGCGACAAGGGCGGCCAGCGCGACTGGCGCGAGAACAGTTACTAAGCCTTTCACAAAAGGGGACGGACACATGGCCGAGGAACGTTTGCCCAGCAAGAAGATCGTCGCCTGCATCTGGGACTTCGACAACACGCTGATCCCCGGCTACATGCAGGAGCCGATCTTCCGGCGCTTCGACGTGGACGCGGGGAAATTCTGGAAAGAGGTGAACTCGCTGCCGAAATACTTCGCCGCGAAGGGCCAGCATGTATCGCCGGAAACCTGTTACCTGAACCATCTTTTGACGAGCGTGCGGATGGGCCGCTTCAAGGGCCTGAACAACGCCCTCCTGCACGATCTGGGCCGCGAGCTTTCCTTCTACCCCGGCATCCCGGACTTCTTCCGGGAACTGGCCGAGATCCCGAAGAGCCGGCCCGAGTTCCGCAAGTACGAGATCGCGCTGGAGCACTACATCGTTTCGACCGGCCTTGCGGAAATGATCCGCGGCAGCGCCGCCGCGCCCTTCATGACGGGAATCTACGGCTGCGAGCTCGTGGAGAACCCGCCGCTCCCGGGCTTTCTCGAACAACCCGAACTCATCGGGCCAGACCCGGACGATCCCTGCCAGAACGAGGTGAGCCAGATCGGCGTCGTCGTGGACAACACGATCAAGACGCGCTTCATTTTCGAGATCAACAAGGGCAGCAATGTCTGGCCCGTGGACGTGAACGCCAAGATCGACGAAAAGAACCGCCGCGTGCCGATCCGCAACATGATCTACGTGGCGGACGGTCCGAGCGACGTGCCGGTCTTCAGCGTCGTGCGCGGGCACGGCGGCCTTGCCTACGCGGTGTACGACCCGGAGAACGAGGCGTCCTTCGCCCAGAACGACGAGCTGCGCCGTCAGGGCAGGGTGGACCACTACGGACGGGCCGACTACCGCAAGGGGAGCGAGACGTACATGTGGCTGCGCATGCAGGTGACGAGAATGTGCGAGAGGATCGTGACCGAGACCGACGAGGAGCTCTCCCGCGTCACCTCGCGCCCGCCGCAGCACCTGCACAAGGCGAAGCCCGCCGAGAACCTGCCGACTTCCGGCCAGACGGGGCTGTTGTAGGGCCTTTGTCGCGGGCGGGACGGGTTCCGCGCAGGATTTGACGACCGGTTTGCCGGAAGGGCATGGCGGCGCTCGGCAAAAACCCGCGCGGGTCACCGACGATTCAGCGGATCGTGCGGGACTGAGGGCCTCGAATGCATCCGTGTCGCGCCTTTCAGCTTCATCCGGGAACATGCGAGTCGCAAATGTCGATCACGTTCGGTCGTTTATCGAAATCGCGGACCGACGAATTGAAAACGACTGGATGGTATCGTAAAATCGGGAACGAGAGGACCGTTAGCCCAGCCGAGGTGACTCATGAATTCCCCCGATGAGGATCAACTGGCAAATGTGACCAAGGACATGATTGATTGGTCGCATATACCGGATGTCCCTATCGCCGGAAAACTTCTCAAATGCTATTTCCCGGACCGTCTCTTCCCAAGACTTCACGGCAGGATCGTCGCCCGGATCGCAAGTCAGTTCGACAACTGGAACCAGTGCATGCCCGACATCTGTGTCGCACGTCAGGATTGGCACACGCTCCGGGAAGCCTTCCATTGTGCGGGCAGAGAGCTGCCGCTATGCGTAGTGGCCCAGATTTCCTACGGTCATGGGATGGGACATTCCAGAATCGGACTGCACAGGTCGCCCCGATTCGAAGGGGAAAGCAATCACACGTATCTCTATCACGCCGCTCCGGGATTGACGCTCAAGGGAGGGCAAGCGGCGGATTATTGCCGTCTGGACTGCGTTTCCCACAAGCCGACCCTCTACGTTTTCTGGGTGCTTAATTACGAGTATTGCCATCAGGGGGCCGAGGAGCTGCACCGCCGCTGGATGTACTATCGTTTCAGAAGATCGAACGAGCGAACCTGTGATTGCGCCACATTCGTCAACGATTTCGCCCGGCACATGGCCAGCATCGGGAGCGACGGGAACAATCCCTTCAATTACTCCATCCCTTCGCACACGATTTTGGATCCCGTCGGTCCTGAGAACCGGGGACTCTTTGCGATTCTTCGCAATACGCACAGGCCGCCCGCGATGCTCCTCTTCGTGCAGGATGCGCTGACATACGATCGTGTTTGTAGTCATGGTCATACGGAAAAAGGCAACTGGATTGTCGATACCGACGCACCGGAATTCAACGTGACCAGGCAATAGCCGCCTACCGTAAAAAAAGTATTTAGTTGGTCGTGGCAGCCCATTGTTTATGGGTTTTTCAATCATGGCTGCCGATGATAGGAAAAAAATTCCTATGATATTTCATCTGAAAAAACCATCCGGGTGGGACGGGGCGTATTTGCATTTGTGGGATTACGCAAAGCCGCAGAAACATACGAAATGGCCCGGCAGACGCATGAAACCGGAAGGTGACGGCTGGTATTGCTGCGAGATCAAAGGGAAATCGGAGACCTGCCTAGTTTTGAACGACGGCTGCGGCAAACAGACCGAAGACCTTTATTGGGACAAGCCGGAGGCTTGGTACGCCGACGACTATCTCCGGGGCGTTCCTCCGGATCATTTTTCTCGCTTCACGTTTCCGGACGGACTCAAGAAGGCGCTCGTCATGAGTTACGATGATGGTGTGATTCAGGATATCCGCCTTGCCCGGATGTTCACCCAATACGGGATCAGGGGGACGTTTCATATCAATTCCGGGATCATGGAGAATCCCGACAAGGTTCCGCAGGAACTCGCGGAATTTGTGTACAGGGGTCACGAACCCTCCATGCACTCCTCCACCCATCCGTTTCTCTATCACGCGACCGAAGAGCACATCCGCATGGAGATCCACGAGGACAAACTGCGGCTGGAGAAGATCTTCGGGCGCAGGATACTGGGCATGTCCTATCCGTTCGGCAGCTACAACATCACCATGTTGAGGCGGATGCGGGAATGGGGGCTCCTCTACGGGCGCGTGGTTCCCGAGACGAAGGACTTCCGGCTGCCCGGCGATCTGCTGCACTGGCGTCCCAGTTGTCATCATCATCAGGCGCAGGGGCTGACGGAGCAGTTTCTGGCGGCGGATCCTTCAAAACTGAACCTGTTTCTGATCTGGGGGCACAGCTGGGAGTTTGACGACGACAAGCCGGACAACAACTGGAGATTCATGGAATCCATCTGCAAGCAGCTCTCGGGGCACGGCGATGTCTGGTACGCCACAATGGGGGAGGTCGCCTGTTATCTCACCGCTTTGGAGGCGGTTCGTGTCAGTTGCGACGGCAGGACCTTCGAAAACAAATCCGCTCAAACTGTCTGGGTGAACCACGACGGGATAGGAGTCCCCGTACCGCCCGGACAGGTTTACACGATGGATTGATTCAATTCCGGGGAGGGGAATGATAGATCGCCGGATGAAAGGGACGAGCCCGGATGAGTCGGACTGTCGTTCGTCGTCTTCAGGTCCCCGTTTCCGGACGGGGCTTTGTGAGGAGCGACGCCGCCACCGCCGTGCCGAGGGCGAGCGCGATGAAGGCGAGGGAAAGCGAGATCGGGATGTGGATCAATCGGTGCAGCATGATCTTGAGGCCGATGAAGGTGAGGACCACGGCGAGGCCCACGTTCAGGTAGCGGAAGCGGCCCATCATGTCCGCAAGGACGAAGTACATTGAGCGCAGGCCGAGGATCGCGAAGACGTTGCTCGTGAAGATGAGGGTGGGGTCCTGCGTGATGGCGAAGATCGCAGGGAGCGAATCGCTCGCGAAGACCAGGTCACTCGTCTCCACGACGACAAGGACGATGAAGAGCGGCGTCAGCATCCAGCGGCCGCTCGCCGCGTCCCTCACGGCAAAGTGCCTGCCATGGTAATCCTGCGAAACGGGGACGAACTTCTTCACGAGTCGCACGAGCGGGTTCTTTTCCGGATGCGGGGCCTCGCTCTTGCCGAAGGCCATTTTGAAGCCGGTGAAAAGCAGGATCGCGCCGAAGAAGTAGAGGATCCAGTCGAAGCGGGCCACGAGCGCCGCGCCGAGGGCGATCATGACGCCGCGCAGCACGATCGCGCCGATGACGCCCCAGAAGAGCACCCGGTGCTGGTACATCGGCGGCACGCGGAAGTAGCTGAAGATGAGTGCGAAGACAAAAACGTTGTCCACCGAGAGGGATTCTTCCAAGAGATAACCGGCAAGGAAGGTCATCGCCGCCTCGCCGGGTGTGTGCGTGCTTCCCGGGGCGATCCAGTCCCAGAAAAAGTAGATTCCCACGTTGAACAGACCGGCGAGGGCCACCCACACCGCGCTCCAGCAAAGGGCTTCCTTCACGGAGACCACGTGGGATTTGCGGTTGATGAGGCCGAGGTCCAGTGCGAGGAGCACGGCCACAAAGAGGATGAAGCCCGCCAGAAATGGATAGTTCATTGTCGAAATGTTGGCCCGGGACGCAGGAGCGTCGCACAGGGCCCGCCATGTTTGGCGCAAGAAGCCTGCAACGCAAGTCGCATCGAAAGCGGATAGGGCTTGAACCGGGCCTGTGTAACGTTTAGCGTGACCGTTTTCTTCAACATTTCCAACCGATGCCACAAGCAAACGATCTCCGCAAAGGCCGCGTCATCCGCTACAACGGCGAGCCCCAGCTCGTCATGGAAGTTGTCCACCGCACTCCGGGCAACCTCCGCGCATTCGTGCAGGCGAAGCTGCGCAATCTCAAGAGTGGCCGCAGCGGTGAAGTGCGTTTCAGCTCCACCGAGGCCGTCGAGGTGCTGGAGACCGACTCCAAGGAGGTCGAGTTCAGCTACAAGAACATGGACGACTACGCGTTCATGGACCTCGAAACTTACGAGACGTTCGAGCTTCCCGCGTCGGTCGTCGGCAGCGCGAAGGACTACATGGCCCCGAACGCCAAGGTGAAGATCCTCTTCGTGGACGGCAAGGCCGTGGAGGTCGAGGTTCCGAGCTCCGTCGAGCTCACCGTCACCGAGGCTCCCGAGGCCATCAAGGGCGACACCGCGACCGGCGCCACCAAGAGTGTGACGCTCGAAACCGGCATCCGCGTGGCGGCCCCGCTCTTCGTCAAGACCGGCGACAAGATCCGCGTCTCCACCGACGAGGGCCTCTACCTCGGACGCGCGTAATCCGCGTTCCCCGAACCTTTCCGAACGCCCCGCTCCCACGAGGAACGGGGCGTTTCCGTGTACGGGAGAAAAGAGGGTTAAAGTCCCTTTGTTTTCCATGGAAACCGTTCCTTCGGGATGAAAACGCCGATTTGCGGCGTCTTACTTGTCATCAGGGTCGATTGCACTAACCTATGGTAGGAGATGGGCTTGATCCCCGACGACCCTGCCGAATTCATGAAAAACCCCACCTTTGCCACTAGCTGGAACGTTGACCTCATGGACGGCCTCTATGCCCAATGGAAGGACGACCCGTCCTCGGTCGATTCCCGCTGGCAGGCGTTCTTCGAGGGCTTCGAGCTGGCGCTGGAAAACCCGTCGGCTCCCTCGGAGGCCGCGGGAGCGGCGCTGGCCACCGGTGTGACGCTCTCCGACTACGCGAAGAAACAGGCGCGTTTCATCGGGGCGATTTACGCCTACCGCTCCATCGGCCACACGCAGGCGCATCTGGACCCCCTTGCCGACGCGGCGGAACCCAATCCACGCCTTGCGATGGAGCGCCTCGGTTTCACCGAGGAGGATCTGGACGAGGAGTACGACACGGGCAACTACCTCGGCGGACGCCGCATGACCGTGCGCGAACTCATCAGCCGCATGAAGGAGACGTACTGCGGCTCCATCGGCGTCGAATACCTGCACATTCAGGAAACCCCGCGCCGCCGCTGGCTTCAGGCCGCGATGGAGCCGATCCTGAACCAGCCGGATTTTTCCCGGGAAAAGAAGCACCATATCCTCGACAAGATCGTTCAGGGCGAATCTTTCGAGAAATTCCTGCACACCCGCTACGTCGGGCAGAAGAGGTTCGGGCTGGAGGGCGGCGAGACGCTCATCGCGGCGATCGACTCGCTTCTTGAGGACGGCCCCGCGCTGGGGCTTGAGGAGATCATCATCGGCATGGCGCACCGGGGGCGCCTGAACGTGCTGGCGAACATCCTGGGCAAGTCTTACGAGTACATCTTCCACGAATTTTCCGCGAACTACCTCCCGGACACGATCCATGGCGACGGCGACGTGAAGTACCACCTAGGGTTCGACTCCATCGTGGCCAATTCCAAGGGCGAGAGCCTGATCGTGCAACTGGCCGCGAACCCCAGTCATCTGGAGGCGGTGAACAGTGTCGTGGAAGGGCGCGTAAGGGCAAGGCAGAGGATCCTTGGCGACACCGAGAACCGCTCCCGTGTCCTGCCGCTCCTGATCCACGGGGACGCCGCCTTCGCGGGGCAGGGCGTGGGCGCCGAGGTGCTCAATTTCTCCCAGCTCAAGGGCTACCGCACCGGCGGAACGCTCCACTTTGTGATCAATAACCAGATCGGCTTCACCACGGCCCCGAGCGAGGCGCGGAGCAGCCGCTACTGCACCGATTTGGCCAAGATGATCGAGGCGCCGATCTTCCACGTGAACGGCGACGATCCGATAGCGGTGGTGTGGGTGACGGAGCTCGCCCTGCGCTACCGGCAGGAATTCCACTGCGACGTGGTGGTGGACATGTACTGCTACCGCCGCCACGGTCACAACGAGGCGGACGAGCCTGCCTTTACCCAGCCTACCCTATACAAGAAGATCGACGCGCATCCGCTCGTGAGCGAGGTGTACGCCTCTTGCCTGAGAAAGCATGGCTTTTTGACCGAAAAGGAAGAGGCCGCCCTGCGCGCCCGGCATCAGGCCAAACTCGACGAGGCCTTCCAGAAGGAGCAGAAAAAGGAGAAGGACGGCAACGGCTGGAAGGGACGCTTCCACGGATCGACGGCCATCTACCAGCCGGACTTTTCCTTCGCCCCGGTGGACACCGGCGTGCCCGCGGACAAGCTCTCGCACATCGCCCGCGCCCTGACGCGACTGCCGGAGAATTTCCACGCCAATCCCAAGATCGTGCGGCAATTGGCCGCGAAAAAGGAGGCCTTCGACAGCGGAGCCGGCATCGACTGGGCCTTTGCCGAGAGCCTCGCGTGGGGGAGTCTGCTCCTAGAAGGCACGCCCATCCGCCTTTCCGGGCAGGACGTTGCGCGCGGCACCTTCTCGCAGCGGCACGCCGTCCTCTTCGACACCGAGACAAACGAACCCTATGTGCCCCTCATGAACATGGAGGGCCGTCAGGCGATGCTCTGCATTCACAACTCGCTGTTGTCGGAAAACGCGGTCCTCGGCTTCGACTTCGGCTACAGCCTCGACTACCCCCAGATGCTCTGCATGTGGGAGGCCCAGTTCGGCGACTTTGCCAACGGCGCGCAGGTGATGATCGACCAGTTCATCGCCTCCAGCGAGAGCAAGTGGCAGCGGATCTCGGGCCTTGTGATGCTGCTGCCGCACGGGTACGAGGGGCAGGGACCGGAGCATTCGCACGCAAGACCGGAGCGGTACCTCCAGCTCTGCGCGGAGAACAACATGCAGGTGGTCAATGCCACGACCCCGGCCCAGTTCTTCCACCTCTTGCGCCGTCAGATGAAGCGGGACTTCCGCAAGCCGCTCATCGTCATGGCCCCGAAGAGCCTCTTCCGCCACAAGGAATGCGTGAGCAATCTCTCCGACTTCACGGACGGCACCTTCCGCACGATCCTGAACGACCCCGTGCCTCCCAAGGGTGCCGAGAGGGTGATCTTCTGCTCGGGCAAGGTGTATTACGACCTTCTGGACTACCGCACCGCGCACGCGCAGTTCGCGCAGACGGCCCTCGTCCGTGTGGAGCAGCTCTACCCGCTGGAGAAGGACCTCGTCCGCAAGATAATGGACGAGAACTACATCGGGGCGCGGCAGCTCGTGTGGTGCCAAGAGGAGCCGATGAACATGGGCGCTTGGACCTTCATCGCGCCGCGTTTGGAGGAACTCACCGGCATGAAACCCATCTACGCGGGCCGCAAGGAGAGTGCGAGCCCCGCCGTGGGGTCCCTCGCCCAGCACAAGAAGGAGCAGGCCGCCCTCATCGAGGCCGCCTTCACCAAGGCTTCGTAGGGACGCCTCCGGGCGAACTCCGACCCGGGGCACGAAAAAGGTCCGGAACCCTGCGGTTCCGGACCTTTTTGCAGATTGTCGATCGGCGGCAGCTAGCGCAGTTCCTGACCCGTCTCGGCGTCGATGATGCGGAACTGCTCCACGTGGATCAGGGGATCGGCGCGGAAGGCGAGCTTCACGTTGTTCTTCTCCTCGATCTCCACGAGCAGGCGCTCGTCTTCCAGCCGCAGGCGCTCCAGCACGTGCGGGTGGCAATGGACGCGCAGCGAGAGCGGTTTGGCCGCCCCGTCCTTCATGGCGCGCAGGCGCCGGACGATGGAGACGATGCGCCGCTGCACCTCCACGGACATGGTGCGCACGCTTTTCACGATGCCGCTGCCGTTGCAGTAGGGGCAGCGCGTGTAGATGCCGCTCGAATTGCTTTCCTTGTGGCGCTGGCGGGTCATCTGCATGATGCCGAGCTGCGAGATGGGCAGAACGTGGCACTTGGCCTTGTCCTTTTCCATCTCCTCCTTCATCACCTTGTACACCTGCCGCCGGTCGCGCGGGCTCTTCATGTCGATGAAGTCGAGGATCACGAGGCCGCCGACGTTGCGCAGCCGGATCTGGCGGGCGATTTCCCTCGCCGCCTCAAGGTTCACCTGAAGGATGAAGCTACTCTGGTCGCCCTTCTGCTTGTGGCTGCCCGTGTTCACGTCGATCGAGATCAGCGCCTCGGTCTCCTGAATCACGATCTCGCCGCCGGAGGGAAGGGGAACGCGCTGGTTGAAGGTCTGCTCGATCTGCCGCTCGATGTTGAAGCGCTCGAAGATCGGGATGGATTCGTCGAAGAAGGCGATCTTGCTCTGCGAGTGCTTGGAGATGCGGGCAACCATCTCCTGCATCCGTTCGCAGTCCTCCTTGTTGTCCACAAGGACGCGGTCGATGTCCTCGGTGAGGAAGTCGCGCATGGTGCGCTCCACGATGTCCGGCTCCTTGTAGAGGCAGCAGGGCTCGTCGCTCTTCTCCATGCGGTATTTGATCTCCTCCCACTGGTCCAAGAGGATCGCGAGGTCGCGCACGAAGTAGGTCCACCGCTTGTTCTCGCCCGCGGTGCGGATGATGAGGCCCATCCCCTCCGGGATCGGCAACTTCTTCAAAATCTCCTTGAGGCGGCGGCGCTCCTGCTCGTCCTCGATCTTGCGCGAGACGCCGCACTGCCCGCCGTAGGGCATCAGGACCAGATACCGGCCCGGAAGGGCGAGGTTCGTCGTCGTGCGGGGCCCCTTGGTGCCGATCTGGCCCTTCGTCACCTGGATCACGATCTCGCTGCCGATCGGATACAGGTTCGGGATGTCCTTGATCGTGATCTTGTCCTTGCGCTTGAGTTGCGCCTCGGTGCGGTTGTCGCGCACGATTTCCACCGCCGAATTGTCCGCCACCGCCGGGAGGATGTCCCAGTAATGGAGGAAGGCGTTCTTCGGCAGGCCGATATCGACGAAGGCGGCCTTCAGGCCCGGCTCCAGATTCTGGATCTTGCCCTTGAAAATGGAGCCCACGATGCGGTCGTCGCCCGCGCGTTCCATCTCGAACTTCTCCAGAATCCCGTCCTCCAGCAGCGCCACGCGCTTTTCCAGAGGTTCGGAATTGATGATGATCTCGCGATAGGCCACGTTGTCCTTGCGGACGGCCCTGGTGACGCGCTGAACGATCGAGCCCTGACGGGCCCTCTGCGAGGCTTCTTCCTGAAGTTTCTCGCTGTCAACGCTGTCGAGACTCTCCTCTTCGATGTCCTGAAAGTCCTCTTCGGTGTCTGGCGGTGGATTGGACTGCTGATTCTGTTGCGGGTTGGGATCGGAATTGTTCATGCGTTTATTGCGGCTCTCTGCCGCCGGACGGGAGTCCCGCCGGAGGCTTGTTACATGTTGATTTGCCGCCACATAGGATAGAAAGGGTTTGTTCGGGGTGTCTCATCATTGTCGTCATTCTTATGCAAAACTGCGACGGTGGCGGTACACACTCTGTACCAGACCTTGCAGTGTACAGCAACTGAGAATGAACGAACCGCCATAGCTGACGAACGGGAGCGGAACGCCGGTAATCGGCATCAGCCCGATCGTCATTCCCGCATTCACGAAGACATGCATCATCAAGATGACGCTGACTCCGGAAATGAGGAGCAGTCCGAATCTGTCACGGGCCAGCGAAGCCAGCCTGAGATTGTTGATGAGAAGAACGAGGAAGATGCCGACGACAAGACTTGTCCCGACAAAACCCGTTTCCTCCGCCGTGACGGCGAATATGAAATCGTTGTGCGCGACCGAGCGCGGAAGGTAGCCGAGTTGCGCTTGCTCGCCCCTGGTCCAGCCTTTCCCGAAAGGTCCGCCGGTGGCCACCGCCGAGAGGGACTGGCGGTAGTTCCAGCTGACGCCGATCCCGCGCGGATCGACGCTTTCGGGTGAAATCATGCCGAGGATGCGGTTCCGTTGGTAGTCGTGCAGGGGCACCCAGCTGGTCTTCTGGTATTCCCCCAGCACTTCGTGTGCGTTGTAACCGCGATCCTTGAGAAATTCGTGATAGCGCCAGATGTCCGTCCCGATGATGGAAAGAACGCACAGGAAGGCGCCCAGCACCACGATGAAGAAGCGCCGGGACAGCCTCGAAAGAAACAAAAGCGAGAAGATCATCGGACAGAAGACCATTGCGGAACCTAGATCGGGCTGGAGAAAGATCAAGACTATTGGAACCGCAACAAGGGCGCCGATTTGTGAAAGTGCGAACAAGCTCTCGCGCACCGTGCCGAGCCGCTCGCGCGAGAGGACGGTGGAAACCATGACAAGCGCGGCAATCTTGGCGGGCTCGGAGGGCTGCAGCGACATGAAGGGTGTGTTGAGCCACCTGCGCGAGCCCTCGCGAACGATGCCCAGAGGTGACCAGAGCGCCAGAAGAAGAACGATCGAGACGATGTAGATGATGTGCGCGTAGCGGTAGAAGAAATGGTAGTCCGTGTATGCGATGGCCACATACACCGTGCCCCCGATGGCGATCCAGAGAAGCTGCTTCATCCAGAAGTCACCGCCCGTGAAGTGCTGGGCGGAGTAGATGAAAAGGACTCCGATTCCCGCAAGGATCGCCATGCAGGCCGGCCCGATCCAGTCCCATCCGGCGCGGAAGGCTGCGGAGGGATTCGCGGACACGGGGCCTCCGCGCGCGATCACCTCGCGCCCGTCCAGCCTCTGGGCGCTTACCTCGCCTGTTCCGTGTAGCGGCATTCCCGGATGACCGTGATTTTGATTGTTCCCGGATACTGGAGCTCGTCCTCGATGCGGCGACGCAGCGTCCGCGCCAGTTCCCGGGCCTTCGAGTCGTCCACGCTGTCCGGCGCGACGACGACGCGGATCTCGCGCCCCGCCTGAATCGCGTAGGCGTCGGAAACGCCGGGCAGACGCCGGGCCAGTTCCTCAAGGTTCTTCACGCGCTGGATGTAGCTGTCCATGCTCTCGGCTCGGGCGCCGGGGCGGACGGCGGAGACGGCGTCGCCGATCTTGAGGATCGCGGCGTAGGGGGAGATGGGCGCCACCTCGTCGTGGTGCGCGGCCACGGCGTTCACCACCTTTTGATCCTCGCCTAGGCGCTTCAAAATGTTCGCGGCGGCACTGGCGTGGCTGCCCTCGTAGTCCGCGTCGAGGCTCTTGCCGATGTCGTGGAAGAGGCCGCAGCGGCGCGCGACCTCGGTGTCGAGGCCCAGTTCCGCCGCCACGAGACCGCAGAGTTGCGCCACCTCCACGGTGTGATCGAGGCAGTTCTGGTTGAAGGAGAGGCGGTAGCGGAGTTTGCCCAGAAGCTGGACGATCTCCGGATGCACGCGCGTGATGCGCACGCGCCGCAGGGCGTCCTCGCCGAAGGCCGCCACGGATTTCTTCACTTCCTCGCCGGCGGCCTCCACGGCGGCCTCGATGGAGGTCGGATGAATGCGCCCGTCCTTGATGAGGGCTTCCAATGCGATGCGCGCCACCTCGCGGCGGACGGGGTCGAAGGAGGAGACGAGCACGCTGTCGGGCGTCTCGTCGATCAAGAGTGTGGTGCCGGTGGCGCTCTCGAAGGCTTTGATGTTGCGGCCCTCGCGCCCGATGATGCGGCCCTTCATGTCCTCGGAGGGGATCGGGACGACGGTGGCCGTGGCGTCCTGCATCGGGGTGGAGGAAAGCCGCTGCATGCAGGCGATGAGGGTCTTGCGTGCCTCCTTTTCGATCTCCGCCTCGCCGCGGTCGAGAATCTCGTTCTTGAAGAGGCGCAGCTCGTCCTCGCACTCGCGTTTGGCCTCCTCGCGCAGGGCCTCGCGGGCTTTTTCCATCGGCAGGGCGGCGACTTCCTGCAACCGGGCGCGGTATTTCCTGAGGGCCTCCTCCACTTCCTGCGCGCGCTCATCGATCTGGCGGGAGCGTTGTTCGATGGCCTGCGAGCGTTTGTCGAGGGCGCCGCTCTGTTCGATGCGCCGGGCCTCCGCTTGGGCCAGCTCACCCTCGCGCGCGGCGACGAGACTCTCGCGCTTCTGAAAGGACGCCTCCATCTCCGCCTGACGCTTCTTGAAAAGTTCGTCCGCATCGGCGGCGCGGCGGGCCGCTTCCTCGCGCAGCATCGCGCGGGATTCCTCCACCTCGCGGCGCGAACGGGCCTGTTCGCCCGAGGAAAGCCTGCGGAAAACGAGCCAGCAGATGCCTGTGGCCGAAAAGAGACCCGCCAGAAGGGCCACTATGACTACATGTACCGGAGCCTCCATATGTCGCACCCGAGCCGCGTCCAACAGAGACAGACGCGCTGTTTACCCGCCAGAATATGGTTGTATTCTCCGGGCGCGGCACCTGTCAAGTTGCGCCGGGGGTGGATTCCGGCGCAATGCCGGATTGGCCCCGTCAGGCTCCGCGCCGTCCGGACGCCTCCGCCACCGCCTCCGCCGCCGTGGCGACAAGAAGGACGAGATTCAACGCCGCCGCGATGCGCAGAACCGCCTTTTCGCTTCGCAGCGCCCCCGCCTCCCGGTAGCGGACAAGGCCGGGCTTCACCTCCAGCGTGCCCTTGGCGCCGTGTTTTTCCCAAACCTCTTCCACGGCATCGCAAATCTCCGGCAGGGTGAAGATCGCCGCCGCGAGCGGGCTGTCGGCCCTGAGGGCGTACTTCGCGTCGAAGCGGGCGTCGCCGGTTCCCACGCTCTTCTTTTTCGAGAACAGGGCAAGGCCCGAGAGGAAGCCTCTGGCCGAAAAGCGCAGGGAAAGACCGCGCCCCTCCAGCGCGGCGTCGATCTCGGTCCAGTTCTTCCTGTCGGAATACGTCTGGCGGATGTGCACCTGCCTTCCGGAGAGAAACCCGGAAAGATAGGGCTCCCCCGTGAGGAAGCGGAGGAAGCGGACACCCGGGAAGAGCGGCTCCTTTGCAACAATGGTGAGGCTCGTCTTCTGCGAAAGAAGCGCGCGCATCCGCTTTGTCCGACGCTGGTTGCGCAAAACGAAAGGAATGGAGACAAGGCCCACCGCAACGCCGATCGCGACAGGCAGCCATTGGCGGATGTTTTCCGGAGTGAGGAGTTCCTGCATGGGGCGAGCCGATCCTGCCGATGGGAGAAGGTTCCCGCAAGAGGGAATCTGCCGGTCAGCCGCAGTTGCCGCTTCCGCCGCAGGAGCAGGGGCTTTCCGCCTTGTGCGGCACGGAGGGCTCCATCGGGTAGGCGAATTTGCGGCCTTGGAAATTCCGCAGGATCAGGCGCCCGTCCTCCAGCTCCTCCACATAGTCGGGGTTGACGGGGATCTTGCCGCCGCCGCCGGGAGCGTCGATCACCAGTTGCGGCACGGCGTAGCCGCTCGTGTGGCCGCGCAGAGCCCGGATGATTTCCACGCCCCTGCGGACGCCCGCGCGCAGGTGGGCGCTGCCCTGCACGAGGTCGCCCATGTAGAGGTAGTAGGGGCGCACCCGCATCATGAGGAGCCGGTGGACGAGGCTCTTCATCGTCTCCGCGTCGTCGTTCACCCCGGCAAGCAGCACGCTCTGGTTCCCGAGCGGCACGCCCGCAAAGGAGAGCCGCTCGCAGGCCGCCGCCAGCTCCCGCGTGCATTCGCGCGGGTGGTTCACGTGCAGGCTCATCCAGACGGGGCCGTGCTTCTTCAGGATTTCGCACAATTCCGGCGTCACCCGCTGCGGGGAAAAGACGGGCGCGCGCGAGCCGATGCGGAGGAACTCCACGTGGTCGATTTTCCTCAGCTCGCCAAGGAGATGATCGAGCTTTTCGTCGGCCAGAAGCAGCGGATCGCCGCCGGAAAGCAGGACGTCCCTCACCTCGCGGTGGGCGCGGATGTAGGCGAGGGCTTCCTCGTATTCCGGGAGGAAGTGGTAACCCCGCGCGTTGGAGACGAGGCGGCTGCGCGTGCAGTAGCGGCAGTAGCTCGCGCAGCGGTCCGTGACGAGGAACAGCACGCGGTCCGGATAGCGGTGGACGAGGCCAGGCGCCACGGTGTGGTGCTCCTCGCCGAGGGGGTCGATCCTCTCCTCCGGCGCGCTCGTCATCTCCTCGGCGCGCGGGATCACCTGACGGCGGATCGGGCACTCCGGGTCGGAGCGGTCAATCAGGTTGAAGAAGTGCGGCGTGATCGCGAGGGAGAGGCGCGTTCCCGCAAGGCGGCAGCCCTCCAGTTCCGAGGGGGTTAGCTCCATGAGGCGGGAGAGGTCCTCCGCGCTTTTGAAGCGGTGGCGCATCTGCCAGCCCCAGTCGTTCCATTCCTCCGGGGGAACATCCGCCCACAATCCCTGCCCGCTTGGCCAGTTTTCGGGTCGGTCCTGTGGATACATGGTGCCGGGTGTTGGGTTGCGCTTGAGGGCAATCGTTGAGACTGCGTCCCGACGCACCTTATTCCACAAAACATTCGCACTGTTGCGGGAAAGTCAACGCGCCGGGTCGGCTATTCTGTGCGCGGTCAGCGCCGCTCGTAGGAGGAATCGGGCCTGCGGCGGACGAGGTGCTTTAATTCCAGCATCATCAGGGCCGCGAGGGCCGCCTGCTGGCTGAGGCCCGTCTCCCGCGCGAGGGCTTCCGGCGGGAGGATCGCCCCGTCCGAGAGCCGGGCGTAAACAAGGGTCTCGTCGCCGGACAGGGAGGGGGGCGCCGCAAAGGAGATTTCCTCCTGACGCGGGTTTTCCGCAAGGGTGTCTCCGCGCAGTTCGTCAAGGATCTGGAGCGGGTGGGTGACGAGGGTCGCGCCGTCGCGGATCAGGGCGTGGCACCCGCGCGAGGAGGGCTGATCCACCCGTCCGGGAAGGGCGTACACCGTGCGGCCCTGCTCGGCGGCGCAGCGGGCGGTGATCATGCTGCCGCCCTTCTCGTCGCTTTCCACCACAAAGAGGGCGTCCGACGCGCCGGAGATCAGGCGGTTGCGGCGCGGGAAGGTCTGGGCGTCCGGCTGGTGACCGAGGGGGAATTCCGAGAGCACCGCGCCGCTGGCCGCGATTTTCCCGTACAAATCGGCGTGCTCCGGCGGGTAGATCACGTCGAGGCCGCAGCCGAGGAAGGCCGCGGTCCTGCCGCCCTCCAGCGCCCCGGTGTGCGCCTCGCCGTCGATCCCGCGCGCGAGCCCGCTCACGATCGCGATTCCGGCGCGGGAAAGCGTCCCGGCAAAGAGCCTTGCCTGCGCGCGTCCGTACAGGGTGGGGCGGCGCGTCCCGACGATGGCGAGCGCCGCGCCCTGCGGAAAGGTGCCCTTGATGTAAAGCCCGTGGGGGACACCCGGGAGCGTTGCGAGTTTTTTCGGATAGCCTTCCTCCCCCTTCAGGACATAGCGCGCGCCCAACTTCGCGAGGGCCTCCTCCTCCTTTTGCGGATCGAAGGCGCCGCGCCAGTTGGCAATCGTCTCCGCCGTGCCGGGTCCGATGTCCGGCACCTCTTCCAGCCGCCTGCGGGACGCCGCGAGCGCCGCCGCCGCGTCGCCGCCGAAGGCTTCGAGGAGCCGCCCGATGCGGATCGGCCCGAGGCCGCGCAGGGCTCCGAGGGTCATGATGGCCTCAGCTTGGGTGAGGGCGCTCATGGTTCGCGTAGTGCCGGGGAAAGGTGTTCGATGAGTTCGCTCGTGCGGACGGCCCGCTGGCCCTTTTCCCGCGCAAGGTGCTCCGCCGCCATTCCATGCCAGAGTGCGGCACTGCACGCGGCCTCGAAGGGATCGGCGGAAGGTGCGGCCAATCGCGCGCCGAGGATGCCGGAAAGAATGTCGCCCGAGCCGCCCCGGGCTAGGACCGGCCCGCCGAGGGTGCTGCAAACAAGGCGTTCCCCGTCCGTCACGCGCGTCACCGGCCCCTTGAGGAGGAGGACAGAGCGGGTTTTCCGCGCAAAAGCCTTCATGACGGCTTCCAGCTCCGCGTCCGCCGGGCTCTGCGAGAGTTCCGCAAGGCGCAGGAATTCGCCCGTGTGCGGGGTGAGGACCGTCTTCGGGAAGTTTTTGGGCCGCTCCGCGAGGGCCGCCGCCGCCTCCGCGAAAAGCGCGCCCGCGTCGAGGAGGAGGGGGAACGGTGTCTCCCGGACGAGCGCCGGGATCATCGCGCGGACGGAAGCTTCCCGCCAGTCGAGGCCCGGTCCGAGCGCCAGCGCCGTGAAGCGGTCCGCCTTCCCGCGCAGGAGGGCGAGGGACTTTTCCGCGTCGAAGCCGTCACCGTTTTCCGGCAGCGCCGTCCACATCGCCTCCGGGACGAGGGAGGACATCGCGCGGATCGTCTCCGCCGTCGTGAAAACCGTGAGCAAACCCGCGCCCGCGCTCGCCGCCGCCTTTACCGCCATCGCCGCCGCGCCGGGCATGCCGGGGGCTCCGCCGAAAAGGGCCAAGTGCCCGTGGCTGCGCTTGTCGCCGGAGGCGTCCCGCAGGGCGGCCAGCGGCGCGAGGGAGGAGGGAAGAAGAAGCTCCCGCTCCGCCGACGGCCTATCCACGCCAAAAAAGCCGAGATCGACCAGCCGCACGCGGCCCGTCCGCCTCACCGCGCAGGGGGCGAGGACGGGCGCCTTGACGATGCCCGTCGCGTAGGTGAAGTCCGCGGAAAAACCGGGAAAGGCGCCCGCGTCGCAGAGCCCTGCGGGAAGGTCCACCGCCGCGCGCAGGGCTACTTGCGCCTTCGCGACCGCCGCGAAGAGTTCGCCGGCGGGTTCGCGGAGAGGTCCCTTGAGGTTCATCCCCGCCACGCCCTCAAGGCACAGTTCCCACGGGTGAGCCGCAAGCGCCTCCGCAGCTCCGGGAACCCAGCCGAGCACCCGCACTGTTGTGCCGCAGGATTCCAGCTCCGCCAGCGCCCGCGCCGTGAGGGGACGCATCCGCTCCCTCCCGTAGGCAAGAAGCGCCAGCGCGCTCGCCCCCGGGAGACTTTCGAGGATCTCCCGCGCCGCGATCAGGGCGTCGCCCGCGTTGTGGCCACTCCCGCAGAGGACGAGCACGCGGAAGTCCGCCGGAATCGGGCCGATTTCAAGAGAGTCCCGCAGCGCCGCCTTCGCCACACCGCGTCCCGCCTCGCCCATCGCCGCCCACTCCTTTTCCGCATCCGCCCCGAGGAGTTTGAGTTCCCATTCGGAGGCTTCGGCGCAGGAAAGAACTGGCGAAGTGCAAATCATGATCGGGAACGCCTATCCCTCAAAGGGGATGTCCGTCGCCACGTCCTTGGAATAATCGACGTTGGTAAAGCCGAAGCCGAAGAGGCGCAGAAACTCCTCCTCGTAGCCGTTGTAGTCACTCTGCTGGCGGAGGGTTTCGGTCTCGATCTCCTTCCAGAGACGCGTGGCCACTTCCTGCACCTCCGGGCGCATCTCCCAGTCGTCCAGGCGCACGCGGCCCTCGGCGTCCATGATCGGAGTCTTCCCGGCCAGTTTCTCGCGGAAGAAGCGGTCCATCTGCTCGATGCAGCCCTCGTGCAGCCCCTTTTCCTTCATGACGCGGAAGAGGATGCTGATGTAGAGGGGCACCGCCGGAATGGCGCTGGAAGCCTGCGTCACCACCGCCTTGTTGACGGAAAGGAAGACGCTCGCCTTCGGGGCCAGCGCCGCGTTCAGGCGGGCCGCCGTGGCGTAAAGGTGCTTCTTGGCCATGCCGATCGTGCCGTCGTGGTAGATCGGGAAGGTCACCTCCGCGCCGATGTAGTCGTAGGCGACCACTTTCGCGCCGGGGGCGAGCAGGTCCGCCTCGGCGAGGGCCTTTACCCAGAGCTCGAAGTCCTCGCCGCCCATGACCTTCACGGTTCCCTCGATCTCCTCCTCGGTGGCGGGATCGACGTGCACCGTCACCACCTGATGGCGGTCGGTGTCCAGGTGCTTGGCCTCGAAGGCCTGCCCGATGGGTTTGAGGCAGCTCTTCCACGTCTTTCCCTGCGGATCGGTCCTGCGGGGCGAGGCAAGGCTGTAGGCCACAAAGTCGAGTTTGCCGAGATTCGCCTTCACGAGGGCGAGGGTCTCCTCCTTCACCTTTGCGGAAAACGCGTCGCCGTTCACGCTCCACGCGCCGATGCCGGCCTTCCGCGCCTCGCGGTGGAAGGCGGCGTTGTTGTACCAGCCCGCGCTCGCGCAATGGTCGGGCGTGCCGGGGCGCTCGTAGGCCACGCCCACGCTCTTCGCCCCGCTTCCGAAGGCGGCGGCGATGCGGGTGGCAAGGCCGTAGCCGGTGCTGGCGCCGATCACAAGGACGTTCTTCGGTCCGCCCGGGATCTCTCCGCGCGAACGGACGAGGGCGATCTGCTCCCGGACGTTTTCGGCACATCCCTCGGGATGGGCCGTGACACACACAAAACCTCTGATTCTTGGCTGAAGTATCATTTTTCCGATTCGGAACAATGAAGGGATGTCGCGTCAATGTCAGCGCAGAATTTTTGCAGCATATTTCGATGCGGCGTCCCTCTCAAAGTCCCCTTGCGTCGAGTTCCGCGAGGATCGCCTTTTCCATGTCCGCCGCCATGCCAGCGCCGTCACAGAGGGAACTTTGCAGCATCGCGCCGCGCAGGGTTTCGCGCAGGTGCCGTCGCCGGGGTTCGTCCGCCGCGAGGGCCGCCGCCTTCGCCGCGAAGTCTTCACGTGTCTCCGCCACGAGATCCGCGAGGCCGACCTGCGTCAGGAGCGAGGAACATACCCGGTTGATGAAGCGCGTTTCCCGGTAGTTCACGACCGGCACGCCCATCCAGAGGGCGTCGAGGGTTGTCGTGACCCCGCTGTAGGGGAAGGCGTCGAGGGCGATGTCGATTTTCGCGTAGAATTTGAGTCGCACAAAGTCGTCCTTCTGTCCGGAGGCGAGGGTGACGCGCTCGGGATCGAAGCCCGCCTTCGCAAAACGTTCCCGCCAGAGCCGCCGCAGGCCCTCGTCCCTTGCGAATTCGTCGCGTGCCAGCAGCAGGCGGCTTCCGGGCGCCGCGTCCAAGGCCGCTTTCCAGAGGGCGAGGGTCGTATCCGTCAGCTTGTGGAGCGCCGCGCAGCTACCGAAGGTGACAAAGCCGTTGCCTATAGCCGGGCAGGGCGCGGGCTCGCCGCAGGGGAGAAGCGGCTGGTAGAGGAAGAAGCCGCGCGGCAGTCGCAGGACCTTTTCCACCGAATAACGGTCGCCCCATTCTGGCGGCTCGGCGATCGGATCGGAAAAGCGGCAATCGACGGCGGAGAGGCCGAGGGTGGAGCTGCTGTCGGCGTAGTGGATGAGGAAAGGTGCCGGTTTGTAGGTGAGGATCTTCGTCCGTGCCCCGCTGAAATGGCCGGAAATGTCAATCAAAACGTCGAGGGCGTCGTCGTGGATCGCCTTCGCAGCTGCGGCTTCGGAGAGGGCGGCGGTGTTGCGGAAGAGGGCGAAGTGGCTCTTTGCCTCGTTCGTAAAGTCGTCCTCCGGAAAGTCGTCGTAGTAGCCGTAAAGCTCGAAGCGCTTCGCCAGTTCCGGCAGCAGGGGCCGCAGGATCGTCATCGTGACGTGCCGCCGGAAGGAGTGGGAGAGAATCCCGAGCCGCACGCGCCTCCCTTTGCGGGGAAGACGTGGGAAGTCCTTGAAAGCCGGGGCGTCCTTCGGCGTGCCGAATTTCGCGTCCCAGTCCTTGGCGAAGGCGAGGATCTCCTCCTCCGTCACCGTGTCGGACTCGGTCATCGTCTTTAACTCATAGGAATGGAGGGCGCTGTCGTCCGGGAGCAGGGCGAGGGCCCTTTTCTGGCAGGCCTCCTCCTTCTCGCGCAGACCGGTATCGTTGTACACCTCGGCGGCGGCGGCAAGGAGTACTCCGTCGGAAAAATCGCCGAGGGCCTCGAAGCGCCGGATGAATCCCGTGTAGTCGCCAAGGCGGATGAAGCTCCGTGCTATCTTCGCGAGGTCGGCGCGGCGCTCGGCGCGGACGGGCGGCAGAAGGTCGTACGCGGCCACCGCCCCGGCGTGGTCGCCCGTCCGGACGCAGGCAAGAAGGAGCAGCCTGCGGAAAGCGGCGTCCCCCGGCAGGCGGGCGAGGATACGGCGGCAGATTTCCACGGTCTTTTTCGCTTCGCCGCCCGCGAGATGAATCCCCGCAAGGTGAAAGGCGGCGTACGCCTCGGCGCGGGGGTCCTTCTTCTGGTCGGCAAGCGGGGCGAAGAGTTCGGCGGCCTCGCCGGGGTTGCCCAGCTCCTCCAGATTCGTCGCCAAAAGCAAAAGAGCGCGCGTCCAACCGGGGCGCCTCCGCGCCGCTTCCCGAAGGAAGGGCAGGGCCTTCTCCCTCTCTCCCGCCGCGTAACAACCGGCGCCGGTTTCCAGCAGAAGGTCCGGGTCGTCCGGATTCTCCGCAAGAGCCTTCTCGAAAACTTTCGTGGCGGCCTGTGCCCCGCCGAGGCGGCGCGCGAGGTCCGCCCTGTCGCGGAGCGGTTGCAGGGACGCGGGATCCATGAAGCGGAAAATAACGGATTGTCGCCGCGCGCGCAACGAATCCGTACACAGAGGCGCGGCGCCCCTCCAAAGGCGCCGCGCTTTTTCCATACCCATATCTGTCGATCAGAGAAATCGGTCACTCCGCCGCGTGGCGGGTCGTCGAATGGGCGTTTTCGCTCCCGGAAAGGGAGGCGAGGGCGCTTCCCGTGGCAAGGAGAGCGAGGATCGCCGCAGCGAGGGCTCCCGCGAAACGGCGGGGGCGGCGCGGTGTGTTGTCCGTCCAGTTGATCGTCGGCCTCGCGGGTGTCGGGGAGGGACGGCGCAGAAGGCGCGCCGAGGCGGAAAGGTTCGTCCCGGCAAAGCGGTTCACGGGGGCGAAGAGCGGCGAACCGGAAAGGCGGGCGCTCGGGAAGTAGAGATTGCGGTAGAGATAAGAGGTGTTCATGTCGTTGGCTCCTTTGTTTGAACGATATATACCACGCCGCGTGCCAACTCTATCAAGTAACTTATTATAAACTAGATAGGGAAATATTCATGTTTTTGCCCCGCGTCGTGTCCCCGGGTTCTGTTTCAGGTTGATACGCTTGGAATCTCAATTTGATACGGCGCGAGACGCGGAGTTGTGCCGGAGGCCGGTTTTCGCCATGCTCGCGCACCTTGAGCGATTCCCCGACAGTCGAAAATCTCTTCCGGCGCCTTGCCGGATGCATGGTGCGGGACCGACTGCGCCTGAAGGCGGAGCTGGAAAAGGGCGGTCTTTCCGAAGGCCGCCTCGCGGGGATCGAAAAGCAGATCGCCCGCAGCGAATCCGTGCGCATGGAGCGCGAGGCGCTGCGCCCGAAGGTGAGCTATCCGGAGAGCCTGCCCGTCGCCGCCCGAGCTGCCGAGATCGTGCGGACGCTGCGGGAGAGTCCGGTCCTCATCGTCGCGGGCGAGACGGGTTCCGGCAAGACGACGCAATTGCCCAAGATGCTGCTGGAGGCGGGGTGCGGGATCTGCGGACGCATCGCCTGCACGCAGCCGCGCCGCGTGGCCGCGATGTCCGTCAGCCGCCGCGTGGCGGAGGAACTGGGTGTCAAGTGGGGCCGCGAGGTCGGCGCCAAGGTGCGTTTTTCGGACAAGACGGCGAATGAGACGCTCGTGAAGTTCGCGACGGACGGCATGCTGCTTAGCGAGATTCAGGCCGACCTGATGATGAGCGAATACGACGCCGTCATCGTGGACGAGGCCCATGAGCGCAGTCTCAACATCGACTTTCTCCTCGGGTACCTGAACAAGCTGCGGCACGACCGGCCCGACCTGAAGATCATCGTGACGAGCGCAACGATCGACACGGAGGCGTTTTCCAACGCCTTCGGCGGCGCGCCGGTAATCAATGTCTCGGGCCGCAGCTATCCCGTGGAGGTCTTCTACAAACCCGTGGACGAGGTCGCGGAGGATTCCGGCGGGGACACCTACGTGGATGCCGCGGTGAAGACCGTGGAGGAAATCTGCCTGCGCGAAAGGCGGACGGGCGACATCCTCGTGTTCCTCCCCGGCGAGCGCGACATCCGCGACGCGATCAACCAACTTTCGGATCTGCGCCTCGGCGGGGCGGAGCTGTTGCCCCTCTTCGGGCGCCTGACCGCAGACGAGCAGGAGAAAATCTTCGCACCGACCCAGCGGCGCAAGATCATCGTGGCGACGAACATCGCGGAGACCTCCATCACCGTGCCGGGCATCCGCTACGTGGTGGACGCCGGACTTGCCCGCATGTCGCGCTACAATGCGCAGACGCGCACGCAGCGCTTGCCGGTGGAGGCCGTCTCGCAAAGTAGTGCGGACCAGCGCAAGGGCCGCTCGGGCCGCGTGGCGGAGGGCGTCTGCATCCGCCTCTACAGCGAGGCGGACTACCTCGCGCGGCCCAAATACACCGAGCCGGAGATTCGCCGCGCGAATCTCGCCGCGGTCATCCTCCGCATGAAGGGCTCGAACCTCGGCGAGGTGGAAACGTTCCCCTTCATCGACCCGCCGCAACAGCGTGCCATCAACGCCGGGTACGAGCTTTTGCAGGAACTTGGCGCACTGAACGAGGATCGCAGCCTGACCGCCCTCGGGCGACGCCTCGCGAGGCTCCCCGTCGATCCCACCGTGGCGCGGATGCTCGTGGAGGCGGAGAAGGAGAAGTGCCTGAAGGAGGTCCTCGTCATCGCTGCGGGCCTTTCCATTCAGGACCCGCGCGAAAGGCCCGAGGACGCGCGCGAGGCGGCGGACGCGATGCACAAAACTTTCGACGACCCGCGTTCGGACTTCCTCGCCCTGCTCAACATCTGGAAGGCGTACGACGCGCAGGCGGAAAAGCTGTCGCAGCGGCAGATGCGCCGCTTCTGCAAGGACCACTTCCTTTCCTACATCCGCATGCGCGAGTGGATGGACATCCACCTGCAACTAACGCAGGAGATGGGCGAGGCGGAGGCCGTTGCGGAACAGAAGGCGGACGCCGAATATATGCAGATTCACCGCGCGCTGCTCTCGGGCCTGCTCGGCAACGTCGCCCGGCGCGAGGAAGGGAACCACTACCTTGCCACCCGCAATCGCTCTGCGTCGCTCTTCCCAGGGAGCGCCCTCTTCGACAAGAAGGCGCGAAAGGACGAGATCAAGCAGAAATACGGCAAAAAACCCTCCGGGGAATCCGGCAACCGCACGCCCGCGTGGATCATGGCCGCGCAGTGGGTGGAGACGAGCGCCTTTTTCGCCCGCACCTGTGCCGCGGTGGAGGTGCCGTGGATCCTCCAGCTGGGCGCACACCTGATCAAACACGTCCACGAGGCGCCGACGTGGGACGAGCGCGGCGAGCGGGCCGTGTGCACGGAAAAGAGCTTCCTCTACGGCTTGGAACTCAGTCGCCGGCGCGTGAACCTCGCCCCGCTTTTGCCACGGGAAGCGACCGAGATCTTCATCCGCAGCGGCCTAGTGGAGGAGGGTGTGAAGGAGATCCTGCCCTTCCTGGAGGCGAATCGCGAACTGCGGGAAGTGGTGGAGGAAAAGCAGACGCGGCTGCGCCGGGGACAGCTTTGGAGTCTCGACGACCGCATCTACGCCTTCTACCGCGAAAGGCTGCCGGACGGGATCGGTTCCGTGCCGGACTTGCGGCGCTTCCTGAAAGAGCGGGGAGGGGACGATTCCCTCCTGCGCATGAAGGAGGAGGACCTCGTCGATCCGGCGGACGAATCCGCTATCGCGCGCTTTCCGGACGCGGTGGAGGTGGCGGGCGAGAAGATTCCGCTTTCCTACGCGTACAAGCCCGGCGAGGCGGACGACGGGGCAACCCTCTCGGTGCCTCTGGCCAAATTCGAGGCGCTCCAGCCGGGGATGCTCGACTGGATCGTGCCGGGCTACGTGGAGGAACGCGTCGAGGCGCTCCTGCGGGCTCTCCCCAAGGACGTGCGCAAGGCGCTCTTCCCCATCGCGGAAAAAACTCCGGCGATCCTCGCGAAGCTGACTCCCTCGCCCTCGCCGCTCGCCGAGCAGCTCTGCGAGATTCTCTGGAAGGACTACGGCCAAAGGGTGCGGCCCGCGGACCTTGCGGGCGGCGAGATTCCCGCACACCTTCTCCCGCGCGTGCAGGTGGTGGACTCGGAGAACAAACCCATCGCCGCCGAGAGGGATTGGGAGAAACTGAAAGAGACCTACGCCGCGAGAATCGCGGAGCGCAAGGCCGCCCAGCGCGTTGAGACGGACGAGCTCAAGGTCTGGCGTCAGGCGCGGGAGAAATTCGAAAAGGAGGGCCTTTCCTCGTGGAACTTCGCCGACCTGCCGGAAGAGCTGGTGCTGGCGGACGTGGCGGGAATCCCGCTCGAAGCCTTCCCGGGCCTAGTCTGCGAAAAGCCTCCGCGCAACTGCATCGCGCCGACGAGCGTCGCGATCCGGCTCTTCCACACGAAGGGCGAGGCCGCCGCCGCGACGGGTCCGGCCTTCCAGCTCCTTGCGACGATGGCCCTCGGACGGGACCTTGCGTGGTTTGAGAGGGACCTGCGCCGCGAACTCAAAAGGGTGGGACCGGACGTGGCGACTGTCATGCCCGCGGAGAAATTCGCGGACGCCTGTCTGTCACTGCTTGTGCGCTTTCTCCTGCGCCCCGCGCCGGAAAAGATCCTGCCGCTCAAAAAGGCGGCCTTCGACGACGTGGTACAGAACGCCGCGGCGAAGATGCGGGGTCTGCCGCAATCCTTCACGGACCAGATGGAGGACCTCTTTACGCAGCGCCGCGCGATCCTCCTCTGCAAGGCGCCCTACTCCGGGATGAGGGAGGAACTGGACGCGCTCCTGCCGCCGAACTTCCTTGCCATCACTTCGTACGAGCGGCTGCGACACTTTCCGCGGTATCTGAAGGCCATGCTCGCCCGGGCCGAACAACTGCGGACCGACCGGGCCAAGTACGCCAAAAAGATCGAGCGCATCCGCCCCTACGCCGAAGCGCTTTACAAGTTTTCCGTCCGCAAGAAGAACACGCCCTCGCAGCTTGAGAAAATCGAGCAGCTGCGCTGGCTGATCGAGGAATTCAAGGTCTCGCTCTTCGCGCAGAATCTAGGCACGGACGGCGCGGTGTCCGAAAAGCGTTTGGACGGGGCCGTGGAGGCCGTGGACGAGGGGAAGTGAATCACTCCGCTACGGGCGTCTTTTGCACGCGCACGGTGGACTGGCCCGCGAAGTGGGGTTTGCTGCGGCCAAAGCGAAGGTGCATTCCCTCGCGAAGGACTTTTTCGCGGCAGGCCTCGGCCTCCGGGCCAGAGGGTGTGGTATCCGGCTCGGCAAGACCGCGCTTGAGAAGGAAGAACACGCGGGAAATCTCGGGATAATCCCCGCGCTCCAGCGCCGCCTCGCAGTGGCGGAAGGTCCGCAGGGCCGCGAGGGCCTGAATCGGCGTCTTCTCGAAACGCAGGCTCATCTTGAGGAGCAGAAGCAGTCCCCGCAGGCGGTTTTCGTCGCCCTCGTTGGCCGCCTGCCAGGCAAGGTCGCAGGTGACAAGCAGCCTCTCGCGCGCCGACATGGCCTTCAGCGCCTCCAGCCGGTAGAGCCTTTCGGCATTCTGTGGAAAGGAGGGGATCATCTCTTCTTGTAATAGAGCGCCAGAATTGAGGAATCCACGTCAGAGAGGTCTTCGACGTTGCTTGTCAGAATGTCGGTGATGCTGTTGTCGGAAAGAACCGTGGTGATGGAGGAATCGACCGACGAATTCACGCTGCCGAAGAGGTCGGAGGCGGAGACCGTGTTTTTTTTGGACAGTGCGCCCGCGAGGACATCCGAGAGTGCGGACTGCGTGGCGCCGCCGGTGACGGCCAGCTTGATGGCCGACTGCACGATGCTGTAGCGCGAGTCCAGTTCCTCCTGAGCGTCGGAAACCGTCTTCAAGTTCTCTTTCACCGTGTCCAGCGCCTCCTGGATCTTTTCCGTGTAAGCCTTGAAGTCGAAGACCTTGTAGGGCTCGTCGGCGGCGGTGTAATTGAGGGTGGTGTTGTAGGTGCGCGCCCCGGAGGTGAAATTCTGCTGGTCGAGGGTGATGGACACGCCGGTTCCAAGGTCCACGGAAACGGGCTTGGTTCCGGAGAGATTCACACTGCACACCGTGGAGACGAGGTTGCCGTTGTTGTCGTAGAGCCACAGCGACGAGCTTTTGCCGCCCACGCCCGCGTATTTGATCTTCAGACTGTACGGCCCCGTGGCCATCTGGGTGCGTCCGTCGTACACGGGCGCCACCTCTGCGGAGACCTTCATGTTGCCGGTCGTTCCGCTCAGATTGCGTCCGCTCGCCACGCTCACGCTGTTCTCGGTGACGAGCGTTTTCTTCGAGCCGTCGTCGAGGAAATGCTGGACGTTTTTCTCGTAGGAGAGGTTCGCGTACAGGGAGACGGAACCGAAGGTCTCGTAGTCGTACTTGTCCCCGCCCAGAGCCGTCTTGAAGTAGGTCTTCTCCAGCGAAAGCTGCACGCCGCAGCCGAGTTTCACATCCATCTGGCCGGTGCCCGTCAGATCCACGTTTTCCGCCTTGTCGATCGTCGTGCCGTCCAGATTCTGGATATAGATCGTGGACTTGGGCCCCTTGTACTCCACCTTCACCTGATACTTCCCGTCAGTCAGTTGTTTGACCGTCGGGTCACCCTTGCAGGTGGAGGCGCTTGTGATGTCGAGTCCCGCGATGCTCGTCTTGTTGTTGCGCTTCGTGTTCAGGTAGTCGTAACTGATCTTGACGAAGGCGCCGTCTCCGGTTTTGGCCAGTCCCAGCCCGTCCTTGCCGCTGCTGGAGAGATTGTCCAGCTTCATCTGGAAAGACCCGTTGTCGTAGGACAGGTTGACGGAGCGTCCGGAAAAGAGTTTCAAATCCTCCAGCGTGTAGCTGCGGACGATGGAGTCGATACCGGCGGAAAGGGTACGCAGCTGAGCGAAGGCGGTTTCCTCCTTCTTGTCGCTGCGCGCCTGCGCCCCGTTTTGGGCAAAGGTGAGCATCTGTTTCAGATTGCCCTCAATCGTGCCCAATTTTTCGGTCATGTTCTTCAGCAAACCCGTGCTCTGCTTGTAGGAGTCCGTCGTGACAGACTTGTACTGGGTAAGCGTGTCGTCCGTGACCTTCGATTTGGGAATGGCGAAGGCGTTCAGCTCGTTGTATTCGAGGATGGTTTTCCAGCGGAGCGCGGTGAGGTCGCTCGACTTCGATGTGCTCGATGTGCTGCTGGTGGTTGCCATGATCCTCCACGGGGATGCGATCCGACGACAGTCCCCCGGTTCCTATGTCGGCAGAAGTCGGGAAAACTTCATCCCTTTCGTCGCGGGGGCCGGATGCGCATTGGCTCGCCTTCCGGAACCGGAAGGGGCATTCTCTGTCTGTTTCCAAGAGGTAATCCCAGCAAAAGGCCGGTCATGAAAATGCTACGCCAATTCTCGTTTTTCCTTCTCGCACTGCTCCTGGCCGGCTGCGCCACGGTGCGCCGCGTGAAGGTGGACGCCATTTCCTCGGGACATCCGGTCACGGCGGCCTTTCACATCGTTCCGGCCAATCCGGATCTTTCCGCGGGCGACCTGCGCTTCAGGGAAGCCTCGCGCATCGTCGCGAAGGCTCTGGAGGCAAAGGGCTATAGCGAGAGCCCCGACGCTTCCTCCGCCGGAATCGTCATCGCGCTGGACACCTCGGTGAGCGAGCCGCGCAGCGTCTCCGTCACGCGGACGGATTCCTTCTACGATCCGTTCTTCTACGCGAGTGGACGCGTTCCGGTGCGCACGCGCTCGGGCGCCGTCGTCTTTGTCCGCACGAGCTACTGGCACCCGAGTCCCGACTTTTACCAGACCACCACCACCGAGACGTATTACGACATGCGTCTTTCCCTGACGGCTTTTGCA
The DNA here is from genome assembly GCA_001604565.1 of Puniceicoccales bacterium Verruco_01. Classification (GTDB taxonomy): domain Bacteria; phylum Verrucomicrobiota; class Verrucomicrobiia; order Opitutales; family Oceanipulchritudinaceae; genus Verruco-01. The sequence continues at coordinate 13,770 of LVBV01000003.1, read as the reverse complement.
CCGAAGGCGGACGCCTCGGGCGAGCTGCCGCAGCTCTGGTCGGTCATCGTCACGACACGCGAGGCGAACTCGGACCTGCGCAAAGCCCTGCCGAGCCTCGCGGTGGCGGCGGCGCGCCATGTGGGCGAGGACACCCACGGCGAGATTTTCGTCTCCATCAGCGGCGACGATCCCGAGGTGGTGCGCATCGCCCCGGCCCTTCCCGCAAAGGACGCGGCAAAGTAGCCGCCACGAAGAAGCAGCTTTTTCCCTTTCGCCGCTCTTGCCCGGCGCTTCGCGGTATGATCCACTTGCCCGCGATGGCAGGGGAGAATCATCCGCAGCGGCAGTTCCTCGGGGTGTACTTCGTCCGCTGCCTCGTGTACGGGCGCCTGTACAAGAACGCGGAGGGCACGGCCTACGAGGGCAACTGCCCGCGCTGCGGCGCTCACTTCCACATCCGCATCGGCGAGGGCGGCACGGCGGACCGCTTCTTCAAGGCTTACTGTCCGCCGCCGAAGCGGTAGAGCAGATTCGTTTCGATGGCGGCGTTTGGCGGGATGCGGAATGAGAATTCCGGCAAGGCTTTGCGGGCGGAGCTGGGACAAGTCCCTGCCCGTCCGCGAAACGAAGCCGGGGCTCATTCAGCCTCCCGTCCTTTGGGTAAGGCTCCGCTTCGGAGCCTTACCGGACGACGCCACAGAAAGGCAATCTGCTCTTGAGGGCGGTTGGGGAAATCAGTTGCCCCACTGGCGCATGCTGGAGAAGAGAAACCATTCCAGCGCCGCGTCCTCCTTGAGGTTGAACACATCGCAGAGCCGTGCGACCTGCTCGGCCACGGCGTGCACCCGCGCGAGCTTCGGCATGGCGGGGCCCCCCGCGCCGCGCGCGTAGGCGAGGGTCGCGCCCTCCACGTCGGCAAGGAGCTTCTGGCGGACGCCCTTGCGGCTTCCGGCCTCCATCGCCGCCACCTGCTCGTCCGGCAGGTTTTCAGGCAGCTTTTCTTTGAGAGCGTCCCATTCCCGGTCGGCGAGGGCGCCGAGGGTTTCCGTGAAGGTGGAGGAGAGCGCATAGGCGCCCATCACGGCGGCGGCCACCTCGTCGCTTTTGCGGGGCCGCGCGCTGACGAGGGCCAGCCACCGGGCATAATCGGCGAGCCACTTCTTCCATTCTCCGTCCCGCTCCCTCGCCTCGGCGGAGGAATCGATGCGGAAGTGGAAAGTGCGGCTGCGGATCGTGTCCAGAAGGTCGTAGGGCCGCGTGGTGACAAGAAGCAGCGTCGTGTCCGCCGGGGGCTCCTCCAGCGTCTTGAGGAAGGCGTTCGCCGTGGCGGCGTTCATGCGGTCCGCCTCGTACACCACGGCCACCTTGCGGGGGGCGACGCCCGGCGTCTGGCTCACCTGCCGCAGGAAGAAGCGCATCGTGTTCTCGCCGGAATCGCCCCGGTCGCCGATGCGAATCTGTCGGGCCTTGCCGCCGGGCCGCAGGGTGATGAAGTCGGGATGGTGCGCGATGTCGCCCTTGGATCCGAGGAGCGCCCCCGCAAGGGCCTCCGCCACGAAGGAAAGCTCCGCAAGGTCCTCGCCGTGCAGCAGGATGGCGTGGGCGAGGCGGCCCGTCTCCAGCGCTTTTTCCAGCACCTTAGCGGGGCGGCACGCGGCAAGAGAGGCGGGCAGCGCCGCGGCAAACGCCGCCGCCGCACCGGGAAAGCCTTTCGCCTCTGGCATCATGCCGCTTAGAATGCCTTCACCACCCCCGGGAGGGCAAGCTACACCACGAGCTTTTTGAGCTCGCGCCAGATGGTCTCCTCCACCTCTTCGATCGAACCGGTGCCGTCCACCACGATGTAGCGTCCGGGCAGGGTCTTGGCGAGGATGAGGTATCCCTGACGCACCTTGCGGTAGAACTCGATGTTCTCCTGCTCCATGCGGTCGGGCATCTCGCGGGCGCGGCGGCGCGCGCGTTCGAGGCCCACCTCGGCGGGAAGGTCGATAATCACGGTCACGTCCGGCATCACCCGGCCCACCGCGAACTCGTTGATCATCTGCACCGGGCCGGAAGCGATGCGGCGGCCCACGCCCTGATAGACGGTCGTGGAATCGAGGAAGCGGTCGCAGAGGACCACCTTGCCCGCGGAGATCGCCGGGGCGATCACCTCGCGCACGAGCTGGGCGCGGCTGGCCGCGAAAAGCAGAAGCTCCGCCTCCGGAGTCATGGCGCCGCCGTTTTCCGAATGCATCAGGATGCGGCGGATTTCCTCGCCGATCGGGGTGCCGCCGGGTTCGCGCGTCACCAGCACATCGTAGTTGTGCTTTTCAAAGCGCTCCGCGATGCGGTTCACCTGGGTCGTCTTGCCGGAGCCCTCGGAACCCTCGAAGGTGATAAGATAGCCTCGGTTGTCGTCGTTCAAGCTCATGACGGGGTTGTTTTCGGGATGGCGCTAGCTCTTCCAGCCGCGCAGGAAGCTGTCGGTGGCGCCGAGCGACGGGCTCTTCGCCGTGCGGACGTACTGCCCGCTGAAGGCCACGGCCACGGTGAGGCAGGCTTCCGGGGAAAGTCCCAGCACCTGAGCCGTGGCGAAGCCCGCGTTGAAGTGGTCGCCCGCGCCGGTGGAAATGAGGGGGTTCGCGCAGAGCGGACCGTCGGTGTACCAGGCTCCGTCACGCGTGGCGCAGGCGGCGCCCTCGCGCGGGTGGATGACGACGGTGGTGATCTCCATCTTGCGGCGGATCTCGGCGGCGGCCTTTTTCAGCGCCTCGGCGTTGTTCGCCGGGGCTTCGAGGCCGAGCACCGAGGCGATCTGCTGGGCTTCCGCATGGTTCAGGCCGAGCGTCACCCGCCCGTGGCCGCGGAAGCGTCCGATGACCTCCAGAACGGCGCGGATGTCGCCCTCCGTGCGCTTCTTGGGGTCGGCGAGGTCGAAGAAGAAAAGCCTGCCGCCGTCCTTGGGGAACATCATGGGCAAAACGCGCGAAAGCATCGCCTCCAGCACCTCCGTCATGGGAGGGATCATCGTCCAGTTCGTCAGGGCGATGAGGTCCGCGCGGGAAACCTCGTCGAGGAAGGCGCCCTCGCCCATCTTCTCCACGATCCGCTCGTAGGTGATCTCGTCGAGGCTCGCCATCTGGCCGAGGAGGATCTTGCCGTCGGCGAATTCGAGGGCGTTGGTGATGCCGGGCTCGCAGAGGCTGATGGCGCTCGTCTTCTTCGCAAAGTCGGCGAAAACCGGGTGCACCGGGGTGCCGAGCGCGCCGATATAGCGCACGCTCATGCCGCCCGCGACGAGGCTGTTGGCCATGATCGGGCCGTTGCCGCCGAGTTTTTCCATGCGCGGGAAAAGCTCGATATTGCAGCTCTTGCCCGCGAATTCGACGATGCGGTTGCCGAAATCGGCCATCGAGGCAAAGGGCGTGAAGGCTTCGCCGCGTCCGGCGCGGGAGGCGACGGGCGTCATGATCTTGTCCACGAAGCCGTCAAGGCCGACGATCGCGCGCTTGCCCGCGATCTGCGAGGCCTTGCGCTCCAGTTGTTCGAGTGTGGTGGAAACGTACTGCATGGGAGGGGTCTGTCGAAAAAACGAACCGGCGCGGAACGATTCCCCGCCGGCGGTTGTGGAAAGGTGCTATTCGAGTATGGTGCGGCCCGTGCCGTCAATCGCGATCCGCTGGCGGACGCCGTCGCGCTCCACCATCAGGGCCCTGCCGTTGGAGAAGCGGACCTCCACCTGACCGGCGGCCTCCACCACCTGGCTTTGCCCGGCGGAAAGGGTGCCCGAGTAGAGGCGCGATCCATCGCTCTTGCGCAGGACCAGAACCCCCACCGTGTCGCTCGCGACGAGCGTCACCGGACGTACCGCAGCCGCCGTGGAGGAGGCAAGTTCCGGGTTCAGTGCGCCTCTGGAGCCGCCCGCGAAGGTATAGACGAGGCCCCCCACGATCCCCACGACTACAAGCACCGCCACCGCGATGAGCGCGGGCCTGAGCCACGGGATGCCCACTCCCGCCGGGATCTCCCCCGGACCGAAGGACATCTGCTGGGCCTGCGGGGCCTGGGAATCCGGCGAGGCTCCCGCGATCTCCATCCTGCCGAAGGAGGCGCGGCCTCCCTGCGGGGAAGGGGCGGGGGCGCTGGAAACCGGGGCGGCGGGGGCGTCGTGGCGCGGGGCGGGGGCGGAATGCGCCTTGCCCCCCTTGCGAAAGGTGGGCCGCGCCGCGTCGTAATCGGCCATGAATTTTTCGATGTCCAGCCGCAGAAAAGCGACATAGATGCGCAGGAACCCCCGGATGTAAATTTCCGGGAGGTTGATCTCGAAGGAGTTGTTCTCCATCGCCAGAAGGTAGTCGCCGCGGACTTTGGTGGCCTCGGCGGCCTCCCTGATGGAGATGCCCCTGCGCTTGCGCGCCTCCTCCAGCTTCTCGCCTATCGTCATCGAAGTGTCCGCCATAGGATGATTCCGTCCTGGCCAATGAAAACCGAAAAAGGAACTCTTGTTAAGCGGGAAAGCGACAAAAAGGTCGCGAAGGGTCCAATTTCCCCCTTTTCCCCCGGCGGATGGCCCGCGCGACTGCGTTTTCTTCCTCGCCCCCGGGCGTTTTCCCTGTAGAACCAGTGCCCAGTCAGCCATGAAACTTGCGATCTACGCGGGAACCTTCGATCCCGTCACCAACGGGCATCTGGACGTGCTCTTCCGCGCGGCGCGGCTCTTCGACACAGTGGTCATCGCCGTGGCGCCCAACGCGGGCAAGCATCCGCTCTTCTCACTCGCCGAGAGAATGGACCTCATCCGCGAATCCGTCGCCGGACGCGAGAGGATCCTCGTGGAGACCTTCGACGGCTTGCTCGTGGATTACGCCCGCGCGCGCGGTGCGGTGGCGCTCATCCGGGGGCTGCGCGTGGTGTCGGACTTTGAATACGAATTCCAGATGACGCAGATGAACCGCGAGCTTCAGCCGGAGATGGAGACCATCTTCTTCATGCCGAGCCAGCAGTTCACCTTCACGAGCTCCACCATCGTCAAGCAGGTGGCGCTCTTCGACCCCGGGCGCATCGCCAATTATGTGCCCCTGCACGTTGCGGCGGCCCTCAACAAGCGCTTCGGCCACTGCTAGCCTTTCCCCTCCTCACGCCATGTCCCGATCCATCCTGATTTCCCTTGTGTTCCTGTCCCTTTCCGCTTCCGCGGCCTTCTGCGCGGACGGCGCCCCCGGAGCCGCGTCCCGCACCGACGGACACTGGACCGCGTCCCTCCAGTACGAGAACGACACGCTGGAGAGCAACGACTACTACTATACGAGCGGACTCCGGCTCAACTGGGTCTCGCCGGATCTTTCCGGATGCGAGGGGTCGGGCACCCTGAGCGGTTTTCTTGCAAGGATGGCGGGGCTTTGCACCTTCGCCAGCGGCGAGGGCGTCCGCAAGACCTCCTTCGCGAGTCTCGGCCAGAACATCTACACGCCGTGGAACACGTGGACGCGTGTCTATATTCCCGGCGACAGGCCCTTCTGCGGCTGGCTTTACGCGGCGGCGGGTTTCGCCACCTCGACGGAAAAGTGGATGAACATCGTGGAGCTGGACGCGGGCGTCACGGGCGACTGGTCGCAGGCCCGCCAGATGCAGAAGTTGGTCCATTCCTTCCATCTGGACAAGAAACACCCGGCCTGGAAGTACCAGATCGGCAACGAGGTGCAGGCGAATTTGGCCTTCGAGCACAGGCGGCGTGTGGTGAAATTCGGTGATTCGATCGGCGCCGCAGCGGACCTCTTCGCCTCGGCGGGCGGCAGTGTCGGCACTCTTTTCATTCACGAGAGGGTGGGGGCTACGGCGCGTCTGGGCTGGAACCTGCCTGCGGACTTCAGCGGACGTCCGATCCAAGCGGCGGGGGATTGCTACGCCCCCGCATCCTCCGACGATCCCCGTCTCGGTGACTCCGGCGGCTGGAGCCTCGTCTTCTTCTGCGATTATGGCATCAAGGCCGTCCAGCGCGACGGAACTCTGGACGGCAACTACTCCCGCGAAAGCGTCAGCGTCGGGAGGCTGCCCTTCGTCCAGGACTTTACCGTCGGCCTCTACGCGATTGCCGGGAGATGGACGATCGCAATCGCGCAGGCGGAACGCTCCCCCGAGATCAAGAACCAGCGCGAAGGCTGGCAGACCTTCCATTCCATCACGATCGGCTACACGCATTAACCGTCCGCTTTGACGGCTGCCGTCTTGCCTGTTAATGTTTCAATGTGGTGTTTCGCAACCGCCCGGATGCGTCCGGGCTTGAACGACGAAAGCTCCCCATGCCGACATTCAATCCCCGCCTGAGCGTTCCCATCCTCGCCCTCGCATGCCTTGCCCTCCGCGCGGGTGCCGCGCCGGATCCTGCAGCGGATCTCGAAAAGGCAAACCCGCACTGGACGAGCTCCTTCCAACTCGAAAACGACATCTTCGCCAACACCGACCAGTATTATACAAACGGTGTCAAGATAAGCTGGATCTCGCCCGACCTCTCCGAATACCGCGACGCGGGCGTCGTCCCGAGCTTCGTCTATTGGATCGGCGACCATCTTCCCTTCATCCACGAGGAGGCGCTCCAGAGAAACGTCGCGATCAACTTCGGCCAGAACATGTATGCCCCGCGCGACATCACGGTGAAGGATCCCGATCCGACGGACCGTCCCTACTGCGGCTGGCTCTACACGGGTGTTTCCTTCCACAACAAGACGGAGAGGTGGCTGAGCATCATCGAACTCAACGTGGGCGTGGTCGGACCCTGGTCCCTCGCGGACGAGACGCAGACCTTCGTCCACCACGTGAAGGGCTGCGACATCCCGCAGGGCTGGTCCCACCAGATCGGCAACGAGGTGGTGGTGAATCTCGTCGGCGAGAGGCGCGTGCGCTTCTGGCGGCTGGGGGATGTGGACGGCCTTGCGGCGGACGCCATCGCCCACGTCGGCGGCAGCCTCGGCACCCTGTACACGTATGCGAACGGCGGTTTCACCCTGCGCTGGGGCTGGAACCTGCCGGAAGACTTCGGCGGCAGCCCGATCCGCATTGCGGGCGACGTGAACGCTCCCGCCGCGGCGGACGATCCGCGCCTGCGGAAAGACCACCGCTACGGTCTGCATTTCTTCCTCGATACGGACGGACGCGCGGTCCTGCGCGATGGAACGCTCGACGGCAACCTCTTCGGCGACAGCATTTCGGTGCCCAAGAAGCATTACGTGATGGACGTTTCCACCGGGGTGAGCGCGGTTCTGGGCAACTGGAAGATCTCCTACGCGCAGGTGGCCCGCTCGCGCGAGTTCCGCAACCAGCACGGTTACTGGCATGTCTTCGGCTCGGTCTCCGTTTCCTATACTTACTGATTCGTGTTCGCGGGCTGGGAACAGCCGCTAACAGGCGGCTGAAAGGGATATTGGGTTTGTCAGCCCAGGCTGCGATTCTCATGATGGGCGCATGGTCCCCACCCCTCCCGCCGCCTGTGTCGCGCCATGCCCCCGCTGCGGTCCGACCTCTCCCGTGCCCGAAACCCGCGTCCGGCTCATCCCGAAGGGAGCGGTGCTCGCGTTCTTTCTTCTGACGAGCTGCTTCGCCGCGTGGGGCCTCGCCCTCACGATGACGGACACCCTTCTTGCCGCGTTCAAGAAGATCATGAGCATGACGGACTTCCAGACTTCCTGGATCCAGATTGCCTTCTTCGGCGCGTATGCGGTCCTCGCCTTTCCGGCGGCGCTTTTCATCCGCAGGTTTTCCTACAAGAGCGGCATCCTCCTCGGGCTCGGACTCTTCATCGCGGGCAGCTTTCTCTTCTATCCCGCCAGCCTCACGATGCAGTACCGAGATTTCCTGATCGCCCTCTTCGTCCTTGCGAGCGGCATCTCCATCCTCGAAACGAGCGCCGATCCCTACATGCTGGCGATGGGCGCGCCGGAGACGGCCACGCGGCGACTGAACCTCGCGCAGAGCTTCAACCCCATCGGGACGATCTCCGGGGTTCTCATCAGCATGTTCTTCATCCTCGGCAGCCTTCAGGATTTTTCGGCGGCGGAGCGCGCGGCGATGTCGCCGGAGGCCCTCGCTGGCGTGCGGCAGGCGGAGTTGAACGCCGTGATGGGCCCCTACGTGGGGATCGCGTGCGTGCTTCTCGGCATCTGGGTTGTCCTGTCCCTCGTGCGGATGCCCGTCGTCGCGGCAAAAGAGGGCGGCGCGGCGCCGCTTGGGGAGTCTCTGGGCCGCCTGATGCGGAACCGGTCGTATCTCTTCGGCGTGTTCTCGCAGTTCTGCTACGTCGGGGCGCAGACGGGCGTCTGGTCCTTCATCATCCGCTACTCGATGCATGCGCTGGCAAGCCCCGATCCTGCGGCGTCGCGCACCTTTTCCTTCCTCGGCTTCCACGCGAATCTGGCGAATCCGGGAGAGCGCGACGCGGCGCTCTTTTACGTGGCTTCGCTCCTTTCTTTCTCCCTCATGCGCTTTGTCTGCACGGCGCTCATGGGCGTTGTGCGTCCCGCGACGCTGCTCGCCGTCCTCTCGGTGGCGGCGGCACTCCTCACGGCGGGCGTCATGACCCTGACCGGCATTCCGGCGGTGCTGTGCCTTGTGGCCATTTCGGCGTGCATGTCCCTCATGTTCCCGACGATTTTCGGCATCGGCACGCGCGACGTGGGCGGCGACGCCCAGCTTGCGGGCGCGGGCATGATCATGGCGATTCTCGGCGGCGCGGTGCTGACGGGGATTCAGGGCCGGCTCTCCGACGCGGCGGGCATCGCCTTCTCGTTCGTCGTGCCGCTTCTCTCTTTTGTCGAAATCGCGCTCTACAGCCTCTTCTCCCTCAAGCGGACGCGCGACTAACCTCATTTCCATTCCCGGTTCCCCATGTCGATCCAGAAGCTCTTTTCCGTCCCTCCCGCCCTTGTTTCCCAATTCGGGGGCATTCCCGGCCACGACTGGTTCGCGGCGAGCGACCCGGCGGGTCGGCGCCTTGGCTCCGGAGGGGGCACGGCGCACCTTGTGGCGCAGGCGTGGCGGCGGCAGAGCGGGGGGGAGGACTTCCTCTCTTGGATGAAGCGGGATCGGCGCATTCTGATCCACGCGGGCGGGCAGAGTCGGCGGCTTCCGGCGTACGCGGCCTGCGGCAAGGCGCTCGTGCCGGTGCCGGTCCTGCGCTGGGCGCGGGGGCAGAGCGTCCGCCAGAGTCTTGCCGAGGTGCAGATGCCTCTTCTTGAGGAGATGATGGAGGCCGCGCCGCAGCGGCTCCGCTGGCTGATCGTGAGCGGCGACGTCCTCGTGCGCGCGGGTGGGACGATCCGGGGGATCCCCGATGCGGACGTCGTTTCCGCGGGGCTGTGGACCGAGCCGGAGGTGGCGCTTGCCCACGGCGTTTTCTTCTCCCCGCGCGGCGATCCGCAGTGCTGGGACTTCATGCTCCAGAAGCCTTCGCTCGAAACCCTGCGCACGAGGGCCGAGGAGCACCTTTTCCAGCTCGACGTGGGCCTCTGGATGCTGAGCGATGCCGCGATGCTGGCCCTGATGACCAAATGCGGATGGAATGCGCAAATGGGGAAATTCGAGGGCGGAGAGGCGCGGGAGTACGACCTCTACGGCGACTTCGGCCTTGCCCTCGGAAAGCATCCCTCGCGGCGGGACGAGGCCCTCGCGTCCCTTTCCAGCGCGGTTTATCCCCTGCCGGAGGGGCACTTTCACCACTTCGGACGCAGCCGCGACCTCATCGGTTCCGCCCTCGCCCTCCAGAACGCCGTAACGGACCTGCGCGAGGTGCAGATGCGCTTCATCAAGCCGCACCCGGATCTTTTCGTGCAGAACGCGGTGACCGAGAGCCCCCTCGACGCCACTCACCGGGAAATCTGGATCGAAAACGCCCACGTCCCCTCCTCGTGGAGGCTCCGCAGGCGGCACGTGGTGACCGGAGTGCCGGAAAACCGCTGGAGAATCGACCTTCCCGAGGGCGTGTGCCTGGACTTCGTGCCAGTCGGGGAATCGGAATGGTGCCTGCGCCCCTACGGGATGGACGACGCCTTCCGCGGAGCGATCGGGGAGGAAAAGACCCTCTGGATGGGCAGAAGCGCCCGCGACTGGTTTGCCGCGCGGGGCATCGGGGACTTTGCCGGGATCACGCCGGAAACGGACCTGCAACAGGCGCCGCTCTTCCCGGTTTTCGCGGCCTTGCCGGAGGATGAAAACCTCCTCCAGTGGATGCTGGACGCCTCCCTCGCGCGTGATCCGGACGCGGCCCGGGCGCAGTATCTGGCGGCGGTGCGCAAAAGCGCGGATGAGCTTGGCAACGAGGCGAATCTCGCCCGACTCTTCGCACAAAAGAAGACCTTCCTCGCACTTGGCGCGAAGGCCATCGCGGAGCATGCCTCCCGCAGCGTTTTTTACCAGTGCGATCTTGCCGACATGGCGCGAATTTTTGCCGAAAGCGGCCATCCCGCGCCGGAGGCCGCGCCAGACCGGGAGCGGCAGCCCCTTCTGCATGCGCAAGACCGCATGTTCCGCTCGCAGCTCGCGCGGCTTGCGGGGGGGGACGGCGATGCGCTCAAGGCCGAGGCCTTTGCGGCGCTGCGCTCGTCGATCGTCGGGAGCCTGCGCGCCGATCCGGTGAACCCGCAGGCCCGCTGTCTTTCGGACCAGATCATCTGGGGCCGCAGCCCCGTGCGCTTCGACCTTGCGGGCGGCTGGACGGACACCCCGCCGTACTGCCTTTTCTCCGGCGGGAAAGTCGTCAACATTGCCATCGAACTCAACGGCCAGCCGCCGCTTCAGGTTTTCGCACGTCTGACGGATACCCCGCAGATCGTCCTGCGCTCCATCGACCTCGGCGTTTCGATGACGATCCGTTCCTACGAGGAGCTTTCCGATTACGCGCGCCTCGGCTCGGGTTTCGCGATTCCGAAGGCGGCGCTGGCGCTCGCAGGGTTTCTGCCGGCCTTCGCCTACGCGCCGGAGGAGACGCTGGAGAGGCAGCTCGCGCGCTTCGGCGGCGGGATCGAGCTCACGCTGCTTTCGGCGCTGCCCAAGGGATCCGGCCTCGGCACGAGCAGCATCCTCGCCGCGACAGTCCTCGGCGTTCTCGGGGAACTCTGCGGCCTTGTCTGGGACGAGAGCGAGGTCTGCCGCCGCAGTTTTGTCATCGAACAGATGCTGACGAGCGGCGGCGGCTGGCAGGACCAGTTCGGCGGGGCCCTGCGCGGGGTGAAATTCCTGCGGACGGAGCCCGGATCCAACCAGATTCCCGAGGTGCGCTACTTGCCCGACCACTTGTTTGCCGATCCGGCCAACTCGGCGTGCCTTCTTCTCTACTACACGGGCATCACGCGTGTGGCGAACACCATTCTCGGCGAGATCGTGCGCGGCATGTTCCTGAACGAGGGCGCCGTGATGCGCTCTCTTGCGCGGATCGGGCGCGAGGCGGACGACATGGCGGGCGCCCTCCAGAAAAACAGCTATCCGGACTTCGCAAAAACCCTCGCGCGGACCTGGGCCTCCAAGAAGGCGCTCGACGCCGGGACGAACCCGGCGCCTGTGCAGGCGATTCTGGACAGGGTGGGGGATCTGACCCTCGGAGCGGCCCTCGGCGGTGCGGGTGGCGGGGGTTACATGCTCCTCGCGGCCAAAGATCCCGCCGCGGCGGTTCGCATCCGCCGCATTCTCGAGGAAAATCCGCCGAACGACAGGGCGCGCTTTGTGGAGATGACCCTCGCCTCAAGCGGAATGCGGATCACCCGGAGCTAGAGCCCCTCGCAGTTGGATGGGCGCGCCCCGTCTCGTGCAGCGGAGATCTCCATGCGACTTTCATGTCGCGGGCCGGGAGCCGGAAAACGGACTGGTAATGCCTTGCAAACGGGAGATCGTCACCTCATAAGTGGCTGATCATGACCAAAGTTGCGTTGATCACAGGAATCACTGGGCAGGATGGTTCATATCTTGCGGAACAGCTTCTGGAAAAGGGGTATGACGTGCACGGGATCATCCGGCGGTCCAGTTCCTTCAACACGGGGCGCATCGACCACCTTTACAACGATCCGGAGCTTCTCAACAAGCGTTTCTTCCTGCACTACGGTGACCTGACCGATTCGAGCAACCTGAACCGGCTTCTGGAAAAGTGCTCGCCGGACGAGATTTACAACCTGGGTGCGCAGAGCCACGTGAAGGTGTCGTTCGACGTGCCGGAATACACGGCGGACGTGGACGCCGTCGGCACGCTGCGCTTCATCGACGCGATCAAGGAGGTGGGCCTCAAGGAAAAGACGAGGTTCTATCAGGCCTCGACGAGCGAACTGTATGGCAAGGTTCAGGAGATTCCGCAGACGGAGAAGACGCCCTTCTATCCCCGCAGTCCCTATGGAGTGGCCAAGCTCTACGGCTACTGGATCATCGTGAACTACCGCGAGTCGTACGGGATCCACGCCTCGAACGGGATTCTGTTCAACCACGAGAGTCCGCGACGGGGCGAGACCTTCGTAACGCGCAAGATCACGCGGGCGGCGGCGCGCATCGCGCACAACGTGCAGGAGACGCTGCGCCTTGGGAATCTCTCCTCGGAGCGCGACTGGGGCTATGCCCCCGAATACACGGAGGGCATGTGGCGGATCCTCCAGCAGAAGGAGCCGGGCGATTACGTGCTGGCGACGGGCGAGAAACACACGGTGCGCGAGTTCTGCACCGAGGCGTTCTCGGAAGTGGGCCTGCCGATCCATTTTGTGGGCGAGGGGGTGGAGGAGAAGGGCATTTGCAACAAGACGGGCAAGGTGCTCGTGGAGGTGGATCCGCAGTATTTCCGCCCGGCGGAGGTGGAGCTTTTGATTGGTAGTCCGGCGAAGGCGAAGGCGGTTCTCGGCTGGGAGCCGAAGACAAAGTTCGCGGACCTTGTCCGCATCATGGCGCGGGCGGACTTCGAGAAGGTTGCCAAGCGCGGCTACTAGGACGGGGACGGCCATGAATCACATTCTTTCGAAATCGGACAGGATCTTCGTCGCGGGACACCGCGGCATGGTGGGCGCGGCGATCGTCCGTGCGCTGGAGGGCTCCGGATACCGGAACCTCGTCCTGAAAACCCACGCGGAGCTGGACCTGACGGATGCTCCCGCGGTGGCGAAGTTCTTCGCGGCGGAGAAGCCGGATGTGGTGATCGACGCGGCGGCGAAGGTGGGCGGCATCCACGCGAACAATACCTATCCCGCAGACTTTTTGCGCGAGAACCTGTGGATGCAGATGAATCTCATCGATGGGGCGTGGAAGAACGGCGCAAAACGCCTGCTCTTCCTCGGGAGCTCCTGCATTTATCCGCGGCTTGCCCCGCAGCCGATGAAGGAGGAGTGCCTCCTGACGAGCGCGCTCGAACAGACGAACGAGGGCTACGCCCTTGCGAAGATCTCGGGCCTAAAGTACTGCCAGTATCTGCGCCGCCAGTACGGGGTCCTCTTCCACAGCGCGATGCCGACGAACCTCTACGGGCCCGGCGACAATTATCATCCGGAGAACAGCCACGTGCTGCCGGCGCTCATCCGGCGCTTTCACGAGGCGAAGATTTCAAAGGCGCCGCAGGTGGTCCTGTGGGGGACGGGCACGCCGCTGCGCGAATTCCTGCACGCGGACGACCTCGCGGCGGCGACGCTGCACCTTCTGGCGCTCGAAAACCCGCCGGACTGGGTGAATGTGGGAAGCGGCAGCGAAGTCACGATCGCGCGCCTGGCCGAGATCGTGAAGGACGCGGTGGGTTACGAGGGGAAGATCGTCCACGACACGACCAAGCCCGACGGCACGCCGCGCAAATTCCTCGACTCC
>LVBV01000025.1 GCA_001604565.1 Puniceicoccales bacterium Verruco_01 | reverse complement strand
CCAGCAAGATACCTTCAAGCATAGACTGAGTGGCAGGGCCGACTTTTTCAGCAGACTGTTAGAATTCCGGTTTGTTGATCAATGAAAAGGGCGGGAGCCCTTTCGGAGCGCCCGCCCTTGAAAACTCGTTGGTGGGTGTCCTACCAGAAGATGATGTAGAGGGCGACCGTCAGGATGCAGACGGCGGCGCCGACCCACTTCACGCTGCGGGACTTCTCCATATTCAGATTACCCTTCTGCGGCAGGAGAGCGGGCTCCTTGAGCGGGAAGAGCAGCGTCAGAATTGCGAGGACCGCGATCACGACGCCGAAGGAGATCGCCATGCGGTTGAGGAAGGCGACGTCACCGGCGAAGAGTTTGAGGCCGCCGTACACCGCCACGTTGACGACGATGCCGAGCCATCCCGCGAAGCGGGGCGTCCGCGCGCTGAAGAAGCCAAAGAGGAATACCGCCAGCACGCCGGGGCTCACGAAGCCCTGGAATTCCTGAATGAACTGGAAGACGCCGTTCCACTTGGGGTTGTTGAGCGAGGGCGCGATCAGGCACGCCACGATCATGAAGACGAGGATTCCCCCGCGTCCCACAAGAACCAGTTCCTTCTGCGAGGCCTTCTGGCGGAAGAGCCGCCCGTAGAGGTCCATCGTGAAGAGGGTGGAGGAGCTGTTGAACATGGAGGCGAGTGTGCTCACCACCGCGCCGAAGATGGCCGCGAGGACGAACCACTGGATGCCCGGGAAGAGCAGGTTCTTGAGGAGCACCGGGAAGGCGCTGTCGTAGTCGTAACCGATCAGCTTCTGCGCGCTCTTGAGACCGCTCTTTGCGCCGTTCTCGACCACCTTGTTGTTCGCAATGGCGATGGATTCGCCCTCGGCAAGGGTTTCGGTGACGCCGGTTGCGGCCTTGTTGTGCGCGTAGATCTCCGCGGCCTGCTCGGGATAGAGCTTGGCGAAGTTCTCTGTAAAGGGGACAAGGAGCTGCGCGTCGGCCTGGTACTCGGCGATGACGGCGGCGTTCTTGATGTCCGCGTTCCCCTTGAGGTCACCGCTATACATGTTGAACGCCATGATGCCGGGGATCACCACCACGAAGGGGATGAGGAGCTTGAGGAAGGCCGCGAAGACGATGCCGCGCTGGCCCTCGGTGAGGCTCTTGGCCGCAAGGGTGCGCTGCATGATGTACTGGTTTAAGCCCCAGTAGAAGAAATTGGGAATCCACAGGCCCACGACGAGGGCCGTCCACGGAATCGCCGTATCGGTCGCCGGACGGATCATGTGCAGTTTGCCGCCCGCGCCGTTCGCGCCTTCCACGGCGGGACCGGTGTTCAGCATGTGGAGCCGTTCGAGGGCGCCCGCGTTCTGGAGGTCGTTCACCGTGGCGCCGCTCGTGGCAACCTTGGTCTTGATGAGCTCGGCGGCGTCCATGCTGCCGAGATGGCGCAGGCCGAGATATGCGATGACCGCACCGCCCACGATGAGCGCCGCACCCCAGATGAGGTCCGTCCACGCGCAGCTCTTCAGGCCGCCGATGAAGACGTAGATCGCGCCGCAAAGACCGATGATCCAGCAGGCCACCGTGATGTCGCTAAGCGGCAGGCCCAGAAGCGTTTGTCCCGCGAAGAACACCGTGATGACCTTCGCGCCGGAGAAAATGACCGTGGCTGTCGGGCAGCCGACGAGAATGACGAGGGACACGATCGCCATGATGACGCGCGAGGGCGTGTCGAAGCGGTATTCGAGGAATTCCGGGATCGTGTAGATGCCGCACTTGAGGAAGCGCGGAAGGAAGGCGAAGCCCACGACGACCAGGGTGATGGCCGCCATCCATTCATAGGAGGCGATCGCCATGCCCAGCCAGTCCGCCGCGTTGCCGCTCATGCCGACGAACTGCTCCGTCGAGATGTTCGCCGCGATGAGGGAGAAGCCGATGAGCCACCAGGTGAGTCCGCGACCGGCGAGGAAGTACTCGCTCGTGTCGCCGCTCATGGCTTTGCCGCGTCCACGGCTGCCTTTCCAGATGCCGAAGCCGATCACGCCGACGACGGCGATGACAAACAATGCAATGTCGAATGCCTGCATAATGGGGTAGTGTTGGAGGGGATGAAACCCAAAGGATGCGTTTGCTCCCCATCCTTGTCGAGGCCGGAAGAATCCCTATTTCACATGAGGCGGCGCGTTTGCGCGTTGAAGACGAAGAGGGCCCGCGCCAGACTTTCTGCGATGGGAGCACTGCTGGAAATCCTGCGCGGGGCCGGGCGTATGAATTTTGCCCGCTTCATGGAAATGGCGCTCTATGCCCCGAGCCTCGGTTACTACTCGCGGAAGGCCCGGCGCGTGGGCACGGGGCCGGACGCGGACTTTGCCACGGCGGAGAGCCTCGGGAACGTGTTCTTCCGCATGGCGGCGGCGGGCGCGGCGAACGTTGCGGACGGCTGGATGAAGAAGGGCGCGGTCCTTGTCGAGATGGGCGCGGAGCCGGGCGCGGATTCCATCGCAAACCACGCCTCTCCCCCCTTTGCCCGGGCCGTGGCTCTGGCGCGCGGCGAGGCAATTCCATCGGACGCCCCGGTTGTCCTGGCAAGCAACGAGCTCTTCGACGCCCAGCCTTTTCACCGCCTCGTGCGGCGCGGTGGGACGTGGCGCGAATGCGGCGCGGAGGTTGTCGGCGATCGGGTCGCCGAGTGCCTGATGGATTCTCTTTCGCCGGAGGTGGAAGCCTTCGCGGGGCACCTGCCGCCGGACGCCCCGGAGGGTGCGCGACTGGACCTTCCCCTCGCGGCGGAGAAGCTCATGGCGGAGATTGCCGCGCAGGGCAACGTCGTGGCGCTTGTCGCCTTCGACTACGGTCTCGACTGGGCGGACATTCTTTACCGGCGGCCCAGCGGCACCGCTCGCGCCTACCGCTCGCAACGCCTTGTGGAGGACCTGTATGCCGATCCTGGGGAGCAGGACCTCACCTGCCACGTGGCGTGGGACGGACTGGAGGCGGTCCTCCGGAGCGCGGGCTTTTCCGTCGTCAAGACGCAGAGTCAGGAGGCCTTCTTCATGCACAATGCCTTTGCCGCGATGACAAAGATCCTCTCGAAGGCCGATCCCGTGGAATGCGGGAAACTCCGCGAACTGATCCACCCCATGCGCATGGGCAGCGCCTTTCAGGTGCTTTCCGCCGTCCGCTGACTCTTCTTTCTTTCCCCGATGGATATCGACTATGATTCCCGCCTGATCCGCATTGCCGCGGGGGAGCTCTCTCAGTTTCGCCTTGGGCCGCGCGAGGGCGGGGGCTCGCGTGAAGGCCGCTGGCGGATGGAGCTTGGCAGCTTCTGGCACGTGCGCCTTCAGGACGAGGAAAGCGCCGCCGCGCAAAAATCGGGGGAAATTGCGCCGCGCTTCGAGGTTCCCGTTTCGGGAAAACTTCTCCGCGCGGGGTGGACGGTGGAGGTTTCCGGACGCATCGACCAGATCGTGACGCGCGCGGGTGCGCCGGTGATCCGCGAGGTGAAGACCGTGCCGCATCCCCTGCCGCTGCCCGAGGAGGCGCTCGCGGCGAGGTATCCGGACTACTTTGCGCAGGCCGGCGTGTATCTGGCGCTGGCGCGCCTCGGCGGCGACGCCTCCCTCGCCGGGGCCTCGGCGGAGCTTCTCTTTGTGGACATGGAGGGCGGTGCGCGGCAGGTCGTGCGCGTGGAGGAGGCTTCGGACCTGGAACGGCGCCTCGCGGACTTGGCGGAGTTTGCCGAAGCCCGCAGGGGCTGCCGGGCGCGGATCGCGGCGGCGGTGATCGAGCCTCCCTTTGCGGAGCTTCGACAGGGGCAGGAGAAGACGGCGGAGGCCCTCGCGGGCGCGGCGGCAAAGAGCCGCATCGTCCTCTGGGAGGCGCCGACGGGCTTCGGCAAGAGCGCATGGGCCCTGCATCACGCCCTCGCTCGGATGAAGGCGGGGGAGTTCTCCCGCGCGATCTATCTATCCGGGCGCTCGACTGGGCAGGTGCAGGTGGTGAAGGAGCTGGAGAAAAACTGGCCGGGGATCGTCCGCGCCCAGCAGATGCGCAGCCGCTCCGAACACGCCATCGCCAGTCCCATGCACACCTGCGGCGAGGGAGCCTCCTGCCGCGAGGGGATCGAGGAGGCATGGGCGCACGCGGGGATTTCCCCGGCGCGAATCGCGGCGGAGGGCGCGCTGGAGCTGGAGGCGGCGCGGCGCCTCGGGGCGGAGACGGGCGTCTGCCCCTACGAGATCACGCGGGCCGTTCTGCCCTTCGCGGACCTCTGGATCGGCGACATGAATTACGTTTTCTCCCCGCATTCCTCCGGCGTCTTTTTGAACGCGCCGGGCTTTGATGCCGCAAAAACGCTCCTTGTCGTGGACGAGGCGCACAACCTGCCCCGGCGCGCGGAGGATGCCTGGAGCGCGGCGCTTGACTCCGGCAGACTCGAACAGTTGCGGATCGAGCTTTCCTTCGCGCATCCCTCGCGGCGGCTTTCCCGTGCCCTGGATTCTCTCGCCAGCTTCGTTCGCCGCCTGAACGCCTGCGACCGCTGCGACGACACCGTGTTTTACGAGGTGAAGGACCTTTTGCACGAATACACGGAGGCGCTGGAGAGCGAACGACTGGATACCGAGTCCCTGCGCGGCGGCGCACTGGAGGCCTTGTGGGAACTGGAGGAAGCGGCGCTTCCTTTGGAGAACGAGTCCCTGCGCCTTCTTTTGCACTCGCCCGCGCGCGGGAAGCTGGAGATCACCTGCCTCGACGCCTCGGCGGAGGTTGCGAAGGCGCTCAAAAGCTTCGGCGGGGCGCTCCTCATGTCCGCGACCCTGCGTCCTCTCGCGCCCCTTCTTGCCTCCTGCGGCCTGAAGGACGCGGACGCGGCGTTTGTGCGCAGCGTCGCCCCATGGCGGGGAATGGGGTATTCCGTGGCAGTGGACGAGCGTGCCGACACGCGCCTCAAGACCCGGGCGCGGTATCACGCCCTCGCGGCGGAGGCAATTGGCGACCTTGCCGCGTCTGCGACGGGCCCGGTGGCCGCGTTCTTTCCCTCCTACCGCTATGCGGCGGATGTGGCGGAGACCCTTGCGATCGACCATCCCGGCCTGCGCCTCGCCCTCCAACCCCGCGGCATCGACCTTGCCGCCCAGCGCGAATTCGTCGCCACGGCCCTCGACAGCGCGGATGTCCTGCTCCTCGTCCTCGGCAGCGGCTTTTCCGAGGGCATCGACGAGCTCGGCGGACGGGTGAATCGCGCCATCGTGGTGAGCCCGGCCCTGCCGGAGGCGGACGCCGTGCAGGTGGCGCGCATGGAGGAGGCGAGGGGTTCCTCCTCGGCAAAGGCCTTTCACGAAACCTACGTCGTCCCCGGGATGCGCAAGGTGAATCAGGCAATCGGGCGCCTCGTGCGCGCACCGGGGCAGGAGGCGAAGGTCCTCCTTTTCTGCCGCCGCTTCGCCGAGGCGCAGTACCAGGGGCTCCTCGACGAGGATTTTGCCCCGCAGGCGACGATCCGCAGCCGCGGGGAGCTTCTGGCGTGGCTGGAGCCGGATGGTCCCGCCCGGTGACGGAGTTTCGCCTCTCATCCGCCCGTGGAGCCGAAAATCTGGAAGGGAATTCCCCTCCGGCGGTGTAGCGTCTGAAGATACCGCCCGATATGCGGGATCCCGTTCCGCATGTCCCCCGCAACACCCCGACTCATTCACACGATGAAATTCCCGCTTTTTCTTGCCGCTTTCGCCCTTGCCCTGCCCGCCGCCGCCCACGAGGTGACCGAGCACTGCTGCATCTATCACGAAACCTACGGTGGTATTTACAAGGAGAGCCCCCGCCGCGCGGGCGGAGACATTACTGCCGAGACGCCGGGGGCAATCTCCTGCGTCGGCCTCGCCGCGATGAAGCCGGGTGAGAAGGTCGTTCCCTTTCAATACTACCTGGCCCCGCTCGGCGATCACGACGTTCTGATCGACGTTCTGTACTGCGGGATCTGCCACAGTGACATCCACGCCCTCGACGGCGAGTTTTCCCCGCGCGGGGACACGAGCCACTTCCCCTACGTCGCCGGGCACGAGGCCGTGGGCCGCGTGAGCGCCGTGGGCAGCGCCGTGACGCTCCGCAAGGTGGGCGACATCGTGGGCATGGGCTGCTACAAGGGTTTCTGCGGGCACTGCGAGGCCTGCGCCGCGCATGAGGAGCAGTACTGCCCCGATTACATGCTCTCCTACGACCTTGGCGGAGGCATGGCGACGAAGCTGGTCGTCCCCGAGGATTACGCCTTCCCGATTCCCGCCGCGATCCCGCTCGAAAAGGCGGGGCCGCTCCTCTGCGCGGGCGTCACCACGTATTCCGCGGTGAAGCAGTGCGGCGTCACGAAGGGGATGAACTGCGCGGTGGTGGGCTTTGGCGGACTCGGTCACATGGCGGCCAAGATCATGAAGGAGCTCGGCGCCACCGTCACCGTCTTCGACATCAATACGTCAAAGGCGGACGCGGCGGCAGAGATGGGCTTTACCTTCGTGGACGCTTCCGACGAGGGAAAGAAGTGGTCCATGACGGGGCGGTTCGACGTCATCATCGACACCGTTCCCAATCCCCATGACCCCAACGCCTACATCAACATGCTGAAGACCCATGGGCGGATGCATTTTCTCGGCCTCCCCAACCAGCCGCTGCCGGTCCACACGGGGCTTGTCATCATGCGCAACCGCACCCTCACCGGCTCCGCCGTCGGCAGCGTGGCGGACCATGTGGAGGCCCTGGCTTTCTGCGCGGATCACAACATCCTGCCGGAGGTGAAGATCGTCCGCGCGGACGAGGTGAACGCCGTGATCGAAAAACTCCGCAATGCCACCGGCGAATTCCGCTACGTGATCGACATGTCCACGCTTCAGGCGCCGAAGTAGGCGCGCGGCGCGGCACTTGGTTCTGGCCTTCGCGTGGGTAACTCCATAGCCTTTGTGGGCCCCATGAAGCAGTACCTCGACCTCCTCCAGTTCGTTATGGACAAAGGCGCTTTGCGCGCCGACCGCACCGGCACGGGCGACACTTCCGTCTTCGGGGCGCAGACGCGCTTCGACCTGCGGGAGGGTTTTCCGCTTTTGACGACCAAGAAGGTCTTCCTCAAGGGGATCATTTACGAGCTTCTCTGGTTCCTTCAGGGCAACACCAACGCGAACTGGCTCAAGGAACGCGGCGTCCATATCTGGGACGAGTGGGCGGACGAGAACGGGGAGCTCGGGCCCGTGTACGGCGCCCAGTGGGTCCGCTGGAAGAAGCCCGACGGCGGCGCGGTGAACCAGATCGCGGACGTGGTGGCCGAGATCAAAAAGAACCCGACGAGCCGCCGCCTGATCGTGAGCGCGTGGAACCCGCCGGATATCCCCTTCATGAAGCTGCCGCCCTGCCATGCGCTCTTCCAGTTCTACGTGGACGTGGATCGCGGCGAGCTTTCCTGTCAGCTCTACCAGCGGAGCGCGGACATCTTCCTCGGCGTCCCCTTCAATATCGCTAGCTACGCGCTTTTGACGATGATGGTGGCGCAGGTGACCGGCTACAAACCCGGCGAGTTCGTCCACACCTTCGGCGACCTGCACCTGTACACCAACCACGTCGAGCAGGCGAAATTGCAGCTCTCCCGCGAGCCGAGGGCCCTGCCGACGATGAAGATCAACCCACAGGTGAAGGACATCTTCTCCTTCTCCTACGAGGATTTTTCGCTCGAAAACTACAACCCGCACCCGGCCATCAAGGCCCCGGTGGCGGTGTAAAATCAGACTTCAGCAGTGCCCGCGCCGAATTCCTTCTCCAGCGGCTTCAGGCGCGGCGGCAGGTTGCAGGTGACCCTTGTGCCCTCGTCCTCGGTTTCCGTTTTTTCCACGCAGCCGGCCTCGTGGAGCTTTGCGAGGACGTCGTAGCGGTTGTGCGGGATGAAAAGGACGCTCGGGGCCTTGCGCTCGGAGGCCATTGCATACAGGCGCGCCTTGAGAGGCTCCATGCCGAAGCCCGTCTTCGTGCTGACGAGGATTGCCCCCGGTTCGCAAAGGAAGGGGGTCTCGCCGAGGAGGTCCGCCTTGTTGAAGACGGTGAGGATGGGCTTCTCCTTCGCGCCGAGTTCCTCTAGGACGCGCAGCGTGGTCTCGGCATGGCGTGCCGCGTCGGGGCTCGCCGCATCCACCACGTGGATCAGAAAGTCCGCGACGACCGCTTCCTCCAGCGTGGCCTTGAAGGCCTCCACGAGGCGGTGCGGCAGGCGGCGGACGAAGCCCACCGTGTCGGTCAAAAGGAGCTTGCCGCCCCCGGGGACGCTCATCTGGCGCGTCGTGGGGTCCAGCGTCGCGAAGAGCTTGTCCTCGGCGAGCACCCCGGCGCCGGTCAGGGCGTTCAGAAGAGAGCTCTTGCCTGCGTTCGTGTAGCCGACGATGGCGGCGCTTGGCAGCGGGATTTTTTCGCGCCTCTTGCGTTGCACCTCGCGGCGCAGGACGACTTCGGCCAGCTCCTCCTTGAGGCGCACGATCCTCCGGCGCGTGACGCGGGAGTCGATCTCGCCCTGACTTTCGCCCTCGCCCTTCTGGTTCACGCCACCGCCGCGCTGGCGGTTCAGGTGCCCCCAGAAGCCGCGGATGCGCGGCAGCATGTATTCCGCGCGGGCCAGTTCCACCTGCAGGACGGCCTCGCGCGTGGAGGCGCGGTCGGCAAAGATGTCGAGGATCACCTGCTGGCGGTCGATGACGGCAATGCCGAAGAGTTCTTCGAGGTTTCGCTGCTGCGCGGGAGCGAGCGGGGCGTCGAAAACCGCCACGTTCGCGCCGAGGGCCAGTGCGGCGTTTTTCAACGTCTCGGCCTTGCCGGAGCCGATGTAGGTGCGCGGCGTGGGGCTTTTCACCGCCACGATTTCCTCGCCCACCGTCTCGATCCCGAGGTTTCCGGTCAGCTCCCTGAGTTCGGCCAGGAGCGCCTCGGGGGCGTCTTCCATTCCGGCTTCGCGGATCTCGACAAGAAAGGCTTTGAGCGGTTCGGGGCGGTTCTTCTGGAATTCGTGCATCGTGCGGCCACGAGGGCCGAAAAGGGGATCATCGCGCCAATGACGCCGCCTTGCGAGCAATTCCGCAAAGCTGCGGCGCCGTTTGCGCGGATTCGTGCGGCGGGGCTACTTTTCTGGAGCTAGATTCCGCCAGCCCCGGATCGTGCCAGAGAGATAGAGAACGCCGATGCAAAGCGAGAGGAGCGACGCGGCCACCATGTGCGCAGGTGTCGCGGGCCCCTTCAGGATGCCGCTGTTGACGAGAATCTGAAGGACCACGGCAAGGCCCCGGAGGACGAAGACCGCGCCGGTGAAGACCAGCACTGCTCGCAAAAGCGGCAGGCGGCGGACGACACCCGCGCCGGAGAGGCCGTAGAACCCGAAGAGGGCGAAGAAAAGCGCGCAGAGTTCTCCTGCCACAGCAAGCAGGGCGCGATCCGCGGCCATCTCGGGAGGGGCTCCGAAAAACACGCTCCACTCGGGGACGAGGGAAATGACCGCCTGAAAGACGGCGATGCCGAGGGTCAGATATCCGGCTGTGGCCAGGAGTTTGTTGTCCGGGGTTTTCACGGTGCTCTTGTTTGGCGGGAGGGACAGGTCAGGAAGAGAGAATCACGCGGGCGTGCAGGGCGTCGGCCTTGGCGATGCTCTTGAGGCGCAGGCCGTGGTTGGAATTGGGACGCAGCATCCGCGTGAAGAAGCCCGGTTCCTCGAAGAGCGTTCCTGCGAAGAGGACGCCGAGGTGCCGACAGTAGTAACCGCAGTGCCCCATCGTCGGGCCGGGCAGCGCGACGACGGAAAGGCCGTACCAGGCCTCCAGCACGTCGCCGTCGGACACGAGGATGTCCGCTGCGAAGGGAGCGAAGTGCAGCATTTGGGCGCGCCGGCCCTCCAGAAATTCGCGGAAGGTGCTGCCGGGCTTGAGGAAGCGTCCCGAGGCGAGCTTCGCGGCTTCGAGGGCGGTTGCGTAGATCCGGGTGTCCGCACTCTTGAGGAGCGGGGCGTTCGCGCACAGGGCGGGGTCCGCATGGGTGAGGAGGATCGCGCCGATCGCCTCTGCCCTGAGACCCGCCATCGCGAGCGCCTGACGCAGCAGCGGCAGGTGCCCCGGTCCGCCCGCGCCGATCAAGGCCGCCTTCTCCCCGCGCACGAGCAGGTACACGCTCCGCCCGTCATGCCAAATGCGGAAGACTCCGTCCACGCCGGGGGTGTCGATCGTGCCGGTCATGTGCGCAGTATTTGCGGGCAGCGGCTCTTTCGCAAGAGCGCTTTGCCAGTGGGAGCATCTGCAATTCGGACTCCCGTCGGAAAGCGGGCGACTTTCCGGCGGGAAACCGCCCCATTCGACTCAAGGAATCCCGATTCGTTTCATCTCATGGTCCGGTTTTCCGCTCGAAAATTCATCCCGCCTCCTCGGTTCGCCGATTTGTAAACGCTGTATTGCCGCATGAGGTTTGATAAAATATTGCAGAGGTTTGAGAATTTGATCTGTGCGAACTCAGCCGAAAATCTCGCGCGCGATCGCAATCAGCGCGGCGGGATCGTCGTGGGCAGCGTCGAACCGGGCGTCTGCGGCGAGCTCCCGCAGTCCCACGACGATGTCGCCCGCGCAGAGCGTGAGCGTCTGCGAAGCCGTATCTCTGGTTTGCGCCGTGACGACGAGCCAGTGCGTCCCGGCGGGGATGGCACTTTCCTCCGCAGTGAATACGATTGTCGCGTGACAGTGCGTGTAGGCGTACCACTCCGCCTCGGTTATGGTGTTGTCGAGGCTCGTGACGGTCTTTGCCATGAGGGGCGCCGCGCCGGGTGCCGGAGCCTCGTCCTGCGAGGTCTTTGCCTTGATTTCGACCGTGATACTCGCGAGGTCCGAAACGTCGCGGATCGTGCCGAACTCGAAGATACAGATGCGGAACTCGACGGCGCTGCCCGCCAAAAATTCTGGGACGGCGCTGCGGCGCAGGTCCAGCGGACCGTCGAAGTCGGCGGTGTCAGCATGAATGTAGATTGGAAATGCCATGATGTTGCCTGTAAGTTGGTTGTGAACGCTATGTTAGACTGCCGCTGCCAGCTCCCGCAGGCCCACGGCGATCCAGATTTGCAGTTCCTCGTAGCGCAGACCCTTGTCCTGCAGGACAGCGCCGGTTTCGTCCGTCTCGTACACCGGAGCCCGGTAGGTCCGGGGATTCCCGGCCTCGTCGAGAAGCGCGTTTCCAGCGGCGTCCACCATCGGGAGTTCCTCGAAGACTGGCTCCTCGATCGTCACGGTTTCCGTGGTGACGACGGCTCGCCAGCAAATCACGGCAACAACCTCGCGCGTCTCCGTCCGTCTCGTCTTCTTCTGACGGGGCGAGGCGCAGAAGATGGAGTAACGTTCTGGGTCGAGGCCCCTATCCACAAACACCCGGCGGACCTCCTCGTAGACGCATCCGGAGTGCAGCCGCGCGGCATCCGCTCCCTTCTCCGCAACGCTTGTGACGAGCTGGTACGCCCTCGGGCATCTCAGAACAATCTCCTTGGCCACGGCTTTTTCCGCAGCGGAAAAGTCACGGATGGCGGTCTTAGCTTCGAGTGCGGAGGTGACCACAAACGCGGTCTGCGTGTAACCGCCCGCACACGGAACCGATGAGGTTCCAATGTTGAGTGTGTTCGCGGAACCCCCGACGAGCGCCCCATTTGTCACTTTCAGGAGCAAAGTCGAAGTCCCGCTGACCGAATCGTAGAAACGGACGCCCCCGGTGAGGCCCGTCGTCGTTCGCGCCGCAACGAGGTCGATCTCGTTGTCTCCACCAAGGTTTCTTGCGAGGATCGAGGCGGTGAGCGAAGGAACTGTGTAACCGCTGTGGTTTGCCGTGGTGTAAATCCATCCGGAAGCAGAGAGATTGGCACCCGCCACCGCCCCGGAAACATTCAGGGTCGCCGCACTAAGCCACCCGTTGCATGAAATGTTTCCGCCGCAAATGAAGCTCGACGCGGTGGTAAGTGTTGAGGCGCTGAACGCTTGTGTGGACGATCCCGCAAGAGCCGCCTTTCCCGCCAGAGCCGTCTGCGCGGCTGTGGAGAGTGGCTTGTCGAGGTCCGACGTGTTGTCAACGCTCCCAAGGCCCACATCCCCCTTTGCGAGCTGGATCCAGCTCTTGAGTTGCGTCGCAGTCCGCTGCACCCAGCCCCCGGAAGCGTCCCTCCCGAGCGCGGTGTCGTTGGCCACGGCACCGGGAGTGAGACGGGCATCGTCGCCCGCGCATGCGGTGGCGGAAGTGGTGCCTTTCCCGACGGTCCAAAGGATGTTCCAGATTGATTGCTTTTTTAGCTCTATTTCTTTCATGGCTTTAATCTGGGAGTGTTAACAGTTCTCCCTCAATAAGTAATGCCTCTCCGTCCAGTGAGAGGACGTTGTCCGGCAGCGTGATCGCGAGTGGTGTCCCGGTCGGGCTCGCGCGTTCGGAGACACTGGAGAACAGCTCCAGTGTGAACGTGTCCCCGGTGAGCGGTAGGATGATGGACCAGTAGTCCGCAGGGAGGATCGAGATCGGCACAAGCTCCGTGTCAACGAGGATGTCCGGGTCCTGATGGAAGAGCTTCGCAACCAAAGTCGCAAAGCCGACGGAATCAGGCACCACCGGGTAGCAGGTCGGGAGCTTTGTCCGGGTACCGTTGACGTTCAGGACCGGGATCATCGCGCACTCCCACCAATTGTAAAAATCGGCTCCTGGATAACCGGCCTCGCGCCAGGTGCGGGCCGTGGCTGTGGCCGCGATCGGACCCTCGTCGAAGGTGGCGGATGAGGTGAGCGCGGCGGCGGGCGGCAGCGGGCGGCGGTAGAGGCCGTTGACCGAAACCGCGTGATCGTCGCAGTCGTCCATGAGCTGAGTCTTGAGCGCGACCCTCTGGGGGAGGCGGGCGCGATAGAACTGGCCCGCTGCCGGGTCTTGGGCGGTGTCCACGATCGGCGAGGGCTCGGTAATCGGGTCCGTCACGATCGGGAGTCCGGAGCGCTGGATGATCCACACCGGCGCTCCGGGAGCATGGGCTGTGGCCAGCGTCCCGCAGCGGCCCCGCAGCATCGAGACGGTGATCTGACCCGTCCCTTGAGTGACGGTCTGGATGGACACGATCTCGTCGCCGATCCAACCCAGCACGGTGTCCTTGGCCGCCTGAGCTGCGGAGACGGAGGAAATGATGTCCGCATCGAGCGTGACCCCGGACACGACGGAACTTGTGCCGGAAGCGTCGAGCGCGGCGGAGAGGGAGCCATACACCGCAAAGCTATTCGCGTTGCCGGTGTAGGCCCAGTTTGCGCCACCATCCACGGAAAAGTGGATGCCGTAGCCGTTGACCTGCCCGGCGCCTCGGGCGACGAGGACGCCCACCGCCGGGGCTGAGACGATGCAACGCGGTAGTTCGACGAGCTTGACAGCTCGGGGATCGACCGGGCCGATGGAGGAGATGACAATGG
This sequence comes from Puniceicoccales bacterium Verruco_01, assembly GCA_001604565.1. GTDB lineage: Bacteria > Verrucomicrobiota > Verrucomicrobiia > Opitutales > Oceanipulchritudinaceae > Verruco-01. The sequence continues at coordinate 10,061 of LVBV01000025.1, read as the reverse complement.
GCTGGTATCCACACACGGCGGCATCGTGGATCGATGCGGCGTAATCCGTCTCCCACTCAAGATCGATTGAGAGACCGTCGGCGGAGATCGTCCGGGCCGTCACGCGGGCCCTGATCCACGTTTTCGAGGTGCGGTCCCACACCTTGATCGGCTTCATGAACGCAGTGGACGCGAACGGGAAAGCGGAGAACGGGATGACGCGGCGGCCCGTGGTGCGCGAGAGCGCGAGCTGGTGTCCCTTCTCGCGGGCGAAGCGCGAGGCATACGATTCCGTGATCATCGCGTCGGCTTGAATTGTCACGGATTTCCCGCCGACTGTCGGAGCATGGGGGTCACGGTGGACCGAGACATTCCCGTACTCGCCCTCGGTATCGTCACCTTCGTCGTCGTCGTACACCTGCGTCCACTGGACGAGCGTCTGAGACACCCGCTCATCGGGGGTCTCGGGCGTCGTGGTGGGCGGCTCAAAACACAGCTCGTCGGTGATGACGGGGATGCTTGACAAGTCCCAGTCCTCGGGATCGTAAAGCCGGTGGACGGTCAGGACCGGGCCTTCCCACCTTGCGTAACACCACACAAGCGGCAGAAGCTCGTCGCACACATCCTGCAACGATTTTTCCTCGGTCAACTTCGGGGCCAGCGCGACCGTCTCCTCCTCGATGCCGGCATCGGCTGCGAAGTGGCTGGAGTCCGCGCCGAGGCCGTGGTGAGGGTCGCACATCAGCTCACGCAGAACCGCGACCGGCGAAACAAGACCGGTATCCGTCTCGCCGAAGGTGCACTCGATCTCGATCGATGGGGTCGAGGTGCGCTCGCTGCCGAGCTTGATCTTCCGACCCCGTGCGTACGCGACGCCCCGGTAAGCCGGGCCGCCGGTGAAGATGTTGTCAACGGGCTGCGTGAGGCTCCCCTTGTAGATACGCAGCGTGCCGACGTCGGTCGATATATCGACGTACTCGCCCGTTATGGATAGACCGTTCCGGTCCTTCCATACGGTCACGCTGTCGATCTTGATGCAATGCACCTTCGCGATCGGGCCTTCGCCGATGAGCTTCAAAACATCGCCGTAATAGGTGCCGCCACCGCCGCCTTTCTTTCCGCCGCCGCCGCCCATCTACTTTCCCCCTCCCGAGTTGCTCGGCTTTGAATAGACGTTGATCGGGTCGCTCATGTCCTCGAGCGTGACAAAGCGACGCCCCCGGATAAACGCGAGGCGGCCCGAAAGGAGGCTGTCCGTCGTGTAGCTCGCCACGATGCCGCTCGTCTTGCGGGTCGAGGCAACGCTTTTGCGGGTGTTGATGGTGTTGTCAGCCATTTTCCACGAGCCTCCAGTGCTCGACGAGCCGTCGCAGGGACGGCCTGTCGATGGCCACAATTTCGGCTTCCCGGTTCGGCCACGCCTGAATGCGAGTCGCGGCATCGAGAGCGAGCGCAAGGTGCTGCGTCCCCTTGGTGATCTGATAGAGGAGGAGATCGCCGGGCCGGATGTCCGGCGCGGACAGATCGTCCACCGGCGCGAAGGCATCCGACGAAGCGAGAAAAGCCCCGATCGCGGCGGCGAAGTTGATGTCCGCCGTGGCGCCGAAGGTGGGAGCGCCCATCTCGGGCAGTTCCGCTCCGGCCTCCACAAGCACGCCGTGGCAAAGGCCCGTGCAGTCCGCCCCCACGCCGCGCTGCGAATGCAGCCGGGCGAACGGCGTCCCCTCCCAAGCCTCTGCGGAGGCGCGGAGCGCGGCGGGAAAAGCTGGATCGGTCGTCTTCATTTTTTCGCTGCGCTCGCGGTCGTCGAGACCTGCGTCTGCGGGTTCTTGAGGGGGGCGAGCGGCTCCCCGTCGAAGTTGATGATGTTCGTCGCAACGGCCACCCCTGCGGCTGTGGTGTGCCCTCCGCAGGCGTCCGTCGTCAGAGCGCAGCCACGGTACAGGTGACAGGAATCCCCCTGTTTGAGCCAGCGGAAGGGCGTCCTCACTTGTATGCGGTACTGGTTGCCGCCGAGGGCCGTCACGCCCTGGATCGCCCTCCACTCCCACCGCTTGGACGGCGTTGAGTTGTGGTAGTCGTCGCTCACCACGATCCCGTAGTCCAGCCACCCGTCGGCCACCTCCTGAGAAGCCTGCACGTTGAGGTAGTACAGGCCGCCGTTGACCGCGTTCAGAACCGTTGCAGAGATATTGAAATCGGCGCGCGCGAGCTTGCATCCCGCGTCGCAGAAGCGGTGACGGCAGGTGCGGCTCATCTCCTTTACCGGGACCTGCCGGGCAAAGAGGTCCACGCCGCTCTGGAGGCTTGCCGTGAGTTCCCAGTCCGAATCCTCGGGTTTGCGCACCTCGCCGTCAAAGAGGAGTACGCGCGTGCCGGTCTCGGCCAACGTGTCCCAGTCCCAGGAGGCGCGCCAGATTTTGACGTGCAGCGGCAGGCCCTCGGCCACCGGGAAAAGGTCCGCAAGCGGGCAGTCGTCCCAAGGAAGGCAGCGCAGGCTCGATTCCGAACCTTCGGCGTCGTTCGTGATGTCCCCGTGTTCGATCGGCGCGGGGATCCACTGCGTCCCGTCCACCCCGTTCACCTGCACGCCCCAGCTCGTCCACCGCGTCCAGTTTTCCTTGGACCCAAGGACGTAGCCGAGCTGGTAGAGGAAGACCGGCGTCTCGGGTTCTTCGAGCGTCGCGTATTCGTTCGGGAGCTCCAAAACCGTGAAGGAGAACGTGAAGGTGTCGTAGTTCAGCCGCTCAATGTCCTCCAGCTCGTCGGACGCCAGCCGGACGTAGAGAAGCAGGCTTGCAGAGACCGGCGGGGCTTCAAGGTCCCCTTCCTCGGGATCGAGCGTCACGAGGCTGTGGGAGCCGCTCTACGCGACGCTCTCAACGTGCCGGAGGTGCTGGTTGCCCCCAGAGTCCGTCAGCGCAAGATAGACGCAAGGGTTCTGTCCCCAGCGGTCCGCGAGGGCCGTCCCGGCGGCGAGAAAGCTCTGGGCACTGGGCGCGGAAAGAACCCTCATGCTCTGGCTGTGGAGCGGCAGCCAGAACCCGCAGGCTTGCCCGCGCACGGCGGCGAACCACTCCTCGATCTCGCGCAGGCTCCCCGCCACCGCGTCCAGATCCCGGCGCTGCGCAGCGTGCTGCCGAGTGCCCACCGGGATTGCCGCGCCTCCGCCGACCTGCCGCACGTCCGCGTCAAAGACGACGCTCCCGGACCATGCTTTCGCATGGTTGATTCGGAGCAGAAATACGGGCCTGCCGAGGTAGGTCTCCATGGCTAGTTTGCGTCCACCGCGAAGTCCATGTTGATCGCGAAACTCTGCGTGTTCAGCTTGTCGAAAGGTGTGTCGCAGAGGAACTGGAAGACGCAGGATTCGAGGTTCATGTACTCAGTCCGGCGATGCAGGATTCCGAACGAACGAATCGACGCGAGATTGAGATCGGTGAGTCCCGCCGTCCATGTCTTGGACCGCCGGTAGCTTCCTGTCGTGTAGGCCGCGACACTCATGCAGCTCGCGAGCGATGTGTAGCTCGCGCCGTCCCAATCTTCATCCGAAACGCTCGCGGGGAGGAGCGTCCCCAGCGTCGAGACCCAGCACCCACAGCGGTAGACGTCGGACCAGGAGGGCTCCAGCGCCGCGCCGTCGGCGTTGATCGCATTGTATGTGGTTCGGCTGGAGATGCGGCAATACAGAGATTCGTTCCATTTCAGGCTGCGGATGCGCGCGGAGCCCGTAGACCCGGCGACGGGCGTTCCGCCCGCGATCACATCTTCCGTGTAGACCTGCGGCGTCGTGAACGGGGAGAGGGTGATCGCCAGCTCGATCGTCACCTTCGGCTGCTGCCCCGCCCCTCCCACGATCGGGTCGTCAAAGACGATGCGGTTGAACATGTTGGCCGATGCGGCGGAATTGACCGAAGCCGAGAACTCGGTGAAGGCGAAATCCCCTGTCTGCGCCGGGAAAACGAAGCTGTCCGTGAGCGTGATCGTGTCGCCGGAAATCGAGGTGTAGGAGGTTTCCGCGCCGTGGACGCTCGTCGAGAGCGCCGGGGCGGCGAGATGGGTGTCCGTGACCGCCGGGGCCGCAGTCCCCGTCCCGAGGTGTCCGTAGGCGAGGCAGTTGATGAAAAAGTTCGTGCAGGCCATGTCCTTACCGCAGTTGAGGATCAGGTTGTGCTGCCACGCACCCCGCATCGACTTGACGACACGGCCCGTCGCAGCATCGAGAACGTCCCAGCGCTCGCGGGCTTTCATGTGGCTGCGCGGGCCGATTGGGAAAAAGTCCGTGAACTTGCGGTTGATGATATTGAGCCCGCCACCCCCGACGGCCAGAAGAGAGCGGCTCGGGGTGATGATTCCTTTTTTTGAACTGGGTATGATGATCATGGCTAGTTGCGCTCCGCGCTGATGGTTAAAGCAAGCCGCCCGGACTCGGTGTGGGTCTGGTTGATCGCGATCTCGTTGCGTGACGCCGCGATGGAGAGGGCCATCGCCATCGCCTCCTCGGTTGCCGCGCCGACGACGATAGTGGTGCGCGTGGCCGAAATCGTCAGGGCCAGCACCTGGCACTCGTCCGCGTTGCGCCCAATAATAGTGCCGTTGCGGACCGCTCCAATCGTGAGGCCGAGCCCCATTGCCTCAGACCCGCTCCGCGCAAGCCCATGCAGGTCACCGGAGGTCTTGAGCCGCAGCTTCCAGCTCCGCGCCGCGCCGTGCACCTCCGAAACATCCGGGTCCGGCTCCAGCGTCCCCAGCATCACCGGGGCGATCTGCATCCCGGCGACGAGGCCCGCAGGCGCGGCCACTAGCGTCACAGAGCACCCGGAGACTGAGGCCACGGTGCAAATCCCGTATGCATTCGCGCAGAGCCCGCCAAACCAAAGAACCGTGCCCGTCGCGATCTCCACGTCCGGCTCCGCATCGAGAGTGATCACGTTGCCCGCCACCGCTGCGATCGCGCGGACGGCGAGCCAGAAGGGCGCCCCGGCACGCTTCTCCACAAGTGCCAGCCGCAGGGTCTCCTCGATGCGCCCGCACTCCTCGCCGTCTTGGCCCGTGATCGTCCAGTCCAGCGTGTGCCGAAGCGTCGCAAAGGCCGATGCCCGAATCTCCGTCCCGGCAGGGGCCTCCCGGCTGTTTGTGAGCGAGCCAAGCGTGACCTTCGGACGAGTTTTCCAGTTCGCCGCGTAGGGGAGGATGACGTGCTGTCCAAGATAGATTTCCATCGTCACATCCTAAGTTTTGCGTTGGTGCGGCGCTGCCGGTCCGAAGAAATGAAGGCCGTCTTCCCCGCGCGCGAAGAGGCAAAGCGCCGTGCGGATGCGTCGCTGTCCACCACCACCGCGTTGACGTTGATCGGGCGGACAGCTTCGGAGCTCCCCGTGCCGCTGATGTTCCCAGCGCTGGCAGCCGAAGTCTGACTGAACTGCGTGAGACCGGAGGCCGGATCGGTGTAACCTCCCAGGGCGAAGCCCCTGCGGCGCACCGATTCGAGATCGCGGATCATCGGGCCGTAGGTCGCGTGCCTTGTCATCCAGGCGGGGGCCACCCACTCCTTGCGGTGGACGACACCGGCAACCTCGGTTTCGGGACCGTCGCCCGTGTCGCCGCCGACAGAGAAGCCTCCCGCCGCCGCGATTGCCGCGATGACGGCGGCAATGCCGAGAGCCGCCGCTACGCCGTAGGACGAGATTGCTGCCGCGATCGCCGAGGGTAGCCACATGATAAGCGACTTTGCCGCCTGCGCTGCCTGAATGGCCAGCCCCTTGGCGGCAAACGCCACGTCGATGGCGAACATCTTCGCCTTGGATGCTGCATGGAAGAGGACGGTCATTCCCTCCGCCATTGCCTGTTTTGCAAGCCATTCGACAACCATCTGAATCGCGGCCTTGCGGACAGAATTCCATACGCCAAGCATCGCGCTGCCAAAACTCTTTGATCCCGTGATCCAGCCGTCGATGCCGTCGGCGACGCCGTTGACAGCTGTTCCAATGCTCGACGAGACGAGGTCGGCCACGGACTCGAACGCGGTCTTCGTGCTTGCCAGCCAGTCGCTAACGCCGCGCTGCAAGCCTTCCAGAAAGGATGTCGGCGCGCTGAGTTCAGAAAGCTGTTTCTTGAGGTTCGCCACCTGGGCGAGGGCGTCGGACTTGTCCGCCTCGGTCGCCGAGATTCTTGCCAGCTCCTCATACTTCGCGATGAGTTGCTGGATGACTTCTCGCTCCTGCGCGAGAAGGCGGTTCGCGGTCGCGCGATCGCCGCGCTGCTCCGCGATCTGACGCTCGTTCTGGAGCTGGGTCAGGGTGTTTTCAAGGAGCGTCCGGCTCTTCGCGTTCTCGTTCAGGGCCCTCGTCTTCGCCAGCTCCTCGCTTTCGAGCTTGAGCCGCGCCTCGATGAGGTCGTTCGCATCCTGCCCGAGATCCTGCTGGTACTGCAGCCGGTTGATCTGGATCTGCAGGTCGTCTGCCTTCTTCTGGTCGTGGGCCGCCTCCGCCGCCTGCATCTGCGTTTCGAGGTCGAACAGAATGCGGCGGCGCTTCGTCTCCTCCGTGGTCCAGTCGCGGTTTTCCTGTTCGGGCGCAGCCGGGGCCGCAGGCGCGGCAGTCGCGGGAGATTCTTCGCCCTTGTCTTTCGGCTGAAGACCCTCGGTAATGGCCTTGTAGGCGACCTCGCGGTATATCGAGACCTTGTCGGCTGTCTCTTTTGTGATCTGATCGAACTTGCTTTCATGTTCTGCAGCCGAGGCCTCGATCTGGCGTTTCGCCTCGTCGATGGATGCCTGCCAGCTCGCCGTGTCGATCTCGATGCCGAGCTTACGCCCCGCCCATGTGCCGTTGAACTTGTTGCCGAGCCAGACCATGAACTCGGCAAAGAGCGTCTTGATGCGCGGGATGGCGGTTTTGAACTCATAGACGATCCAAGCCCAACCCTTCTGGACAGCTCCCTTGACCTGCACGCCCCACGCGAACCAGATTGCGATCGACGAGGCCACCCAATCGGAAATCTTCACTCCGAAGATCTTGAGGTTGCTGATCAGAATCCCTATCCCGATGCCGATTCCAGCTCCTGCGAGAATCGCTCCAAGCCAACTTAAGGCGGCTCCGAGATATTTGACCGCGCTGATGGCCGACCAGAGAGCTTTTATCCAGTATAGGAAGGCGTGTCCTGTCAGCAGAACGATGGCCGCACGAAGGGGATTGATGATCGACTTGATCAGGGTGAAGGAAAGCGAAAGCGCCGTGACCGAGGCGATGGCGAGGGTCACCGTCTTGACGAGCCAGCTGTTCGATTCGGAAACGGAGCGAAGCCAGCCGCCCAGACTCCTCAGAAGCCCAGTGATGTCCTTGAGGACATCGACCATGTCGCGGAGAGCGGGCGTGGTCGCATAGCGCACGCTCTTGCCGAGATCCTCCATCGTCCGCTGGTAATCAAGGAGGAGTTTGCGCTCCTCCGGACTGACGACAGCCGCCCGCGCCGCCCCGCCGAAGCGGCCCTTAAATGCCTCCAGCACGGCAGTGTAGCGGTCCTTGGTCTTGTCCAAGACGATGCCATAGCGTTTGAGAACTTCCTCCTGCCCGGTCAATACACCGACAAAATCGTTGGCGGCCTCAGCGCCCCCCTTTCGGGCGACGGTCGCGTAGTCGAGGATGATCTCGGTCGCGTCCTTGATCTGGGCCGAGGTGAACTTGAAGGCGGATTCCTGCGCTTCTAGCGCCCAGATGCCTTCCTTCGTGAAGTTCGTGACCTCCTCCAGATCGCGACCGAGCTTGATCAGGTTGTCAGATTCGGCCAAGTGTCCATTGCGCTCCAGCATGATGCCGAGGGCGCGCTGTGCCGTCTCCGCCTCGCGGCTCCGCTGTGCGTAGCTGTAAAGCGCCGCCCCTGAGAAGAAGGCAGCAGCTCGCCCCGCCCACTTGCGCAGTTCCACATCACCGTTGCCGATCTGCTCATTAAACTTCTTTACCTGCTGAAGACGCGCCTTGAGACCCGACGTAAAGCGGTTCAAGCCCGACATATCAGGCTTGAATCTCAATAAGACATCGAGTATGTTGTTCATACTGTAGTAAGAGGAATGCTGTCATTTGCCTTCGGCCTGCTCATCCTCGGCGTCACTTTCCCGTTCTGGGGTGCCGCGATCGTCTGGATTTGGCGCTGGATCAAGGACATCTGGAATACTGGGCATGATATGTTTCAGTATCCGTGGTTCTGGATTCCATTCGTGTTGTTCTGCATCTGGGGCTGCGTTGAAGTAGCCAAGGACGATGCGAAGAAAAAGGCCGCGAAGGCTGCCAAGGACGCGGAAGCAGCGGAGGCCTCCGCGAAGGAATGCGGCCCGCAGCCGTCAAAATAGCCTTGGGCCGCACTCCTTGTTGAAGTCGTTTACGTGCCGGACGAAGAAGTCGAGGTCGTCGAGGGTGCATTCGTCGAGGTAGGCGGCGGCAAACCCTGCTCGAACAAGACCGGCATAGGTGCGCCCGATGGCGTCGTCGGGGTCTTGGGAAGAGCGGAGCCCACTAGGCTCATCACCCCCGCCAGAACCCCGCTCCAGCAGTTTTTTAGGTCTTCGTCCACGTTGACGGCGATGGCGGCGGCGATGAGGGCGCTGACCTCCATCGTGTCCATCTCGGCGATCTCCTCGGGCTTGATGGTGCGGCAGCTCGCGGCGAGAAGGTCCATGATGAGATCGTCGGACTGCTCGACGATCTTGGGCAGGTATTTGAGGATGGAGGACGTTTCGACGCCGTCCTCCTCCCCCTTGCCGAGGATGCCGCTCGTGGCGAAGAACTCCGTCACCTCGGCGGCGAGCTTCCTGATCCACAGGCGGGCGTCCTTCCAGCGCATCCGCTGCACCTTGATGCGCTGGCCGTCGCGCTCGAACTCGACGATTTTCGATTTGCTCTTGATGGTATCCATTGGGGAATTCTCCTGTTACGAGGCGACGATCTGGGCGGCGGCCTGGTAGGTGATGCCGCCGGGTTTGAGGCTGGTTAGTTTGAGCGGTGCCGTGCTGAATCCGCCGCCGAGTTTCGTGTCGCCGTTGCTGGACAACGTGCAGGGGAAGTCCTCTTCGGAGACCAGGGCGACCGTATTCGCCGCCTGCCGCTGGGGATCGGGCGTGAAAAGGGTGGCCGTGCCGGAGATCTGCCCGAAGAGCTTGCCGTCGAAGAGTTCGAGTTTGCGCAGGGTCTCGGGCGACTCGAACTCCGCCGATTCCTTCGCGCTCTTCTGGCGCGAATCGACGGTGTAGAGGACGCCGTCCTCTCCGGGCTCCTCGTAGGTGTCGTTCTCGATCTCGCCCTTCGTCGTGATCTCCTTGAGTCCGAGGATGTGCGCCTTGGCGAAGACGATGTCAGTGTATGCCGTGGCGATCGCGACGGATTCGCCGCCGTAGGTCGCGGAGAGCTTGAAAGTGCCGTCGCTCGGCACGGCGATGACGTAGTAGATCTCGTTCGCCGTCAGGCCGCTGCCAGCGGTCCCGCTCTTGAAGCGGAGCGCGCTGCCGACCGCGAAGCCGTGGTCAGCGAGGGAGAAGACGCCTTCGACCGAGGCGGTGACGCCGTGAAAGGTGGCGGACCGGACGAAGCGGAGCATCGAGCGCCCCGCGTAGATTGCTTTGGCCGTGTTGTACGGCGCCTTGGGCAGTTTGAGTGTCATAGTGCTATTCGTTGATGGTGGATATTTCCGTGTGGGCGCTGACCCGGTAGATGAGGATTCCAGTCTTCTCGTCCGGGATGAGCGAAATGTCGTTTTCGAGGAGCTGGAACCTGCCGCTCAGTTCGTCGCCGAACTCGTCGGGCACTTGCCCGTTCGGAGCATTTTCGATGGCGTTGGCGACTGCGGTTGCGGCTGCGAGAGCGGTCTTGCGGACGCCGTCCTTCTTATTAAGGAGTGGTGTCTCGTAGCAGCCGATCTCGATCGTCACATCGCGGATGACGCGGTTTACGCAGCGTTCCTTGATGCGCGTGGACGGCGTAAGAATGACCATGCACAGACCGAGCTTCGAAAGCGCCTGCGCGACCTGACTCTTGAGGTCGCCCTTGCTTTCGGTCGCCACGCTGTAGCCGCTCAGGTAATCGATCCCCGAG
>LVBV01000024.1 GCA_001604565.1 Puniceicoccales bacterium Verruco_01 | reverse complement strand
GGCTTCTTCGGAGTGCGGGTCATGACCTGCACGCAAACGCCGCGGCAGAACGGATTGGAACGCAGCGCGGAGGCCTTGCTCTTGCCCGTGACTAGGGTGCGCGGCTGGCGGACGAGTTGGTTGATGGTTGGCATGTTTTCTTCGGAGCTGACTAAAAAGCGATAAAAACGTGGAACATAGACCCGGAAGCGCCGACTGCAAGCTCTTTTTCCTCGCATCGGGAGGGGAAAACGCTGTCCGCAAAGGCAAAACCGGCTGCAGACGCTTCCGGAAAGCAGTCTGGGCAAGCATCTTGGGATGCCGGGCCCGCACGCTTTGCGCGAAAAACTGGGGACAAGGCGCTCACGACTGTTTCCCGAGAATGTCGCGAGCTTGGTCGAGGAGGCGCTTCTCCTCGTCGCTCAGCGAGCCGAAGCCCTGCGAGTTGATCTTGTCCAAAATGCGGTCCACCTCGCTCCGCAGGGCGGTGCGGCTGGTGAGGTTCACCGTGAAGCGCGGCTGCGCCACCGGACGGCGGACCGCGGCGCGACTCTTGCGGGAGGCCGGGAAGAACCTGCGTCCGAAAACCGCCTTTCTATAATAGAGGTAGGCCGCTGCCATGCCGCCGAGGTGCGCCGAGCTGGCCACGCTGCTCAGCCCCTGCCATTCCGCCGTGAGGAAGATGACCTCCACGGCGGCTAGGCCGATCACGAGGTACTTCGGCTTGATCGTCACCGGCAGGACGAGGAAGAGCAGGAAGGTCACCGGCTCCTCCGGACGGGCAAGGCAATACGCCGTCATCAGGCCCATCGCCACCGCCGACGCGCCAAGAAGCGGCGCGTGAAGGCCCCCGAGGTGAAAGACGATGTAAAAGAGCGCGCCGCCGAGGGCGGAAAAAAGGCAGATCCACACAAAGCGCCGCCGCCCCACGTCGTCCTGCACCACCCTACCCGCCATGAAGACGATGAGCAGATTCAGGATGAGGTGCAGGGGATTTCCCGGATCGTGGGCGAAAACGTAGCTCACAAGACCCCATGCCCTGCCGTGAAGTAGCCCCTCCCCGCTTAAAGAAAGAAAGGTCGTCACCGCGCCCGACTTGAGGACGAGGGCCGAAAGCACCTGCGCGAAGTAACCGACCAGCATCAGCCCCATGAACCAGTAGAGCGGATTGCTCCTAGCGGGCTCGGGCTCGAAGCGCATGTACTGCCGGTCGTAGAGGGACATAAGTCTTGGAACGGTGCCGGCGCGAGGCGCCGGAAGGGACAAACTGGCTTCTCCCGGGGCATTTTTCAAGCCTTGAGGAAGGTCCCGGAGCGGAGTGGGCGCGGCTGTGTGTTGTCATTTTCCCGGCGTTCTCCCAGAATCGCGCAATGGAACAAGTGGAGAAGACGGCAGAATCGGGTTCCCGCCTACGGCGCGGGAGCATCCGGGGCCTCTTTGTCTCCTTCGGCGGACAGGGCCTTTGCCTTCTCATCTCCTGCGCGCAGATCGTGATTCTCTCGCGCATTCTTTCCCCGGAGCTTTTCGGCGTCTTCGGCATGACGTGGGCGGTGCTCTCGCTCCTGTACAACATCAAGGACCTGTGCCTTTCCACGGCGGTCGTGCAGCGGATGGGCGACGAGCAGGCCTTTCAGGACGCCGCCTTCTGGATGGCCCTCTTCGGTGGGGCGCTCATGTCGCTTTTCGTGGCGGGCCTAGCGCCCCTTCTGGCGCTGTTTTACGGGCACGGCGCGGTGGAGGAAACCTGCCTCAAGCTCGCCCCGCTCTTTCTTGTCGGCGGGGTGACCTCGCACTATCAGGCGATCCTGCGGCGGCGCCTGCAATACCTGCGTCTGAACCTCGTGACGGTGGCGGCGCAGCTCGTCGGCACGGGCGGCGCGATCCTCCTGGCCTTGTCGGGACGGGGAATCGACGCACTCGTCTTCCAGACCCTCGGGCAGGAACTCACTTTTCTACTTCTGTTGCCGCTTTTCTGCGACTGGCGGCCCCGGAGCTTCTCGCTGGCCGTCCACGGGCGGGAAATCTTTTCCTTTGGCGCAAATTTGAGCGTTTTCCGCCTCGTGCAGAATCTCGCGAGCGCGATGGACCACGTGTCGCTCGGCCTCTTCGCGAGCCCCGCCGTGGTCGGCCTCTATAACCGGGCGCAAACGCTCCTTTCCACTCCGCGCCGCCAGATGGTGCTGCCGCTCTCGCAGGTGCTGCCGACGATGCTCGCGCAGCTCCAGAAGGACCACGCAGCCTTTGCGAAAGCTTCGGCGAGAATTGTCTCCAGTTCCTCATACGTTTGGTTCGCTTTCCTCGCCCTCATCTTCGCGGTGCCGGAGCCGATCCTCGGGATCGCCCTCGGCGGGCAGTGGGGTGGCGCGGCGCCGATCATGCAACTGCTGGCCCTCGGCGAAATGGCACGTCTGCCCCTCACCATGATCAACATGGCCGAGACGCAGCTTGCCAACACGAAGAGTCTGAGGAACTTCGGCCTGATCTCCGGCCCGCTCACGGCGGCGGGCCTCCTCTTGGGCGCATGGCTCGGCGGCGAGGCAAGCGGGGCCCTCACGATGGCGGCGGCCTACGCGGTGCTCCAGATCGGACTGCTCCTTCTGCGACTCGTACAGATTCGCGACACCCCGCTCCGGGCGGGGCTCCTCCTGCGTGCGCTCGCCGGCCCCCTCCTCTTCTGGGCGGGGCTGACGGCGGTCTTCCGCGCGGGTGGCGGGGCAGGAGAGTTACTTATGGGAGGCAATGCCGGCATTCTTGCCGGAGCCTTTGCGGCGGGTCTTGCATCCGCCTCGGCAATCCTCCTGTTCTCACAGAGAGCACGCGGCGCCTGCCGGAAGGGATATTCGGACATCCGCGGAGCTTTTTCCCGCCGCCGCTGACTATTATTCATGAACATGCCCCGGCATCGTCCCCTCATGAGCCAACACTTTTGCGTCCCCCTTCTTTGCGCCCTCGCGACGCTCTTCCCCGCACAGGCCCCTGCGAAGGACCCCGCTCCCACCCCGGCGCAGGGATCGGAAGATTCCGCAACCCTTCTGGAGCGCAAGCTCCTCGCCGTGGCTCAGGATGGCGACAAACTCTTCTCCGACATGGAGACGGGGAACCTCACACAGGAGGACTTCGAGCGCAAGGTGCTACAAATCTCCTACCGCTACGACGAACTGATCCTGCGCGACCCGCACAACGTGAACACCCTCGTCCTGTACGGGAAGTTCCTGCGCCGGGTGGGCCAGAATGACGTGGCGAACACGATGTTCATCCACGCGGACCAGCTTTCGCCGAACCTCGCCGTGGTGAAACAGCAACTGGGCAATTATCTTGCCGAACAGGGAAATTACGCCGGAGCCCTCGTCCTGTATCTCAAGGCGGTGGACCTTGACCCGCGCGAGGCCGTCTATCATTACGGACTCGGCGAACTTCTGGCCACCTACCGGGAGAAATTCGTGGCGGACGGCGCCTTCACGGGATCGGCGATCGACGACCAGAGCCTCGCGGCCTTTGCCAAGGCGGAGGAGCTGGACCCCACCTGCAAGGACTTCGCCTTCCGTCATGGCGAGGCGTATTACGACCTTGGCACGCCCCGCTGGGCGGAGGCCCTTGCCCACTGGACGAAGGTCGCCGCCCGGAGCGACCTTACCAAATACGAGAAGGACGCCGCGCGCCTGCACCTGGCCAGAGTGAATTGCGAGCTGGGGCGGAAAGCCGCCGCCCTCGCCCTGCTTCGCGACGAGGTGTCGCCCGTTTTGCAGGCCACGCGCGCGCGGCTGCTGCGCCGGGTGAGTGACGCGAATTCCGCCGCCGAGGATCGTGCAAACGCCGAGGCAATCCTCCCCGGCGGCCAGCGGCCCTCCGACGCTTCCAGCGCCCCGTCCGAAGATAAGTCCTTGCCGGGAGCGGGCGTTTCCTCCACAACGTCCGCGGACTCCCCGGCCAAATGATCATTTTGGAGACGGTGCGCCGTGGTTTGTAAAAGTAACGTGGGAGGACCCGTTTTTCCAAAGCGGGACAGACTGCCCGCACCGTCTCCATTCCAGTTTTTCTCTCGCGGCGGACCGTTTCGCGCGGTAGAGCCTTTGCCTTCCCATGGAAGAAGAGAGCGAGAATCCCTCCCCGATGTCGCCCGAACGCCTCGCCTATGAGGCCGGACGGCAGGCCACGCGCGACGCCCTGAAAAAGAAGTGCGCGGAGGTTTTCCCCAAGGCGTGTGCGATCACGCTGGAAATCGGCTGCGGGCACGGGCATTTCCTGGCCGCGTACGCCACGGCGCACCCGCAGGAGCAGTGCGTCGGCATCGATCTTGTCACCCAGCGCGTGGCCAAGGGCAACAAGAAGGGCGTGAAGCAGAACCTCGGCAACCTCCTCTTCCTCAAGGCCGAGGCGCTGGAATTCCTCGATGCCCTGCCCGCGCACGTAACGATCGTCCGCACCTTCATCCTCTTTCCCGACCCGTGGCCGAAAAAGCGTCACTGGAAGCACCGCTTCGTCCAGCAGCCGCTGCTGGAAAAACTCGCCGCGCGCATGGCCCCGGGGAGCGAGATCTGCCTGAGGACGGACCACGAGGGCTACTTCGCGTGGATGGTCGATCAGGTGGCGCAAAGCCCGCACTGGAAGGCCGATCCCGCCGCGCCGTGGCCCTTCGAGGCGCCAAGCTTCTTCCAGAGCCTGATGGAAAGCTGGCAGAGCCTCGTCGCCGTCCGGGTGAGGGAGTAGCCACCGACTTCTTTTGATGGGGAGCGCACGAAGCCAGCGGCTTGGGGGACGCTAAGTCCCCCATCCCGATGCATCTGCAGATGCATCGGAGGGTGCAGGGGCTTCGCCCCTGCTTAGTGCTCCTGATTGCGGTGGCGCTGGCGGTAGTCGCGGGGGGTTTCGCCGGTCAGGCGCTTGAACATGACCGAGAGGTATTCGGGGTGCTCGAAGCCGGTGATCGCGGCGATTTCCTCCAGCTTCTTCTCGGTCTCGATCAAATAGTACTTTGTCTTGGCAATGCGGGCGTTGCGGATCTCCTCCTGGGGGCTGCGGCGCAGGTATTTGCGGAAGCGCCGCTCCAGAAGGCTCCGGCTGATAGAGACGCGCCGGGCCAGGTCGTCCACGCGGAGTCCCGAGCAGGCCTCCTGATGAATGATCATGAGGGCCTGCACCACGGCGGGATCGTCCACGGCCAGCGTGTCCGTCGAGCGGCGGACGACGACGGGCATGGGCTCGACGAACTCCAGCTCCTTCGGCTGCCCTCCCTTGAGGAGCGTGTCCATCGCCTTCGCACCCATCTGGCCCCACTCGAAGGTGTTCATCGGGATGCTGGAAAGCGGCGGATGGGAAAGCTCCGCGCGGATGGACTCGTTGTTCGCGCCGAGGACCGAGACCTCATCCGGAATGGAAAAGCCCGCTTCGAGGACCGCGTCGATCACCTGAAGGGCGCGCAGGTCCATGCACGCCATGATTCCGGCGGGACGCGGCAGGCCCTCCACCCACTTGCGGATGGCGTCGCGCTCCTGCACGTCCCAGTCGGGTGTGAGCTCAAAGGAATACGCCGTCTCGAAGACGCTGCACGAGCGGCCCATCGCGGCGAGAGCCTCCACAAAGCCGTTCTTGCGCTCCACGGACCATTGCTCGCTGGAAAACCCGCAGAAACCATAACTGCCGAAGCCCCTTTCCAAAAGGTGCTCCGCGCCGACGTGGCCCACGGCCCGGTTGTCGGGCCGGATCTTCGGCACGCCGCGAATGGCGTACTCGCTGTCCTCAAGGTCCACGCAGGGGATGCCGCGCGCGCGACACTCCTCCAGCAGCAGCGAAAAGCGGTGCCGGCAGATCACCCCGTCCCACTTGCGTCGGAAGAGCCACGAGGGATTGGCCACCGACATCGCCTGATCGTCGAGGAAGAAGCGCCAGTTCGCGTTCGTACGCTCGAAATGGGCGATGCCCTTGATGATCCCGGCGTTTTCCGGCAGGCGCGTCTGGAGGACGAGGGCGATGTGCTTGGGCGCGGTTTCGGGCATGATCCGGCCATGAAAAAACAGGTCGTTTACGAAATCAAACTGAAAGTGGACGGAATCCGCCACGGAAACTCATATTTTTGAAAGAAAACTCATAAGATACCAAACTGGTCGTAAAACGGGCTGTTTTTGTCGCAAGAGCGCGCAAGCTTTTCGCGCCGGAATTCAGACGATCCGGAAAAGACCGCCGCTGCGCCGCGGCCTCGGATTGTCCGCGAGGCCGGTCCTCCAAAAGCCGCTGGCCAAAACGGGGGCGATCCTGCATCATGCCCCGCGACACTTCTCCCCAAACCCTAACAGGACCCCATATGGCTCAGACAGAATCCGGCGCCTGCACCGGCGCGCCCTCAGGTCGCATTCCCTTCACCGAAAAACTCATGTACGGCTTTGGCGACCTCGCCAGCTGTCTGTACTGGCAGACCTTCATGGTCTACCTGATGTTCTTCTACACGGACGTGTTCGGCATCAGCGGCAAGGCCGTGGGCACGATGCTGCTCCTGGCCCGAATCTGGGACGGCATCAACGACCCGATGATGGGCGCCATCGCGGATCGGACGAACACCCGCTGGGGCAAGTTCCGCCCGTACTTCGTATGGATGGTCGTGCCGCTAGCGGTCTTCGGCTGGCTCACCTTCACGAGTCCCGCCATGGGCATGAGTGCCAAAATCGCCTGGGCATACTGCACGTACATCCCGCTCATGATGCTCTATACGGCGATCAACATCCCCTACACGGCGCTCCTAGGCGTCATCTCGCCGAACCCCGTGGACCGTACCACCGTCTCCTCCATCAAGTTCATGTTCGCCTTCGGCGCGGGCACGCTCATTTCCTTCTTCCTTCTGCCCCTCACCAAGAGTCTCGGCGGCGTGAAGCATTATGCGGAAGCGCATGCCGACGAGATCAGCGCCTGGCTGGCGGCGAATCCCGGGAGCAAGATCGACGCCTATCCGGAGATCCTCTCCCGCACGCAGCACGGCTGGTCGATGGCCTACGCCCTCATTGGCGTCATGGTGATCGTCTTCTTCCTCATCACCTTCTTCGGCACACACGAGCGCGTCACTCCGCCCAAAAACCAGCAGACCACCCTCAAGAAGGACATCGGCGACCTGCTTTCCAACTCTCCATGGTGGCTCCTCGTCGGCACGACGATCAGCTACATCCTTTTCACGGCCATCCGCTCCACCTCTTCGGCGCACTACTTCAAGTACTTCGTCGGTTCGCAGGACGTGACGTGGCTTTTCTTCGGCGACAACTGGCTTCCCTACGTGGGGACGAAGACCATGGAATTCGAGGGCATCGTCTCGCTCTACAACGGCGTCGGCCAGATCGCCTCGATCTGCGGCGTCTTGATTCTCCCCTTCATGGTGGCCCTCATCGGCAAGAAGAAGTCCTTCTACGTCCTCATGAGCACGGCCATTGTCGGCACGGCCTCCTACTACTTCTTCAGCCCGAATCAGGTGACGACGATGTTGATTCTCCAGGTCATTGGGTCGCTGGGCGGCGGCACGATTGCGGCGCTGCTCTGGGCGATGTATGCCGACACGGCGGACTATTCCGACTGGAAGCACGGTCGCCGCGCGACGGGTCTGGTGTTCTCGGCCTCCACCATGACGCAGAAGTACGGCTGGGCCTTCGCGGCGCTCTTTGTCGGCTGGATGCTGGATCTTTCGGGCTTCGTGGCGAACACCGAGCCGAACGAGGCGGTGAAGAGCAACCTCACCCTTATGATGAGCCTCATCCCGGCGGTCTTCGGCTTCCTTTCGATGGTGGTCATCAGCTTCTACCCTCTGAACGACAAGAAGGTCGCCCAGATCGAGGAGGACCTCAAGGCCCGCAAGGCCGCCGAAGACGCGGAACCGGCGAAGGCATAAGTACGCGATTTCTGTTTTCATCAAAAGGCGCGGTTCCGATCGGAACCGCGCCTCTTTGTTTTCACATCGCAAAACAGTTCCCTCTTCTTTCAGGGGGAGCGCGCGAAGCGAGCGTTTTGGGGGGACGCCAGTCCCCCAGCGGGATGCGAAGCATCCCGGGGTCCTAGAGCATTTCCCAGTTACACGGCGCAGAAACAGCTGTACCTCAACAAGCCCGAAGTGTAATACACTTGGGATGCGAGCATACAGTCAAGACATACGGGATCGGGTGATCGCGGCAAAGAACGAGGGACTCGGGACAAGCGATGTGGCCGGTGCGCTGAGGGGATCAAGGCGCTATGTGGACCAGGTCTGGGAGCGCTACCAGCAGAGCGGCAGCAGGACTGTGCTGCAGATCGGGGGTTATCGCGCGCCACGCCTTGAAAAGCACGAGGCTCTTTTGCGGCAGTGGGTGGGGCGGGAACCGGGGTTGACGCTGGAACAGTTGTGCCGGCGTTATCTGGAAGAACAGGGGGAAACGGTGGCCGCCTCGGTCATACACCGCCAACTCAGACGCATGGGGCTGCGCTTCAAAGAAAACGCTGCACGCCAGCGAGCAGACCCGCAGTGACGTGGCGCGTCACCGCAGGCTGTGGCAGCGCTGGCAGAAACGTTGCGATCCGCGACGACTGGTCTTTCTGGACGAGACCGGACTGAACACGAAAATGGTGCGTCTGTATGGGCGCTCGCAGGACGGTAGCCGCTGCGTGGACCGCCAGCCTTTCAGTCACTGGAATACGAGCACGTTTATCGCCGCTCTGCGCGCCGATCGCGTCGAGGCGCCCCTGATTCTGGACGGAGCCATGAATGCCGACTGCTTTCTGGCCTACGTCCGCCAGTTTCTGGCCCCGACGCTCAAGCCGGGAGACGTGGTGATCTGCGACAATCTCTCCAGCCACAAGAGCCCCGGGGTCGGAGAAGCGATTGAGGCGGTGGGGGGCCGGATTCACTACCTGCCGCCTTACAGCCCCGACCTCAATCCCATCGAAATGCTCTTTTCTAGGCTCAAGAATGCCTTGCGCAAGCAGGCCGCCCGAACAGTGGTTGCCTTGTCGGATTCCGTCCGTTCTTCAATCGATTCCATGCCCGCCTCCTACTGCTCCGCTCTCTTTCACCATGAAGGTTATGAGTCTAACTAACTGGGAAATGCACTAAGGCATTTTCCACTTGTCTTGCGCAGTCACGCAAGGTTCGCTCGCGAACCTTGCTGTTGGAACGGGTCGCTGGAAAAGTTCCGGCTGCGTTTCGCAGACAGGCAGGGCCTCGGTTCAGCCTGTCTGCAAAGCCCTGCCGTCTCCTATCCCGGCAACCCGCCTATCCGCGCCGTCTAGCTGCATAATGCTCGAAAATAACGGCTAATTGCGAATAATTCCCATATTTTCCCGCAACGGGATTCCGGACAAATTTGTGTCGTCATTTTTTACAATTGCTTGTGCATTTCTTCTTGCGGAATGGAGACGCCCTTCCCGCCGCGCGTTCAGGCGCGCGGCCTAGGAGACGGCAAGCCCCCGCATGAGAGCAAGCGCACGCGTATTCGCGTGTGAAACGTCCGAACCAATGTATTCATTTGGCGGCTTGAGAAAAGTCCCCGCCGGAGAAGCCCGTCGCGCAGTGGGACTACGCCCTGACAACGGACTTCCACACCCAGCAGAACAGGCCGTCAACGCGACGGCGCAAACGGTCCGTATTCCGCTCGGTCAACCACCATATGCCCTTTGAATACAACAGAATGAGCCCCAAAAGGACGAGATACAAACCCCAGGAAAGAGGGTTTGCCGCGAACCTGATCCCATGCAGCAGACTGATGCTGGTGAAGACGATCAAGGGCGTATGCGTCAGATAGAGTGTATAACTGAAATCCGACGCAAAGGTGGCAATGGAGACGTACCGGTCGCTTCCGCGTCCGGGCAGCGACAGGGCGACGACGAGGATGGAGAAAACGAAGCCGATGATGAAAAATCCCCACAGGGAGTTGTGGGAATACTTGGAAAAGAAAAAGCTGCCTCCGAGAAGGAGGAACAGAAAAAGCAGGACGGAAGGACGGCCCAGCCACGCCGGAATGCGGCAATTCTGGATGCAAAAATACGCCCCAGCTCCCATCAGCCAGATCAGGCCCAGTTCGAGTATGCTCCGGGTGAGGAAGAAAATCAGGGCTGCGGAAATCAGAAGGCACAATATCCTGGGAAGCGGCTTTTTGTAATACACGATCCCCGCAAGCGACGGAAAAAGGATGTAGTACCAGAACTCGTAGGACAAACTCCACAAGGCGCCGTTGCTGCCGAAAACGTCAACCAATATCGTCTGGAGGAAAAGGACGTTCCCGACAAACGTGGTCGCACCTATATCGTTGTGCCTGTATTGCAGGTACAGGTCCGGGTTCAGGCACCTGCCGGCGACATCTAGGACGAGGGTGACCAGCAGGGCTGGCAGAAGCACAATCCACAACCGGCACAGGCGTCGGAGCAAGTAGGGATACCACTCCCATTTGTCCTGCTGCATCGTCCTTAAAACGGCGCCGCCGACAAGATATCCGCTCAGGACGAAGAAAACGATCACGCTCTGCGGACCGAGTGTTGTCAGGAAATACAAAACCTTGTTTACGAAACCCAGGTTTTCCGCCTGTGCATAAGGAACAAAGAGAGTATCCCGCAAATGCCCGGCGCACACTAGGAAGGCCGCCATTCCCCTGCAGGCGTCCAGATGTGGATTTCTGTCTCGCGAAAATACTTTCTTTGCGGCAGTTATTGCTGATTCGGGCATTGACACGATATGTCGGTATTACGCGAGAATTACCAAAGATTTCTACATATTTGAACCGGCACCTATTATCAAATCATTTCTCAAAAATTACCGCCCGTCCCGGTGCTCGGGAAAGCGCAATCCGGAAACATGGAACACTTCCTCACGTACGGAAGCCCCGAAGGCCCGAAGCCCCTACTCGTCGATGTAGGAAACCGGCATGGATTCCACCGGCATGCGGTCGATCGTGGCGCCGAGCGCGCGGAGTTTCACGTCCAGCCGGTCGTAGCCGCGGTCCAAATGGTAGATGCGCTGCACCCAGGTTTCGCCGCTCGCCGCCAGTCCCGCGAGGACGAGGGCCGCGCTCGCGCGCAGGTCGCTCGCCATGACGGGCGCGCCGGAGAGGCCTTCGACGCCGTGAATGATGGCGCTCGGGCCCTCGATGGCGATGTCGGCGCCCATGCGCTGGAGTTCCGGCACGTGCATGAAGCGGTTCGGGTAAATGCGCTCGGTGACGATGGAAAGTCCGGGGGTGACGGCCATGAGGGCGCACATCTGGGCCTGAAGGTCCGTCGGGAAGCCGGGGTGCGGCAGGGTGACGATGTCCACGCTCTTGCGGGGCTTGTCGCCAATGACGCGGATCTTCTGCTTGACCGGGTCGGGCTCGCAGGTGACGCCGCATTCCTCCAGCTTGTCGATGAGCGAGCGCATGTGGCCGGGGATGACGTTCTCCACGGTCACGTCGCCGCCGGTGATCGCGCCAGCGACCATCAGGGTGCCCGCCTCAATGCGGTCCGGCACCACGCGGTGCGTACAGCCGCCAAGGGCCTCGACGCCGGTGATCTTAAGATAGTGGCTGCCGATGCCCTCGATCTTGGCGCCCATCTTGACGAGCATCTCGCACATGTCCTGCACCTCGGGCTCGCACGCGGCGCTCTCGATGCGGGTGACGCCGGGGGTGAGGACGGCGGTCATGATCATGTTTTCCGATCCCGTGACGGTCGGGCCCTGACGGCCACCGAGGAAGACGTAGTCGCCGTGAATGGCGCTGCCGTCCACTTCCACATAGCCGCCGTGGATGCCGATCTTGCAGCCCAGGCGCGCGAGGCCCTTCAGGTGCAGGTCGATGGGGCGTTGCCCGATGACGCAGCCGCCCGGCATGGAGACGCGGGCGCGGCGCAGGCGTCCGACGAGCGGGCCCATCACACAGATGGACGCGCGCATCTTGCGCACGAGTTCGTACGGGGCGACGTGGCCGATCTGCTCGGCCTTGATCTTCCAGACGCCCGGGGAGACGCGCTTCACGCTGGCTCCCAGCGCCTTCAGGATCTCTCCCATGAAGCGCACGTCGGAAAGGTCGGGCACGTTCTCGATCGTGCACTCCTCCGCCGTCAAAAGGCACGCCGCGAAAATCGGCAGCACCGCGTTCTTGGCTCCGCTGGCGGAAACGGTGCCCTTGAGCGGGCCGTTCCCCTCGATCCGCAATACATCCATGCCGACATGCTACGGGGTGCGCGCATTCGTTAAAGAAAGAACTGGCGCAAAATGCCGGATTGCGCGCAAACTGTTGCTGGGGAATGAATTATTGCACAGGCAGAGAGGTGGCCCACGTCCCCCTGTAGCAGATGGAGCGGGCCACTTCCAGAGCCTTCGCCCTCCCGCAGAGTGTTTCCACGAGGGTCAGGGAGAAGGGCACGGAGGTCCCCGCCCCGCGCGAGGTGACGAGGTTCCCGTCCACGACGGCATCCTCGTCCGCAAGCAAATCCGGAAGTTCCGCCGCCACGGAGGTATGGGCCGTGTGGCGCCGGCCCGCGAGGAGCCCCGCGTCCTTGAGAACAACCGGCGCGGCGCAGATCGCGGCGACAATCTTCCCCGAAGAAGCGTGCTTCTTGGCGAGGGCGATCACACGGGGATCGGCGCGCAGGGCCTTGTGCCCCGGGCCGCCGGGCAGGACGAAGAGATCGTAAAGGCCTTCCCCCGCCGCCTCCAGAAGGCAGTCCGCCGTCACGGCGATGCCGCTCCGCCCCCGGACGGACAGGCTGCCGGTGCGGGAGGCCACCGTCACCGCAACCTCCGCGCGGCGCAAAAGGTCGATGGGAGTCACGGCCTCGATTTCCTCGAAATTGTCCGTCAGGATCACCAGTGCGTTCTTCATGGTCGTGTGAGGATCATCATCGCCCGCGTCATCCGCCCGTCAACCCACAGAGAGGCTTTCTTTTTGCGCAAGGTGCTGCTAGATTGCCCGCATGATTCAGACGCCGCAGACACCGAGATTCGACGAGGACGCAAACGACGAGGCCAAGCCCCCGATGGAGCAGGGCGTGGAGCCCCTCATCCAGAAAAAGCTGGTCGAATCCCGCAAGGTGTTCTTCTGGACGGACACGAACGACGAAGCCTGCCGCAAGGCCGTGGAAAAGCTCCTCTACCTTGAGGCCGTCGATCCCGGCAAGGAAATCACCTTTTACCTGAACAGCCCCGGCGGCTCGATCACGAGCGGCATGGCGCTCTTCGACACCATGCGGATGATCTCCTCGCCGATCAAGGTGGTCGTGATGGGCATGGCCGCCAGCATGGGCTCGATTCTCCTCTGCGCGGGCAAGAAGGGCGGACGCTATCTCTTCCCGCACTCGCGCGTTTTGATCCACCAGCCGCTCATTTCCGGCAACATGATGGGCAGCGCCGTGGACATCCACATTCAGGCGCGCGAGATGGAACGCCTGCGCGACGAGCTGAACGCCATCCTCGCCGAATCGAGCGGCCAGCCGCTGGAGCGCATCCAGAAGGACACCGACCGCGACTTTTACATGACCGCGAAGGAGGCCATCGAGTACGGACTGGCCGACGGCATCGTAGACCACCTCTAGGCTCGGGACACACGGCATCGTGAAAAGGACGGACTGGCCCGAGTGGTCGAAGGCGGCGCTTGCCGCGCGCGAGAGCGTGCTGGCGAGTCTCATGACGCAGGCGCTCACCCGGCCCGGCCTCCTGTCGCTGGCGGCGGGCTTCACGGACAACGCCGTCGTGCCGACCGAGATTGTGCGCGAGGCCGTGGCGCACCTGCCCGCGGACGGCAGCGCCCTGCAGTACGGGAGTAACCCGGGAAGACCAAAGCTGCGCGAGATCCTTGCGGCGCGGCTTGCCCGGCAGGACGGCGCGGCTTCCCCGGCGCTTCCCGCGGACCGATTCCTCCTTACAAGCGGCAGCCAGCAGGCGCTCTACCTCGCAGCACAGGCCCTCTGCGACGAGGGGGACATCGTGCTTGTGGAGGCGCCGACGTACTTCGTCGTCTTCGACGTGTTTTACGGCCTGGGCCTGCGGGTCCTTGAAATGCCGATGACGGCGCAGGGTCAGGTGGACCCCGAGGGCGTCGCGGCGCTCCTCAAGCGGCTGGAGACCGAGGGCGAGCTCCCGCGCGTCAAACTCGCGTATTTCATCACGTATTACTCCAATCCCACGGGCCTTTCGATGGATGGGGCCGTCAAGCGGGCGCTGGGGAAGGTGTTCGCGGAAAACGCCCCGCGCGTCGTGGCGCTGGAGGACACCGCCTACCGCGACCTGTACTTCACCGCGCCGCACCCGACGCCGTCCCTCGCGGCGCTGCCGGAGTGGGAAGGGTTGTCCTTCGCCGTCATGGGCAGCTTTTCCAAGTGCTTTTCCCCGGGGCTGCGCCTGGGCTGGATCGCGGCGAATCTCCCGGAGCTTTCCGGGGCGATGCTGCGGATCAAGGCCCAGCAGGACTTCGGCAGCGGGAACCTCTCCCAGTGGATCGCCGAGTACGCCTTCGCGAGCGGAGCCTTCGAACCTTTTGTCGCGTCGCTCCGCATCCACTATGCCGCCAAGGCGCGTTTGATGTCCGCCTCCTTCGCGGAGAACGGGCTGAACAAGCTCGGCTGGAGCTGGGAGGAACCGGAGGGCGGCCTGCTCCTCTGGCTTGCCGCGCCGAAGACTCTGGACACGGGGTTGGAGAGCGCCTTCTGCCGCGCGGCGCTAGAGGAAAATGTCCTCTACGTCCCCGGCGCCTTCGCCTACGCCGATCCGGAGAAGGCCCCGAAGAACCGCGTGCGCATCGCCTTCGGCGCCCCGCGCGGCGCGGACCTCGCGGAAGCGGCCCGGCGCTTCGCCAAAGCGGCGTCGCAGTTCGCCTGAACGCCGCGGCGACTTAATTCGCTTGCGGGAAGACGGACCTTAGGTCGATTCTCGCTCTTCCGATGGGGAAAATTCGGGGATACCTTGGCCGGACCTTCCACGTGGGCCGGTACCTCGGCGCGGTGCAACTCGCGGCGCAGCGGGAGGATTTTGTCGTGGAACACCTCTACGGGAGCGGGGACTATCCGATCCTCGCCCTCACGCGGCGCTGCCTTTCCCCGAGGGCGAACCTCTATGTTTCGAGCGGCATCCACGGCGACGAGCCCGCCGGCCCCCTCGCGCTCCTGCGGATGCTGCGGAAGGGAACGCTACCTAGGGATATGTCCCTCACGATCCTGCCGCTTCTGAACCCCCGGAGCATGGCCGCCAACCGGCGCGAAACGCCCGAGGGCGTGGATGTGAACCGCGACTACCGGCGCCTTTCCTCGCCCGAGGCGGCGGCGCACGTCCACTGGCTGAAGGAACGGCCCCGGAGCTTCGATCTCTGCCTCTTCCTTCACGAGGACTGGGAGGCGCGCGGGTATTACCTCTATGAATTGAACCCCGACCGGGAACAGTCCCTCGCGCCGGAGATGCTGGAGGCGGTGCGCGGAGCGATCGGCGTGGACGACTCGCCCGAGATCGACGGCCACAGGGCCCTGAACGGGCTCATCCGCCCGCAGGACACCGGCCACCGCCTGCCGGAAAACGTCTATCCGGAGGCTCGCTACCTTCTGGAGGGCTGGACGCGGCATTCCTACACGATGGAGGCGCCCTCCAACATGCCGCTTGCCCGGCGTATCGCCGCACACGAAAGGGCGGTCTTGGCAGCGGCGGAGGGCATCCGCGCCCACGGCGTGTGGTTCGAGATCTGACGCGGAAGAGCTACGAGCAGAAACGGCGGACCTGACGGATCGCATTTGCCAGCCGCGCGGGCGGCTCCGCGTGGATCTCCGTGCCGTCCTCAAGAATCAGGCATTCCAGCCACGCGGCGGGAGACTCGTAGAGGGGCTTTTCTGTCTCCGGATCGCCCTCCCACTTGCGCTTGATCTGCGAAAGATACACGTGCGTCTCGCGGCAGTAAAAGAGCTCGCCGCAGATGTCGATGCCGAGCTCCGCCGCGTGCACGGGGAGCTGGTCCGCACGGTAATAGGAAGTTTCCGCCTCCCACAGGGCGTACTTGCCGAAGGTTTCCAGCCGCTTGAAGTGCGTCTCGGTCTTCTTGCCCGTGGTGGTGGAAACGAGGGCCATCGGCAGGGCGTTGTGACGGGCGACGGGCTGGGAGCAGACGGCCTCGCCACTTTCCGGCCCGCCCACGGCCAGCAGCTGGAAGCGCATCGTCCACTGGCAGGAACCGAAGGCGTTCCGCGCCTTTGTGGCCGCCTTCGCTCCAAGGGCAAAGATCGCCACGCCCGCCACGCCGGGATCGACGTGGAACACGGGCTCGACACGCTTCTTCGGATCGAGGCCCAGGCGCAGCAGTTCGGGCTTGCCCGCCGCGAGCTGTGTGTTCAGTGCTTCGGAAAGCACGGGAAGCTCCGGGTGCCAGGGATGCGGGCCCGCAAGGAGGTTCGGCCCGCGCTCCAGCGCCAGAAGGTCCTTGTCCATGTACAGGACCTTCAGCCGCAGGTTCTCCGCGCCAAGGAGCGGCGCGGGGAAACCCACGGCGGAGGGCTTGCCCCCGCCCATGTGATTGGAATTCGCCGCCGTATCGTCCGTCATGACCTGTTTGATGCTCGTCTAGGGAGCGTTTGCAAATCGGACTCCCGTCGGAATGCGGGCGCTTTTTCGGCGGAAAATCGCCCCATTCGACTCAAGGAATCTCGATTCGTTTCGTTTCATGTTCCGATTTTCCGCTCGAAAACTCATCCCGCCTCCTCGGTCCGCCAATTTGCAAACGCTCCCTAGTCCTCTGGAAACAACAAAACCCTTCCGGGACCAGCCGGAAGGGTGTCGTCGAAAAAATCGGGACTGCCCCTACTGGGCGGCGGGAGTCGCGGGAGCCGCAGCGGGAACCGCGGCGGCGGCAGCCTTCTTGGTCATCTTCGCGATGCGGGACTTGATGCGGTTCGCCTTGTTGGCGTGGATCACGCCACGCTTGGCGGCCTTGTCGAGGGCCGAGGCGTACTGACCGGAAGTCTCCACGGCCACGGCGGCGTCACCAGCGGTGGCGGCGGCGAGGGCCTTCTTGCGGAGGGTCTTGATGCGGCTGACGACAACGACGTTGCGGGCCGTGCGGGCACGGGTGCGACGGATGTCCTTCTGGGAAGACTTGATGTTTGCCATTGCTCGAAATGTCTTGCGAAAGGGGACCACTATAGACAACGCGCCCCCGATGAGAAGCGAAAAATGAAATTTCCAGCGGGACCCCCACAAAGGGCGGGGATTTCGGCTTGCCTTGCCCGCTTCTCCGCAAGAATCTGCCCTTCTCCAACATCATGGCCGACAAAACCCACAAGTGGCCGGTGAATGTCGCCGGCAAGTACTACGTTGACGAGCAGTGCATCGACTGCGACCTCTGCCGCGAGACCGCGCCCGCGTTCTTCGCCCGCAACGACGACGGAAGCCATTCCTACGTCTTCAAGCAGCCGGAAACCCCGGCGGACGTCGAGCAGTGCGAGGAAGCCCTTTCCAACTGCCCCGTGGAGGCGATCGGCAACGACGGCGAGTGACCTTGGCAAGTCTTCCCGCGATCGTCACAGAAAGGTAAAGTAATCCGCTCCATTGACGAAAACATTCTTCCGGGGGATTGTAGGGGCATGAAGATCAAGGCGTACGTCAGCGGCCAATGCGCATGGAGCGGCGGCGTCTGTGCGGTTCTGGAGAAGTACAACCTGCCCTTCGAGACGCTGGATGTTTCGACCGACCCCAAGGCGCTTGCCGAGATGACGTGGCGCACCGGGCAGATGCACACCCCCTGCGTGGAAGTGGACGGTGTGATGCTGATCGACGTGTCCGGCCAGGAGGTGGAGGATTATCTTCTCTCGCGCGAACTGATCGGCCATCCGATCCGCCGCGAAGAGCCGAACGCACCGCATGTGGCCGGTGCCCGTCTGACCGAGGCGAAGCGGTTCTTCTAGAGCTGGCAACGCCGGGCGGTTGCGACTTCCTACGCGCCGAGGCGCCGGTGCGCCTCCAGAATCGTGGCCACGGTCTCGTCCCAGCCGATGCAGGGGTCGGTGATCGACTGTCCCCACGAGAGCTTTTCGAGCGGCTGTGGGAAGCTCTGGCACCCTGCGACGAGATTGCTCTCCATCATCGCGCCGATGATGCACTTTGACCCTCCGCGGATCTGGTCCACCACGTCCAGAAGCACTCCCGACATGCGCGAGGGGTCCTTCTGGCAGTTGGCGTGCGAGCAGTCCACCATCACGGCCTGCGGGAGCTTGTTCTTTTCGAGCAGGGCCCGCGCGGCCTCCACGTGGGCGGCGGAATAGTTCGGGCCCGCCTCGCCCCCGCGCAGGATCACGTGGCAGGAGGGATTCCCGCGCGTGGTGATGGAGCTGGCGAGGCCCTGAAAACTGATGCCGAGGAAAGTCTGGGGGCTGCGAGCCGCCTTGATGGCGTTCACCGCCGGGAGAACCTCGCCCGCCGTGGTGTTCTTGAAGCCCAGAGGCATCGAAAGACCGCTCGCCATCTGCCGGTGCGTCTGGCTCTCGGAAGTGCGCGCGCCCACGGCGGACCAGCTGATGAGGTCCGCGATGTACTGCGGGGTGATGGGGTCCAATAGCTCCGTCGCCGTCGGCAGGCCCAGGTCGATCACCGCCCTCAGGATGCGCCGCGCCATGCCGAGGCCCTTGGGGATGTCGTTTGTCCCGTTCAGGTCCGGGTCCATGATCAGGCCCTTCCAGCCCACGGTGGTGCGCGGTTTCTCGAAATAGACGCGCATGACGATGTAGATGCGGTCCTGAACCTTCTTCGCCAGCTCGGCGAGGCGCCGCGCGTATTCCAGACCCGCCTCCACGTCGTGGATGGAGCAGGGCCCGACGATCAAAAGAAGCCGGGGATCGTCACCGAAGATGATGTCGTGGATCGAGCGGCGCGTTTCGGCCACAAATTCCGCCTGCGCCTCGGTGCGGACGATCTGGCTGCACAGGTACTCCGGCGCGGGCAGAACGGCCGTTTTGACGACGTTGACATCGAATACTTCTCTCATCGTGCGAATCCTCGATAACCCCGTTTGACCCGGTTGAAAAACGGGGAGGAGCCCATCGTGCCAGCGGTCCTCTCCCTTTCAAGGAAAAAACCGAGCGCGGCACGGTTGACGGCGGCGCGGGGCGCTGGCAGCATATCCTTTTCATCATGAGCAACGAGCCACTGGAATCTTCCGGCGAGAATGCCGACGGCCTGCGCTTTGCCATCGTGGCGTCCCGCTACAACAAGGCGTACGTGGAGGGGCTGCTGCAAAGCGCCTTCGCCACCCTGCGGCAGGCCGGCGTGGCGGAGGCCGACATCGAGGTGACGCGCGTCCCCGGCGCGTTGGAGATCCCCTACGCGGCGTCGATGCTGGCGGCGACGGGCGACTTCGACTGCGTGATCGCGCTCGGCGTGGTGATCGAGGGCGACACCTCGCACCACGACGTGATCGCCCGCTCCACGGCGGACGCCTTTCACATCATCGCCCGCAAGAGCGAGGTGCCCGTGGTGAACGGGGTGATCGACGTCCACAACGCCAAGCAGGCGGAGGAACGCTGCAACGGACGCCTGAACCGGGGCGCAGAATTTGCCAAAACCGCGCTCGAAATGGCCGTCCTCAAGGTGCAGCTCACCCGGCGCCTGGACGAGATTTACGACGAGGAGCAGGCCCAGCGCGAAAAGGACAAGTGGCACGAGTTCTTCGACGAGGGCGATCAGGACTGGAAGTCGTAGCAGAAGACCCGCATTCCGGGCGTGCTTTCCCGTCCGAAACGTCGTAGGCTTTTCCTTCAGCGCAACAATCCATGAGCCGCCGCCGAGACAACCGCATTGCCGCCGTCCAGTTCCTCTACATGTGGGAGGCCAATCCCCCGCAGAGTTTGAACGATGAGCTGGCCACCTTTTTCTCCTCGCAGGAAAAGCCGCGCGAATACTATTCCTTTGCCGAGGAACTGATCCACGGCGTGGTGGACAACGTGGCCGAGGTGGACGCCATCATCAAGGAATACGCCAAGAACTGGGACTTCAAGCGCATCGCCCGCGTGGACCTTGCGATCCTGCGCCTTGCGATCTACGAGATGCTGCACCGCAAGGACATCCCGCCGGTCGTCTCCATCAACGAGGCGATCGACCTTTCCAAGCTCTTCTCGATCCCGGACGCCAAGCGTTTCATCAACGGCATCCTCGACCAGTTCAAGGCGAAGATCGACCGGCCCCTGCGCGACGCGGAAATGTGATTTTCAAAAGCGTGAATCCGTTCGGGCCTCCCGGCGCCACTCACTGGCAAAGGAGTCACGAACATGAACGCTTCCACGCTTTCCCGCCCTCTTCCTTCCTCCCCACGCCGCAGCCGCCGCCCCGCCCTCTTCCCGGCGGGCCGACTCAGTCCCTTCCCGGTCCTGGCCGCCGAGGCTTCCTCGCATCTATCCCCGCGGAACCGCCACAGCCTGCGCGCGGTTCTGGCCGCCATGAGCCCCTGCGCCGCCTACCGCCTGATCTGACGCGCCCGCCAAAGGATTCCGCTTTCCCCTTGCCAAAAGCGGCGCCGGGCCGGTAGGCTGAACATCCCCGATGGCAGCGGAGGATTCCAGCATAAGACACGAGTCTTTAGCGGCATGCAAATCCTGCAAAGACGCGTTTCCGCCGATCCGGGGCGCGCTTTGCGGCTACAATTCCGGCAAGGCCCTCGCGGACGTGAAGGCTGGGATGAATGTGGCGCTGTTGGCCTTCCCGCAATCCATGGCGTACGCGGTGGTGGCAGGCCTGCCCCTCTTCTACGGGATCTTCACCGAGATCGTCTCCGGGATCGTCGCACCGCTCACCTCGGGCTCGCGCTTCATCATCGCGGGGGCGACAAACGCCACGGCGGTGCTCTTCTTCGCCACGGTGGCGAGCCTCGGGCTTTCGCCCGGCCAGACGCTCGGGATGGTGCCGCTGCTCTTGTTCCTCGTCGGGGTGTTCATTCTCCTCGGCGCCTTGGCCGGGGTGGCAAACTTCATCCAGTTCGTCTCTCGGAGCGTCATCGTCGGCTACATCACCGCCGCCGCGATCTACATCATCGTGGGCCAGCTCGCTCATGCGCTGGGCCTTTCCCTTCACGGGGGCGGCGCCTCCGTCTTCACCAAGGCGTGGGCGACCTTTGCCGCCCTGCCTTCCGCGCACGTGCCCACGCTCGCCCTCAGCTTCGCCACGGCGGCCTGTTACTGGATCCTTGAGCGGCACCGGCCCGGCTGGCCGAATGTGGCGCTCGTGCTCGTGGCGATGTCGGCCCTTGGCGCCCTCATGAACTTCACGCTCTCCCCCGTCCTCGCGGAGGGCTCTGCCATCCGGCATCTGGACGCGATCGGCGTATCGAGCTGGAAGTGGCACGCGCCCTCTTTCAGCGTGTCGTCGGTCACACTTGTTTTCGAGACGGCGCTCGTCCTGGCCTTCCTCTGCACGCTGGAGGCGGTGTCCGTCGGCAAAAGCGTGGCGGCCCGCGCGGGCGAGAAGTTCGACGTGACGCACGAGCTTGCGGGCGTCGGCGCGGCGAACATCGCCAGTTCCTGCCTGGGCGGAATGCCCGTCTCCGGGTCGCCCGTGCGCTCGCAGTTAAGCTGGGCAAGCGGGGCCAACACGCCGCTCGCCCACGTTTTTTCGAGCCTCTTTGTCGGCGCGGCGCTGCTGGCCCTCGGGCCGCTCGTCCGCTTCATCCCGGTCTGTTCGCTTGCCACCCTCATCGTTTTCATCGGCGTTTCGCTCATCAACCGGCATGTCCTGCGCGTGGTCTTCAAATCCACAAAGGGCGACGCCGTGGTCTTCGTCGTCACCTTCGCCTCGGCGCTCGTCCTGCGCCTAGACATCGCCATCGTCATCGGCACGGCACTGAGCATCGTTCTCTTCCTCCGAAAGGCCGCGGTGCCGCAGCTAGTGGAATACGGGGCGACCGAGTCCGGAACCCTCGCCCCGATCGAGGTACCCCAGCCTTCCGACGGGCGCCAGACGATCGCCGTCATGCACGTTGAGGGCGACCTTTTCTTCGGCGCGGCGGAACTCTTCCGCGACCAAATGCGCCGCATCTGCGAGGACAAGGGCCTCAAGATCATCATCCTCAAGCTCCGGAACGCCCATCATCTGGACGCCACGAGTATCCTCGCGCTGGAGGAGCTGATCCATTACATGAAGGAGCAGCGCCGCACCTTGATGGTGTCCGAGGCCGGGACGGAAACGATGCGGATTTTTGAAAGCTCCGGGTTGGCGGAGGTCGTCGGACGGGAGAACATCTTCCCCGACGATTTGCAGAATCCGACCCTGCCGACGGCGCGGGCCCTGCGCCGCGCGCGGGAAATCCTCGGGACGAAGGACGCGCACATTTCAATCGTCCTCGGCGTCCAGAAACGGGCGGACAAACCCGCACTCAGGCCCTGATCGCCGCGCGGAAGAACTCCGGCGCGGGGCATTCCGCCGCAAACGTCGTCTTCCGCCCGCCCTGTTCCCATTCGAGAGCGATCTTTTCGGAATGAAGGCACAGGCGTTTGATGCCGAGCTCCCTCGCGGCGCGCTTGTTCTGGGCAAAGTCCCCGTAGGTGGCGTCGCCCGCGATCGGCAGGCGGCGGCTCGCGCACTGGACGCGCAGCTGGTGCGTCCGTCCCGTCGCCGGTTCAAGGGCGAGGAGGGAAAGGATCATCCCGTTTTCCGCCCGGCCCGTCGCAAGGGTGCGGACGGCCACTTCCGCCGGATCGCCGCTGCCGACAAGCGTCCGCGCGCCGTTTTTGCCACGCACGGTCTTGAGGCGGTCCCGCCACACCTGAGCAAAACGCGGACCCTCGCCAAAAACGAGGGCAAGGTACCGCTTCTTCACCACGTGAGCCGCGAAGAGCCCCCGCACCGCCTTCGCCAAAGCCTCGTCCCGCGCAAAGAGGAGCACCCCGGAGGTCGGGGCGTCCAGCCGGTGGAGCAGGTGCAGCCGCCTGCCGCCGCCGAGCTCGTAAAATTCCCCCTCTTCGTCGAAGGGCACCAGAAGGATCGCTCCGGGATCGACTTTTCCCGCCTCGTTCGGATGGGAGCGCACCCCCTCGGGCTTGGCGAGCGCCAGAAGGCCGTTCTTCTCCAGCACGACACGTGCCCCGGAAACAAGGGCAAGTGCAAGCGGCTCGCCTGACGGGGATTCCTCCACGGCTACCAATAGATGAATTTGATGGTGATGAGCTGGCGCTGGCCGAGGCGCGCCACCATCTCGGGCGTCCACTCGACATACGGGGCATTCGCCTTGATCGAGTCCAGGCACAGCCACTGCGCCGTCTGGCCGGAGTTGGTGTCGAGGATCTGGAGATCCTCGATGGCGCCGCTCTTGTTCAGATAAAAGCTGACGAGGACATGCGTGTTCGACTCGGTGACCGGGAGCGATGCCGTGGCGTTCAAATCGTTCCACTTGGTGCGGATCACCTCGAACATCCGGTCCAGATACTCGCCGAATTCGGAAAGGCGGCTGTCGATGGCGACGGCACCCGCCATGGTGGCGACTCCGCGCGGACTTTTTCTCACCACCTCCTGCGGCATGCCGAGGTTCAGGCGCGGACGGGGCTGGAGCTTCACACCCGCCTTCGCCGCGGGATCGACCTCCGGGGTCTCCATGCGGACGAGGGGGTTGTTCTGCACGACGGCGGGGATCTCCCTCTTCTTCGCCTCCTTTTCGGGCATCTTTTCGGCCTGTCCCTGCTCCTTGTATTCGGCGATGCCCTTTCCCTTCCCCTCACCGGGGTTCTCCGTCTTGAGCGCGGCGGGAAGCGGCGGAGCCTCCTCCACCTTCAGGGCCTGCCTGACTTCGGACTGACGCGGCTGGGCCTTGCGCGTCTCTTCTTCGTGCCCTTCCTCGCCAACCTCCGCGTTCTGCTGGACGAGCTCTTCGATCGTCGGCTGGTCCGCCTTGCCGCCGGGGCCGGTCTCGAAGGCGTTGGCGTTCTCCTCCTTCGCGTCGGGGATCTCGGGGGCGTCGCCCGTCTTGTCCTTCGACTCCACGACCTGTGCGGCCTGTTGATCCTTTGAGGAGAAATTCTTCGTCTGGTCGGGCTTGTTCTCCGGGGCGCTCGTCGCCTTCACGTAGCGGTCGGGCTCCGGCGGCGGGGGCACAGGCGCCGCCCGGCGCTCCGGCGGGACCATGTGGATCTTCATGTCGTGCCGAACGGGGGTCTTCTTCTCGGCAAGAGGCGTGGCAAAGTGCGCGGGCAGGGCCAGACAGAGAAGAACGTGAAAGAGAACCGTCGCGACGAGAATCGTGACAATGCGCCGTGCGTTCGCACTCCTAGACGAGGGCACGGGAACCCACTCCACGCGTTCCTCGCGCGGGGGCATCACCCTTTTCGGGATGTTGATGAGGTCGTTCTGGCTCATACGCGGCGTCTCGGAAGGAGACCGGTTTCCCGCAGTTACTTGAGTATGCACGCGCGCGCGGCCAGTTCCAGCATTTCGCGCAGGGCCTCCATCGGCAGGCCCATGATGTTGGTCAGGGACCCCTCGTAGCTTTCGATGATGATCTCGCGGCCCTCCTGAATGCCGTAGGCGCCCGCCTTGTCGAGGGGGTTCACAACTCCGAAGTAGCGGGTGATGGCCTCCTCCGTGAGGGCGCGGAACTTCACGCGGCTCTCCACGCACCTCTCAAGACGAAAAGCCGCCGCCCTGCATTGGAGAAGAACCGCCGTGTACACGAGGTGCTCCCGTCCCGAAAGCAGGCGCAGCATCCGCCGGGCGTCGGCCAAGTCGGCGGGCTTGGCGAGAACCGTGCCGTCGATCGCCACCGTCGTGTCCGAGGAAAGAACGAGCCGGTCGGGATGCAGCGCGGCCACCGCGTCGCCCTTCAGGGCCGCGTTGTGCAGGACCATCGCGCGGGGATCGGCGTGCCCGTCCTCCTTTTCCTCCACCTCCGGCACCACGATGTCGAAGGCAAGGCCCTCGCGCGCCAAGAGTTCGCTCCGGCGCGGGGAGCGCGAGGCCAGCAGGATTTTCGGCAAAGGGAATCGTTCGCTCATTCGGAGAGCCGAGACTGGACGCTCCCGAGGACCCGCGCAAGATCGATGCGCGCGAGCTGGTAGCGGTACTCGGCGTCCACAAGGGCGTCCCGCGCCGAAGCGAGGGAGAGCTGCGCGGTCACCACGTCGCTGTTGTCGCTCACCCCGGCGTCGAAGCGGTCGCGCGCATAGGCTAGTTCGAGCTCCGCAAGACGCACGTTCTCGCGCGCCAGCGGCAGTTCCTCCCAGCGGCGAGAAAGGGAATCGACCGCGAGGTTGTAGGCGGAGTGGATCTTCGCCTCGATCTCGCGGATCAGGTGCTCCTGCTGGCGGATGAGGTGGTAGGCCTGTTTCTTCTGCGAACTGATACTGCCGCTGTCGAAGAGCGGCATCGTCATCGTGGCGGAAACGCCCCACGTGGTGCCACCCTCGTCGTCGAAGGCCGTATGCGAGGCATTGCCGTAGGAGGCCTGAGTGGAAAGGCTCGGGAAACGCTGCCACGCGGCGGCCTTGGCGGCCACGCGATCGCGCTCCAGAAGTTCCTGCGCGGCGAGGTACTCGGGACGGCTCTTGAGGACGGTAAGCCAGTCCGGCAGCGCCGCGGCGTCCGGCTCCGGCGGCGGCACGCGCGTGATGGAGATTTCAAGCGAGGGATCGAGCCCCGTCAGCGTGAGAAGGGAAAGGCGCGCACTTTGCAGGTCGGTCTTCGCGGAAAGGAGCCTGCGGCGATCGCCCGCCAGAGCCGCCTCGGCGCGGGTCACGTCGAGATCCGTCGCCACGTTGGCGGCGCGGCGGTCGCGGGCGCGGGAAAGAAGAACTTCGTCGAGCTCGATGCTCTTTTCGACGACCGTGAGGGACGAGAGGCTGCGCTCGTAAAAGAAATAAGCGGCGGCGGCGGCGGCACAGGTGTCCTCCACGGCGGCCAACTGCTGGTAGCGGGCGGCGCGCGCATCGAGCTTTGCGGTCTTGAAGTTCGCGATGTTCCTCGCGTCGATGAGGGAAAGATCTGCGATGAAGGCCGCGGTAAAATTGTTGTCGGTGCCCGGCGTCATCCTCGGCCCGCCTTTGTCCTGCATGCTGCGGAAGCGGCCCTGATACACCTGTCCTGTCACCTGCGGGAGCAGCGCCGAGCGCGCCTGTTTGACGTATTCGGTGCTGATCCGCACGCCCTCCTCGCCCGCGAGGACGCCGGGATTGTTCTCCTGCGCCAGATCCAGAACCTCGCGCAGGGTGAGGCTGCGCGTCGGTTCGGCGTGAGCGAGGGCGGCGGGCAATAGAAGCAGGAGACCGGCGAGGCGGAGCGGTTTGAAATTAGCCATTGTTCCCCGATGGTTCAAAGGTTAAGAAGTGACGGAAAGAGAAGGCGATGAAACTGGGATTGGCACAGATCAACACCACCGTCGGCGATCTCGCCGGCAATGCGGCGATCCTTGGCGAGGCATACCGGCATCTCTGCGCGGCAGGGGCCGAAATCGTTGTTTTTCCGGAGCTTGCCCTGTGCGGCTATCCGCCAAGAGACCTTGTTTTCAAAACGCGATTTGTCAAGGACACTTGGGACGCAACGGTACAATTGGCGGGGTCGATCGGCGAAATTCCGGCGGTGTTCGGCACGCTCGTCGCGAACGATTCCGGGCACGGGCGCCGCGTCTATAACGGCGCGGTGTACTGCAAACACGGGCGGATTCTTTCCACCGCCCGCAAGTGCCTGCTGCCGACCTACGACGTTTTCGACGAGGACCGCTACTTTGAAAGCGCGGCGGAGCCGGTGATCGTGGAAGACCTCGGCCTAAAGATCGGCATCACGATCTGCGAGGACATCTGGACCGGCCCGCTCGTGGAAACGAGCCGTCATTACGAGAAGGACCCGGTGGCGAGCCTCGCGCGGCGCGGTGTGGACCTTGTGATCAACCTTTCGGCCTCGCCCTGGCAGGCGGGGAAGACGGGCGTGCGCACACCCATCGTGGAGCGCGTCGCTAAGATGGCGGAGGCGCCCTGTGTATATTGCAACGCCGTGGGCGGCAACGACGAACTCATCTTCGACGGCCACAGCATGGTCGTTGGCGCGGACGGCACCCTCCTCGCGGGCCTCGCGGGCTTCGCCCCGGAATGCGCCGTGGTGGACCTCGCTGCGGAAACCCCGGCGCTTTCCCCGCGCTTCGCCCTCGACCCCTACGAGGAGATTCACGACGCCCTCGTGCTGGGACTACGCGACTACGCGCACAAGAGCGGCTTCAAAAAGGCGGTGCTGGGACTATCCGGCGGCATCGACAGCGCCCTCACGGCGGTCCTCGCGGCAAGAGCCCTCGGGCCGGAGAACGTCATCGGCATCAGTCTCCCGAGCGCGATTTCGAGTGGTCACAGTAAGTCCGACGCGGCGGCCCTGGCGAAGAACCTCGGCATCCGCTACGAGAGCGTGGCGATCGCGGGCATCGTGGACGCGGCGGAGGCGGCGCTCGAAAAAGTCTTCGCCGGGACACAGCGCGACGTGGCCGAGGAAAACATTCAGGCGCGCGCGCGCGGGCTCCTGCTCATGGCGGTGTCCAACAAGTTCGGCGCGCTGCTGCTCACCACGGGCAACAAGAGCGAGGTCAGCGTCGGCTACTGCACCCTTTACGGCGACATGGCGGGCGGCCTCGCCGTCATCAGCGATCTTTTCAAGATGCAGGTGTACGGGCTTTCCCGCTGGATCAACCGCGCGGGCGAGGTGATCCCGCAAAACAGCATCGAGAAGCCCCCGAGCGCGGAACTGCGCCCCGGCCAGACCGATCAGGACTCCCTGCCCCCCTACCCCGTCCTCGACGAAATCCTGCGCCGCTATGTGGAACTGGGCCAGTCGAGCGCCGAAATCGTGGCGGCCACGGGCTACGACGGCGCCACCGTGCGCGACATCGTCCGCAAGGTGGACCGCAACGAATACAAGCGTAAGCAAGCCGCCCCGGGCCTCAAGATCAGCCCGCTCGCCTTCGGTGTGGGCCGCAGAATCCCCATCGTGCAGAAATACGTCCCGTAGCAGGGGATGATCCCCTGCACCCGCGACTCCTCCGGAGTCGCAAAGGGGCTTTGCCCCTACGCCGGCTTCGCTCGCTACCCCAATCATTCGATTACAAAGAGTCTTTTTCTTTCCGGCACACGGGGCTATCATTTTCCCATGTCCCTTTCCTCCGAACTTTTCGAGCGTGCCCTGAAGGTGATTCCCGGCGGGGTCAATTCGCCGGTGCGGGCCTTCCGCGGCGTCGGCGGGACGCCCTTCTTTACGAAGAAGGCCGACGGCTGCCGACTCTTCGACGCCGACGGAGGGCAGTACATCGACTACGTTTGCACCTGGGGCCCGGCAATCCACGGCCACAACTGCCCCGAAGTCCGGGCGGCGCTGCAAAAGGCGCTGGAAAGCGGCACGAGCTTCGGCACGCCCTGCGAAGACGAGGTGGCGATGGCGGAGACAGTGACGCGCCTTGTCCCCTCCATCGAGAAGGTCCGCATGACCTCCAGCGGCACCGAGGCGACGATGAGCGCCGTGCGCCTTGCGAGGGGCTACACCGGCAGGGCGAAAATCGTGAAATTCGCGGGCTGCTATCACGGCCACAGCGATTCGCTCCTCATCAAGGCCGGTTCCGGGGCGCTGACCCACGGCAGCCCCGACAGCGCGGGCGTGCCCGCGTCCTTCGCGGCGGAAACGATCGTCCTGCCCTTCAACGACGAGGAGGCCCTGGAAGCTGCCTTCGCGGCGAATCCGGGCGCGATCGCGGGCGTGATCGTCGAGCCCTGCCCTGGCAACATGGGCGTCGTCCCGGCGCAGCCCGGCTATTTGCAGCGCTTGAGGGAAGTCTGCACGGCAAACGGCGCGGTTCTCATTTTCGACGAGGTGATGAGCGGCTTCCGCGTGGCGCTCGGCGGCGTGCAGGAGCTGGCGGGAATCGTTCCGGACCTGACGACCCTCGGCAAGATCATCGGCGGCGGGCTGCCGGTCGGTGCCTTCGGCGGAAAAGCACAGATCATGGACCGCCTCGCGCCGCTCGGCCCCGTCTATCAGGCGGGGACCCTCTCGGGGAATCCCCTCGCCATGGCGGCGGGCCTTGCCTCGCTAAGGAAGCTGGAGGCGGAAATGCCCTACGAGGCCCTCGATGAGGCGGGCAGCACGATCGCGAAGGCCCTCGTGGACGCCGCGACCGGGAAGGGCCTGCCGCTCTCCGTCAATCAGGCGGGCTCCATGTGGACGGCCTTCTTCAGCGCCGTGCCGGTCGTGAACTTCGAGACGGCCACCGCGGGGAACCGCGCCCTCTACGCGAAGTTCTTCCACAAGGCGCTCGAAGGGGGCGTGTATCTGCCGCCCTCGCCCTTTGAGAGCTGCTTTGTCTCCACCGCGCACGACGCTTCCGCCATCGCACAAACCGCCGAGGTCCTCGCCGGGGCGATCCGGGCGCTGTAGCTTTCCATCTACGTGGACGACGGCGGTTTCTTTGGAGACGTTCCAGCTCCCGACCAATGACTTTCACTCAAATAATTAACATATTCTTGGAATGGATGATAATTATACTATACAATTTCAATAAAAGTGTGTAGAGTAGCCCCGTGAGAATATCCAAGGAAGACATTTTCCGCGTGCTGGTCCGTTTCAATCCCTGGTGGAACGGCGAAAGGCCGATCAACCTGCCGACATGGAAAAGAGCTGTCATCCGTGAAATCCGCGAATGGCGAAAGGAGCCTCCGACCGGTCGCGCACTCATGCTCTCGGGCGCGCGTCAGGTCGGAAAAACCACCCTCTTTAGGCAGTCAATTGTTGAAATGCTGGAGGAAGGCTTTCCCTCCTCGAACATCCTGTACGCAACATTCGACCATCCCCTTCTCAAACTGGCCGGATTCGATGCCATTGTGGAGTCGTGGCGCGAATACGTACCGCGCGCCGAGGGTCCGGAGTATCTATTTATCGACGAAGTTCAGTCTGTCGAAGGATGGGGAGTCTGGATCAAACATCAGGTGGATTTTGAAACAAACCGACGTATCGCCATCACCGGTTCGGCGATGACATTGGCTGCGGAAGGAAGCGAGTCAGGGGTGGGCAGATGGACGAGCCTGCGATTGTCCACGCTCTCTTTCTACGAATACCTGCAAATCCGTAAAACCCAACTGCTGCCGATTCCGGAAGTATCGAGCCTCAAGGATATCTTCTCCAAAACACAGGAGGAATTGACTTTTCTCGCGCAATCTCCCGGAGCACAACAATTACCGGCTTATTTCAACGAATATCTGCTCCGGAGCGGTTTCCCGCAAAGCGCACAGATCGACAACATCGACGAAGCCCAGCGATTGCTCCGGGAGGACATCATCGACAAGGTGCTCAAGCGCGACATGACCGCCCTGTTCCAGGTGCGCCGTGTGCTGGAACTGGAACAGGTCTTCCTTTACCTTTGCATGCACGACGGCAGTCCGCTGAACATGAAGGAACTCGAATCCGGACTTAGCGTCAACCGACTGACGGCGGGGAACTTTATCAGCTATCTTGAATCGACCCACCTCATCTACAAGTTGTTGCCATTCGGATACGGGAAACAGGTCATCAGGGGCCAGTCAAAAATCTACCTTGCCGATGCCGCCATCGCCGGAAGTGTCTTTCTAAAGGGGCGATCCATACTGGACGATACATTGGCGATGGGGCACATGGCCGAGACCGCGCTCTTCAAACATATCTTCACTCATTATTACACAAAGAGCTTCCGTTTCTCTTACTGGCGCGGGAAAAATGACCGCGAAGTGGACATCATCGCCGAATCCGGCACGAGGCTGATTCCTTTCGAGGTAAAGTACCGCAAGTCGCACACCAATTTGGCCGACCTCAAGGGGTTGATGAACTTCTGCGAGGAGAATTCCGTAAAGAATGGATACGTCATTACACGTGATCTTTCGGATATCGGAATCCTCCGACTGTCAGCAAT
This sequence comes from Puniceicoccales bacterium Verruco_01, assembly GCA_001604565.1. Classification (GTDB taxonomy): domain Bacteria; phylum Verrucomicrobiota; class Verrucomicrobiia; order Opitutales; family Oceanipulchritudinaceae; genus Verruco-01. The sequence continues at coordinate 10,370 of LVBV01000024.1, read as the reverse complement.
CAACACTGTGATTGCAAAAATTCCAGCGCCGCTGGCCTGCTACTGGCTCGGATGGATGGAGATCAAACCGTGAGCGGAAGTTACAGCATCTTCCGATGCTGCACGCAGTCAAAAAGAAAACGGAAATTGAAACCATACAACTGCCAGACAGGCTTCCGTCCTTGACGTACCCATCTGGATTCTCCGAAAGTGCCGCTCCATATGCATCTGGTCTGCCTTGATCTTGAGGGAGTGCTGCTGCCGGAATTCTGGATCGCCGTTTCCGAGAAAACGGGAATTCCGGAACTGCGCCGCACCACCCGCGAAGAACCCGATTACGATCTTCTCATGCGGGGCCGAATCCGGATTCTCGCCAAGCACGGACTCACCCTCCCCGCCCTTCACGAGGCGATCCGCGACCTCGAGCCTCTGCCGGGGGCCGTGGAATTTACGAAGTGGCTGATGGGGGTGGCGCCCGTCATCATTCTTTCCGACACTTTTTCGCAATTCGCGGCGCCCCTCATGGCCAAGCTCGGGAACCCCACTCTCTTCTGTCACGAGCTGGTGGTGGACGAGGAGGGCTTCATCCGGGATTACAAGCTCCGCCAGAAGGATCAGAAAAAGAAGGCCGTGGAGGCCCTGAAGAGCCTAAATTTCGACATCATCGCCGCGGGGGACTCCCACAACGACCTTTCCATGCTCCGCGCGGCGGATCATGCCATCCTCTTCCGCCCGACGGACGCCTTCGCGGCGGCAAACAGCGATCTTCCCGTGGCCCGCACGCACGAGGAACTCAAGGCCGCGATTCTGGCAAGGCTGGGATAGAGAACGTTTTTTGAGCGCGGGATTGCCTTTGCCACACGGCGGGAGCGCGGACGCCACTGCCCCCTTCCGGGCGGCGGTACGCAAAAACGGCGGAACCGGATTGCTCCAATTCCGCCGCTTATCGGCCCCGACTTGCGCCGGGCAGGATGTCGAGTCCGCTATGCCTTGATCTCGAAGCTCTTTGCACCGTCCGGCAGCTTGGCCGAGGCTCCGCCGACGATTTCCACCGTGGCGTTCTTGAGCGTGCCCTCGATGGCGAAGCTCACCTTGCCGCCCTTGCGGGTGGCCGTGACCCTAGCAGCGGGATTGCCCTTCGAGTCATGCATCTGGCAGGAGGCACTGGCGCCCTCGGCAAGCTGATAGACTCGGAACGTCGTGCCCGCCACGTAATCGTAGTCCGGGCGCGTGTTGTTCGCGCCGACGGCGAGCAGTGTGTTCTCGCGCACGTAGAGCGGCATCGAAAGGAAGCCGTGTTTTTCCGTGTACCAGCCGCCCTCGCGCACCTCGTTCGTCAGGAGGTTCGTCCAGCGGCCCTTCGGCAAGAAGTAGCGCACCGTGCCGTCCTCGGAGAAGACGGGAGAGACTAGGAGCGATCCGCCGAGCATATACTGGCGGTCGAGCGTCTCGCAGGTGGCGTCGTCGGGGAACTCGAGCAGCATCGCGCGCATGCAGGGGATGCCCTGCGTGTGCGCCTCCTGCGCCGTGGCCCAGAGGTAGGGCATCAGGCTGCACTTGAGTTTGGTGAAGAAGCGCAGAACGTCGCACGCCTCGTCGTCATAGGCCCACGGAATGCGGTAGGTGCTGCTGCCATGCAGGCGGCTGTGCGAGGACATCAGGCCGAAGGCCGTCCAGCGCTTGTAGATGGAGGCGGGCGAGCTGCCCTCGAAACCGCCGATGTCGTGGCTCCAGAAACCGAAGCCCGAGAGCGAAAGCGAGAGGCCGCCGCGCAGGCTCTCCGCCATCGACTCGAAGGTGGACCAGCAGTCGCCGCCCCAATGGATGGGGAAGCGCTGGCCGGAAGCGTATGCCGAGCGGGCAAAGAGCACTGCCTCGCCTTCGCCGCGGACCTCGCGGATGGCATTGAACACGCACTCGTTATAGAGGATCGTGTAGAAGTTGTGCATCTTCGCCGGATCGGAGCCGTCGTGATAGACGACGCCCTCGGTCGGGATGCGTTCGCCAAAGTCGGTCTTGATCGCGTCCACGCCCATGTCGAGCAGGCGCTTCATGTGCCCGGCGAACCACTTGCAGGCCTCTGGATTGGTGAAGTCCACAATCGCCATGCCCGGCTGCCACTGGTCGGTCTGCCAGACGCTGCCATCGGTGCGCTTGATGAAGTAACCCTTGGCGGCGCCTTCGGCAAAAAGCGGAGAACGCTGCGCAATGTAGGAATTGATCCATACGCTGATCTTCAGCCCGCGCTCGTGGAAACGCTTGAGCGTGCCCCTGGGGTCCGGGAACACGCGGGGATCCCACTCGAAGCTGCACCAGTCGAACTCGCGCATCCAGAAGCAGTCGAAGTGGAAGACGCTCAGGGGCAGGTCGCGGTCCCGCATGCCGTCGATGAAGCTGTTGCAGGTCTTCTCGTCGTAACTCGTCGTGAAGGAGGTGGAGAGCCACAGGCCGAAGGACCATTCCGGCGGCAGGGCCGGGCGGCCCGTCAGGGCGGTCAGTCGGCGCAGGACGTCCTTGGGCGTCGGACCGGCGATGACAAAGTATTCGATGCTCTCGCCGGGAATGCTGAACTGCACACGCGAAACGTTCTCGGAGGCGACCTCGAAGGAGACATGGCCGGTCTCGTTCACCAGCACGCCGTAGCCCTTGTTCGTCAGGTAGAAGGGGATGTTCTTGTAGGCCTGTTCGCAGGCCGTGCCGCCGTCCTTGTTGGCGATCTCGACAACCTGCCCGTTCTTGACGAAGGAGGTAAAGCGCTCGCCGAGTCCGTACACGTTCTCGCCCACGCCGAGGGAGAGCGAGGTGTGCATGTAGTTCGACCCGTCGCTGCGCTGCATGTAACCCATGCCCTTCCAGCCCGAGACCCGGGTGATGACCCTGCCCTCGGACTCGAAGGAAAGATCCCAGCCGTCCTTTGCCTTGACACGGGCCGTGAGGTTGCCGGAGGTGATCGTGGCGCATCGCTCGTCGCGCGCGATGGCGACGGGGGCGTTGCCCCTTGTCATGAGCGGGATCGTCGGAACCTTTTGATTCAGGCCCCTGTAGTGCTCCACGCGCACGCGGAGCACGCCCTCCATCGGGGAGCTGAGCGTCACGGTGAGGAGCGGACCCTTCAGCGTGTCGCCACGGTGCTTGATGGCGGAGGTCGGCGCATAGACGATGAGGCCGTCCTTGGTGGGCTCGATGTCGTAGGCTTCCGCAGGGTAGTTGGCCGTGATGTCAGGCTGATGCATCCATTGGCCGTCGGTGAACTTCATGGTGTCGATCCTGTTTGGGTGAATCTGTGTCCAGCCAAGTCGCAAGAATACGCCCGGCGCCGCGGATCTGGCGAGAACGGAGGTTCCGCGCCTCTCAGGGCGGCGATGCGGGGAAAAGCTGGATTTAACGTTAAATCAAAGAAAATTCGCGCATTTCGGCAAGCGAAGAAGCTCGCCCGGCTGCGATTCATGGAGAAATATGCGGAAGGGCTCTCGCCTGAACGGGTGTATTACCTTGTCCATGAACATTCCCACGCTCCGCGGCTTAGCCGCGATTCTCATCGCGTCCGTGTTCGCAACGACGCTTCCGGCAAACGAGACGCCCCGGATCGAGCGCGTCAAGGTTGACACGGATATCGGCTACAGCGAGGTCGTCCGTGCCGGGGACTACGTTTACATCTCCGGCAACGTCGGCTGGGGCACGATGCCCGAGGCCGTGAAGATTGCCTACGACTCGCTCGAAAAGCTCCTCAAGGAAAACGGCCTCACCTTCGCGGATGTCGTCAAGGAGAACGCCTATACGACCGACATGGAAGCCCTGAAGGCCGCCCGGAGCCTCCGCAGCGCCTATTACGCGGGCACCTTCCCCGCCGCCACATGGGTGCAGGTGGACCGGCTTTACAACGAGGGGATCGTCCTTGAGGTGGAGCTGATCGCTTACGCCCCGGCCAAGAAATAGAAAAACTCCCAAATTCCGCGCAATTGCGCCATTTTCGGGCCTTTCCGAAGACGTAATCCTCTTTTTTCCCCTTCTCTCTTGCGCCCCTGCGAGGGCGGCGATTTAATCGAGGTCCCGAAGGCGGGAGAGCCCGTGTGGGCTCCAGCTGCAATTGGTTTTCGGATAATCCTTTGGGACATTTTTCATGAAATACATTTTCGTTACGGGCGGCGTTGTTTCGTCACTTGGCAAGGGTCTTACGAGCGCGGCGCTGGGCGCCCTTCTGGAACAACGTGGCCTGAAGGTCATGCTCCAGAAGTTCGACCCCTACCTGAACGTCGATCCCGGGACGATGAACCCCTTCCAGCACGGCGAGGTGTACGTCTTGGACGACGGCGCGGAGACGGACTTGGACCTCGGCCACTACGAACGCTTTACGAGCGGCCCGCTCAGTCGCCGCAACAACCTGACGAGCGGTCAGGTGTACGACTCGATCCTCCGCAAGGAGCGCCACGGCGACTTCCTCGGCCAGACGATTCAGGTCATCCCGCATGTGACGAACGAAATCAAGGCCCGCCTCGACGAGGCCTCCAAGAGCGGCTGCGACGTGGTCATCACCGAGATCGGCGGCACCGTGGGCGACATCGAGGGCCTGCCCTTCCTGGAGGCCATGCGCCAGTTCCGCCTGGACCACGGTGCGCAGGACGTCCTTTTCATCCACGTGACCCTCGTCCCCTACCTCGCGGCGGCGGGCGAACTCAAGACAAAGCCGAGCCAACAATCCGTCGCGAAGCTCCGCGAGATCGGCATCCAGCCGGACATCCTCGTCTGCCGTGCGGAAAAGCCCATCTCCAAGGAGATGCGCGCCAAACTCTCCCTTTTCTGCAACGTGCCGGTCAAGGCCGTGATCGAGGAGCGCGACGTGGAGATTTCGATCTACGAGGTGCCCCTCATGCTGGAGCGCGAGCACGTGGACGAGCTGGTCCTCGCGCACTTCGGCCTCTCGCACTTGAAGCAGCTGGAGAACGGCTGGGAGAACGTGGTGCGCATTCTCAAATACCCGGCGCACACCGTGGATATCGGCGTCGTCGGCAAGTACATCGAGCTTCAGGACGCCTACAAGAGCGTGTATGAGTCCCTCACGCACGGCGGCATCGCCAACGACTGCGTGGTGAAGATCCACCGCATCGACTCCGAGACGCTCGACCGCGAGGAGAACATCCAGAAGCTGGCGGGACTCGACGGCATCCTCGTCCCCGGCGGTTTCGGCAGCCGCGGCATCGAGGGCAAGATCCGCGCCGCGCGCTTCGCCCGCGAGAACCTGATCCCCTACTTCGGCCTGTGCCTTGGCATGCAGATCGCCACCATCGAATTCGCCCGCGACGTAGCGGGGATGACGGGCGCCAACTCCACCGAATTCGACGAAAAGACCGCCTTCCCCGTGATCGACATCATGGAGGACCAGAAGGACATTGCCGACAAGGGCGCGACGATGCGCCTTGGCTCCTACGAGTGCGAGCTTGTCCCCGGCACCCTTTCCGCCGCCGCCTACGCCACTCCCACGATCCGCGAGCGGCACCGCCACCGCTTCGAGTTCAACAACAAGTATCTCGAAAAACTGACGAAAGCAGGCCTGCGTATCGCCGGAAAGAACCCGCAGCGCAACCTCGTGGAAATCGTGGAGGTTCCCGACCACCCGTGGTTCGTGGGCGTGCAGTTCCACCCGGAATTCCAGTCCAAGCCCCGCAAGGCGCACCCGCTCTTCCGCGAGTTCGTCAAGGCCGCGATCGCCCGCCGCAAGGAATCGTAGAAGACTGCCGCGAGCGTCTTCTCCCCTTTTCACGCCCTCCCCTGTGGAGGGCGTTTTTTATCCCCGCAAACTGCTCGCGCACCAATGTAAAGGAAAAGTAAAACAGGAAAACGGACCTTTTCGGAGTAAATCCCTACTGATTTGGTCCGATATACCTCTTGTCGGAGGAAAAAGAACGGCAGTTGCCAGACGGAGAAACGCTCCGGAGGGCCCGGGAAAAAGAGTCCGACAGGTTAGTTAAGCGTTCGTTAGGGTTGGTCTAGTGGTTGCAGGGCCGCGGCAAAAGGGTGCCGCGGCCCTGGCTGCGTACAGGGGCGTCACTTTTCCGGCGGAAAGGCCAGAGCGGTACGCAAAAAGGGCGGCACGTCACCGCACCGCCCTTTGAAAGAATCGGTTCCCCGGCTTACGCGGAGGGCGCTTCGCCCGGCTCCGGCGCGCTTTCGGCGGCGGGAGCTTCCGCAGAAGCGGCGTCCCCGGCAGCCTTCTTCGAGCGGGCACTGGGTTTGCGCGGCTTCTTTGCCGGGGCTGCCTGCGCCACTTCGCCTTCCGCCTTGGGCGCGCGCGGCTTGCGGGCGCGCTTGGGCTTGGCGGGGGTCTCCTCCACCGGGGCCGGGGTCTTCGCCTCCGGCTCTGCGATCACCGACTTTTCCGGCACAACTTCCCTTGCGGGAGGCTCGGGCGCCTTCGCCGGTTCGGGGGTCGGCGAAACCGGGGCTTCCGCCTTCGGCGCGACCGCCAGCGGACGCGGTCCGGGAAGACCACCCTCGCGCGGGAGATTGGCAAGGGGCTTCACGACGGTGCCGTCGGCCATCACGACCGGCAGCGGACCGCCCGGGCGGCGGTTGCGGCGGTTGCGGTGGTGGGAGAAAGAGCCGTTCTCGGCACCCTGCGGAGCGCTCCAGCCCTGCTGGGACGGACGTTCCTGACGGGGCTGCTGCGACGGTGCGGGTGCGCCCTCCGGGCGAAGCTCGGCGCGCGGCTGCTGCGCGCGGGGTTCCTCCCGGCGGGGTTCCTGCGGACGCGGGGCGTTCTCCGCCGGACGGGGTTCGCGCGGACGATCCGTGCGTTCCGCGCGGCGCTCGCGGGAATCGCCCTCGCGGCGACCGGGACGGGTCTCGCGCTCGAAGCGGGCGTCGCGCTCGGCGCGGGAATCGCCACGCGGAGCTTCGCCCTCGGGCTTTTCCGACTCCGTATCCTGCGGGCCGGTCCCGCCCTCGGGACGGGACTCGCGCGGAGGCTGGGTCTGGCCGCCCTGACGGGGGGCCTCGCCGTTCGGATTGCGGGGTGCGCCGTTCTCGTCCTGGCGCTCACCGCCGTGACGGTTGCGTCCGCCGCGGCGCCCTCTGCGGCGGCGCCGTCCGCGGCGTTCGCCCTCAAATTGATCATCGCCCTGCGGACGCGGCGCCTCACCGGCAGCGGGTTCGTCGCCCGAGTCGGCCTGCTCCTCGCGGGATTCCTCGCGCGGCTCCTCGGCGTCCCTGTCGGAGGAATCCTCGTCGGCCTCGTCCGCGTCGGCGTGGAAGGGCCGTTCCTCGCCACGGTCGTCCAGATCGCGCTCGTCCTCGTCCTCGTCGTCGGCGGGACGTTCGTCGCGTTCGGCGGGCTTTTCTCGGCGCGGCTCCTCGCGGCGGGAGTCGCGGCGATCCTCGGTCTTGCGCACGGCCTGTTCGATCTCGCTCTCGTCCTCGTCGTCGATGCCGGCCTCCTCGCGTTCGCGCAGGAGCTTGAGGAGCGCGCTGTCGCGCTTCATCTCGGCCCGGGTCTCGGCCAGGGTCACGTGCTCCTCCGCCTCGCGAGGGGCGGTCTTCGGCAGGGGCTTGGGCTTGGGATACGGCACGTTGTACGGAGCCGGAACCGGTTTTTCCGCAAGGCGCTGCGGACGGATCACAAGGTCCGTCACCACGTTGTTGAAGCGGTTGAAAACGATGCTGCCCACGGCTTCGGCCACGGCATCCACGTCGATCGTGCTCTGCGGACGGGTTTGCGCCGGAACGCTGCCGTCGGGGCGGAAGCGGTTCGTCTGCGGGAAGATGCTGCACACCTTGACGCCGTCCTCGCGCAGTTCCTCGAAGAGCGCCTCGCCCATCCAGCGCAAGCCCCCGGCGGTCGCGGCGCCGATGGCCCCTCCGCGGGAATTCTCCGCCGAGTTCGCCACGATGTTGATGACAAAGCCGCCAAGGCGCGTCAGCGAGGGCAGGGCGAGCCTTGCCATCACAAGCGGCGTTAAAAGGTTCACCCGGAGGACCGCCTCCAGTTCCGCGTCGGAAATTTCGGCAAGGCCGCGCGTGTGGTAGAGCTTGGCGTTGTTGACGAGGACCAGAATGTTGTCGCCCTCGTTCTTCACGATCTCCGCCATCTTCGTGCGGACTTCCGCCAGATCGCCCAGGTTGCAGGGCACGGGGACGAAATACTCGTGGTCGAAGCGCGCCTCGTCGTATTGACCGCCAACGCCGTAAACCTTGAGGCCCAGCTCGATCAACTTGCGAGTGATGGCCAGACCCAGGCCGGAACCGGCGCCGGTAACTATTGCAATATCCATATACTGCGAAATGAACTGTTCGGAACAATCCTCCGGTGCAGCAGGAGTGCGCGACTCGGCATGAATTGTCCGCTTCTAGCTAGCACGCTGCGCCGACAATTGCAATCTGCGCGGAGGGGACCCCTCCGCAAAAGTGCGCCGCGCCCCCTGACGGGCGATTCCGGACCACTGCGGCGCGCCTAGAGACATTTCCCCCTCCCGATTGCCGCCGGCCAGCGGCAGGCTTGATTTAAAGCGCCTTTTGCTGATAGAGTTGAAACAACTCCTCCGGCTTACGACCCCGGAAAGCCCCACGGTGACCGGTCCGTTTCCCCCGGCGGGTGTTTTCTAGGGCATACCCACGGCAGAATTCCGTCACAACAATGAGGACATCGGCAATGGAAAAAGACCCCAAGGACTCCAGAGCGTCCCAGCCCGTTGCGGCGACGGACGCGGAGGCGGACGATTCCGCCTTCACCGAGGAAAACAACGCGGGCGTCATCAAGGTGAGCCACGAGGTTGTCGCCAACATTGTGCGCATCGCGGTACAGGCCGTGCCGGGAGTGGTTTCGGTGGGCAGTCAGGGCGGCTTCAAGGAGGAATTCGTCGGCCTCTTCAACCGACGCGACGCCACCCCGGGCATCTCCGTGTGCGAGAACGACCGCGGCGACTACGAGGTGACGGTGAAGGTGATCCTTCGCTTCGGCGTGGAACTGGCCAAGGTGGGCGAGGAAATCCAAGGCGCCGTGCGCGACCAGGTCACGCGGATGACGAGCAAGAAGGTCGCGCGCGTGGACGTGCTGATCGACGGCGTGCGCATGGCCGACAAGGACGACAAGGGCGCTGCGATCCTCCCGTAGCCTCCGGCCCGCGGCGGCCTCATAGCCGCACACAACCGGATAGATCATGGAAACGATCGACCTTATCGAGAGCTTTTTCGCGGGAATCGCCGTGCAACCGGTCTGGAAATTCCAGGTTCTCGGGCTGCTCGTCGTGGCGCTGCTCCTCCTTCTGGCGTGGGACCGCGTCCGCCAGCCCTCGCAGATGCTCGCCTTCACGACGGAGCGCGGGCAGGTTTTCCTTTCCCGCAGGGCCATTACAGAGATGATCGCCCGCGTGGCCGCGCGCACCCACGGGGTGGCCAAGTGCAAGAGCACCCTCAAACGCCGCTCCGGCAAACTTTTCATCACGCTGCACCTCACGATCCGCGCGGATGCGGACCTCATGGAGATCGAGCGGCGACTGGAAACGCAGATCGTGGAGGTTTTGAGCCGCAATCTTGGCTTCCAGAGCCTAGGCACCTTCACGACAAGGGCGGTTTCTGTTGTGGGGGAACTGGGCGAACCTAGGGCAGCTTCCCGCGCGAGCGCCCCGCGCGTCGCGGAACTTCCCCGCGATGCCGGCGCAACCACACCTCAGCCGTAGGCGCGCCATGACCGAACCCGCCGCTCATTCCACCGCCGAACGCCTGCGCCACGCCCGCTTCTACGGAATTCTCGACGCGGCGTACCTGGCCCCGGCGCAGTTCGCGCCCGTGTGCCGCGCCATGCTGGAGGGCGGGGCCGACATCGTGCAGGTGCGCGCCAAGGGCGTGGACGAGGCCGGTTACCGGGCTCTTTTGGAAAGCATCCTGCCGCAGTTTGCAAAGGGGAACGTGCCCCTCATCGTGAACGACCATCTTGCGATCGCCCTCGAATACCCTGGCGTGGGCCTCCACGTGGGGCAGGACGACACCCCCGTACCCGCCGCGCGTGCGGCCCTCGGGCCGGACCGCATTCTCGGACTTTCCACCCATTCGGAAAAACAAGCCGCCGCCGCCCTCGAAATGGCGGGGATCCTCTCCTACTTCTGCGTGGGGCCGGTCTTCCCCACCCTGACCAAGCCCGATTACCGTGCCGTGGGACTGGATCTTGTCAAAACCGTCGCGGCCATGAACGCGGAAAGGCTGCCCCTCTTCTGCATCGGCGGGATCAACCGGGGCAACGCCGCCGAGGTCGTCGCCGCCGGGGGCCGCCGCCTCGTCGCCGTGTCGGACGTTCTGCACGCGAGCGATCCCGCCAAAGCCGTCGCCGAATTCAAGGCCCTTATCACTCCGCTGAAAAAGTCGGGGAAGGTGGCGGGTTGAGATTGCCTGCGGAGGGGCGGCAT
>LVBV01000023.1 GCA_001604565.1 Puniceicoccales bacterium Verruco_01 | reverse complement strand
TGAAGCCCTGCAACTCGAAGTACTCGCGGACAATCTGTTCGTCGAATCCGGCCATTTGGGGGTCTCCGGAAGGAGCCGAAGCTGCGAATCGTCTTCACGATACGGATTTCAACCGCGTCCCGCAAGCTCTTTACGGGATCACACAGGGATCAGAATCCGGGGCCGCAAAGGTCGATCTCGCGCGGCTGCGGCGCGTTTGCGGGGAACCACATCGGGAAGGGATCCCAGAAGGGCGGCGTGCCGGGGAGAGTGGAATCGCTCACTCTGCCGATAAAGAGCACGGCGCCGAGTTTCGCGTAGAATTCCGGAACGGGCGTCTGGAACAGGATTGCCGCGCCGGACTGCCTTGCGCGGGCGAAGTGGGGGAGGACGACACTGCGACCAAGCCCCAGTTTCCGCCGCTCCGGATGCGTGCAGACCCCCGCAAGAGCCAGAATTTTTCCCGGGTTGCCGTCGAGGAGCACGGGAAGGACAAAACTCTCCGCCGTGGCGAGCGCCTCGCCCTCTTCCATGAGAACGGCAAGGACACGATCCGCGCGGTCCTCCCTCTGGATCATCCGGCGCGGGGCCATCCCCGGAACCGGCGGCCAGACAAGGGCCATGAGGCGCGCGGCGGCGTTTTTCACATCCGTCGGGAGGGCTTCGGCCCTGTCGAAGTGGAAGAGTGCGTCAGCCATGCACCAGCTCTGTGTTCTTGCAGGGCTTCACCGACATGCTGTCTCTGTAGGCCTTGCCGCTTTCAAAGAGCCGGAACAGCTTGTCGTAGTTTCGGTCCTCAAGGGCTTTGCGCATGATGGAGAATTCCGATGCAAAACCTTCGAGCGCTCGGAGGATCTCGTCGCGGTTCTCCTCGCAGATCGCGCGCCACATGTCCGGGCTGCCGGAGGCCACGCGGGTGGTGTCGCGCAGGCCTTGTCCTGCCCAGCCCTTCCAGTCGCTATTGCCGTGGGCAAGCCAGTTGCAGAGGATCGTCGCGGTGAAGTGGGGAAGGTGACTGATGTTCGCGACGATCTCGTCGTGTTTTTCAGGCGGGAGGGTAACGATCTCCATGCCGAGGGCCTTCCAGAAGGCGGCGATCTTCGCCACGGAAACGGGATCGGTCGTTTCGACGGGCGTCACGAAACAGGTGCGCGTTTCGAACAGGGTGCCGGAGGCGAACTCCATGCCGCTCTTTTCGGAGCCGGCCATCGGGTGGCTCCCGACGAAATGGCGTCCGGGTGGCATGATGGCCTCGATCAGACGGCAGAGACGTCCCTTGGTCGAGCCGACATCCGTGACCACCGCACCCTCGCGCAGGCTCCCGGCCACGCGGCGGGCAAGGCGGTGGATCGTTTCCACCGGTGTGCAGATGACGACAAGGTCGCTGCCCGCCACCGCTTCCTCGGGAGTTTCAAAGGCGGCGTCGCACCAGTACTGCTGGCGGCACTTTTCGCGCACTTCTGGCCTGCGTGCCCAGACGTGAATTCTCTTCACCAATCCCCGCTGACGCGCTCCGATGGCGAGAGAACCGCCGAGCAGTCCGGGGGCAAGAACAGTCATCTGGGTAAATGCAGGCTCCATGGGGTTGGTGCGGTCATCCTAGCAGAGCGCGGCCTTTCTTGTCGAGACCCCCGGGGCCCGGGCTGGCGGTTGGGATGGCCCCGGCATCCGCCATACCGGTACAAAATAAGGCGCCGGAGTTACCAGCTCCGGCGCCCGGTTTTACCCATACTCCTAACTACACCCCATACTTGAAGAGGGTCGGCGGGGTTAAGTATGCACTCTTTCCACCCGCCGCCTTCTTTACCCATTGCATTTCGACACCGGAATCAACCAGTGGTGCCATTTTTGTTTCAGAGAAACAACGCCTGGCTGAACCAATTTCCCCAAACCGTTTCAGCCGGCAACCGACACCCTGGGGTTCCGGGTCGCCCCAAAAAAGTCTTTGCAAGAACGGGATCCCGCGCGAAATCCTACCTTGCGGCAGGTAATCCGGTATGGGATCGGATACTCATATGAGCACGGGGAACCGTTTTTATTTCTCTGCGCTTGTAAAGAAAAAGTAAAATCTAGGTGGGCCGAAGGGATGCGTTGCCGGAATCCGTGTACGAAAAAAACGCGCGCTTCCCGGGGGAAACGCGCGTTGAAAGGCAAGAGAATCTATCCCGGGGGCCAGCCGAGGGGGCGGCCTCCCAAGACGTGAACGTGCAGGTGCGGCACCGTCTCGCCCGCGTTCTTCCCGTTGTTGATCACCGTGCGGAAGCCGTCGCCGCAGCCGAGCTTGAGGGCCAGGTCGCGCGCCACGAGCAGCAGGTGCCCGAGGAGCGCCGCGTCAGCAGCCGAAGCCTCCGAAAGGTGCGGGACCACTTTGCGCGGGATGACGAGCAGGTGCAGCGGTGCCTGCGGGTTGATGTCGCGGATGGCGAAGCACTCAGCGTCCTGATACTCGATCTTCGCCGGGATTTCCCCCGCCTCGATTTTCTGGAAGATGGTCTTGTCCGCCATGGCGCGGTCCCTCTATTCGATGGTGACGGGAATGCGGGCCTTCTCGTAGCCGGGGGCACTGATGATCAGGAAGCCGTTCCCCGAGGCAGAGCCCTGAACCGTGACGCTCACGGAACGCTGGCCCTCGGGAATCGTCACGACGGGCATTACGATGCAGGCGGGAATGTTCGTCGAAACGTCGATCGTCAGACCGCCCGCCGGGGCCGCCGTGTCGATGAAGAAGGTGAGGGGCAGCGAGTCGCCTGCCTTGATGGAAATGGTGTTGGGCTGAACGCCGATCGTGGAGGTGTCGATGCGGAGGCGCCCGGCGGGGACATCACCGCTCTGGGTGTGGAGTTTCACCTCGTAGGACTGGCCCGCGGGCAGGTTCGGGACGATGAAGTTCAGGTGGCTGCGGGAGACAATCGTCGTCTTGGCTTCGGCATCGCCCACCATGATCGTGTCGTTTTCCGAAAAGCCCTGGCCTACCACCGCGATCATCGCACCCACCGGCGCGCGGCTGGAGGCGATGCGGATCACGTAGCGGTTCATGATGGAGGACTTGTGCGGAGCCCCACCGCCGGTGAAGTCGGTGGAGTATTCCTCGTGCTTGACGATCACGCCGTCCTCGTTGGTTGCGTAGCGGACGATGAAGTAATAGGCAGCTTCGGCGACGTTGCTCGCCACCGGGTAATCGATGCTCCAGATCTCCTTGCCCGCCTCGTCGCGCTTCATGTCGATCGTCTCTCCGTTGATGACGATCTGCACCTTCAGCGACTTCGGCACAATCTTGCGCTGTGCTTCGTTCACCTTCACCGAGAAGGTGTAGATGTCCGAGGCGTTGGCCGGAATCTTGGCCGGGGTCTCGTTCTGGATGAAGTGCTGGCAACCGGAAAGGGCCAGTACGGACGCCGCGAGGGCGAGTTTCGCAAAAAGGGTGATTTTCATAGGGCTCTCTAGCTTCGCGTAATCTTGGTTCCTTCCACGGGAAGGGCAAGAAAAACACGGCGGAGTGTTTCGGGTGCCGTGACGCTTTGCAGGACGTTGTCTTTCAAGGGGCTGTGGACCGCGGCCGGATCGTGATAGTTCCCGGTGGGGCGGCATAATCCCGCTTTGCCGCGTCTCCAATATCGAACGCTATGGAAAAGGAGATTCCCATGGAGCAACCAAGCCCCGGCGCCGCTCCCGCGCCGATTGTCCGCAAGGGCCTTCTTCACGCAGAAATCGCTCCCGCGCGGAGAATCGCCCGTGTCGAAATCCAGTCCGTGACGATGGCCCCCGGCGTGTCCGCGCCGCTCCACCTGCATCCCTGCCCGACGATGGGCGTGGTGACGGCGGGCTTCATCGCCTACCAGAGGCAGGGCGAACACGTCCAGCACTTGAAGGCGGGCGACGCCTTTTACGAGCCTGCGGGCGTGTCTGTGGCGCGCTTCGACAACGAGGGGGATGTGTCCGCGAGCTTCGTCGTCCACTACCTTCTGGAAGAAGGCGCGCACGAAACGGTGAAGGTGCTGTAGAAACGCGCTCCGTTACTCCGTCGAGGCGGTTTTGCCGCCTTGCAGGGATTCCTCCAGCGTGTGCCACGAGAGAGTGGCGCACTTGATTCTTGCGGGGAACTGGCGGACGCCCTGCAGCGCCGCGATGTCGCCAAGCTCGTCGGGAATCGAATCCGTCTTGCCCGTCAGCATGGCGACGACGATGCCGCACTCCCTCTTCGCCTCGTCGAGGGTCTTGCCCTTGAGGGCGCTCGTCATGAGCGATGCGCTCGATTTGGAAATGGCGCAGCCCTCGCCCTGAAAGGAAATGTCGGCGATTTTGCCGCCTTCCACCTTCACGAACACCTCGATCTCGTCGCCGCAGAGGGGATTGTGGCCGTCGGCATGATGCGTGGCATCCTCCATCGCGTGAAAGTTACGCGGGCGTTTGTTGTGATCCAGGATGATCTCCCGGTAAAGCTCCTCCATCTCGTTCATGGCTGAAAAGAAAGCTTATCCACAGATTGCACGGATTCCCAGCGAAGAAAAATTCCAGATATTTAACCGCAGATAAACGCAGATTTGCGCAGATGAAAGAGCAAGAGGATTTTGAGTTAAGAAAAGAATTTCTGTCCCTGAACCCATATCTGGAAATCTGCGGACATCTGCGTTTATCTGCGGTTAAGAAATTCTTCCTCTTCCCTGTTCCTATGCGAAGAATTTGACGATTTTTTCGAGCGCGGTTGCCAGTTTGTCCACTTCCTCCGCTGTGTTGTACATCCCGAAGGAGGCGCGGGCCGTGCCGGGGATTTTGAGGAACTTCATGAGCGGCTCGGCGCAGTGGTGCCCGGCGCGGATCGCGATGTTGTCCGCGTCGAGGAAGGTGCCGATGTCGTGCGGGTGAACGCCTTCGAGCGTGAAGGAAAAGACCGCCGCCTTGCCGGGCGCCGTGCCGATTTCCTTGAGGCCCGGGATTGGGGCGAGCTTTTCCCGGCAACGGGAAAGGAGCGCCGCCTCGTGTGCCTCGATGTTGGCAAGGCCGATCCTCTCCATGTAGTCCATCGCCGCCGCCATGCCCACCGCGCCCGCGATGTGCGGCGTGCCGGCCTCGAAGCGGTCCGGGATGCCCTTGTAGGTCGTTTTCTCGAAGGAGACGGTGAGGATCATGTCGCCGCCGCCTTGGTACGGGGGCATCTTTTCGAGGATTTCCCGCTTTGCATACAAAAGGCCGATGCCGGTCGGTCCGTAGATCTTGTGTCCGGAGAGGACGAGGAAGTCGCAGCCGATATCGGCGACGTCGATCTTGCGGTGCGGGGCGGCCTGCGCGGCGTCCACGAGGACTTTCGCACCCTTGTCGTGGGCAATCGCCGTCAGCTTCTTCACCGGGTTCACGGTGCCGAGGACGTTCGATACGTAGGAAAACGCCGCAATCACCGTGTTCTCGTCCACGAGCTTCCCAAAGGCTTCCACATCGAGTACGCCGCGCGAGTCAATCGGGACCACGCGAAGTTCTGCTCCCGTGCCCTCCAGCGCCATCTGCCAGGGCACGATGTTCGCGTGGTGTTCCATCGTCGTCAGGACGATGTTCGCGCCGGGCTTGAGCCGGCTCTTCGCGTAGGAGCTCGCAACGAGGTTCACGCCCTCGGTCGCGTTGCGGACAAAGATGCATTCCGCCGCCTCGCGGGCGTTCACGAAGCGCCGGGCCGTTTCCCGCGCCTTCTCGTAAGCGTCTGTCGCCTTCTGGGAAAGGAAGTGCACGCCCCGGTGGATGTTCGCGTAGTCCTTGAGGTAAAAGTCGGAGAGCGCCTCCACAACGATCCGGGGCTTCTGCGTGCTCGCCGCACTGTCGAGGTACACGAGAGGTTTTGCCCCCTTCGCAAGGTTCTCGATGAGCGGGAAGTCCGCCCGCACCTTCGCCACGTCGTATGCTGTGCCGTTATCGCTCACTGCCTGTTTCCCCGATCCACTTATAAAGAGACTGTGTCTCAAAAAGTAAAGGCTTTCTCTTGGGAGGCGGTGGAGCGGGGGTTCATTTCGGGAAATCTACGCTTCCTTTTTCAGCAGCCTGTCACGCCGAGCTGGTGCTTGATGAAGGCGAAGATTCTGAGCGCCGTGTCGCCGACGATGACGATGCGGGAAGTGTCGATGTCGCAGTTGACGTACTGGAGCCGCAACACGTCGCGCCCGCCGTCCGCCGCCACGGCCACCGCGCAGAAGACAAAGCCGAGCTCCCGCGCCTTCTGTGCCGCGAATCCGCAGGCGGGGTCCTCCAGCGGCAGGTCCAGATACACCATCGCCGCCGCCGTCTTCATCGTGAGCTGAAGAAGGCCCTGCTTGATCGCCTCGCCCGCGTCCGCGCCGATTTCGTGGAGAGCGATCGAGCCCGTGCCGAGGGGCTTGCTGTAGCGGGAGACGACGGAACTGGCCGCCTTGTCCGGGGCGTGGGGCGCGGCATCCACACTCACGGCAAGGCCGCAGCCGGAGTAGATCTCCGCCACAAGATCCGCGAATTCGGGGGTGACGTGCACGGTCTTGGCCGTCCAAGGCTTTAACTGCATGTAGTTGTAGGCGCAGCTCACCCTTTGGGCGGCGGTGTCCAGTTTCTTGAAATTGAGGGAGTCCGGCCCCATCGCGAGGGTCAGGCCGCAGGAGTGGTTCCCCGTCTTGAGGCTTGCCTTTTGGCTGCGCGGATGGACGGCCACGGGCTCGCTGAAGATGCCGGTCAGGCCAATCTCGGCGCCGCGCGCATTGAGGACATCCTTCATCTTCTCCAGCAGGTTGCGCCCGCGGTGTGCCGGGTTTACCACGGCCTGCCCGCTTTCCACAAGGATGCCGGGAACGCACATGGCGAGCGACACATGCCCCACGACCTCTCCGTCCGCCGCGATGGCGACGACGCTGATGAGGTTCCCCGAGGCGATCTTTTCCGCCACGCGGTCCGGATAGTACATGTCCTCGGAAATATAGGAGTAGCCGTAGGCCCTGTAGATGCAGCGGCAGATGTGTACGGCGTCGGCGGGAGCGGCAAGGCGGATCGTGTAATCCTGCTCCGGCGCAAGGGGCACGTCCGCCGCAAGGACCTTGAGTTCGCCACCGCCCTCAGTCTCGGTCACGTTTTGCGCAGCCCTAGCGAAGCGCATCCGCATGAGGTTGCCGCCGCGCCCGAGGTTCTCCCAGCGCACCTCGTCGGCGTTCTTCTGGATGAGGAAGAGGCCCAGGCCGCGTAGGTCCGCATTCTCGGCGGCCTTGCGGGAGTCGTAGCTTGCCAGGAGCGAGCGGTCGAAGGGCAGCCCGTGGTCCTGCAGCGAGATTTCGAGCCCGCCCCTGTCCTCGGCATGCAGAATGATCTCACCGTCCTCGCCCTTCTCGTAGGCGCCCTCCACGACATGGCAGAAGGCTTCCTCCACGCACTGGACGATGCGCGTCGTCCCCGCAGCGTCGGAGTCGGCCAGTACCGCAAAACTCTCCGCGAAGTTGGTGCAGAGGGGCAGGTATTTGAGATCGTTCCGGACGTGCAGCGATGCGTTCATATTGTTTGCGTCAGGATGAGGGGTGCCGTGGTTGATTTCAAGACCCGCCTTGTCGTGCCACCCGGCAGGTGGCCGAAGAAGACCCGGCGCGTGCCACAACTGGCCATTTTGCGCGTGACGGCAAGGCGACGTCGAAGACGCTGGAGCCGGACTCTTTGCGGGTGCTTGCCCGGTGGATCCGCGATAAGCTACAGGCGGTTTTGCGCGGGTGATGGGCCCGTTCCAGTTGCAAAGCGGCGCCTTCGCCACGCAGGCGCGTCAACCCTGCGCCGGGTAGAGGAGGCGTTCGGGATCGAAGCCCAGCGCGCGCGCTTTGTCGTTCAGACGGGCAAGGATTTCCTGTTGCAGGGACGGGGTGCGTGCGAGGATCCAGAGATAGTCCCGCGTGCCGCCGCAGACGAGGGCAAAAGTATAGCCGTCCCTGTCCAGATCCACCACCGCGTAGGCACCGTAAAAGGGACGGAAGAAGCTGACGCATAGCTGCGCGAGGTCGGGCGAACGGACGAACCGGGCGCGGCCCTGCGCTTCTTTCCAGCGGCCCGTCGCGTCCTCGTAGCCCCGGTTCACCACTTTCAGCGTTCCGCACGGCAAAAATGAATATTCCGCCGAGGTGTGAGAGAGGCCCCGTTCGAAGCGGTTCTCGATCCGCGCCACTTCGAACCATTTGCCGAGGTAGCGCCGTGCGTCAAAGCCTCTCACCGCCTCCACGCCCGCCGGCAGAGTGCGTCCGCCGATCGTGAGATTGGGAAAACGGCGTAGTGGAGCGTTCATGCGCTTGAGAGCATCGGGAAAGGCTGCCTATTGCGAGAGCGT
This sequence comes from Puniceicoccales bacterium Verruco_01, assembly GCA_001604565.1. Lineage (GTDB taxonomy): Bacteria > Verrucomicrobiota > Verrucomicrobiia > Opitutales > Oceanipulchritudinaceae > Verruco-01. The sequence continues at coordinate 52,992 of LVBV01000023.1, read as the reverse complement.
GCGCGTATCCATGCAAAAACGGCGCGCAGTATGACCGCGCGCCGTGGAAAGAGAAGCGTCCGCCGCGATTACAGCCGTGCCTTGACGGCGTCCAGAATCTGGCGGGAGATGGCTTCCTCGCCGATCAGTCCGATGCGGATGTCGATGATCGTCGATTTGTCCGTATTGTAGTTCAGGCGCACGAGGACGCGCTGGCCCTGGGCCGTGCGGGCGGTGTATTCCGCGCAGATGGCGTCCTTGGCGACGCTGTCCACGCCCAAGCGCAGGTCGTCCTTCAGCGCCTTTTCCACCGCCAGCGCCACCTTGTCGATGGGACTCTGGAGGGTGAAGACGAGCGAGCCGCGCTGATAAACCGGTTCGGAGTAATTCGACTGAACCGGGATGACCGTGGAGCAGCCTGCAAGTGCGATGCCGGAAACGGCGAGCGCCGCGGCGAAGAGGAATTTGCTGGGTTTCATGGCCAATGAATTGGTAAAGGGTCAGTTCAGACGCTTTTCGATCTTCCGCAGGATGAGCTGCGAGGTCGATTCGTCGCCAAAGACTCCCACGCGGATGTCGATCTTGGTGATCGCGTCGTCCACGCGCCTGAGTTTGATGACAATCTTTTCGTCCTGGGAGTTCCGCGCGGTGTATTCGGCGCCCGTGGCGTCCTCCGCGCTGTTAATGAGGGCAAAGCGCAGATCCTTGTCCAGCGTGGCACGCACTGCGGATTCCACCTTCTCCACATTGTAGGGCAGGGTGGCCGTCAGCGAGCCCTTGTAATAGGCCACTCCGCCCGCGGCCGCCGCGCTGACAAGGACGACACAGCCGCCGGAAAATACGGTGGAAAGGGCAAGAAAGAAACCAAAAACGAGAGTGCCGATGCGGTTCTTCTTCACGGGAATCCTGTGTTGGAAGACGTCCCGGTCTGCTCGCAAACTCCGTCGCGGGGAAGGGAGCCGGGATGCGCAGGTACTAAACGGCTTCCTCTTCCGCGTCAACGGACTGTTGCGCGATCGTCCTCAACATGCGTAGGTCCAGCTTGCCCGACGCGAGGGTTGGGATTTGCTCCACACGGCGGATGCGGCGCGGAATCCAGAGATTCGGGATTCCCTGCGCGATCAGTCGCTCGCGAAGCGTCTGCGAGTCGATATCGATTGCCGTGAAGAGGACGAGGCTTTCGCCCTTCGTATTGTCCCGCGCGCCGGTGATGGCCACGATCGGAACCTCGCTGTCCTCAAGGCGGAAGGCCTGCACGACGGCCTGTTCTACCGTGCCGTGCGGGACCATCTCGCCGCCGATCTTGGAGAAGCGGCTGATGCGGCCCTCGATATGCAGGCGTCCGTTTTCGTCAAAACGGGCGAGGTCGCCCGTGTTGTACCAGTCGCCGTCGAAGGCGCGGGCTGTGGCCTCGGGATCGCCGAGATAGCCTTGGAAAAGGTTGGGACCGCGCAGTTGCAGGATGCCTAGGTGCGTCGGGGGCAGGATCTCGCCGGTGGCATCGTCCACAATGCGCGCCTGCATACCCGGGAAGAGCGTGCCCGCCGCGCCGTCGAAGAGGCTGGGGATGCCCTTCTGCGCCGGAATGATGTCTGCACAGACGACCGGGGAGGCCTCGGTAAGACCGTAGCCGATCACAAAGCGGCTGCCAAAAGTCTTCTCCCACATCTGGGCGAAACCGTCCGGAGTCTTCTCCGCGCCGGCGACGGCGAATTTGAGGGTCTTCAGCAGCTCGGGCTCCACCTTCTTGAAGAAGGGACGGTAAAGGGTGGGGGTGCCGATGAGGAAGGTGCACTTCTCGTCGTGGATCGCCTGTGCCACGCGGCGGGTTTCCAGCGGGTTCGGCAGACACACGGTCTTGATCAGGTGCAGCATGGAATACCACACGTTGATCGTGAAGCCGAAGCTGTGGAAGGTGGGCAGGTTCGCCATCACCACCTCGCCCGTGTAAAGGAGGTTCGCGGCATCGCACTGCATGCAGTTGCCGATGATGTTGGCGTGGGTGAGGACGACGCCCTTGGGGTCGCCTGTCGAGCCGCTGGAGAAAAGAAGAGCCGCCTCGCGGTCGCCGCCGTGCTGGGGAATGTCCAGCCACTTCATCAACATGCGAACCGGCATTGTGAGGATCAGGCCGTAGTAATAAAGGATCTCGGACTTCGGGATCGACTTCACAAGGTCGATGAAATCCACCGTGTTCTCCGTCCAGGGAAAGTCCGCCAGCTTCGCCTTCATCGGACCCGCGGTCACGATGTGAGTGAGGCCCGCCTTCTTGATGCTGGCCTCGATCGCCTTACGTCCGGAGGTGAAATTGAGGTTCACCGGAATGCGATCCGCCATCGCCACGGCCAGATTCGTCAGCGAGCTGGCAATGCCGGAGGGAAACACGATGCCGATGCGGCGGTTGGGGACGTGGCGCATGCGGCGGGAAATCGCCGTGGCCACGGCCAGAAACATGCCCGCCTTGAGTTCGCGGCGGCCCATGCCAAGATCGACAATGAGCGGTTCGAACGGCTTGCGGGCCAACGATTGGAACGCAAGCGACGCGATGTGCCCCTCAAGTTCGGGGCGTTGTGAGAATTGCTCGTACCCGCAATCCACAACAAATGAATCGGTAGCTGCCATTGATACGGGGTTGGACGCATGTAATCGGTATTTCGTTCAAGAATCAAGGAGATGTTTCATGCGGGATTGCGGCAAAGACGCGCTAGGTTGGGAATTATTCCCCAGGTGGCGAATCCCTAACATTGGATGAACTGGGGAATATTCCCCAACCTTGATCGGCAAAGGTGGAGGTCCCGTCGTGAATGGAAAATGCAAGATGTTGAATACAAGTTTTTTGCCGATATCGCTCGGGCATTGGAACGCTCTGTGCAAAGGACAGACCATCTCCGCAAACCTACAACAATGGATACTGTCATGAGGAAACTGATTTGGATGAGCGTGCTTGTTGCCACCACGCTCGGAGCGGCGGGTGCCTATGCAGGAACCGTACCGTCCGACGCCCCGTCAGGTGCTCCTGCGCCGAGGATGCAATGTCCGGAGGGCTGCCCCGGAATGCAGTGCATGATTCCGCATCAAGATTTTGTCCCCGAAGCCCTCAAGGCGCGCATGGAAGGCGTCCGCGCCGAATGCAGCGCTCTTCGCGAACTCTGGACAAAGGCCGTTTCGGCGCGCGGCGAGAAGTCGATCGAGGATCTGCGCAAGGATTTTGCCCGCGACAACGCGGCCGCCATCGCCAAGATGAAAGCCGACGCCAAGGCCCTCAAGGAAGACCTGCGCGCCTGTCGCGAGGGGTTCGACCCGAAGAACACCCCGGACATGCACGTGGACATGCCCGGCGCCTTCGGCATGCCCGATATGATGCCGCCTTTCGGCGACGGCAAGTTGCGCGCCCAGATCGAGGCCGACGTCGTGACCCGCATCAACGCGCTCAAGGAACCGCTCACGGTGGATGCCTATTCCAAGATTGTCCGCGAGGTCATGGCCGAGCACCGCGGTGATTTTGCCGAGGCTTTCCGTAATGGTCCCCGCCATGAAATGGGGCCGATGGCGCCGAATCTGGCCCATATGCGCGAGGCGATGTGCAAGATGCGCGACGCCTCCTGGATGGAAAAGCGCCAGTTCCGTAACGAACTGCGCAGCGCGATGAAGATCGAGGACGCCCGGCAGCGCGAGGAAGCCGTCCGCAAGGTGCTGGAGAAGTATGCGGACGAGTCCGACGAACCCACGCCTCCTCCCGCGCCGGAGGCTCCCGCGAAGGCGAAGTCGAAATAACCCTTTTTCGGCGGGGACTGGTTTTGGGAGATACCAGCGTTCTCCGTCGGAAAATTAATGGGACGGGCGGTCGAGAGACCGCCCGTCTTTCATGTACGCGGCGTAAAAATCATCCGGAGCGAAGTCGCCCCGGATGCGATGCGGGAAAAGCAAAGGTGGCAATTACCAGATGTAGCTCGTGCGCAGGGCAAACTGGCGGCGGTCCGCCGGGCTGCCCGGGAAGTCCTCGAAGTCGCAGTCCGTCAAGTTGTCCGCGATGACGGAAACCGACAGGCCCTTGAGGAAGTCCGGCGACCACGCGAGGCTGGCGTTGACAAAGAAAGCGTCGTTGCCGCTTGTGCGACGGGCGTTCTTTTCCTGCACGCGGCCTTCGGCGTCCACGCGCAGTTCGAGGTTCTTGAAAAAGGCCCATTTGATGGACGTCGTGGCGCGGTGGCGCGGGTAGTTCATCGCGTAGAAACTGGCATCGACGTTCACACGGTTGTAGTCGGCGTCGCTTTCGAGCCAGGCGTAGCCCACAGAAATGCTGAGGGTCTTCGCGGGGACCCACGCCACATACGTGTCGGTGCCCAGGACGGTCATGTCCATCGGGTCCACGACGCGGAAGGTCGTCGCCTTTGTGGAGTCGTACACCCAGTCCGCAAGGTCGTGGTGTTTGCGACGGAAGACGCTAGTGCCGAAGCGGAATTTGCCGCAGTCCCAGCCGAAGCCGAGTTCGTAATTGTCCGCCCTCTCGCGCGGGAGGAAGGCGTTGCCCGCGAAGGAGCCGTTGCCGGGCTTGGAATTGAGCGCCGTGTAGTCGGCGACCTGCGTCGCGCGTGAATACTCCGCATATACCGTCCATGTGCCGCAGACGGAAGGCGCGTTGTAGGTGATCTTGGCAATGGGCGAGCCGGAGCCGCTGTCGCGGTTGGTGTCCTCGTAGGCGGCGCCCGCCTGCACGAGGATTTCTCCCTCGCCCGCGGCAAACAGTCGGCCCAGCTCAGCCGCCTGCTTCCAGTAGCTGCGGCTCATGAAGCGCCCGTAAATGAGGTCGGTCGATTTAAGGGAGTCCGCCTGCGCCTGACTCTGCCAGGCGAGGCTCCATTCTTCGTCGAAATTGTGCGTGCCCTCCAGTGCGGCGCCGTACACGTGCGACTGATGCTGATAGGGCGTGTAGTAGCCGGGGACGGAGCGCTTGAGCTCGTAGTCGTCGAGGAACTGGCGGGCGTAGGAGCCGAAGCTCCAGTGGCTGTCCCCGCCATAGGTCTGGGTGTGGTTCAGGATGGCGAGGGCCACCTCGTACTTCTCGCCCTCGTCGTAGGACGCCCTGCCGGTGTACATGCCGGGCCAGCCGTAGGTCTTTTTCTGGTAGCCGCCATAGAGGTCCGTCTGACCGTTCTGATCGGAGAGTTGCAGGCGCAGCCCATACCGCTGGAAGCGGTGTCCCGCGTTTTCGATCGTGCCGTCACCCCGCGAATACGCGGCGGAGGTTTGCACGCCGAGAGCCCGGCCCGCGAAGAAGTCGTCTGTGCTCTTCCACCCGGTTACCATCCGGGTGAAATACAAGTTGTCCTCGCCGAAACCGCCCTCCAGCGTTCCTGCCGCGGCGATGGGCAGAAAGTGGTATTCCACCGTGCCCACGCTGGAATTGAAGCCGGAAAGAGCGTTGTCCGCACCCGTCAGGATGGCGGGGGAGGAGAGCATCATCGGGTCGATCGGAAGCTCCGAATAGTAGTGGCCGGTCTGCGGGTCGGTGAGGGTTACCGCACCCACCCTCAGGCCGGAGTTGGAAAAAATGCCGCCCCGGATCACGATGTCGCTCTGCGTCTCGGCAAAGCCGCGGGACTGGATGTCGATCGCCGGGTCGAAGCGCAGGGCCGTCACCGCGGTGGCGAAGCCTGCGGAAGGGGTGTCGTTGGCTGCCGCCGCGCTCACGACGTGGAAGGAGGGCATGCGGACGATGTCGCCCTCGTCGCCGCCGGAGAGATCGCTTGCGGCATCCTGTGCTTGCAGAACAACCGGACACAGGGAGGCGAGGAACAGAACCTGGGAAATTTTCATTACGTGGAAAGTCGTAACACGGGTTAACGGCGTTTTGCAATGTTAATCTGGGGCGATGCGTAACATAACAAGAGCTTCCCTGGCCGGCGTCAATGTGGGACGTCCTTCAGTCCGTGTTTGCGCTTTGCTTCCGGCAACGGCATACTCCGCGCATGATTCAGGCATATGTATTCGCCGGGGCTTCCGGCTCCGGCAGGCGCGCCGTGATGGCCGATCTGGCCGCCTCCGGTCTGGCGACGGGCGCGATCGAGGGCCCGCTCGGCATTCTTCTGCCTCCTAGTGAGGCGGCAGGCGGGGTGGCGCAGGATTTTGCGGGCGCGGCGGTCCTAGCGTGGGGCGGCCTTGTGGAGGGCGCGGCGCTGCCGGAGTTGCCGGAAGGCCTCAAGACGCTGTTCATCCTTCTGGACGGGCGGGCCGATCCTGTCGATCAGTTTGAGAGTCTCGCACGGCTCCTCGCTGCACGGACGGACGTTCAACTGGCGCGCCTCGTCACCGTGGCCTCGTGCCGCTTCTTTTGGGAAAACCCGGCGCTTGGGCCGTGGCTGGACGCCTGCGTGCGCTTTTCCGATGTCGTCCTCCTTGCCCAGCGCGAGGGCGTGCCGAACAAGTGGGTGTCGGACCTCACGGGCCGCTTCCACAAGGAGTGCTACCCCTGCCTCTTCGCGTTCGTCAAGGACGGCAGGACGGCCAATCCCGCCGAGGTTCTCTACCCCGAGCCGCGCCGCATGAGCCTCGCCTACGACTTTGAGGAAGAGGTCCCCGCCGCGGTGGAAGAGACGGAGTATGAAATCGTGGACGAGACCGAGGACGAGGAGGAGGGCGCCGTGCTGGACGAGGACGAGGAGGAGGCTCCGCCCGCGGAACCCTACTTCGAGCGCGACGCCGCCGGAAGGCGCAAGATCCGTCTGCCCGACGTGCGCGATTTCCTCAAGTAGCCCCGATTGCCACGGCGCGACGGGAGTGCGGGATGTTCTCGTATTGGCAGGGGGCTGCTGTTTTCTTCCTTTCCAGAGGGCGGCGATCCTGATTGAGTTTCCCACTCATGTTCCGGACGCGCCGGGGAAAAGTGACGGGAATGATCCTCATCGCGCTGCTCTTTGTGGCGGCGGGAATGGCGGGGGCGTGCCTGGGCTCGGCGGAAATTTCCGTGGCGGACGTGCTGCGGAGCGTTTTTTCGCGCATCGGTCTTTGCGACGCGCCGGGCACGGTGGCGGATACGATTGTCTGGAACCTGCGTCTGCCGCGCATTGTCCTTTCGGCATTGGCGGGGGCGAGCCTTGGCATGTGCGGGGCGGCGATGCAGGGGATGTTTCGGAACGCTCTCGCGGACCCGGCGCTCATCGGGGTTTCCGGCGGCGGTGCGCTCGGTGCGGTGGGCGCGGCGGTGATTGGCGGGAGCATCGCGGTGATGCCGCCGGCGGCGATTGTCGGGGCCTTTGTGACGACGGCCCTTGTCTATAACATTGCGAGGGTGGGGAGCCGCGTGCATTCGCAGACGATGCTGCTGGCGGGGCTGGCGGTGAACGCGCTGGCGGGGGCGCTCGTGGGTTTCCTCATTCAGATTGCGGCATACGAACAGGTGCGCGGGGTGCTCTTCTGGCTCCTTGGCAGCATGAGCGGGGCGACGTGGAAGGTCTGCGGTGTGGCGGCGGCTTTTTCCGTGATCCCGCTGTGCTTCTTGCCCACACAGGCGCGGGCGCTGAACGCGATGCTCCTTGGCGATGCGGAGGCGTTTCACCTGGGCTACGACGTGCGGCGCGTAAAACTCCTGTGCGTGGGCCTCACGGCGGCGATGGTGGGCGTGAGCGTGGCCTTCTGCGGGGCGATCGGCTTTGTGGGACTTGTCGTCCCGCACCTTGCGCGCATGATCTTCGGGCCGGATCACCGGACGCTTCTGCCCGCCTCGGCGCTTTCCGGAGCGCTGCTCTTAACCATAGCGGACATCGGCTCGCGCACGCTGGATGCCCCGGCGGAGCTGCCGGTCGGCGTCCTCACCGCCTTGATGGGCGCGCCCTTTTTCCTTTATCTCATCTACCGGCGCAAGGGAGTGCCCAGACGCGATGATCGCTCTTGAAAAAGTCAGTCATGGCTACGGCGGCGCGGGAGTGTTGCACGAGGTTTCCGCACACTTCGCGGCGGGGCGCTTCACGGCGCTCCTTGGCCCCAACGGCGCGGGCAAGAGCACCATGTTGCGCATCGCGGGCGGGGAACTTGCGCCCGATGCGGGGATCGTCACCTTTGAGGGTCAGCCGATCGCCAGGTGGCGCCCCAAAGCCCTAGCCGCGAAACGGGCCTTTTTGCCGCAGGATTCCCAGCTTGAATTCCCTTTCAGCGCCTTCGAGGTCGTGATGCTGGGCCGCGCGCCGCACGTTGCCCGGAGCGAAACGCCGGAGGATTTGCGGATCGTGAACGCGGCGATGAACCTCGCGGGCGTGACGGAGCTTGCCGCGCGCGATTACACGACCCTTTCCGGCGGGGAGCGCCAGCGCGTGCAGCTGGCCCGCGTCCTCGCGCAGGCCTGGGTGCGCAAGGGCACGGCGCTGCTCCTCGACGAACCGGTGGCGAGTCTCGACCCCGCGCACCAGCACGCCACGCTCTCTCTCGCGCGGGAGTGGGCGGGGGCGGGGGCCTGCGTCGTCGCCATCCTGCACGACGTGAATCTGGCCCTTGCCTACGCGGACGACGCCGTGGTTCTCCTTGGCGGGAAAATCCGCGCGGCGGGCCCGGTGCGCGAGATTCTGACGGCGGAGCTTGTGAGCGAGGTCTTCCGCGTGAATGCGAGGATGGTGCCGGACGCCGAGGGCGGCGCGCCCTTCCTCGTCACGCGGGGACTGGGGTAATAGGCCGGGTCCGGCGCCTTGCGGGAAGCCGCGGTCTTTGCGTGCTGCCTTTCGATGGGGCCGTTTTCCCGTTTCTTAAATTCGTTCTCCCGTGTGAAATTAGGGTGTTGACTTCATCCGTCTGGGGTGTTTTCTTTTTACACATCCTTCATTGGCAGCCTCTTTATGTTTGTGGCTTTTTCACGATCATTAGTAGAATGTAAGCCCTTTCCCGGCGCGTTGCCGTGGATATTTTTCTGACGGATTTCCTACCCCCTTTGCACCGTCCGCGCACACCTTCGTTTTCTCCGGATTTAACCCGAAACACCAACAGTAAGTCAGGAAACAAAATATGAAACAGCGCAGTAAGAAAGGCTTCAGCCTTATCGAACTCATCGTCGTGATCGCGGTCATCGCCGCCATCGCCGCCGTCATCGTCCCGCAATTCGGCAACATCTCCGGCGCCGCCCGTCAGTCTGCCGACCAGCGCAATATTCAGCTTTGGAACGAAGCGTATTCCAATGCGTATGCCATGGATCAGTCCACGATTGTTACCGGCTACACACTGCCCACGGCGCTTGATGGTACCAATGCGCCTGTTCTCAACGTCCAGTACAACGTGAGTGGACAGCTCATGAATTTCTATGCGGAAGGTTTTTCTCTCAAGGGAACCGGCACACTTAAGTTCGTTCCTGGAGAAGGCGTGAGCAAGTAGCTGATTTGATGTGAATACGAGCAAGTGATGGCGCGGAAGAAAGATAAAACTGCTTTCAGCCTTGTTGAGCTGATCGTGGTTGTGTCAGTTGTATCGATTCTTTCTGGTTTTGCTATCTGGCATGTCCTTGGCATTACTGAAGCGTCTCGCAATGTTGCTGACGAAAGAAATGTCCAGACATGGAATGAGGCATACCGGAATGTTGTTGCTGCATCCCCTTCATTTGCATCGACATATTCTTCTTGGTCTGACGCCAGCGACCAACTGGTCGCTGGCGTTCAGATCAATGTAGATGGGCAGGTGATGTTAATTCGCACGTCAAGGCCCATGTTTGCCCACGGTGAGGATCCAACGTTTGTCCCTGGTGTTGGAATTACAGAAATTCCGCATCGTTGAAAGGGATTTTTCATCGACAGTGTCAAGTGGCTTGTGAGATTGATATAATTTTAATTTCAAAAAGATGGCAAAGCATCCTCAATCCGCCTTCTCTCTCGTCGAACTCGTCATCGTGATTGCGATCATCGCCGTGATTGCGGGCATCATCATCCCGAGCATTTCCGGGACGAACGAGGCCGCGAAGGACCAGCGCGCCATTGCCGCCGCCGAGGCGCTGCATTTTTCATTTTCTTGTTGTTGAGAAAGAGTCGTGCGTAGATACTTGAAGACAGGTTTTACGATGAAGCATCCAAAGCAAAACGCCTTTTCCCTCATTGAGCTCATCGTTGTGATCGCGGTCATCGCCGTGATCTCCGCCGTGATCATCCCGAGCATTTCCGGCACAAGGGAGGCGGCTCGGCTGCAGAATGCGATCTCCGCCGCAGGAACCCTGAATCTTGCGCAGGCACAGTGGCGGCTGGAGAAGTCCCCGACGGACTGGTCCGGCAAGAGCGACTCGCAGCGTTTTGCCCTTGTCAAGGATTACATGGAATTCGTCGGCGGCGATGACTGGGCCGCCTTCACTGGTCGCTACACTCCCTACACTTTTAAATTTCAGGATATGACCGCTGCCGGCAAGATGCAGAAGGTGCAGATTTTCAAGTCCGGCGAGACGGACTCGATTCCATATTGATCTTCCTCGTTCCTTTCCTCCCCAAAAATGCCCCGGAACAACCAAGCGAATCCTGCCGCCGGAAGAAGAGGCGGCTTTTGCCGTGCCCAGGGGGCGGCTTTACCCATTTTTGACAGACGGCGCGGCTTCACCCTCGTGGAGCTTCTGCTTTCCACGATCCTTGGCGCCATCCTCGTGAGCGTGGCGGCCCTCACTTTCGCGAATCTCGCCGGGAGCTTTGCGGAAAAACCGGCCTCCAACACAGATTTTGACTGGGATTACAACGGCGGCGGGGCCGGGAACGGCAAGGTGCCGATGTCCCCGGCGTACAGCCAGCTTCCGGCGGCACTTTCCCTGCAGGGGGAGATCCTCCACGAGCTCCAGGCCACGGTGTCCGCCGGGGTGATGAGCAACCTGAACGGCAACGGGCCCGTTTGCGCCGTTTACGTCCTTTCCGGCGACGAGGGCGCCCTGCCGGACGATGACTCCGCCCCGGCGACACTGGAGTGGCTTGGTTCCATCCCGCAGGCGCTGCTCGGTTCCTCGACGCAATTCTCCAGCGCCTTTGCGAGCCACGTTGCGGGCCTTTCCGCGCAGAACGGCTTCTCCCTCTATTTTATCTCGGGTCTCAAGACGGTGAACCTTGTCGTTCACTGCCGCTGGGTCATCACGGCGGATCCGGTCTTTGGCTCCATCCTCATCTACAAGGTGAAGACCTATTCCGCCGGCGTCTTTTCCCCGGAGCTTTCCTACGAGTTTGGCATTGTGGCGAACGCGGATAATTCCTCCGTCAAGCCGGGCGTGCGCCGCGTGGCCGTCCGCACGAATGCCGACTGGTCGATCCAAGACGAGATCGGCTCGCAGGTGATTTTCCCCGACCCGACGGTTCTGCCCTACCAGATTGCCGCGGGCGACGGCGCCAACGTCCGCACCTATTCCCGTTTCGCCATGCTGCTGCCCACCCAGCCATGAGTCACATCCCCTTACTTCCCGCCTTCAAAACAAGCCGCGCACGCCGTGGCGCTGTGGCCGTGATGGCGCTCATCGTCATTTTGGTCGGCGCCATTCTCTTTCAGGCATACACCTCGCACGTGCTGGCGGACCTCAAGGCGGCGGGCACCTTTGACCGCTACGCTCAGTTGCAGGGAGAACGTCGCGCCATTTCCAACCTGGTGCGCGAGTCCGTCCTGGAGTATTACGAGCGTCCCCGCCTCGGGCAACCCGAGGTCGGCCTCACGGAAATTCTTAACGGGTATCTCGCCTCCATGAAGGGAGCCTCTTCCATCGACTACGCAGCAGCGGTGGTGGGCAGCGCCTTCCCCGGTGCTGACAAGGACGCCTTCTGGCCGCATCTCGACCCCGCCAATATTGACGGGGACGTGTCGGTGAACGGCGGCCGGATTCATCCGATCAACCTGCCTCCCGATCTCGCGCACAGCCGCCTCGCCCGTTACTTCGACCCCGGGGCGAAGGTGCTTTCCATTCAGAACGGCGCAGGCTCAAGCGACATTTTCCAGATCGACGTGACGCGTGATGGCGGAACCGGCGGTACGGATGCTGTTTTCCACTACTACGTGCGCCTGTTTCAGGTCCCGGTGACCGACGAGAACCTCATTGCCTACGGCACTTCCGACAAGGCGGCAAACATACCGGCCAATCCACCCGAACTGCCGGACAGTGTGAAGACCGCCATCTCCGATGGTTCCATTTCCGCCCTTGCCTTGAGCAAGATGAACGGCCCCGGCGCGACGCTCTTTGCCTCCACGGACAGCTATCCGTTCCTCTTCCGCGAACTGTTCAGCGCGGCCTCCTCCCTCTGGGAATACGTGTTTTATGTAAACAAGGATGTGCTGACAAATAATGCGGTCAACTATGCGTCGGACCTCTTCCCCACGGAGGAGGGCGTGTATGTTCTTTCCGATCCATACAACCTTTCCGGCGTCTCGCTGGGGCTGACAGATGTTTCAAACATGGATGGCAGCACGGGTTTCGATCCCGACTGGCGCGACGCGGCCGACCAGCATGTGAGCGTGAACGGTTACCGCGTGGATGATGACGGCAACTTCCTTTACAACGCCCCCGGCGTCACGGTCACGATTGGCGGCGTCACCTACGGGGATACCAACAGTAATGGGATAATTGACGAAGATTTGGACGGCAGCGGCACCGGCAACACGGAGGGGGACGCCGCGGTTGCGGTCGCTTTGAATCTTGCCCCGGCGAAGACGACTCCCGTCAAGGTGTTCTGGACCTTCGACCTCGATAAGATTCCGGACCCGACAACCGGCGACCTCAATTACCGCCGCGTTTACGTGCATCTGCCGGAATCGCTTGCCGGCGAGCCGATTTCCACCGCCGCCAACTCCACGATCACCATCACCGATACGGGCGTCGGGACCACGTCGGGCCCAACCAAGCCCGTCATCCTGTGCATTGAGGGCTGGTCTCGCGCGAACAATCTCATTAACGGGCACCCTTACCCGGATAACTTTACCGTGTATCTCAGGCAGGACGGCGGCAAACTCGCCGACCAGCAGCTTATGATTTATGCCGTGGGGGCGAATCTGAACGTGGAGACCGATTGTGCCCTTGACGGCGCGATCCTCCTTGACGACAAGCTCGCGGGGCTCTCGTTTTCCGGCAAGTTGAATCTCAAGGGTCTTCTTGCCTGGCACGGCGGCATGAGCGCACCGAACGTGGCCACGCCCTCCGTCAACGTGAATTCCGCAAACCTGTCCGTGGCACGTCTTGGCTCCAGCGCCTTCCGCGCCGTGGCGCCGCGCTTCCTGGTTGTGGACGTTCAGAGCTGCGTAACCGAATAACAAGGAGATCATGCTATGAAGCGGAAATTCGGATTCACACTCGTCGAGGTCATCCTTGCCTCTGTTATCATCGCAGGCTTCATGGCCACCACGGTTTTCACAGCGGGCGAAATTTCCCTCGCAAGACGTGAAGCCCTCGCCACCACCGACCGCAACACGTGGGCGAACCTCCAGACGCAGTTCGCGGCGGAGGGTGTCAAAGCCCCGAGCGACAATGCGAATGTGTGGGGCAGCTCCGCGGGTGAATTCGGCGTGATCCACGCGCAGGGCGGAAGTCTGGACTTTACCAGCACCGTCGAGGATCTCCCCGCGGGCACGGTTACAACACATGGTGCCACCGGCAAGAGTGTTTCCACCAGCCCCTTTCTTCTTGGCCTTTCCACTATCGCACAGCGGCAGAATCTGCATACCACGGGCCTTTCCCTCATGGACCGGCAGAGTTACCGCGCGATCACGACGAGCGGCGGATCCAACGGCGACGACGTTTCCGAGGAAACCATGGAGAAGCCGGACAACCTCTTCGGTTTCACGACAAGTCTTGCCGTTGCCTATTACGATCTCACGCAGGTGAAGTGGATGATTTCCCCGGCGCAGGCCACCCTCGACGCCCTGACTCAGATCGATTGGACCGGCGGCAACGCATTTTACATCCTCGCAAAAGCCACGACGGGTACCATCAAAGACATGTATTGCACACTCGTCGGGGTGGGGAACCTTGACGAAGCGACGCCGCCCTTCTCGAACGATTACGACAAGACTTACGCCGTTGATTTTTCCAGCCTGAAATATTATCCGGGCACGTCAATCACCATCACGAGCGTCTCCCAAAATTCCGTTGGCGCAATTTCCTATGGGCGCGCGGGCGTGACGATTACCCCGGTGACGCCGAATTTTACAGTGGATCGTGTGAAAAATACCGATGCCATTACCGCCTCGGGGACGACATCGGGAACCGTAACACTGGGCGACGTGGCGCACAAGCCTTTGTACGGTCAGACAACCTACAACCTCTTTCGCGTGCGTATGGATAGTCTGAGCGGTGCGTCTGGCAGTGAGACACTATCCTCAATCCTGTCCAAGCCACGCCTTTCGCCGATTCTCGGCTACATTTCCATTTACGCATTTTTTGACAACACAGTTGGAGGGATTCTGAACACCCACACTGCGGTTGCTGTCGATTCAATCGGTTCTGCGGGGCGCTACAGCTTTGCGGCGGAACCCCGTTACTTCGACAGCGGGGCCTCTGTGGTGGCACGTGTCCAGAACTGGAGCTCCGTTGTCACGAGGCCGTACTCCGCACTCATTGCGAAATCTAGCGCTGCCACATTAGCGCTGAATCTAAGCAAATCCAATTTGCCAAGTGTTGCATTCACTCCTCCGAACAACAGCACCTTTTCGTCCAATTTGAGTGTGAAAATGTCTCCTGCTACTCCACTTCTTGTGGCAAGTGCTGATGAAACCGGTGACTCGGGTGAGATTTACCGTATTTATTATACCATAAATGGCGCGGATCCGGCGTCCTCTTCCTATTTTGTGCTACCCGGTGGCACAGCCCCTCCCATCAGCCAGAATACAACGTTCAAGGCGCAATCCTTAATTTACGCTAATGATCCATACGCTCCATTCTTGAATGCTTCGTCGATGGTAACAGCTTCCTACTCGAATATGGATATGAAGGAGGCCACCACGGTCATGAAGGTGAACTACATAAGGAACAGCCTGGACAAGGCGTATGTGCAGGGGTCTATCCAGGTTTTGAAAAGCTGCTCTTTCAACCTCAACGGTGGTTACACGATGGGGCTCAATCTATATGTCACTGGAAATCCGAATGTGACATTGAACAGCAACATCCATTACAAAATCTTTAATGCGGAAGATTCGACCGCCTATCAGACAAAGACGTGCTCCATCGTGGGTTCCTATTACTCAAACCGATACGGGAACGGAACCGAGGGAAATGGTGGTACCGTGAATGGAAACTCGGGTGACACCATCATCGTGAATGAGGTCCCCAATGGCTACAAGATGCCGATCATTGCTAACAGCTCCACGACCGTTCCCATGGTGACGGTTCCGACTTGGAGTGCCCAGAACAATTCATGGATTTCTGTCAACAGCGCGGCAAATTCCACACGCAATAAGTACATATCGTCGCAGACTAATTATTCGGGAAACGTAGTTCTTGATTCGGGCACGTACAATTGCACGTTTACCCTCGATGGAGCCAATTCCATTATCTATCTGACTGGTGGTACGTATTATATTTACGGACTGAATTTCAATGGCCCTGGTCAGATTGTTACGGAGGGCGACGTCATATTGTATGTAAAGAATCTCTCCCTGAATAATAGTGATGTTAAAGTTAATATGAATGCCGACGGGTCCTACGCATCATCCTCCGGTGGTTCTGTGTTTGGAAGTGTTCAGCATCCAATTACAATTTTTGTTGCCAGCACTGTCAATGACACGATGGAACTCAAGGGGCGTCTGTTTGGCACTCTGTATTACAACGGGCATGTCAACATTACCAACAGCATGGTGATGGGCAAGGTCGAGTGTAATTCCATCAACCTGAACAGTGGAAACTGGCTATTCATCAAGCAATGGTAAGTGATCTAGGCCGGGAAAGCGCTTCATACCGGCAAGCGTGACTCAGGTATTTTAACTTGTTCTCAACGACGGTTCCATCCAGGACGAGGGATTCCCCAATCAGTTACTACTCTCCCCCCAAATGAACAAACAGCTCTACAAGGTCAAAATCGAGAACTCCTATTCCGGACACAAGCGCGAGACGATTGTGCTGACCGAGGACGAGGAGACCGCCACGCTCGGCGCGGGCGTCACCCACGACGACGTGGTGAAGGTCGAAAAGATCTCCCCGATGGACCTGGGCCTGGGCGCACTCGGCGTCAACAAGCGGCCCACCTCCAAGGACCTCGCGGACTTTTACGAGGGCATCATCGAGTGCATTGGCATCGGCACAGGCATGGTGGAGAGCATGGGCATCGTCTCCATGCAGCAGCCCAGTCCCTACTTCCGCGGCATCATCGGCGAGATGATGCGCGATATGCGCAGCGGCAAGACGATGTCCGACTCGATGTCGAAGTATCCCGATGTCTTCACCGAGTCGAGCGTGGCGATCCTGCGCGCGGGCGAGACGAACGGCGACTTGAAACCCGTCCTCCAGAGCCTTGCCACGTATGAGAAGCGTTCCGCCCTCATCGCGGGCAAGATCAAGAGCGGCATGACCTATCCGGCCATTGTGGCCGTCATGGCGTTCATCTGCGTCATGTTCGTCAGCGTGAAGCTGATCCCGGCGATGGCGCAGCAGTACAAGAGTTTCAACGCAGACCTGCCTCTCATCACGAAGATTGTCATGGGGTTCTCGGACCTGGTGCGCGGCTCGCCGCTCTTCTGGCTTATTTCAATCGGCGTTGTCGCCTACATCGTCTCCAAGCGGCGCCAGATCATGAATTCCAAGGCGATGGGCAAGTTCATGCTCAACGCCCCCGTCATTGGGCCCCTTTATCGCAAGATGCTGATTGCAAAGATGTTCCGCGTTCTCTCCATGCTGCTCACAAACGGCACGCGCATTGGACGCGCCTTTGAGATCACCGCGCTGGCCTCCGGTCACCCCGAAATGCGCGCGGCGCTGCTGGACACGGGCCAGCGCGTCATCGCCGGCGACGACATCCATGTGGCTTTCGCCTACAACCAGCACATCTTCGGCAAGGATGCCGCCAAGATTCTGGCCTTCCTGCGCCTGGCCGCCCACACCGGCAGCGCGGGCCCCATCCTGACCCGCGTGGCCAATGCAGCCGAGGACGAGGTGGAGGCGCAGGCCGAGATCGTGAACAAACTCATGGAGCCTCTCATGCTCGGCGTACTGGCGGTTGTCGTCGGCGGTATCATCTTCGCGGTGTACTACCCGATGTTCAACCTCGGCTCGGTCGTGATGAAGCAGAGCGGCCTGAGTAAATAATCCTCCGGAAACCGCGTTTTTCCAACTGCCTGCGGGTAAGCGGAGCGCGGTTTCTGCCGTTTTTAGTTTGTATCATGCAGGGGTCGCTCCTAACTTCGTGGGAGCCGCCTTTACTTAACGTTTTCCCATTGCCCCCATTATCATGAGTGCCGCTGAACAAACCCCGTTCATCGCCCTTGCCGAGCGAGAATTCATTGCCGCCACCGCTGCCAATTCCTCAGGCAAGTTGATCCTTTCTAATGTCAAGTTCCTGGCAGGCAAGGAGTTCGATGATGCCGCAGAGGAGGTCAAAGCTTCTCTTGATCCGTCGAAGGCACAGGTGGTGCAGGCTTCGATGCCCTTCGCGGTTTTCCCCGTGAAGCCGTCCGCGATGACCTCCGCCGACGCCCTTGCCGCCGAGGCGCAGAAAATCTCGGGCATTGACGCGGCTGACCTGCGTCTGGCGGTCGTACCCGGCGCGACGGTCCACATGATCTGCTTCAGCAAGGCGGCCATTGCCGAACGCATGAAGCAGATTTCCGTTCTCGGCGTCGCCTCCGCGAAGCTCTACTGCCGCGGCGTTGACGCCGTGGCGGCCCTGCAGGGCGCGGTGGCCTCCGGAGCCGTGGACAAAAACGTCCTCTACATCGACCTCCTGCCCGCTGCCACGCGGCTGCTCGTCGTCACAAAGGACCTTGTCCATTACGCGGGCACGCTCGACACTGGCACAGACGCCATTCTGGAGCAGGTGATGGCGGCCTTGGGTCTCAAGTTCCCGGGCAGCGCCGCAAAGCTCTTCTACGGCGACCTTTACGATTTTGACGAGCACGCAGCGAAACTTGTCGCCCCACTTTCCGACAAGCTCAAGGCCCGCCTTTCCCCGGGGCTGGCCGGCATACCGGCGCCCGCCTACATCTGTGTCGGCGGCTTGCCGTCCTCGCGGAATGCCCTTCTTTCCGGCAAGTTGGCCGATGCGTCGGGTCTCAAGGCTCTTGCGGCGCCGGTCCCCATGGAGGCGCCCGACGCCCCTGCGTATCTTCAGGCGGCCTCCTACGCCACGGCGCGCCTCCTTCAGGCGACGTCCTCGGACCCGTGGATGATCGATCTTGCCCAGAACGCTCCGGAGATCGCCTCGGTGTTCGCCTCGCTGCCCAAGAGCGCGGCGCCCGCCCAGGCTCCCGCCCCGGCTCCCGCAAAGAGCGCGGCGCCGGCACCGGAAAAGCCCGCCCCGAAGGCGGAAGCTCCCAAGGCCGAAGCGCCGAAAGCGGAGGCACCCAAGAGCGCGCCCGCTCCTGCAAAGAGTGCCCAGGCGCCCGTCAAGAGCGCACCTGTTCCTGCGAAGGCGGCACCCGCACCGGCGAAGACGGTTCCGGCCCCTGCGCCCGTCAAAGCGGCTCCGAAGGCGGAAGCTCCAAAGAGCGCCGCCCCCAAGGCGGCGGCTCCCGGCTCGAAGAAGCCCCTCCTTTACGCGGGCATCGGCGCCGCGGCTCTCGTGGCCGTGGTGGTCATCGCCTTTGTGATGTTCTCCGGCAGCAAGAAGCAGCCCGCCCCCAAACCCACTCCGGCCCCGGTCGTCGCGGCGCCCGAGCAGAAGGCGCCCGAGCCCGTTCCGGAGACGCCAGCCGTTCCCGCTCCCACTGCACCAGTTGAGACTCCCGCGCCCGCTCCGGTGGTGGAGGAAGTTCCGCCCGCGCCGGTCAACGGCAACATTTCCGTGCAGACGAGCCCCGTAGATGCGGAGGTTTCCATCGACGGTCAGGTGAAGGGTCTTTCCCCGGTCATGGTGTACGACATTCCCGCCGGCACTTATACGGTCGAAATCCGAAAGAAGGGTTTCAAGAGCGTGTCGAGGCAGGTGGAGGTGACCCCGGGCCGTACGACGAGCCTTGAGGATGTCGCCCTTGCCGTGGATACAGGCAGCGTCTCGGTCGCGACGAATCCGGAAGGCGTCACCTACGTCATCACCCCCGTCAGCGAGGGCGCCGGCGTGGAGGATGCCTCGATTCTCAAGGGACGCACTCCCGCGACGGTGGACGGCCTCAAGCCCGGCAGCTATTCGATCAGCTTCCGCCGCGAGGGCTGGAAGGATTACTCCGCCTCCTTCGAGGTGAAGTCCGGCGAAACGAGCGCCACGGCCTTTGAATACAAGCCTTCCAAACTCACCGTGACCACGGTGCCCGAGGGCGCCACCGTCAGTGCGGCTGGCCGCGAACTCGGCAAGACCCCGCTGGAACTCTCCGACGTGGCGGAAGGCGTTCTTGATCTCTCCATCAAGCTCGACGGCTACGAGCCCGAGGGCGGGTCGGTTGCCGTTCCCTTCGGTGGGGCGGTTTCCCGCAGCTACAAGCTCCTGCCGCTTAACCGCATCATCACGCGCGCCACAGAACTGGATGTCCTGCCCTCGCACGAGGGTGGCGCCAAGGTCGTTGTTCCGGCCCGCCTCATTGCCGGTTTCAATGGCAAGGTGCTCATCCGCTTTGTCATCGACCAGGGCGGCAGGGTGGAGGATGCGGAACTGGTCGCGGGCAGCGGTCTTTCCGACGCGGCGGTCCTCGCGATCATCGACTCGGTCCGCGGATGGGTCTTCAATCCCGCCCGCCGCAAGGGTTTCCCGATGCGCGTGGAGATCGTGATCCCGGTGGAGATCTCCGGCCAGTAATCCCATTTGTTCTTTTCCGGGACCCCTTCCAGCGCGACGGGGTCCCTTCCTTGTACGGAGCTCCTCAAAAGCGGCCCAGTTCGGTTGCAGTGAGGCCGTTTTCCTTCAATTATTAGAACACAGGCCGCCTCGCGAACGGTTTGATGTTGACCGATAGTAACACCGTTTTCCAATCTACAGAAACCCTGTTTCAAGAGAGATAAACACATGGCAAAGAAGTCCTACTTCGACGTTCAAAAAATCAACTTTGAGGGAGCCGGTTCCACGAATCCCTTCGCCTTCAAGTATTACAACCCCGAGGAGGTTGTTGACGGCAAGAAGATGAAGGATCATCTCCGCTTCGCTTGCGCCTACTGGCACACGATGCGTGGCTCGCTGAAGGATCAGTTCGGCGACCCGACGGCGATCATGCCCTGGGACGACGGTTCCAACTCCGTGGACAACGCCCTCAAGCGCGTTGACGTGTTTTTCGAGTTCCTCGACAAGTGCCAGCTCGATTTCTACTGCTTCCACGACCGCGACATCGCCCCCGAGGGCGCGACGCTCGCCGAGTCGAACGCCAACCTCGACAAGGTGGCGGACAAGCTGGAGGCCATGCAGAAGGCGACCGGCAAGAAGCTCCTCTGGGGCACGGCCAACATGTTCGGCAATCCGCGCTTCATGCAGGGTGCCTCCACAAGCCCCAGCGCGTCGATCTTTGTCCACTGCGCGGGCCAGGTGAAGAAGGCCATGGAAGTCACCCACCGCCTCGGCGGCGAGGGCTACGTTTTCTGGGGTGGCCGTGAAGGCTACAACACCCTCCTCAATACCAACATGAAGCGTGAGCTGGACCACATGGCCGCCTTCATGCACATGGCGGTGGATTACAAGAAGAAGATCGGCTTCAAGGGTCCCTTCTACATCGAGCCGAAGCCCAAAGAGCCCACCACCCACCAGTACGACAGCGACGCGGCGACCTGCCTCAACTTCCTGCGCGCCTACGGCCTGACCGAGCACTTCAAACTCAACATCGAGACGAACCACGCGACGCTGGCCAACCACACGATGGAGCACGAGCTCGCCGTGTGTGTTGACAACAACGCCCTGGGATCGATCGACGCCAACGACGGCACGCCGAACCTCGGCTGGGACACCGACTGCTTCCCGACCGACCTCTATCTCACGACCAAGACGATGCTCGCGGTCCTCAAGATGGGCGGCTTTACGACCGGCGGCCTGAACTTCGACGCGCACCGCCGCCGCGAGAGCTTCCAGATCGACGATATGTTCCTTTCGCACATCGCGGGCATGGACGCCTTCGCACGCGGCCTCAAGATCGCCGCCGCAATCAAGAAGGATGGCAAGATCGACCAGTTTGTCGCCGACCGTTACGCCAGCTGGGATTCCGGCATCGGCGCCTCCATCGAGGCGGGCAAGGAGTCCTTCGAGAGCCTCGAAAAGATCGCGCTGTCCCAGCCCGACCCGATCGCGACCCTCAAGAGCGGACGCCAGGAGATGCTGGAAAGCCTCTTCAACAGCTACATCAAGTAGTCAATCACGGACGCGAACATGGCCGCCTGCTTTCTCGGTCTCGACGTAGGCACCTCCTCGACGAAGGTGCTGCTCATCGACGTTTCCGGCAAGGTTCTTGCCTCGGACGCGCCCGAATACCCCTTCCGGACGCCCCGCCCGCTCTGGGCGGAGGCGGATCCGGAGGATTGGTGGAAGGCGACGGTTCAGGGCATCAAAACCGTCCTCGCCAAGGCGGGGAAGACGGGCTCGGATGTCGCGGGCATCGGCCTTTCCGGCCAGATGCACGGTCTCGTGATGCTGGACAAGGCGGGGAAGGTTCTGCGTCCCTGCATCATGTGGAACGACCAGCGCACCGCCGCTGAATGCGCGGAGATCACCGCGAAGATCGGACGCGAGAAGATTCTGGCGATCACCGGCAACCCGGTCCTTCCCGGCTTCACGGCTCCAAAGGTCCTGTGGGTGAAGAAGAACGAGCCGGAGGTTTTTGCCAAATGCGCGAAGATCCTCCTGCCCAAGGACTACATCCGCTACCGGATGAGCGGCGCCTTCGCGACGGAGGTTTCCGACGCCTCGGGCATGTCGCTCCTCGATGTTCCGAACCGGAAGTGGTCCAAGGAAATGCTCGCGGGCTGCGGCATTCCGGAAAGCTGGATGGCCACCGTCACGGAATCCACCGAGATTTCCGCCAAGCTCTCGCCCGAGGCTGCGGCCCTCACCGGGCTAGTCGCCGGCACTCCAATCGCGGGCGGCGGCGGCGACCAGGCGGCTCAGGCCGTCGGCTGCGGTATTGTCGAGGAGGGCGTCATCAGCGCCACCTTCGGCACGAGCGGCGTGGTCTTTGCCCATTCACGCCAGTACCGTGCCGAACCCGACGGACGCCTCCACGCCTTCTGCGCGGCGGTTCCCGGCGAGTGGCACATGATGGGCGTCATGCTCTCGGCGGCGGGCAGCCTGCAGTGGCTTCGCGACGCTCTGGGCGCGGAGGAAGTCGCCAAGGCGAAGGCCACCGGCAGGCATGTGTACAGCCTGTTTGACGAAATGGCCGCCTCCGTTCCGGCGGGCAGCGACGGGCTCCTCTTCCTCCCGTATCTTTCGGGCGAGAGGGCCCCGCATCCCGATCCGTACGCACGCGGCGCCTTTATCGGCCTCACCCTGCGGCACAACAAGAGCCACATGGTGCGCGCCGTCATGGAAGGCATCACCTACGGCATGCTCGATTCCGTCGAACTCATGCGCACGGCGGGAATCCGCTCCAAGACGATCGTTGCCTCCGGCGGCGGCGCGCGGAGCCCCTTCTGGCGCCAGATGATGGCCGACGCCTTCGAGACGCCGATCGCCCTTGTGAACGCCACCGAGGGTGCAGCCTATGGCGGCGCACTCCTCGCGGCGGTGGGCACGGGTGCCTATCCGGACGTCCGCAGCGCCGCCAAGGCCTGCATCGCGACGACCGTGGCCGCTAATCCCGGCCCGGACGCGAAGACCTACGCGAAGTACTACCCGCGTTACCGCGCCCTGTATCCCGCCCTCAAGGACGAGTTCAGGGCCATCGCGGACCTGAACAAGTAGGCCGCTTGTAGATTGCACCTTTCAAGACGCCGCACGGAGCGATCCGCGCGGCGTTTTTTGTGCCCGTCAGCGGGGGCAACAGACGGGTTTTCATCCGGGTACAAAAGCACCGCCGGATCGTCCTGATCCGGCGGTGCATCCCAAGTGCTTAACCAAACTACAAACTAGACTCTGAAACTGATACTCCCCTCCCTCAAACGAAAGGCCCGGGTTTTCGTTGTATTGCCACGAGCCGATCTTGCTGACATATCTTTGGATGCACGCGCGCATCCAAACGTTCAAACTTGCGCGGATTATTTTGACCGCGCGCGGACGGATGGGTGTTTATCGTGGTGCGGGATTGTCGCAAAGCCTTTTCATTCAGCAAGATGTTGTATTCTTTCCACACCGGGATCCTGCCCGGGAAAAACATTCTTTCCACTGAGGAGGGCCACCACCTTGTCGTCGTGCGACGCGCGAGGGTGGGAGAGGTCGTCACTCTTCTGGACGGCGCGGGACAGAGCGCCACCGGTGTACTGTCAAGAGCCGACGCGAAGGCGGCGACGGTCGAGGTGGGGGAGGTCTCCACGGCACGGCGCTCCGGCGCGCCGCTATTTCTGGCGCAGGCAATGCCACTAGGCCGGACGATGGATGCCATCGTGCAGAAGGCGGCGGAGCTGGGTGCGGCACAGGTCATCCCGCTTGTCACCGCGCGCAGCGAACTGCGCCTCGACGCGGAACGCACGCAGCGCAAGGTGGCCAAGTGGAAGTCCGAGGCGGTGGAGGCAGTGAAGCAGTGTGGCAATCCCTTCCTGCCGGAGATTCGTCTTCCCGTGGACATCGGGGGCCTTGCGTCGTCTCCCCTGCCGCAGGTGCGCCTTGTGTGCTCGCTCGAAGGCAGCCCGGTCAGCCTCACCGAGGCGCTTTCACGGGCCGACGCGCACGCGGGTGTTGTCATCGCGATCGGCCCCGAGGGGGATTTTACGCCCGGCGAATATTCGCTTCTGCGCGAATCGGGCTTTGTGCCCGTGACCCTGGGGCCGCTCGTCCTGCGATCCGACACCGCTGCCATCGCGGCGCTGGCCGTCGCCGGGGAGATTCTCCGCCACAGGGCGGCACCGCCGCCGTAAACCCTCTGACAGACAGGTAAATGCTTGATCTTATGCCCGGCAAGTAGGATTACTTGTCCATACCCCTCAGCCTGAACTAGGATGAACGCTTACCGAGTCTTGATCGCCCGCACGGACGAACGAACCGTCTCCTCCATCAAAAACGTATTGGAAGGCGAGGGATGCCGGGTTTCTGTCGGCGAGGCGATCCCGGAGGGTGGTTGCGACATCGTGATCGGTCCCGCTTCCACCGCGGCCCTTGCGGGAAAATCGGCGTTTGTGGAGGTTTTGCCCGCAGGCATGGAGGAGGGCGACGCTCCGTTTTTCATCCACAGCCCGGTTGTGCCCGCCGAGGTGAGCGCGGTCGTCCGCTGCGCCGGGCGCACCGCGTCGTCGGGCGATGCCGCCGGCGTGGACGCGGTTCTTTCGCTTTTCCCCTACGTCGCCGTGCGGACGGACGGAGCCGGGCTCATCACCGGGGTGAACGCGGCGGCGGAACTGCACGCAGGACGTAGCGCGGCGCATCTTGTCGGAGAGAATTTTTCGTCGGTGTTCGTTCTTTCCTCCCTTTCGGGTGGCGAGAAAGTGGAGCATCCCAGGGAGCTCCTGTCCAGCGGCGATGCGGAGTATGTCCTGACCGCGCCGAAATCGTCGCGCGTTGTGCGCTGCCACGCGGGAATCCTCCGGAACGGAAACGGTGTGGAATCCTGTTTTGTGATCCTTGAGGACCGCGACAGCGCGCGCGAGTGCCAGATGCGTCTGCGCCGACTGACGGCGGCGGTGGAGAACATCGAGTGCGGCGTTGTCGTTACAAGGTGCTGCGGACCCGATGCGTTCCCGGATATTGTTTTCTGCAACAGTTCGTTCGAAAAACTGTCGGGCTGGGTGGCGAAGGAATGTCTGGGGCGCCCGCTTTCCATCCTTGAGACGACGCCCCACGAGGTGTTCTGGGATGAGATGCTCGGCGCCGTGCGCGGCGGCGGAGCTTGGGCAGGGGAGGGGATGACCCGCACCCGCATGGGGCATGATTTCCTCGCCTCGTGGTCCGCGACGCCGATCCTCGACCCCCGCGGACAGTGCGAGGGATATGCCTTCGCCCTGCGCGACTTGACGCACACCCGGCGGATGGAGGAAAGCCTGCGCCAGTCCCAGAAGATCGAATCCGTCGGACGCCTCGCCACCGGCATCGCCCACGATTTCAACAACCTTCTTAGCGTCATCAATTCCTACTGCGACCTCCAGATCCTCAAGCTGGAGGAGGACACCCCCGCGATGAAGTACGCCCAGCAGATCCGCGCCGCCGGACGCAAGGGCGTGGACCTCGTCTCGCAGCTCATGACCTTCTCGCGCAAGGACCGTCCCAATCCCACACTTCTGGACCTTTCGCAGGTCGTGGAGGAGGTCAAGGGCATGCTTCGCCGCGTGATTCGCGAGGATATCGAGATGGAGACCCGCTACGGCGAGAATCTCGCGAAGATCCGCGCCGATCAGGGACAGATCGAACAGGCGCTCCTCAACCTTTGCGTCAACGCGCGCGACGCCATTCCCGGCAGCGGCACGATCACGATCGAGGTGGTGAGCCGCGATTACGACCGCCCCGTGACGCTTGGGCGCGAGACGATCCGCAAGGGCCGCTACGTGGTCCTTTCCGTGACGGACACTGGCTGTGGCATGGATGAGGAGACGCAGAAACGGATTTTCGACCCCTTCTTCACCACCAAGGAAATCGGCAAGGGCACGGGACTAGGTCTCGCGACGGTGCACGGCATCGTCAAACAGTATGGCGGTTGTGTGGCGGTCCATTCCCGGCCCGGCGAGGGCGCGCGCTTCGAGCTCATCTTCCCGGAATCCGGACAGTCGCAGCCCGTCTGCAAGGGATCCCTCGGCGGAGGCTCCGAGGCGCCGACGGGTCACGAAAAGGTGTTCATCGTCGAGGACGACGAGACCTTCCTCGACTGCGTGTGCGCTCTTCTGCGTCTGCACGGCTATTCCGTCTATTCCGCCAGCGAGGGCGCCGCCGCCGTCGAGATGCTTTCGCGCATCGACTTCGACGTGGACCTTCTGATCTCGGACCTTGTCCTGCCGAAGCTCTCCGGTCGCGAAGTGGCGGCGCGCCTGCTCGAAAAGAATCCGAAGGCCAAGGTTTTGTTCATGACCGGCTACGACGACCAGCTCGACACCTTCTACTCCCTGCCGAGCGATGCCACGATCATGGAGAAGCCCTTCCCCCTCAATTCCATGCTCGTCAAGGTGAGAACCCTCCTCGACGAGGGCGGCCGGGCCCGATGAAGGGATTCCCGCCGGGAGCGGAGGCCGGGCGTCCATCTTTCGGCCCAACCTCTTTGCTTTGCTGTTAGGTGGCAGGCGAAGAGGCCGATTAATATTCATTTGAACCCAGTCCGCTAAAAAATGCCTTTAAGCGAAGACCAACTGAATGCGTGCGACGCAACCCTGAACCGCATCGCCACCGAACTGGTGCTTGCCTCGCCCGGGAAGGACGACGGACTGGTTCCTGCGTATTCGCTGGTGAACGAGCTCTCCGGCGAGACCGATGGTTTCGAGGACGTGATCCACGACGCCTGCCGCCACGTTCAGCGCGCTCTCGACGCATTGCTGGACGAATCCAAGCCCTTTGACGAGCGCACGCTGGAGTACGTGGGAAATTTCACCACTTGGGCGCAGGACAGCATTCTGGCGCTTCGCAGCGGGCATCCTCTAGTGCCCTTCGGCCCGGCTCCCTGGCTCGGCGACGAGGATGTGGACCTGACCGGCAGCGAGACGCGTTGCAACGAGATCATCAACCGCATCGCGACGGAGCTTGTCATAGCCAATGCCGGCAGCGACGAGGGGCTGGTTCCCATCTATTCCCTCGCGGGCGAGCTGATCGAGGCTTCCGTCGCCTTCCCGAAGATCCAGGTGGCCACGGCGAACCTCAAGAAGGCGCTGGATCAGCTTCTCGACAACGCGAAGCCCTTCGATCTGGCCACGATCTCCTACGTCGGCACCTTTGTCGCTTGGGCGCAGGAGGCCATCCGCAGCCTTGTCTCCGGTTCCGGGGCGGAGATTGTCGATTTTGCTCCTCTTGCCGGGACTGAATCCGCTTCGGCGTCAGCCCCCGCGCCGTCCGCCAGTCCCGCACCCGCGGCGACCTCGGAGCGCCGCAGCACGGCGGCTTTCGTTCCCGAGCCGGAAAAGCACGAGGAATGCGACGCCCTCCTCGAAATCAAGGAGGACGACCTTGAAATCCTTTCCGAATTCCAGACCGAGGCTCTCGAACACCTCGAAAACATCGAGGCGGCGGTGCTGGTGCTGGAGCACGAGCCCCACGACGGCGACTCGCTCGCCCTCATCTTCCGCGCCTTCCATACGATCAAGGGCGTGGCGGGCTTTCTGCACCTCGTGCCGATTCAGGCCCTGTCCCATCAGGTGGAGACACTGCTAGACCATGCGCGCAACCATCGCCTGACGCTCGATTCGGGCATGATCACCCTGATCCTTCAGGCCAAGGACACGCTCCAGAGACTTGTCGATCAGATCACAGCGGCCATCGAGAAGGGCATCAAACCCGCCGCCGTCATTCCCGTTTCGCACATCATCAAGGCCGTGCAGGGTGTGATTGCCACGGCCCTCGGCACGGCTCCGGCTGTGGCGCCGTCCGCCGCTCCCGCGGCTGCGTCGGCCGCAGCGGCGGCTCCCTCGCCCGCTGCGGCCCCCGCCGTCACCCACGATAGCGATGGCGAGGAGGAATCCCATGCCGCGGAGGCGGCTCCCGCCGTTTCCGCAGCACCGGCGCCGGGGGCTTCCGCCTCCGCCGCGATCGCCGCGCCCAAGGACGGCGGCGGCTCCACGATTCGCGTGCGCACCACCAAGCTCGACAACCTGATGGACATGGTGGGCGAGCTCGTCATCGTGCAGAGCCAGCTTTCCGAATCGGGTAGGGCGGCGGGAGTGGGCGAAAACACGGCCCTTCAGCAGAACATCGCCCAGCTCCAGCGCATCACGCGCGAACTTCAGCACACGAGCATGTCGCTGCGCTTGGTCCCCATCAAACCCACCTTCCAGAAGGTGAGCCGCATGGTGCGCGATCTGGCGAGCCAGGTCGGCAAGAAGGTCGATTTCATCACCGAGGGCGAGGAGACGGAACTGGACCGCAACGTGGTGGAGCAGATCAACGATCCGCTCGTCCACATGATCCGCAACTCCCTCGATCATGGCATCGAGGCCGAGGAGGAGCGCCTCAAGGCAGGCAAGGAAGCAGTGGGAAAAATCACCCTCAAGGCGTATCATCAGGGTTCCAGCATCGTGATCGAGCTTTCCGATGACGGCCACGGTCTCGATCCGGTCAAAATCCTCAAGAAGGCGCGCAAGACCGGCCTTGTCCGCGAGGACCAGAACCTGTCCAAGCAGGAGATTCAGGCCCTCATCTTCGAGCCCGGCTTTTCAACGGCGGAGAAGGTGACGGATATTTCGGGCCGCGGCGTCGGCATGGACGTGGTGCGTCGGAACATCGAGAAACTGCGCGGCAAGGTGGAGCTGGAGTCGGAACTGGGCCGCGGGACGACCTTCAAGATCAAGCTGCCCCTCACCACCGCCATCATCGACGGTCTCGTCGTCAAGGTGGGTGCGGACCGTTTCATTCTGCCCACCACCTCTGTCAAGGTGGCCATCCGCCCGGAAAAGAGCCAGATCAGCACAATCAAGGGCAAGGCGGAGGTGCTGGACCTGCGCGGCAAGACAATCCCCATCGTACGCCTCTCCGAACGCTTCAATATCGAGACCGAAGTCGCAAACACGTGGGACGGCATCGTCGTCATCATCGAGACCTTCGGCAAACCCTTCGGACTTCTGGTGGACGACATGCTGAGCAAGCAGGAAGTCGTCATCAAGAGCCTGGGCGGCATGATGAAAAACGTGGCGGGTGTCGCGGGTGGCGCCATTCTCGGCGACGGCACGATCGCGCTCATTCTGGATCCCTCGGGCCTCATCGGCCAGAGTTAGCCCGTAGTTGAAGAGCATGATGAGGTTGCTTCGGGGGCCGGAATGCGCCTGTTGCCTTTGGCTGCCCGATCACCGTCCGGAGGGTCGTGTTGTCCGGATCGCCTTACGGACTTGATTACCTTCGCGACAAACTTTCTTGCAGAAACGGTGACATCACTCATCGCCGGTTCGTGATAGATTCTGTTCCGTTGGCGAATCCGCGACAATAGATAGATTGTACATCTGCCGTGTTAACAATATTTACAAAGAGCGACGGGAGAAGTTAACAATTCTCTTGCTGATTCTTCGTCAACGGCTTGTCGAAGCAGGGCTGTCCGGAGCTTTTGCCACAGGTCCGCATGTGCGCCCTGTGTGGTTCTCTGCAATCCTCTGTCGTCCGGCCTGTCCCGCGGCCCGGAAGCCGCGTCGATGCGCGATGTGGAGGGTGTGGGATAGCCTCGGGATGTCCACGGTTTTCCGCATGTGCGAAAAGTGTGGACAGTAGCGTCCGCAGGCACCATTCTAAAGCCCTTGCTGGACCCGGTGCGGGCCATACAGATCTTTGCACGAATTACGACAGGACTCCTTTTTCTTGGTTCCGTCCTACCCCATAGGCGGGCCATTCCTGTGTGATCGGGGGTTTGCTCCACATCAGGGCCGACTCCGCGATTTCTCAGACCCCAACCCACAATAATAGCCAAGAAACACATGAAATATAGTGCGACCAAACTATACCGGGCACCAGTGCTCGGTTTGACGTTGCTACCGACAGTACTCGTCGGTCAAGCGGCGGACACGACAGATCAGACGACTGATCAGGACGTGTATCTGATGTCACCGTTCGAGGTGACGGCAGAAACCACGGAAGGTTATTCAACCACTCAGACCCTGGGCGGCACGCGCCTGCGCACGGACCTGAAGGACCTGGCGAATTCCATCAGCGTGGTGAACACCCAGTTCCTCAAGGATACGGGCGTTACCAGCACGCAGGACCTGCTCGTTTATACGACGAACACGGAAGTCGGCGGCGTTTACGGCAACTTTGCCGGCACCGGCGGCGGTCAGGGTTACAACGAGTCCGGCCAGAGCGGCGCTTCCAAGCTCCTCCGTCCGAACGAAAACACCCGCGTTCGCGGCCTTGATGCGGCCGACAACACCCAGAACTACTACCTGACGGAAGCTCCCTGGGACGGTTACAACATCGAGCGCGTTGAAATGCAGCGCGGCGCCAACTCCATTCTGTTCGGCGTCGGCAGCCCGGCCGGTATCATCAATGCCGCCACCAAGACCGCGGTCTTCAAGGACCAGGGCTCGGCGGAAATGCGCATTGGCAGCTACGGCAGTGTCCGCGGCACGATCGACTACAACAAGGAGATCATCAATGATCAACTCGCTGTTCGCGTGATCGGCCTTTATAGCGACACGAAGTTCCAGCAGAAGCCGGCCTTCAACAAGGACAACCGCTTCTTCGTGACGGCCCGCTACGAGCCCAAGCTCTTCGGCGACAGCGCCAACACGTCCATCCGTGTGAGCTTCGAGAAGGGTGACATCGACGCGAATCGTCCGCGCTCGCTGCCTCCGATCGACGCGATCACTCCGTGGTTCAAGACGGGCACCGAGAACGGCTTCCCGAACCTGAACAAGCTGACGCTGAACCCGAACATCACGTGGGACCAGTACTCCAGCTTCAACGGCATCGACAACAACACGTATCCCTGGTTCAAGGAAGCGTTCATGGGTCGTATCATGGGTCAGAATCCGGCCGCCTTCTACAATGCGGACGGAACCCTGAACAAGACCATGATGGGCATGCTCGGCACCTCCAAGGGCCGCAACCCCACTGGTGGTGTTGACGGCACGATCGGCGGCATTGAGTTCGCCCGCCTCTTCGCCATCTCCACGTATTCGAACTACGCCGCGGCCTGCAAGGCGGGCGGTTCCTACTACGCGAACTACTCCCTCTCCGATCCGACCATCTTCGACTTCTACAACAAGCTGATCGATGGCGACAACAAGAAGGAGTGGCAGGACTGGACCACGGGCACCCTCTCGCTCTCGCAGACGTTCTTCAACAACCGCGTGGGCTTTGAGATTTCCGCGTTCCGTCAGTCCTACGACGAAGGCCAGTACGGCTTCCTGAGCGGTGACCAGTACGTCCTCTCTGTGGACGTCAACACCCAGCGCTCCGACGGTACGGCGAACCCGGATGTTGGCCGTCCCTACGTCGGCAACAGCGGCTACTACGGCAACTACACGACCGGCATCGATCGCAACAGCACCCGTTTCACGCCGTTCGTTGACGTTCGTTCCACGGACTTCCTCCCGGAATCCTGGCTGACCCGCATTCTGGGCCACCACATCATCTCGGGCCTGCTCTCGCAGGACGTGAAGAAGACCGACGCTCGCACCTTCGCGCGCTGGCTCTACGGCACGGACTACACGGATGCGACCGGCGCGGTTGCCACCCTCACCGGCGGCACGCGTAACTACGACTGGATTGCCTACCTTGGCCCGAGCCTCCTCGGCAGCGAGTACACCTCGGCCCACGGTCTGAACCTCTCGGCTGTCACGGGCACGATTGCCCCGAGCAGCACGATGTCGGTGAAGTACTTCGACTCCACCTGGACCGGTGCCGCTTCGGGCGCCACGTCCTATGGCGATCCGTACACGTACTACTACTACGACAAGTACGGCGCGCTCGTGGCCAACACCACAGGCACGCAGTCCGACAATCCGGCCAACTACAAGGGCTGGACGACCAGCAGCTTCAGCGTTCTGAGCGCTGAGAACGGTGATATCGACCAGATGTACACTGGCATCAACAAGGCTCGCAACACGATCACCTCCGCGGGTGTCACGCTGCAGAGCTACATGCTTGATGACAATGTGGTCTTCACCTACGGCTGGCGCAAGGACCGCGTCAAGACTCTCGCGGGTCAGGCACTCAAGAACGATCTCGGCGTCGCTGACTCCAGCTACGTTCTGAGCGAAGATGACAGCAGCTCCAGCGTCAACTACGCCAAGGGCATCAGCCGCACTTGGGGCGTTGTGGTGCACAGCCCCGACTTCATCAACAAGATGCTGCCGGTGGGTCTCCAGTTCTCCGCCTTCTACGGAAGGGGTCAGAACTTCAAGGCCGACACCCCGCGCGGTGACGTCTTCGGCAACCAGATCGACAACCCGACCGGCAAGACCAAGGACTACGGCTTCATCGTTTCCGCTCTTGACGGCCGTATTTCGTTGAAAACCACCTGGTACAAGACGGAAGTCGCCAACGCGACCCTCCCGGCTTCTGACGCCGGCTTCGGTAGCGCCTACCTCTATTACGTCTGGGCACTGCCCTACTGGGAAGCCACCCATGCCCTCGCTGGCTTGGACGGCATTGCCGACACGCAGCTGCGCCAGGGTAACTGGGGCTGGCCGTGGAACACCTACGTCGGCAAGGGCGACGGCAGTGCAATCACCACTGCAGACAAGCAGGCGATCTTCAACATGGTGAAGGACTTCTTCGCCAACATTCCGTTCGACCAGCACTTCATGGATGAGTACGGCCTCGGGATGAATGTTGCCAAGATGAAGGCGGCGGCCGCTTCGGCGACCTTCGAGAACCAGTCTTCTTGGTCCGCCTACTACAATGCGGTTCCGACCTACGGTCTCAACAAGGACACGCATGTGTATGACCCGGTCGGTGGCCTCGGCGCCGGTGACGGCCTTGCCCTCCAGCCCGCTTACGCCGGTGCTCTGAAGAGCTTCGGTGCTGCGCCGGTTGCTTCCTGCGACACCACCTCCAAGGGTATCGAGTGGGAACTCACCACCCGCATTACCGATAACTGGAATGTTATCGTGAATGTGGCCAAGACTGAGGCGACGATCTCCTCCGTGAGCCCGACGCTCCAGAGTTGGATCGACAGCTACACCGAGTTCATGAAGGGCCCGGCTGGCCAGATCCGTCTGTGGGGTGGCGACACCTTCCAGACCCAGTGGCAGCGCAACATCGTGAACCGTTACAACACCCTGCTCGCCAAGATCGGCAGCTCGGCTTCGGAAGTGTCTCCGTGGCGTCTCAACCTCGTCACGAACTACTCCTTCACCGAGGGCATGTTCAAGGGCGTGAATGTTGGTATGGCCTACCGCTGGGAAGATGACCGCGTGCTCGGTTACGCGTATGACTCCGCGAAGGACGCTCTGGACATCTCCAAGCCCTACAAGGACGGTAGCGAGGATCACTTCGACCTCTGGGTCGGTTATTCCCGCAAGCTGAACGACAAGGTGAACTGGCGCATCCAGCTCAACCTGCGCAATGTTGGCGAGGACGCTCATCTGGTGCCTGTGTACATCCAGCCCGATGGCACCACGGCTTACTCCCGCATCGCGGAAGGCATGACTTGGTTCCTCACGAACACGTTCGAGTTCTAGTCGACGTTTCGATACGATCGCTTCGAGAAGCCCCGGCTAAAGCCGGGGCTTCTTTTTGTACGGAGAAACAAAGCGGTGTGTCGTTCGAAATAGTTCCGCTTCCGAGAGGCTATCGGTTATGACACGGATTTGGCGAAGCAGTCGCACCGTGAGCGGATGAGGCGGATGCGGTGTGCGCGGGTGACGAAGGCAGAAAGGAGGAATTACGAGGTATCGTCGTCTCCGCCCAGCTATTTTCCGGAGGAATCAGACTTCTCCGCCTGAATGGCCTTCTTCATGGCCTTCCAGCGGTCGAGGCGCTGGGCGAGGGCGTCCTCCGCGCCCGCGTGGTGTGGCGTGTAGAACTGGAGGGGCGTTTCCATGTATTCCTGCCCGGAGATGTTTTCCTCCGCCATGTGGCTGTAGATGTAGCCTTCGCCGTTGCCGAGGCTCTTCGCCGTCTGTGTGTGGGCGTCCTTCAGCCACTTGGGCACATTCTGAAGAGGTCCCTTTTCAATCGCCTTTTTTGCCGCGCCGATCGCCTCCGTCGCGCTGTTGCTCTTGGGGGAGAGGGCGAGGAAGAGGACCGCGTGCGCGAGGTTCAGCTCGCACTCCGGCAGACCCACGAACTCCACCGCCTGTTGCGCCGCCACCGCCACGGTGAGCGCGCGGGAGTCCGCCAAGCCGATGTCTTCCGAGGCCAGGATCACGAGGCGCCGTGCGATGAATCTCGGGTCCTCGCCGCCCGCCAGCATCTTGGCGAGCCAGTAGAGCGCCGCGTCCGGATCGCAGCCGCGGATGCTCTTGATGAAGGCCGAGGCCGTGTCGTAATGCTCGTCCTGATCCGCGTCGTAGCGGATCTGCCGCTCCCGGGCGAAGGCGCGCAAATCGTCCGTCCCCACCTTGCCGGCGTACGGAGCGGCGAGGACGAGGGTTTCCAATGCATTCAGAGCCCGGCGTAAATCCCCGTCGGAAAGGCGCGCGATATCCGCATACACCGGTTCCTCCACGGTGACGCGCGTTGCAGCGAGGCCCCGCTCCGCGTCAGCCATTGCCCGCTTCAGCACCGCCACGATGTCCTCCACCGTGAGGGGTTCCAGCCGGAAGAGGTGGCTGCGGGAGAGGAGCGGCGGGTTCACGTAGTGCCCCGGCGAGTGTGTCGTCGCCCCGATGAGGCGCAGGTTCCCGGCCTCGATGTCCGGTAGGAGCAGGTCCTGCTGGCTCTTGTTGAAGCGGTGGATTTCGTCGATGAAAAGCAGGAGGCGCTCCTCGGGCCGTCCGCGCGCCCAGCGCAAAATTTCCCGCAGTTCCGCCACGTTGGAAAGCACGGCGTTCACGCGCACGAAGCGGCTCTTCGTCTCCGCCGCGATCGCCTCCGCGAGGCTCGTCTTGCCGCAGCCGGGCGGCCCGTAGAGGAGGATGCTGCCGTAGGAATTCGCCGCCACGAGCCGGGGCAGAAGGCACCCGGGGCCGACGACGTGTGCCTGCCCGATGATTTCCGAAAGGTTCCGGGGACGCATCCGCGCGGCGAGGGGACGGTGCGCCGCGTTGGGCTGGGGGAGGTCCAGCCGCTCGCCGATCTCCTCGCGGGAGGTTCCCGAGGCCTGCGCGGAAGGAAGCTCCGGCAAAGCATCGCCCCCGCCACCCGGACCGCTCGCAAAGAAATCTGGCTGCTCGCTCGGCACGCATCCTTTCTAGGGAAGTAACACCCTCCCGTCAAAGGAAAGCGAGGGTTTGTCATGAATATATGTTCATTGTTTTCTCGCGGGGGCTTGGCGGATGTGCTACAGTTTCCGGGATGGACGAGGGGTTCATACGCATCAAGGGGGCGCGCGAGCACAACCTGAAGAACATCGACCTTGAAATTCCGCGCGGGAAGCTCGTCGTGGTGACGGGCGTTTCCGGCTCGGGGAAGAGCTCGCTCGCCTTCGACACGGTTTACGCGGAGGGATACCGGAAGTACATCGACAGCCTCTCGACCCGCGCGCGCGCCCTTCTGGAGCAGGTGCACCGGCCCGACGTGGACTACATCGAGGGCCTTTCGCCGGTCATCGCCATCGGCCAGCGTTCCAAGAGCCCCGCCAATCCGCGCGCAACCGTGGCCACGGTGACGGAGATTGCCGATTACGCGCGCCTGCTCTGGGCGGTCTGCGGGGTGCAGTTCTGTCCGCTGGACGGCGCCCCCGTCGTCCGCCGGAGCCTTGACGACTGCGTGGAGCGGGTTTTTGCGGAAAAGGAGGGGAGCCGCCTCATGATCCTCGCCCCCCATATGCGGGCGAAGAGCGCGGTGCTGCTGGACGAAGTGGTTCATCTGCGCCAGCAGGGCTGGCAGCGCCTGCGCGTGGCAGGGGTGATCCGCGAGATCGACGAAAAGGACCTGATCCCCAAGTCGCGCGAGGAGATCGACCTCGATATCGTGATCGACCGCATCGTTCTTGCGGCGGACCAGCGGGGCAGGGTGGCGGACTCTCTGGAACTGGCCCTGCGCGAGGGTCACGATCAGGCGATCCTCCTTGTGCAGGAAGGCCGCGACTCTCCCATGCGCGAGGTGGCGCTCTCCCGCAACCTCTGCTGCTCCAAGTGCGGGGCGGTGTACGAGCCGGTCACGATGCGCAGCTTTTCCTACAACCTGCCGGACGGCGCCTGCCCCACCTGCGGCGGCCTCGGCAAGGCCATGAGCTTCGACGACGGGCTCATAGTGCCGGACCCTTCCAAGGCGGTCCGACGCGGCGCGGTGAAGCCGTGGCGCATCGGCTCGAAGATCATGATCATCCGCTACAACTCGCTTTTGAAGCAGCTCTCGGAAGTCATGCCCTTCGATCCGGACGTGCCGTGGAGCGAATTGCCGGAGAACGTCCGGGACACCATCCTGCACGGCTCCGGCGAGAAAACCTATCCCCTGCACCTTCGCGGGAGGCGCCACAAGCCGAGCGACGTGCCCTTCATAGGTGTGATCCCGGACCTTGAGCGCGTCATGAAGGAAACGACAAGCGACGGCCTGCGTGCGCGACTCATGGCTTTCCAGACCTCGGCCACGTGCCCCACCTGCGGCGGGCGCAAGCTGCGTCCAGAGGTCCTGTCGGTGAAGCTGGGGGGCATGGACTACGCCTCCTTCATGGAGATGGACCTTGCGAGAGCCCTCGAATTCGTCCGTTCTCTGCCGGAAAGCGTGCGCAGTGTGGAGGACGCATGGAAGGGGCTGGAGCGGCGTCTCGCCTTCCTCGTGGACATGGGCCTTGAATACCTGTCACTGGGCCGCGACTATTCGACGCTCTCGGGCGGGGAGAGCCGCCGCGTGCGCCTTGCCACGCAACTCGGCATGAGTCTTGTGGGCGTTCTCTATGTGCTGGACGAGCCGACGATCGGTCTGCACCCGCACGATACGGACCTGCTCATCCGGCGCCTGCGAGACCTGCGCGACCGGGGCAATTCCGTGCTCGTTGTGGAGCACGACCCCGACGTGATCGCGGCGGCGGATCATTTGGTGGAAATCGGCCCCGGCGCCGGGGCCAAGGGCGGACGGCTCCTCTGTCAGGGTTCGCCAGCGGAGGCGGTGAAGGACAGTCGCTCGCTCGCGGGTCCCTACCTTTCCGGTCGCCGCAAGGTGGAGCGCAATACGTCTCTCATGGAGCCGGACGGACGCTGGCTGACGGTGAAGGGCGCCTCCGAGCACAACCTGAAGAACGTGGACGCCTCCTTCCCGGTCGGGCTCCTCACCGTGGTGACGGGCGTCTCCGGTTCGGGCAAATCGACGCTCGTGAACGACATCCTTGCCGAGGCCGCCGCGCGCAAACTCAACGGCGCGAAGTCCATCCCCGGCAGGCACCGTGGGATCGTGGGCCTGGATCAGTTCGAGACGCTCGTGCGCGTGGACCAGAGCCCCATCGGCCAGAGCCCGCGCTCCAATCCCGCCACCTTTACCAAGACCTTCGACCTGCTGCGCGAGATCTACTCGCAGACCCCGCTTGCCAAGATTCGCGGCTACACGCCCGGACGCTTCAGCTTCAACATGCGCGGCGGACGCTGCGAGCAATGCCGGGGCGACGGCGTGATCACCCTCGACATGCAGTTCCTCGCGGACGTGTATGTGGAATGCCCCGCCTGCCACGGCAAGCGCTACAACCGCGAGACGCTGGAGGTGCGCTACAAGGGCATCAACATCGCGGAGGCCCTCGACCTCACTGTGGACGAGGCGGCGGACAAATTCGCCGCGATGCCGAAGCTGCGGCAGAAGCTTTCCACCATGCAGGCGGTGGGCCTGGGCTACGTGAAGCTGGGGCAGGGGGCGGATACGCTCTCCGGCGGCGAGGCGCAGCGGATCAAGCTCTCTCTGGAACTTTCCCGCCGCACGCAGGGCGGGGCGCTCTATATTCTGGACGAGCCGACGACGGGCCTGCACTGGGCGGATATCCAGCTTTTGACGGATCTGCTCTTCCGCCTGCGCGACGCGGGGAATACCGTCATCATCATCGAGCATAACGAGGACGTGATCCGCCTTGCGGACTGGATCGTGGACCTCGGCCCCGGCGGGGGCGAGGGCGGCGGACGCATCCTCTATTCCGGCCCCGTCGCGGGGATCGGCTCCTGCGCGGAGTCACTCACGGGAAAGGCCCTCATGCGCCGTCGTGAATGAGATTTATGACGCTACCGTCGCAAAAGAGAGGAAGGTGCGTGAAATGAAGGGTTAATCCTCCCCGGTACGGTCCGATAGAAAGGCTTAAGACGTTTCCTGATGGACCTCTGGGGAAAATCCATGCTTTCGACTCAACGTGCCGCCGCGATGAAGCCGGCCACGCGGGCGCTCGTGGCCTTCATTGCAGGGGAACTCATTCTCCGCCGGGGCTTTACGAAGATTTACGACTATTCCAACGGCCAGAGTTATTCCTACCGGACGCGCATCACGGAATACGATGTGGAGGTGGAGGATCCCGTCCGCAACACCACGCTCATGGCGGGCGGCGCCTTCGGAAAGCATTTTTCCCTCACCCACAACGCCGAGCAGGCTCTCGTGGAGATCAACATCGCGGGCAAGAATTTCGACGGCGAGCACGCCAAGGGACCACACTTCAAGGGTTGGGTGAAGGACAAGCTCGTCACCCTCAAGGAAGGCTCGGATCAGTTCGTCTTCGGCCTCATGAACTGAATTAGCGACAAAGGTTGCGCGCGCGGTTTCGCATAAGCGACGCTTCATTCCGCCTTTACCGGCTCCGTTCCCGTCGTACGTTCTTGGCAATTTCTCCGGATCGCGTCTATATTCATCCGTCGTCGGATCATTCAACAGCTCATTCGATCATGAAGAATTTGGAAGCACTCTGGCCCGAGCGAATCATTCCCGTTGTGATCATCAAGGAGCGCGAGGACGCGATCCCGATGATGGAGGCCCTGATGAAGGCGGGCCTGAACGTTGTGGAAATCACCCTGCGAACGGACGCGGCGATGGACTGCCTGCGCATCCTGCGCAAGGAATTCCCCGATCTGATTCTCGGCGCGGGCACCGTGTTCACCCGCAAACAGGTTCACGAGCTTCAGGAACTGGACGTGAACTACATCATGACTCCCGGCCTCAACGAGGACGTCGTCGGTGCGGCGCGCGAGCGCGACCTGCCGATCCTTCCGGGCGTGATGACGACGACGGAAGTGGATCGCGCCCGGACGCTTGGGCTCAAGCACGTGAAGTTTTTCCCGGCGGAAGCCGCGGGCGGCGCACGTCTCTTGCACGCCATGACGCGCCCGTACGTGCACACGGGCATGCGCTTTATTCCGACCGGCGACGTGACGCTGGAGAGCCTCCCCGCCTACTACGCGATTGATTGCGTGGCGGCGGTGGGCGGCAGCTGGTTTGTCTCCCCCGCGCTTTTGGAGGCAAAGGCATTTGGCGAGATTTCGCGCCTCGCGAAGGAAGCGGTGGATGTTGCGGCGAAGTACGCCCTGCCGATCCCGCCCCAGCCCAAGACCGCCAAGGACGACCTGTAGAGGTTGCGCTCCTAGGACGGTGCCGCTCTGTTGTTCGTTCATAAAAAAGCCCCGGCGCGACCGGGGCTTTTTCATCATACAGACGGACTGCCGTTCATGGCACGTTCTGCCAGTGGTTTCCCTCGTAATGGTAGATTCTCCGCAATCCAGCCCTGTCGCCGAGCCACACCCATCCTTCCCCGTACAGGTAGGCATAGGGGTAGGCATTGGC
This sequence comes from Puniceicoccales bacterium Verruco_01, assembly GCA_001604565.1. Lineage (GTDB taxonomy): Bacteria > Verrucomicrobiota > Verrucomicrobiia > Opitutales > Oceanipulchritudinaceae > Verruco-01. Next base: position 13,450 of record LVBV01000023.1, on the reverse strand, counting down.
GGAACTCCAGTACCAGGCTGCCGTGTCAACATCCCACCAGACATAACCGGCCCCCGCATCGTGGACCCACATCCAGCCGTTTGCGTAGCTGTACACCCAAGGATAACTGGCGTCGTACACCCAGCCTATGCTGCCGAGACGGCTGTAGCCGTCGTCGGTCTTCGAGAGAAGGTCCGTGTATAAGGAGGGTCGCTGAAAGGAAACATTGTCGATGAAGACGTCCTCGTTCCCCGCCATGAAGGAAACGTTGCCGGCTTGGAATTCCAATGTGTGCAATCCACCCGGAATGTCGATTGTGCTCGTCCGCCAGGAGGGGGCGGGTTCCCCCGGTCGGGGCATGATCACGCTCCACGTGCTGAGAAAAGCGTCATCCAGATAGACCTTCAGGTAATAATTGCTGATAAAGAGGTCGAAGGAAAGAGTCGCGGGTCCGTTCAGTCGGCACCAGAGACGCGAACAGTCCATCAAGTTGGACTGGTTGGCCAGACTTGTCCGTCCCCTAGAGGCGCGCGTGCTACTTTCCGTCCATCCTCCTTCCGATGTGGTGTAAAATGAAAGTTGCGAAGCTTCGACGGCGGCCCCGTTCACCGTTTTTCGGAAAACGGGGATCACCTCCACCGTCCTGTCCATTGTGAAAGTGAACGGATTGCTCTTCGAGGTGAACGTGCCCTTCCATTCGGCGAATGTAAATCCGGTATCGGCAGTGGCTGTGACAGTGACTGTCGTTCCGGGTGCGATGGCGTTGCCAGAGGGCGAACTGGAGATCCGTCCGCCGGAAGATTGCGTGAGATTCAGGGAAAAAGTGGAGGAAGCGGTCAGACGAACCTGATCAAGCATCGCGATAGCATACTTCAAGTTGGAGGGCGGCGTCACATTCCACCGCACGGCGTTCGTCCCGGCGGGAATCTCCATCGAGAAAGATGTCCATGGACTGTCGGCAGGAATGGTCAGGACTCCGGTTCCGTTGAGGGTCACGACGCAATCTCTCACGCTTTCCTTGGTTGAGATCTTGAAAGCGAGCGTGCCCGGACCGGTTACGACGGCTTCCAGCCATTTCCCGTGCATGCTGGCGACAGCCTTCAGAAAACCGTTTGCATCGATCGCGTTGGAATCGGTTCCCGGGACGAATTCCCAGGGATTTTCACTGATGGAATCGGGAGTGAGGCCGGTCGTCCATGTGAAGGTGCCGTCGTCCACACAGGTTGCGTTGATGCTCTCTTGCGCGGAAGTCATTACGGGTAGAAGCAAGAGTGACAGGAGAATGGAGGAGATTTTCATGGGGGAGAACGTGAATCCAGCACAGGGGGGGGAGTGCAGGATCAATCGAGCATCAGAATGTGATTTCTCTCTTCGTTCATGGCAATGAAAATGCGAACAACTTGTGCAAATGGATCACGGTGCAACCTGCGGATGGCTGCGGTCGTAGGCCCGGCGATCCTTTTCGGCGCGCTTGCGGAGGTCGTTGGGCACGTTGAGGTGGAATTTCTCAAGGATGGGCGCGTTGATGAGGAAGTAGAGCGACTGCTCCGTGCTGAAGGGAATCGTTGCGGTGTCCTCGCCGTTCAAAACGCGCACCGCAATGCGCCCCGCGGTGAGCCCCACGTCGTAGAAGTCCCGGCTCATCACGGCGGCGGCGCCCATTGGGATCATGCTGCCCTCAAAACCGAAGACCGGCAGGTTCGCCCGTTCGGCACTCTGGACGACGCTGGCGTAGCCCTGCGAAACGGTGTTGTCCCCCATCTGGCACACAGCGTCGATTTCCCGCGTGCAGAGGACGTCCGCCGCCTGCGGGATTTCCTGCGCGGAGTTGACGGGGACGAGAGTGAGGGCGATCCCCACTTTTTTGAGTTCTGCGGCCAGCCGCGCGCTTTCCACCACGCTGTTGGTCTCCGCCGGGTTGTACAGGGCGCCCATATTCCGGGCCTCGGGCATGAGGCGGTGCAGGCATTGCGCCATCTCATCGTAGCGGATGCGCGCCACGACGCCCGTCACGTTCGGCAGGTGATGAACCTCGTCTTCTCCGGCGCCCGCAGCACATGCGTTGGCTACGCCGGAAAAGACGATCCGCCGCCCCGGAAGTCGTGCGATGGCGGCTTGAAGGGCAGGGGTGGTGATGGTCATCACAAGGTCCGGTGAATCCGCACGGACGCTGTCGATGAGCCCTGGCAGAAGGGAAATTTCCCCGTGGGCGCCGAGGTAACGGCAGTCAAAGGATGGATTGTCCGCGAGTCCCGCCTCGCGGAACGCCGCCAGAATTCCCTCGCGAATGCCCTCCGTGCCCACGCTTTCCATCAGGCACACGATGCGGACGCTCGTAAAAGCCTGCGCGTGGGTGCCCGCCGCCGGAGAGCGTCCCCGGTGCGCCCTGTCCGAGAGTAGAAGCAGCGCCGACGCAATCACGATAAGCGTGATGCCGAGCCACAGGTCCCGCACGAGTTTTCCGATCGAGTTCATAAAAGCACCATTTTCCCGCGCACAGGTGTGGAATGCGATACGATTTCCCGCGTTGAAAGACAAAAACGCGACCGGCTTGCGACCGGTCGCGCTCGAACATCATTCGTGCTGGATCAGAACTGCCAAGTGGTGCCCAGGGTTCCGCGCACTGCGGAGAGATCGTCGCCGCTTTCGTAAAGCAGGCTCGCCTTGATCGAACGCGACTGCGTGAGCTTGAAGGAACACGTTGTTCCATAGGTCTGGAAGCTCTTGACGCAGGTGTTTTCGGTCTTGAAGTAACGGGTGTCCATCACATAGACGCTCAGGGTCAGGCGCCCGCGCATGTGAATGAGCTGGAGGCCGTTGATCGCCACCTGCTGAGAGTCGCGGATCGGGTCCGGATAGCCGCTGAAACCGCTAGAAATGGCGGCGGAGATGGAGTTGCCCATGTTGATCACCCATCCCGGAGAAAACTGGTAGGCGAAGGAGCTGGAAAGACCCAAGTTGAACACGCGCGTGCCGAGGTTCATGTCCTTGGATTTGCGCAAATACATGCCGAAGGCCGGCGTGACGTTCCAGCGGTATGGCACGTTGTCCATCTTGGCAAAAACCTTGTGCGTGTAAGCGGCCCCGAATCCGTATCCGTACACCCTTGCATTCCCTAGGCGCAGGTTGCCGCTTTTGTCGAAATCGGCCATCACGTCCTTGAGCTTGGTGACGCTCAGGGGAATCGAAAAATTCATCTTGCCCCGTTCCGAGATCGTGTAGGAGAAGGGCACGCGCACCGTGTAAACGCTGGCGTCCATGCCGTTGATGTCATAATTGCCGACACCCACCTCCGTGCCCAGATTGTCGAAGCGTGACGTGGTGTTGACAGCCTCCGTGGCGGTGGTGGGTTCCTCGGAAAATTGTTCCTGCATGTCGTCGCCGCTGAAGGAGTTGCCGACCGCTTCCTGCGCCGCGGTGATGGTGGCGGAAAGGGGGTTGCCGTCCGTTACTGCGTAGGGAGCCGAAGGGGAATCGTAACCCTCGCCATTGTAGATGGGCGACCAGTGCTGATCCGGCTGTGAGGGATTGTGGGGATCGTACGGGTTGTTGGGATTATACTGTGCCAGGCCCATGACCGGGCAGAGGGCCACCACAGCAAGAGTCAGGTAGGTTCTTTTACTCATTTGGGGGATTTCTGATGTTGGAGGGTTTCTCAAAAACGAATTGAGATTGATCAGACACTCATTAACCATTCATGATTCTGATTCATTGTTCAAGACTGGAGTTCTTTTTCATAGGCGTTGGAATGGCAGCCGTTTGCAATTTTTCGTAATGGGTCCAAATTGAGGGCGTTATTCGTAATAATTATGCATTAGTCGGCGTCGGCAAATGAGGGAACACGGAGGCTGAATGACTTTACGAGCGGAAAATCCGAACATGAGACGAAACGAACCACGGTTTCTTGAGTCGAACCGGGTCCTTTTGCGCTGTCCGGCGGGAGTCCGGTTTGAAGACGTTTCCTGATCCGGCTTCCACAGACTGACGACTGCCTTTCGACCCTTCCATCGCATCAAATTCGCCCGACAGATCATCCAAACCTCCCTTCATTCATGGCCTTGCGCAAACGCCGCTGGTTCTTCCTCTATCTGCCGCTGCTGACGCTCGCGGGGGTGCTGCTGTTGTTTTTCACGACGGGAATCCCGCTCACTTTTCTTTCGGGGCTGGCGCGTTCCCCGCTCGCGAAGATGGGTTGGACCTTTCAGGTGGAAAAGGTGCGCGTCAGGGGCACGGTGGACGGCAGCGTCCTGATCGAGGTGATGGGACTTTCCCTAGGCGACGCACTTGCCTCCGACGCGGTAACGGTGGGCGACATTCGGGCGGAGTGGCGGATGCGGCGCCTCGCCGGGCTGCATTTTGCGCCGTGCCGTGTCAGCGCTGTGGACTGCCGCCTGCGCGTCCACAAGGACGGCTCGGGCAATCCCATTCTGCTAACACCTCCTCCCGCGAAGGCGGAAAGCCCTACAGCGGGCCCGCTCGCGATTTCTCCCGCGCTTCTGCCGGTGCCGGGGGATGCGGTGATGTTCTCGTTAAGCAACATCGTGGCGGAGGTTCCGGACGGGGTGGCGCCCGCGGCGTTTTCCATCCGTCTCGACGCGGCGGGCAGCCTTTTGCGCGACGGGGAGAACCTTGCGCTGGATGTGGAGAGCGCCCTCGACCTCGACGGACACAGGTTCGCGGGCTCTTTTCTCGCGATGAATCTTTCACTTGCCGACATGGAGGCGCGGCTCTCCCTCGCGACGGATGTCGATCCCGACGCCGCTTTTGCCTCGGTTCTCGCCGCTCTTCCGGATCGCGTTTCCGGCATGGTGCATGTGGCGGTGGAGGCGGGGGCCAACCTGAACAAGCCGGACGCGTTCAAAGGCCGGATGAAGGTGTGCGCGGACAGGATTGTCGCAAGCGGCGCGCCGCTCCCGGAAGCATTGGAAACCGGGCCTTTCGCACTCGATGCGGATTTTTCCGCAAGAACGGGTGTGCAGGGGCTGGAGGCGGCAAGCGTCACCCTTCGCGCGGATCTCGACGAAGGTGCCCTCGTCGCGCAGGCGGCGGCCTCGATCGCCTCGCCGGAGGTTCCTGTGGAATTTTCGTTCGACGCCTCCCTTTGCCGCCCTGCGACGGTTTTGCGTGCCCTGAAGATGTTTGCCCTGCCCGAGCCGCCTCTCTGTGCGAAGGCGGGCGCCTCGGGCGAATTTTTCCTTAAGGATAAATCCCTGCGGAACCTCGACGCCCATTATGCGGCGGAGGCATTCCCCCTTGAAATCGAAGGGGAAACCTACGCCGTTCCCGCGTGCGATCTTGCCCTGTCCGGTTCCGTGACCGGGCTGGACCGCCCGCTGCCGGATGTGGATTTGCGGCTTTTGGCCGACGTGACGCTGCCCGGCGGCGCCCTGTGGGAGAACGCGGTGCGCCTTGCCACGGCGGAAAACGGCGCCAAGACCCGCGTCGAGTTGGAAAGCCGGGGCTTCGACCTCGCCTTCGTCACGGCGTTTCTCCCGCGCGAGCTGGGGCTGGGCGCATCGGGGCGGCTCGATTTTTCGGCGGAGGCTTCCGGCGACGTTCCGGGCGGGGTTCTCGAATCGGCGAAAGTGGTTCTCGCCGTACCGGCAGCCCTAGAAATCCGCGCGGAAAAGTATCTCAAAAAACCTCTCGCGATCGCCCCGTTCCGCATGGCGGCGGAATCCCGTTCGGGGGAGGGCATTCTTGGGGCGGTGGCCCCTTTCGACATCGTCGCAGGACCCTTCCAGCTCCACACGGGCGGTATCGAGGTGCGCCGTCACGAGGGCGTGTACGGCGGGAAGGGCAGCTTCGACATCGCTTCGGTGACGCTTTCGGACCTCTGCGGGTATCTCGGCGACGATTTTCTTGCCCGGATTCCCGTTCCCCGTGAGGAAATCGAGGAGTTTTCCCTCAAAAGCCTGCATGCCGATTTGGACATCGGCGGCGCCTCGCCAGAAAGCCTGACGGCGACGCTCGCGGCGGACTGCGTTCTCGGCATGAACCGGGGCACGCTGGGTCTGCGCGCGCAGGCGGGGACGGACCTTGGGAAGGAGAGCTGGACGCTGCGCCTTGACGTGCCGGACTTTGTGGAGTCGCTCTGGCAGCTCGGGATTTTGCGCAGGCTTGGCGTGCCGGAACTGGATGCGCCGCTGCGGGCCGGCGTGGAGGCGGCGGGCCGGACGGACGGCACGGTGGAGCGCGCGAGCTGGAGACTGGAGGCAGGGCCGGGCGAGATACGCCTTGTGGCCCCCCTCGGTCCGTGGACGGCAGGGGCGCTGCCTTTGGAGCGCTTTGCCGTGGGCGGAAGTCTCGAAAAGGGGATGAAGAGCCTGCGCGTGGACCTTCTGGAACTGAAAACCGGGCGCGCGAGCCTCGTCTTCAGCCGGGCGGACCTTGAGTCGGAAAACCCGCTCATCGCTTCGGGTGTGCTCAAGGCGCGCGCGGGGATCGCCTTCCGGATGCGCGACTGGTACGTGGGTGACTTCGCCCCGCTCCTCGGTCCCGATTTCGTCAAAACCCTCGGCGCGAGCGTCGAGGAGCTCAAAACCGTGGGGCTGAAGTCCTTCGATTTTTCCGCCGACGCCGACATCGCCACCGCGAAAGAGGGCGCTCTATCGATCGCGGGGGCCCGCAGCCGCAATCAGGCCGTCTTTGTCCTTGGCTCGGAGGAAATTCCGGTGGATATCGACGTGAATGCGACGGGCGACCGTGTCGAGGCTTCCGCGCAAATCCGGGGCTTCCGCCCCGACGCCATCCGTTTGCCGATGCTGGAGCGCCTGCCCGTGGCCCTGGCGCGGCTCCAGTTTCCGGTGAGCCTCGGCATCACCCTCAGCGCGGCGGTTCCGGGCGCGGCGCCGCTCGCCCCGAAGGCGCATGTGCATGTGGAGGCGGGGCCGGGCGTTGTCGCCGCAGGGCCCATGCTGGATGCGGATTTCCCGATCACCTTTGTTCGCTGCGACATGGATCTTTCCCCGGAGCGGATGGAACTGGGCGGCCTGAAGCTGGATGCGGATTTTGGCGGGGCCAGACTGACGCTGTTTAGTCCGGGGATCACACTGCCGACGGAGGCGGGGCCGGGCCGCGCGGAGGCGTCGCTCCGGCTGGAGAACTGGTCCTTCCCGTGGCTGTGGAAGCTCTGTCCCAAGGCGATGCTCCCGGCGCCGGTGCGCGCTCTCACACAGGACATGGCCGTCACCGGGACGCTGGAGAGCCTCGCCCTCGACGCGACCTTTGCGATTGATCCCGCTCGTGTCGATCCCTCGGCATTGACGCAGGCCCGTCTGGACGCCCTTGTGAGCGCCGTGCGCCTGCAACTGCCCGGCTACCCGGCCCTGCACATGGCAAGGCTTCACATGGGCGGCACTCCCGAAAAGCTGACGGCGGAGATGGAGGATGCGGGTCTGGACGGGGTGGGGCTTGCGCGTCTCAATCTTGCCGTGCTTGCCCCGCTTGGCGATGTGCGCGCGGACGTTGATTTTGCCGCGAGGGTGGATCTTGCGAGGCTGCCGCTTCTGATCGGCGAGTGGCGCGGGCATCCCGCAGCGCTCGACCTGCCGCTTTTGCGCTCACTCCGGGGAACCGTGCTCGCGGAGGGAAGGGCCGGTCTTCATCCGCTCCGGGAGGCCCCGCAGCCTGTTGCGGACCTTGCCATCCGCTACGAGGGCGTCTCCTTCGACTCCCCGGTGCCGGGGATCACCTTTGCCTCCACCTCGGGCGAGGTGAGGGCGCATCTTGAGAACGAGGCCGTCTCCGCCGACGGGAAGGGCGCGCTGGACGGCCTCGACGTCACCGGCATGGCGAAGGGCGGATTCTCGTTTGATTATTCGATGCGCGTTTCGCGCGAGGCGGCGGCCCTGCGGGCGGGGATCGACCTCTCCCGCACGGAGCTGACGCTGGATTCACTCCGTTGGAAAAAGCCGGCGGGCGAGGCGGCGGGCGTCGATTTTTCCGTCCGCGCCGGGACGCCGCTTTCTCCGGAAGTCACCCTTTCCTGGGATTTTGTCCTGCGCAATCTCATCTTCCCGTCGGTGACGGGCCGTGGCGGCGCCCTTGTGGAACCGGCGCTTACGGGGCCCTTTGCGCCGCTTTCGACCTTCGCGGTGGAGCGCCTCGAATTCGGCGAGAGCGACCTTGCCCTGAACCTCGACGCGCGCGGCAGCCGGGTCGTCGCAGCCGTCCATGCGGAGAAAATCGTCGTTCCGGACCTTGTCATGACTTTCGAGGACCTTGTCACGAGCTTCAACACGCGCGCCGCGCCGGGAACGGCGGCTCCGCCCGCTCCCGCGCCGGTCGCTTCCGCGAAGTCCGCCACGGCGAAGGCCCCGCCGGTTCCGTCCGCGCCGCAGACGCCGCCCGCGCCGCTTTTCCCGGGGCTGCCCGACGCACAGATCGACATCGCGATCGACCGCGTTCAGGTCGGGCCCGACCGTTCTCTCACCGGAGTCACGATTGCCGCGAAACTGGAGAAGGGCGATCCCTCCGGCGTCAGCTTCCATGCGGTGGAAGGTGTGGGGAACAACATTGCCTTCGCGATGGAACCGGGCGCCAAGGGACGCTTCCCGTGGCGTCTTGCGGTGGACGATGTTTCCGCACTGGCACGCTGCGGGGTGTCGGCACTGGAGGTGCTCCCCGCCGAGGAGCTGGCGCAGGGCACGCTCTTCAATACGGTCTTTGTCGCTCCCACGTCCTTTTCCGGCGGCAGACTTTCCGTCACGGGCAATTTCGATCCCCCCGGCACCGTGGCGGACACGAACCTGCGGCTTGAGGGCCTTGTCCTGCGGCAGAACGTTCCCTTCCTTTCAAAGATCGCCGCGCTCGTGAACAAAAGGGTGGTTCTCGCCATCCCTTTCAGCCGCTTCGACCTGGAGGGTATGCGTCTTTCCGCCGAGTCCTTCCACATGGCTAAGGGCTTTGTGGACGGCCCGATCGACCTTGGCATCGAAACGGTGGATGTCTCCTTCGCCGAGGCTTCCCTGATGATGCGCGGCAGGGTCTTCGGAATCTGTTTTGAGGTTGTCGGCCCCCTCTCCAGTCCACAGTTTTTCCTGTGCGAAAACAACAAGGTGATCGAAAGCCTCACGCAGGAGGACGACTTTGAATGGTGATCCTTTCCCCATATGAGAAATAGACCCGTATCGAATCGCCGCCCCGGCCTCCCTTCGGGTGCGGTCCTCACATCCATCCTCGCCCTGACGTTCCTTGCCCTGCCCCGCGTGGACGCGGCGGACCGGCTCACCCTGCCGAACGGCGAGGTGCTCCTCGGCTCTCTCGTGGCCGAGACGGACGATGCCTACCTTTTCCATTCGGACAGTTTCGGCGACCTCAAGGTGCTGAAAGCGGTCCAGCCGCTTCTGGAACGTGACGCCAACGCCACCGCCGCACCGCAGGAGCACCAGCCCGGATGGGCCGCCGCCACTCCGGCGCCGGTGCCGCCCCCGCCCGTCGCCAAGAGCGAGCCGCCTCCTCCGCCGAAGAAGGAGAAGGGGTACTGGGAGCGAAGTGTCGAGGCCGGTTACTCCTTTCAGGCCCGCGGCGAGGACCTCCAGAGCCAGAGCACCTACCTGCGAGCCGAGATCACCCGCAAGAGCGGCGAAAATTCCCTCCAGCTCTACGGCAAATACCTCTTCGGCGAACAGAACGACCAGAACAACGCCAACATGCTGGAGGCGGGCTTCCGGATCCGTCAGGGACTCGTGGAGGTCGTCCAGTTCCGCAACGACTTTTCCTACAGCTACGACCGCCTGAAGGAACTCTCCAACCAGTTTGAGAACATCGCGGGCATCACGGTGCGCCTGATCGACTCCTCCGCATTCAAGCTGCGCGTCGGTCCCGGTTTTGCCGTCCAGTACGCCGAACCCAAACTGGGCGAAAACGGATTCAAATACCTCGGCGACGTATCGGAGGAATTCCAGTGGATCCTGACACAGGACGTCACCTTCTCGCAGAGCGCGAGCTACCTCTACGACCCGAAGAATTGGAACGACTACCGTCTGCGACTCTTCTCCACGCTCTCGTGCAAGCTGGTGGGCAATGCCAGCATCAACCTGCGCTACGAGTACGAGTACGAGGCCCTGCGCCCCGTTGCGGAAGGTCGCTCGGATCACCGCGTCTATACCACGCTGGGATATAAGTTTTAGGCCGTATTTCTTTACCCGACGTCCTTTGCAGAAACTGGACCGCCCGGGAATTTCCGGGCGGTCTTTTTTTGTCTTGATGACGCGCGGCGGGTGACGCGTTTTTCTTTCAGCAGGTGGAAGAACGACTTACCAATTAAACTGTTTTATTTTTTGTGTTACTATTGACATCGCGAAGGGGAGCGCAGAGATTTTCAATATACCCCCACTGCCTTGCCGATGCAGCGCTCCCATAGCCCGCAACGACTCCGCGTCCTGCCTTTTCTGGCGGCGGCGCTTGCCGTAGTATTGCCCGGTTGCGTCACGCAAACCCCTTCCGCGCAGGCTCCCGTGGAGGAGGCGCCGGTGAACATTCCCCTCGCCGGCGCGGATGTTTCGGCACTGCCGCTCTTCGAGCGCGCGGGCACGGTGTACCGCGACGCCAAGGGCCGCGACGGCGACGCTCTGGCGATCCTGCGCGGTGCGGGGATGAACGCCTTCCGCCTGCGGCTCTTCGTCCATCCCGATTACGACAACGTGGTGGTGAACGACCTTGAATACACCCTTGCCCTCGCAAAGCGCGTGAAGGCCACGGGCGCGAAGTTCCTCCTCGACCTCCATTATTCCGACACCTGGGCCGATCCCTCCAAGCAGTTCGTGCCCAAGGCGTGGGAGGGCCTCGATTTCGATTCCCTCTGCGACAAGGTGCGTTCCTACACGCGGGAGACGATCGCCGCGTTTGCACAGGCGGGCGCGATGCCGGACATGGTCCAGCTCGGCAATGAAATCACCAACGGCATGCTCTGGCCCGAGGGCCGCGTCGAGCATGGCCCGGCGCCCGATCCCGCCGCGTGGGACCGTTTTGCCGCCCTCCAGAAGGCGGCGCACGAGGGCCTTGCACAAGCCTGCGCAGGCAGGCCCCTCCCGTTGGTCATCCTGCATATTGAATCGACGGGCAACCTGCCGCGCACGGAGTGGTTCCTCGCCGAGGCGGCGCGCACGGGAGTGGCGTACGACATCGTGGGCCTTAGCTACTACCCGCAGTGGCACGGCACGATCGCGGATCTTTCCAAAACCCTGAACCTCGCGGCGGAAAAGAGCGGCAGGCCCGTGATGGTTGCCGAGGTCGCGTATCCCTGGAAGAAGTCCGCCGACTGGTCCGAGGGCGCGGAAAACCTCGCCTTTCCCGCCACCCCCGCTGGGCAGAACGCCTTTGCGATGGCCGTCGTTAGGGCCCTGCGCGAGGTGCCGGACGGCAAGGGAATCGGACTTTTCTGGTGGTACCCCGAGGCCGTACTGAACCCAAAGATCAATGTCTGGCTCGGCGGCGACTGCGCCCTCTTTTCCACCGACGGACGGCTCCTTCCCGCGGCGCGGATGAGGATCGAATGAACATTTTCTCAATCAGCTACCCGATAATCCCATGAAAACCAAGCACATGCGTCCGCTGGCGAGACATCTCGCCCGCCTCTGCGTCCTGTCCGCCGCGGCAACCCCCCTAGCGGCCCAGGACTCGTCTGGTTCCGGAGACGAGGATCTCGTCCTCCTCTCGCCATTCACCGTCGAAACCACCAAAGACGTGGGCTATCTTGCCCAGAACTCGCTTGCAGGCAGCCGCTTGAACACGAGTCTGATGAAATGAACCTACAGGCCAACCATAGCCGATGAAATGCTTGCGTGCCAACACGCAGGAAAATCATGACTATTTTCAAATAATGGCGCTTGAACAGCTTCTCGGCTACCAACCCTTTGTCATTTCAAAAGCAAATCTCGCCTACGTCTGACTGAACAACACAACGCCTAGCCCTCCTCGTGACGGTGTCCCGGTTAACCTTAACCAAGCCCGACGGCATCTTTCAGCCCAAAACTCAGTAGGCGAATTCGGTAAGTGTGCGACTGTTCAAGCTATGGAAATCTGATTCTGTGAAAGAAAGCAGAGCTTGCAACGACTGGTCTATGAACATTGACGGCGTCGTGGGCTGGATCGTGCAGCGGAACGAATACCAGTATGACAAGTTCGGAAATCTGACGCGTCGAGAGGACGTAAAACGCGCTGTTGTGGAGACCTTCACGTATGACAACCTGAACCGGCTCACCTCGTCATCGGTGCAGAATGGAACCGGGGCAAGCGTCCTGCAGGAGAGCGTGACGTATTCTGCGAACGGCAACATCGGGGCAAAGACGGATGTGGGCGGCGTGACCGGAACATATACCTATTCCGCAACGAAGATCCACGCGGTGACAAGCGCGTATGGCTATGGGATGAGCTATGATGCGAACGGGAATCTGCTGACGCGGACTGGGAACGGCGATACGTGGTCCCTCAGTTGGACGGGATTCGACAAACCGCGTTGGATGGCGAAGCAATATTCGTCGGGTTCCACGACGGTTGTTCGCGGGAACGCGTTTGTGTATGGCCCGGATCACGAACGTGTTGTGAACCTTGAGTATGACTCTGTGACGAAGCCATCGTCAACGGCAAGCGATCCGACTACATGGACACCGTTGCATTTGACGACGAAGAAGGTATATATCAGTGGCGGGACGCTGGAGCTGGAATACGCAAACACTGTGACGACGTTGACGAAAGGAACTCCGACCTGGGCGCTGAAGAAGGCGAGGGTGTATATTCCGTCGCCCTCGGGGAACGCCGGGACTGCGGAACTGTCGCCGGACGCGGCGTCGGCGAGCGCTCACAAATACCTGGTCTATCACTATGACCATTTGGGCAGCATTCAGGCGATTACGGACTATGGCGAAAGCCGTCAGACGTGGGAAACGCTGAACTCAATCGACGCAAGCGGGAAGCAGTCTATCTATAGCTACGACGCATGGGGCCAGCGGCGCGACGCGAAGGATTGGAAGAGCTATCCATGGACGCAGAGCCTGACGGCGCCGGAATGCACCTGGGGCTGGGACGACCCGACGACCGCCACAACAGACGAGGACGATGTGAACCTACATGCCAACCATAGCCAATGAAATGCCCGCGTGCCAACACGCTGCCAAATCATGACGTTCTTTGAATAAATGGCGCTTGAACAGCTTCTCGGCTACCAACCCTTTGTCATTTCAAAAGCAAATCTCGCCTACCTCTGACTGAACAACACAACGCCTAGCCCTCCTCGTGACGGTGTCCCGGTTAACCTTAACCAAGCCCGACGGCATCTTTCAGCCCAAAACTCAGTTGGCGAATTCGGTAAGTGTGCGACCATACAAGCTATTGAATAGAACGATCCAATGAAGGCATGTTACGCAATGCTAAACCGTTTGGATGTTATAGGATCATCGGAAGCGCTAGCAGTCTGCTGAAAAAGTTCTGTTCGGCGCTGATGATGGCACCAGTTTCTCAAATCTTTGCC
>LVBV01000022.1 GCA_001604565.1 Puniceicoccales bacterium Verruco_01 | reverse complement strand
GGCAATACCGGAACTTCTCGCGGGGCGCGACCTCGTGGGCGGCTCCCAGACCGGAACGGGCAAGACGGCGGCTTTCGCGCTGCCGATGGTGGCCCGTCTCGCCAAGCACGGAAAGCTCCGCGCCCTTATTCTTGAGCCGACGCGCGAACTGGCGCAACAGGTGTATGACGCGATCAGCCTCTTCGCGAAGCACACGGACTTGCGCGTGGCTCTCCTCTACGGAGGCGTCCGCTACGGCAAGCAGCGCGACGATCTCCGGGCCGGAGCGGACATCGTCGTCGCGACCCCGGGCCGCCTCATCGACTTTCTCGGTCAGAAGGCCTTGCGCCTCGACCGCATCGAAACCCTCGTCCTCGACGAGGCGGATCGCATGCTGGACATGGGCTTCCTCCCGGACGTGCGCCGCATCATCAACCTCACGCCGAACGACCGGCAGAGCCTTCTCTTTTCCGCGACGATCCCCCCCGCGATCGAGACGCTTTCCAAGTGGATGCTGCACGACCCCGTGACGATCCGGATCGGCTCCGGCACGAGCGCGGCGGACACCATCTCCCACAGCATCTACCCGGTGGACGACCGCCAGAAGTTCGATCTACTCGTCGCGATCCTCGACCAGTCCAACTACGAGAGCGTCCTCATCTTCACGCGGACCAAGCACCGCGCGGACATGATCGCCACGTGGCTTGGCCGCTACAACAAGAAGGTGGGCGTCGTGCATTCGGACCGCACGCAGAAGGAGCGCGAGATCGCGATGGCGGACTTCCGCTCCGGACGCAGCCGCATCCTCGTCGCAACGGACATCGTCGCGCGCGGCATCGATATTTCCAACATCAGCCACGTGGTGAACTACGACATCCCCCAGCACCCGGAGGATTACGTGCACCGCATCGGACGCACGGGCCGCGCCAGCCGCGAGGGCGAGGCAATCACCCTCTACACCGCGGGAGAGCAGAGCTTCCTGCACGGCATCGAGCATTTCATCGGCCAGAAGATCAAGCGTTCCAAGCTGGAAGGCTTCAAATACAACTGGTCGCCCGTCCTTGAGGAAACCGAGGACCGTCCCAAGCGCCGCAACATGGGTTCCGCCCCGTCCAGCAAGGGCCGCCGCAAGCGCCGCTAGGGAGCGTTTGCAAATTGGCGGACCGAGGAGGCGGGATGAGTTTTCGAGCGGAAAATCGGAACATGAAACGAAACGAATCGAGATTCCTTGAGTCGAATGGGGCGATTTTCCGCCGAAAAAGCGCCCGCATTCCGACGGGAGTCCGATTTGCAAACACTCTCTAGGACATTTGGAAATCACTTCAAGCCCCGTCCGGCACGTCCGGTCGGGGTTTTTTCATGTATAGTTACGAGGGCGCGAAATCGCAGGTGAATATGGAATGCCATGCACGGTATTCTCCTCAGGAGAAGAGGGTTGTCCCGCAAGCGAATGCCGGACAGACTCCATGTCAGACTCCCTCCACTCTTCCCGCATTGTGAAAACCACACGCCAGAACCCCTTCCCCGCGCGGAACAAGGGCTACGTTTCGAGGCTGATTTTCCGCATCTTCTCGATTCTCGGCATCTCCTTCTTTCTAGCGCTGGCGGCGTACTTTGCCAACCCCAACGCCCCCCGCTACGGCGGAAACGGCCTCAAGGAGGGCGAGATCCTGCTGGAAAACGTCCAGAGCGGCAGCATCTGGGTGGACGCCCGCTCACAGGCGGAATATGTGGAAGGTCACGTGAAGGGGGCGATCAACGTGAACGAGAACAGCTATTTTGCGCAGATTGGCGCCTTCCTCGACGCGATCAGCACCGGCAAGCCCGCCATCGTCTATTGCGCCGCCGAAAGCTGCGATTCCTCGTTCAACGTGATGCGGATGCTGAAAAGGGAGACGGGTTATCCGGACATCTACGTGCTGCACGGGGGCTGGCTGGCGATCAAGGAGGCGAAGCTGCCGCTCGAAACCGGTTATCCGAATTACCGACTCGGAGGATCCGAACGATGAGTGCCGACAAAAAGAAAGCTTTCGCCGACCTGAAGCGGCCCGCCGTGGCCCTCTTCTTCCTTCTTCTGCGCATCTCGGTGGCGGCGGTCTTCATCGTTGCGGGTGCATCCAAAGTCGGCAATCCCGCCAAATTCCTCGACCAGATCCTCACCCTCGGCTTCGTCCCGTACTGGATTGCGTATCTGGCGGCGCTGTATCTGCCCTGGGTGGAGATCGTCGCCGGGGCGATGCTCCTGACCCTGCGCTTCACCTGCGCGGCGGCGGTCCTGCTGATTCTTCTCACGATTTGCTTCATCACCATCCTTTCCATCGCCCACGTGGTCGGGACGCAGGCAGACTGCGGATGCTTCGGTGTCTTGTTCACCCTGAAAAACTATTGGGTGCACTTGGCGATCGACGTGGCGGTCATCACGGCCCTCGGCTTCCACCTTGGTCGCAGCTTCAAACTGATGGCGCTTTTCGAGAAGGACCAGTAACCGGCACAGGCGCTTGGATCGAGATGGAGCCAGCTGCCGGAATTGAACCGGCGACCTACTCATTACAAGTGAGTTGCTCTACCAACTGAGCTAAGCTGGCCGGTCGAAAAACGGGGAAAAGGGTTTTGAAGTGGTACCTGGCCAGGGACTCGAACCCTGAACCAACAGATTAAGAGTCTGCTGCTCTACCAATTGAGCTAGCCAGGCACTTCAAATCCGCCTGTTGGCGGGAAAGGCCCGAGTAAACACTCGTTTCGTTTCGGTGCAAGCGGAAATTTGAAAAGGAGGGGAAAAGCCGCTCGCAATCACGCCGGAAGCGGCTTGTCATGCGCCACTCCATCGCCTTTCATGGGCGCAAGACATGATGAAATTCCTCGGCAAGATTCTGAAGGAAACCCTCGCACTCGTTCTTTCCGCGATCCTCGCACTGGTTCTTCTGGCGGCGATCGCCCTGATCGTGGCGCGGGCACTGGAGGAGAAAAACGCCGTCCGCACCCCGCGCGAGGCCGTCCTCGTCTTCGATCTTTCCTGCGAAATCCCGGACGCCCCGGTGGACGCGGGGCTCCTAGGCCCCTTCCTCACAAAGGGCGAGATGGGCTCGCGCATCCCGCTTTCGAGCGTGACGACGGCGCTGGCACGCGCGGCGGAGGATTCGCGCATCAAGGCCCTCCTGATCCTCGGAGCCGGGCCGGACCTGCCGGAAGCGGGGCTCTCCACCGTCGCGGAACTGCGCGCGGCGCTGACCGACTTCAAGAAGTCCGGAAAGCCCGTGTATGCCTTCCTTGAGGACGCGGGCATGCGCGACTACGCCCTTGCGAGCGCGGCGGACCACGTCTGGATGCAGCCGCTTTCCACGCTGGGGCTCGAAGGGTTTTCCATCGAACGCCTCTACTTCGGCGAGGCGTTCGGCGAGTACGGCGTGGGCGTGCAGACCGCCAGCGCCGGCAAGTACAAGAGCGCGCCGGATTCCTTTGCGCTGGACCACATGCGCCCCGAGGACCGCGAGCAGATGAGCGCCTTCCTTGCCGACGCGTGGAACGCGTGGGCCGCAATGGTCTCCCAAAGCCGCCCCGTGGAGGAGGAAAAGCTGAAGGCTCTTTCACAGAACGAGGGTGCCCTCACCGCCGTGGAGGCGCAGGAAGCGCAGCTTGTGGACAGAATCGCCTACCGCGACGAGCTCGTGGAGGAGATGACGACGATCGCCGGAAAGAACGCGGACGGGAGCAGCTTCAGCCAGACGGACCTGCGCGACTACGCTCAGGAGGAACTGCCGCACCTCCAAAACCGCATCGGCGGGGAAAACAATGTCGTCGCCGTGGAATACGTGGAAGGCGACATCGTCTCCGGCGAGGGCGACTGGTTTGAAGCCGGGGCCGACCGCATCGTGCGCGATCTCGAGGATCTGGCCGCGGACGATTCCGTCAAAGCCGTGGTCCTGCGCGTGAACAGCCCCGGCGGCGACGCCCTGGCGGCGGAAAGGATCCGCAGGGCCGTGGAGCTTCTCGGCAAAAAGAAAGCGGTCGTCGTCTCGATGGGACGGTTGGCGGCCTCCGGCGGCTACTGGGTGAGCGCCCCTGCGCGACGCATCGTGGCGGAGGAAAGCACCCTCACCGGCTCGATCGGCGTCTTCTCCCTCTTCGTGGATGTGGAAAAACTGTCCGGGAAGATCGGCGTGCATGCCGACGGCGTGGCAACCGGTCCGTACGCGGGCATGTATTCGCTCTTCCGCCACAAGGACGAGAAGCAGATGGCCCTTGCCCGGCGCACGGTGGACGGCGTGTACGAGCGCTTTCTCGCAATCGTGGCGGAAGGACGCAGTCTTGAAGCAGCCGCCGTGGCGGACCTCGCGCAGGGCCGCATATGGTCCGGCCACGCCGCCGTGGCAAACCGCCTTGCCGACGAGATCGGCTCCCTCGACGACGCGATCGGCATCGCTGCGGATTTCGCCGGGATCAGCGACTACCGCGTGGAGGACGTCCCCATTTCCCTCAGCTTTGCCGACGAAATCCACGTCCTTTTGCACGCGCGCGCGGACGCATCGGGAGTGACCGCCCTGCCCCGGAAGATCCGCTCCGTGGCGGAAGAGCTCGGGAAAACGAACCTCTTTGCAAGGCTCCCCTTCTTTACGGAGGGGCAATGGTAGGATGACCCCTCAAGGTGGAGATTCGCCGGAGCCGACCCTTCCGGAACTCTTCGCGCAGCACCTGACGCTGGAACGGCGCGACTCCGCCTACACGGCGCGCAATTACCTTCAGGCGGCAAGGGCCTTCGACGCCTTTCTGCGGCGGGAAAACAAGACGATCGCCGAGGCCGCCGTCCGCGATGCGCGCAGCTTTGCGGTGGAGAGCCAGCGGGACATTTCCCGCCGCAGCCTGCGCCTGCGGATCTCCGCGATGCGCACCTATTTCGACTGGCTCGTCCGCCGGGGCGAGGTGAAGGCGAACCTCTTCCGCGGCATTTCGATCCCGAAGGCCCGCGTGCCGCTGCCGCGATTTCTCACCGAGGAACAGATGGCCGCGCTCCTCGCCTCCCCCGCGACGCTGCGCCGCGCGGAGGAAAAGGCGGACGACTTCACGCAGGGACGCGACACCGTGATGCTGGAAGTCCTTTACGGGGCGGGCCTGCGCGTGAGCGAGCTCTGCAACCTTAAGTGGGGCGACTTGGACCTGAAGACCGGCACGGCCCGCGTCCTCGGCAAGGGACGCAAGGAGCGCATCGCCCCGCTCGGCGACGTGGCGGTGGAAAAACTTCTCGCCTACCGCAAGAGCCTGCCCTTCGTCCCAAGCTGGGACGACGTTGTACTTTTCGAGAAAGTCGCGCCGAAGAAGGTGCCCGCCTACCCACGCTGGGTACAGCGGCGCCTCAAGGACTGCCTCCTCGCGGCGGGCCTTCCGGCGGACCTCACCCCGCACAAACTGCGCCATTCCTTCGCCACGCACATGCTGGACGAGGGCGCGGACCTGAGGGTCGTCCAGAGCCTCCTGGGCCACTCAAGCCTCTCCACGACGCAGATCTATACCCACGTCAGCGCCGCAAGGATGAAACAGGTTCACAAACAGGCCCACCCGAGGGGCTGAAGGACAGACTCGCGCGTCACTGCCGCGGACCGGCCTCGCGCCGCCACACCGTCTGTCGACCGAGGAAGTGCATGCCAAGAACGAACCCCTTGAGGTGCAGATCGCCCGCCTCGTCAAACCAGAGGTAGCAGTCGTACGTTTTGCCCGACTTTGGATCGTAGATCGTCCCGCCGCTCCACTCTTTTTTCGCCTCGTTGTAAGTGAGGTTGCTCAGGATCGTCAGGCCCAGAACCTTGCGCGAGCGAAGGGCGGAATCGGGATTCTTCGCGTCGAGGCGGTCCTTGTCCTCGCTGAGCCAGACGATCTGGCCGCAATACTTCCCGTCCTCGGTCTGAGAAACTCGCACCTGCGAGCGGTCGTTTTCGGTGATCCAATAGCCGACAATTTTGTCGGACTGGGCCGCAAGCGGGCCACAAAAAAGCATCAATAAAGAGAACAGGACGCCAATCTTATTCATGGGAGTTGGGGGAGTTGGTTGTGTCAGGGAAAGAAACGCCCGGGGAGGGCGGAAAACCAGAACCATGTGCGCTTCCAGAGAATGCAATCCCGACGTTACGAAGACCCGTAACATGGGCAAGCGCAATCAGGTGCGCTTGTGCAAACGGGCAAATTCGTCCTCACACCGCGCTGCCGATCTGGAAGACGGCCACGGCAGCGATCCAGGCAAGGATCGTCATGTAGAGGAAGCTGAGCGCGGACCATTTCCAGCCCGCCTCGCGCACGATGACGGCGAGAGTCGCCATGCACTGCTGGCAGAGGGCGAAGAAGACCATGATGGCGAGGACCATCGGGATCGTATAGACGGGCGTGCCCGCGCGCGGGCCCTCCGTCCACACCTCTGTCGTCATGCGGCGGGCAAAAACGTCGGAATTGTGGTCCACATCCCCGCCGAGGTTGTAGAGGACACCCATCGTGGAGAGGACGACCTCGCGCGCCGGAATGCTGGAGGCGATGGCGACGGAGACCTTCCAGTCGAACCCCGCGGGGTCGAAGACCGGCTGGATGAAGCGCCCGAAGCGGCCCAGATAGCTCTGTGTGGTGAGGGCGGCATCCACGGCGTAGTCCCGCGCGGCAAGCGTCGCCTCGTCGCCCGCGTCGAGAGCCGCCCGCACGGCTTCCGGCGCGATGCCCGTCTCGGCGGCATACGCGGCGGGGAAGTCCGCCTCCACCTGTGCGGCGAGAGTGGGATTGCGCGGGAAGTAAAGAGCGGCCCAGACGATCACCGTCATGGCAAAGATGATCGTCCCCGCCTTATAGACAAAGAGCTTGCCACGTTCGAACATCCGCAGGGCCACGTCGCCGATGCGCGGGACGCGGTACGGCGGCAGTTCCAACAGGAAGGGCTGCGGGCGGCTCTTCATGACAAAGCGCGTGAGGACGAGAGCCACGGGACCTGAGAGCAGGAGCCCCACAAGGTGCATGCCAAAGAGCGTCACGCCCGCCACGAAGGCCCCGTAGCGCGGCTCGATGAAGACGCCGATGAAAAGCACGTAGATCGGCAGCCGCGCCGAGCAGCTCATGAGCGGCGCCACGAGGATCGTCGCGATGCGGGCCTTGGGGTCTCGGATCGTGCGCGTGGCCATGATTCCCGGGACGGCGCAGGCATAGCTCGAAAGGAGAGGAACAAAGCTCCGTCCCGAAAGTCCGCACCAGCTGAAAGCCTTGTCCATGAGGAACGCCGCGCGCGGCAGGTACCCGGAGTCCTCAAGGACAGCGATGAAGAGAAAGAGGATCAAGATCTGCGGCAGGAACGAAAGGCACGCGCCGACGCCGCCCATGACTCCGTCCACGACGAGACTCTTCAGCACCTCGTGCTCCGCGAGAAGGCTGCCGACGCCCGCCTGAAGCCATGCGACGGTCCAGTCGATCCCGTCCATGAAGGGCGCGGACCACGAGTACACGGCCTGAAACATGCAGAACATGATGACCGCGAAAAGGAGAAGGCCCCAGGTGCGGGAAAGGAAGAGGCGGTCGAGAAAGGCGGAATGGGCGTGCAGGCGACCGAAGCCGTGCCCGCGCTCCTCGCGTCCCCATCGGCGGCGCCAGAAGTTCCGCCCGAAGGCGAAGGCTCCCGCCGGGCTCTCGACGTGGGCGTGATGCGATTCGTGGCCGTGATGATGGCGCACCTTCTCCACGTCCGCCAGAATCAGGCGCAGGTTGCGGTAGAGGATGAAGGCCTCGCACGCCATGGGGTTCAGCCCAGAGTCAAAGAGGATCTTGCGCGCCTCGGACACCGCGTCGCGCCGCTCCGTCTCCGGGCAGGCGAGCATTTTGGCGATCTCGCCCGAACCGTCGAAGAGGATGCGCCGCAGTTCCGCGTCGGAATAGCCGTGGGCGGAAAGGTGCGCCTTCATCTGCTCCGTGGCTCGAAGAATCGCCTCGGGCCACTCGGGGCGCGGCGTGGGCGTTGGGGAGGCGATCGCCGCCTCCAGTGCGGCGCGGAGCTCGCCCACGCCCTCCCCCGTCTTGGCGGAGACGGGAATGCAGGGGACGCCAAGGCGCGCGGAAAGGAGCCGGCAATCCAGCTCCACGCCCTTCTCCACCGCCTCGTCCCACATGTTGAGGGCCACGACCATCGGCAGCGCAAGGTCCGAAAGTTGCGCCGCGAGGAAAAGGCTCGTCGGAGCCGTGGCATCCACAACGCACAAAATCGCATCGGGACGGCGCTCGCCCGTCGTCCGCCCAAAGAGGACGCCGCCCACCACCGCCTCGTCCGGCGAGGACGCGGTGAGGCTGTAGGTACCCGGCAGGTCCGCAAGCTCCACCGTCCGGTTCCCGAGCTGGAGAAGGCCGGTCTTCTTTTCCACTGTCACGCCTGGATAGTTCCCCACGTTCTGGCGCAGACCCGTCAGCCGGTTGAAGAGCGAGCTCTTCCCGGTGTTCGGGTTGCCGCAGACGGCAATCCTCGGCGGGACGGACGATGGCTCCTGATCTACTTTGGGCATTGAAAGATGGAATATGGGCTCCTCAAAGAGAAAGGCAATCCGCGAGACACTCTTTCTCGGGCGCGGAGAAAATCACAAAAAAGGCTCCACTTGGACGATTGCCTCCCATACGATGCACCTTCCTTTTGTTTTCGTCCCGCGGAAGGTGAAATAATACGGAGGATGGAAATTCCGAATGCGGGATGCCATGTTTCTGTTGACAGCCGCCGCAGGGGCCATAGTGTCACCCTTTTTTCCTTCAATTGATGAAAACCTATTTGGCAAAGACGGGCGAATATACGCCGAAATGGCACGTGATTGACGCCTCCGGAAAGGTGCTCGGCCGCCTCAGCGTGCAGATCGCCAACATCCTGCGCGGACGCAACCGTCCGACCTACACGCCCATGACGGATCAGGGCGACTTCGTCGTCGTCGTCAATGCGGACAAGGTCCTCCTCACCGGCAAGAAGGAGACGGGCAAGGACTACATGTTCTTCACCGGCTGGGTGGGCAACGAGAAGCACCGCAGCCCCAAGGCGATGCGTGCGCAGCGCCCGGAATTCCTCATCGAGCACGCGGTTGCGGGCATGATGCCCCCGAGCCGTCAGGCCTCCGCCCAGCTCACGCGCCTCAAGGTGTATGCCGGTCCCACCCACCCGCACACCGCGCAGAATCCCGAACCCCTTACTTTCTAAGCAATGGCCACCAACCTGATCACCACCGGGCGCCGCAAGACGGCAGCCGCGCGCGTGCGCCTCATTCCCGGCGGCACGGGCAAGATCACCGTCAACGAAAAGGACGGCGAGGTTTATCTTTACGACGCGAGCCTTCTCTCCATCGCCACGGCGCCCCTGCGCACGATCGAGACGACCGAGAAGTTCGACATCGTGGTCCGCGTTGCCGGCGGCGGCCCCAACGGGCAGGCCACGGCCATCTCGCACGGCTTGGCCCGTGCCCTCCAGAAGTTCAACCCGGAGTGGCGTGCCGCCCTCAAGAAGGCCGGTCTCTTGACCCGCGATCCCCGCGAGCGCGAGCGCAAGAAGTCCGGTCAGCCGGGCGCCCGCAAGCGTTTCCAGTTCTCCAAGCGCTAGCTTCGGAGCCTGGCCGCGCGTCGTCTTTCACCAAGACCCTCCAGGCTCGCCAGGCCTCGGAGGGTCTTGTCGTTTCCACATCGGATCCATTTTCCCATTCGTTTCATTGTTTCATTTTTCCCATGAAAGTCGGCATCATCGGAGCGTCCGGTTATTCGGGCGAGCTGCTCGTGAAGCTCCTCGCCAGGCACCCGTTTGCGCAATTGACGCGCGTCACCTCGCGGCAGCTCGGCGGCAAGGCGGTGAGCGAGGTCATGCCGTTTCTGCGCGGCCAACTCAACGGGCTTTGCTTTTCCAATTCCGATCCGGGCGAGGTCGCCGCGAGCGAAGAGGAAGTGTACTTCCTTGCCCTGCCCCATGGCGTGGCCGCGGAATACGCAAAGCCGCTCGTCGCCGCGGGGAAGAGGGTGATCGACCTCTCGGCGGACTTCCGGCTAAGCAGCGCCACCCTTTACAAGGATTACTACGGCGCGGACCATCCGGCGCCGGAGCTTCTCGCGAGCTCCCCCTACGTCCAGCCGGAACTGGCCCGATATGTCGGCAATGAAGCATGGAAGAAGGCGAAACTCATCGCCTGCCCCGGCTGCTACCCGACGAGCATCCTGCTGCCGCTCGCGCCTCTCCTGAAAGAGGGCGTCGTCCAGCGGCACGGCATCGTGGTGAACTCCAACAGCGGCGTTTCCGGCGCGGGCAAGAAGGCCACCGCCGAGTACAGCTACTGCGAAAGGAGCGAGAGCGCCTCCGCCTACGGAGCCCCGCGGCACCGGCACCTTTCCGAGATCGAGGAACAGCTCTCTCTTTATGCGGAGAGTGAGATTGTCCTCCAGTTCACTCCGCACCTTGCACCCATGCGCTTCGGCATCGAGACGACGATCGTCGCCAAGGCGGCGAAGAGCCTGGGCGAACTCTACGAGGTCTGGAACGCGGCCTACCCGAAGGCGGCGACACCCTTCGTCAGCATCCTTCCCTCCGGCACCTTCCCGGAGACGCGCTATGTCGTCGGCACAAACCGGGCGGACATTTCCGCCGTGTATGACAAGCGGACGAACAACTTTGTGATCACAAGCTGCATCGACAACCTCTGGAAAGGCGCAAGCGGTCAGGCGGTGCAGATCCTGAATCTTCTTTACGGCTACGACGAAACGGCAGGACTGCTATGAGCGACAAGCCTACCCAAACCTTCGTTCTCAAACTGCGGGATGCCTCCAGCGGCATCACCGAGGTCCCCGGCTTTGCGGCGGCGGGCTTTTCCTGCGGCATCCGCGGCAAGGACCCGACGCGCCTCGACACGGCGGTCGTTTACAGCAAGCTGCCCTGCGCGGCGGCGGGCACCTTCACGACCAACGACGTGAAGGCCGCGCACGTGCGTCTCGACAGCGAGCGGGTGGCCAAAGGCGGCGTGTTTCACGCCATCGTCGCCAACAGCGGCAACGCGAACGCCTTCACAGGCGAGCAGGGCAAACTCGACTCCGCCGAAATGGGCGCGATCCTCGCGCGGGAGCTGGGTGTGCCGGAGGATTCGGTCCTCACGGCCTCGACGGGCAGGATCGGCAAGGTTCTGCCGATGGAGCTTCTGCGCAAGGGCATTCCCGCGGGCGTCAAGAAGCTCGCGTCAACTCCGGAAGCGGGGCACCTCGCCGCCAAGGCCATCATGACGACGGACACCTTCGCCAAGACCGCGACGGCGTCCTTCACCTGCGTCGGCAAAACGATCGTCATCTCCGGCATGGCCAAGGGCGCGGGCATGATCGAGCCGAACATGGCGACGATGCTGGCCTTCCTCGGCACGAACGCGAAGCTGACCGCCCCGGAACTCAAGAAGCTCCTCAAGGCAAGCGTGCTGGAGAGCTTCAACCACATCTCCGTGGACGGCGACCAGTCGACCAACGACACGGCGATCCTGCTCGCCAACGGCGAAAGCGGCGTCGATTTCAAGACCCTTTCCAACACCTGGGTGAACGGCGAAAAGTGCCTGACCACCTTCGCGCGTGCGCTGGAGGCCGTCTGCAAGGCCCTTGCCGCCATGATGGTGCAGGACGGCGAGATGATCACCAGGGTCGTCACCGTGCAGGTGGATGGGGCCAAATCGAAGACCGCCGCCGAGAAGGTGGCCCGGTCCATCGGCAACTCCATGCTCGTCAAGAGCGCGTGGTACGGCGGCGACCCCAACTGGGGCCGCATCATGGACGCCGCGGGCTATGCGAACGTGGGCCTCGACGACGGCAAACTCGACCTCTTCTACAACGACACTCCGGTGGTCCTTAAGAGCACGCCGCTCTTCGAGAACGAGAAGAAGTGGCACGACATCGTCGCGAACCGGGAATTCACCGTGCGGCTGAATCTCAACATGGGGAAGGCCTCCTACACCCTTCTCGCAAACGACCTCACCGAAGGTTACGTCAACTTCAACAAGGGCGAATAAGCCAATGGACACGAGCGACATCGACATCGAGAAAAAGGCGCACGTCCTCGTCGAGGCCCTCCCCTATATCCAGCGCTTCCGGGGGTCGATCTTCGTCGTCAAGTTCGGCGGCAGCCTGCTTGACGAGAAGGCGGCGCTCGCCAACGTGGCGCTCGACGCCGTGTTCCTCGCGGCGGTGGGCGTCAAGGTGGTGCTCGTCCACGGCGGCGGCAAGGCGATCAGCCGCGCCATGAAGGACGCGGGCCTCGTGCCGGAGTTCCGGAGCGGTCAGCGCGTGACCGACGCAAAGACGATCGACATCGTCGCCCGGGTGCTCGACGAGGAGACGAACCTTTCCATCTGCGAGACGGTGCAGGCGCGCTTCGGGCGTCCGCTCGGCATCCCGGGCCGCAAGGTGCTGGTGGCCGAAAAACTGCTGATCGACGTGGACGGCGTTCCCACGGACGCTGGATTCCTCGGGCGTCCAAAGAGCGTCAACGTCCATCCGATCAAACACGCCCTCGACAACGCTTATACGCCGATCATCTCGCCCGTGGGTGCGGACGAACAGGGTCAGCTGTACAACATCAATGCGGACATCGCAGCCGCCAGCATCGCCGGAGCCCTCAGCGCCCGGCGCCTTGTGTATCTCTGCGACGTACCAGGCCTCATGAAGGATCCGAAGGACCCCGCGACCCTCATCTCCACCCTCTTCCTCGACGAGGTGCCCCAGCTCCGCGCCGAGGGAGTCATTTCGAGCGGCATGGCCCCCAAGGTGGACAGCGCCTGCGACGCCCTCTCCGCGGGCGTGCGCCGTGTGCACTTCATCGACGGGCGCGTCGCGCACTCGGTCCTGCTCGAAATCTTCACGGACAAGGGCATCGGCACCGAGATCATGAACCGGTAAGGATTTTCCTTTAAGATAATGAACACGAAAGAGTTATATGAGAGTTACGTCATCGACAGCTACGGCGGTCGCACACACCTTGCGCTTGCGCGAGGCGTGGGCACGCGCGTATGGGACGAGGCGGGCCGTTCGTATCTCGATTTCGTGCAGGGAATTGCGACGAACATCATCGGTCACTGCCACCCGCTCTGGGTGCAGAGGGTGTCCGAACAGGCCGCGAAGCTGACCCATGTCTCCAACCTCTTCGACAACGCGTTGCAGGGGGAACTCGCCCGGAAGCTCGTGGAAAAAGCGGGCCCGGGGAAGATCTTCTTCTGCAACTCGGGCGCGGAGGCGAACGAGGGGCTGATCAAGCTCGCCCGGCTTCACGGCGCGAGCCTCGCCGGGAAGGAAGGCGTGCGCTACAAGGTGGTCGGTGCGCAGAACGCCTTCCACGGGCGCACCTTCGGCAGCATGTCGGCCACGCCGCAGGAAAAGATCCAGAAGGGCTTCCGGCCCATGCTGGAGGGCTTTGCCTTCGGCGAGTTCAACAACCTTGCCTCCTTCGAGAAACTGGTGGACGACTCCACCGCCGCCGTGCTCGTGGAGGTGATCCAGGGCGAGAGCGGCATCACGCCCGCGACGGTCGAGTTCCTGCAAGGACTGCGGAAGCTCTGCACCGAACGCGGCGCGCTGCTCATGACCGACGAGATCCAGTGCGGCTACGGACGCACCGGAAAATTCTACGCCTTTGAAAATTACGGGATCGTCCCGGACGCCCTCTCGATGGCCAAGGGCATCGCGGGAGGTTTCCCGATGGGCGCCTTCTGGGCGGCGAAGCCTTACTGCGACCTCTTCCACCCCGGCAGCCACGGCACGACCTTCGGCGGCACTCCCCTTGCCTGCGCGGCGGCCCTCGCCGTGCTGGAGGTGATGGAGAAGGAGGACCTCCTTACCAACGTGCAGAAGGTTTCCGAGGTATTGCACGCGGGCCTGCGGGACCTTTGCGCCAAGTATCCGGAGCTGGTCGTCGGTGTGCGGGGAAAGGGCTTCCACGTGGCCCTCGTCGCGAAGGACAACCTTGCCCTCGTGACGGCGCTCCGGGCGAGCGGGCTCCTTGCGGCGCCCGGCGGCAACGGCGCGGTGCGGCTCCTGCCACCCCTGAATGCCTCCGTCGGCGAAATCACCGAAGCCCTCGACATCATGGGCCGCACGCTCTCCTCGATGCAGGGCGCGTGTCGAAAGTGAAGCGTCACGCCGCCGTTCCATTCTCAATTGTCATCGTTCACCACTTCATTTCATCATCATGCGTCACTTTTTAAAGGAAACCGATTTTAGCTATACCGAGGCCGCCGCCGTCTTTGAAAGCGCGCGGAAGATCAAGCAGTTCCGTGGCCGTATGTCGAGCGACGCCCTCGCCGGCAAGACCTGGGCCCTGCTCTTCGCCAAGAGCAGCACCCGCACGCGCGTTTCCTTCGAGGTCGGGCTCTCGGAGCTGGGCGCACACGTGCTGTACCTCGACCAGAAATCGACCCAGCTGGGCCGGGGCGAGACGATCGACGACACCGCGCGCGTTCTCTCGCGCTACGTGCACGGCCTTGTCATCCGCACCTACGGCCACGAGATCGTGGAGGAATTCGCCAAATACGCGACCTGCCCGGTGGTGAACGCCCTGACGGACTTCCTGCACCCCTGCCAGATCTATACGGACGCCTTCACCCTCGCCGAACGCTGGGCGCAGCCCGGCCAGCCGCTCATCGAGAGCCTGCGTGGCAAGAAGCTCGCGTTCATCGGCGACAGCGCAAACAACATGGCGAACTCCTGGATCCTCGGCGGCGCGCTCTTCGGCATGAAGATCGCCCTCGCCGGACCCAAAGGCTTCGCGCCGGGCAAGGAAATCGTGGCGCAGCTCGCAAAGGACGGTCTGGAAAACAACTTTCTCTACACGGAGGACCCGCTCGAAGCCGCCGCCGACGCCGACGTCCTCTACACCGACGTGTGGGTCAGCATGGGACAGGAGGCCGAGGAAAAACAACGTCTCGAAGAGTTCCGGCCCTACTGCGTGGATTCCCGTCTCATGGCCGCCGCGAAGAAGGACGCGCTTTTCCTGCACTGCCTGCCCGCACACCTCGGAATGGAGGTGACAAGGGAAGTGTACGAGAGCCCCGCCTCCATCGTCTTCGATCAGGCCGAGAACCGCCTCCACGTCCAGAAGGCGATCGTCAGCGCGCTCGTGTAAAGGACGTTACCGGCCTCCGGAGGACGCCACGGGACAGCCGTTGTCGAAGACGATTTCCCAGCGTCCGTCGGAGCGCTTGCGCCATGTGGAATGGAAACGGGCGGTTATCGCACCGTCGGGGCCGAACACCGGTCCGTTCGACTGTGCGAGGTCTCCCGACGGAAGCACCTCGACGTAGTCAGGTTTCCAGGAAAACGGAGCCTGTGCGCCCTCGAAAAACTTCTTCCAGTGCGCCAGCACCGCCGCCTTGCCGCGCAGGGGATTCCCGCCGCCCATGAAGATGGCGTCCTCGGCGACAAAGCTGGCGAAACCCTTGAAGTCCCGTCGCGCCATCGTGTCCGCGAAAGCGGTTTCCACCGCGGTCACCTCGGCGCGAAGGCGTTCGCCGGAGTCGTCATCCGGTGCGGCGTGGGCGCGCGCCGGGTAAAAAAGAACAAGAAGACACATCCATTTCATCCATCTTCCGGGTGTCATGCGGCTCCTCCGTGCACGATTTTCAAAAGAGATATCATATGGCCACCTCGAATAACTGGTTTCGTAGCGAGAACGAGAATTTGCGGATGGATGGCAAGGCTTCGGAAGTGAGTAATATTGGATGAAATACGGTGAACTTCCGAAACGAGGCCAGACGCCGCAAGGCTCGTTCGCAGCAGAAATCAAAGTTGTTCGAGGTGGCCATCTATCACTACACCGGAGCGAACCTCATCACGTCACTTCCGTTTCAGAATCTGCCGCGCAAGTCGCGGTCGCCAGAGCAGCACCGGAGCCGGAACAATTGCCTGTTCAGGCGGACTGCCTTTCCGTAGGATGTCCCCGATCATGGATATGCACGCCCCCGGACAAATTCTCTCGGAACTCGCCTTCCTCGGGCCGCACTCGGCGCTTATCGTATGGATTGCCGCGGGACTTCTCGCGTATCTCGTCGGCGCGAAGATCCTGACGCCGGTCATCAAGCGCTTCGCCGCCTTCACGACGTGGACTTGGGACGACATCCTGATCCGGAACGGTGCGGCCAAGAGCCTTTCCACCATCGTGGTGGCGGTGATCATGATGATGACCAGGCCTCTGGCGGGCGAAATTCCGCCGGTGTGGAACACCTTTGTGACGAAGGGATTGAACCTGCTCTTCATCCTCTCGTTTTACATGCTCCTCGTGCAGATCCTGCGCACGGTGCACATGAGCTACGAGGAGCGCAAGTCCGGTGCCAACCTGCCGATCAAGACCCTCACGCAGGCCGTCACCGTCATCCTCAGCATCCTGACGCTGATCCTCGTCATCGCGCTTCTGACGGACAAGAATCCGGTGCACATCCTTTCGGGACTGGGCGCACTGACGGCGGTGATGATGCTGGTCTTCAAGGACTCGCTTCTCGGCCTCGTGGCGGGAATCCAGCTTTCGGCGAACGACCTCGTCCGCAAGAACGACTGGATCGAAATGCCCTCCAGACACGTGGACGGCGTGGTGATCGACATCACCCTCACGACGGTGCGCGTGCAGAACTGGGACAAGACGATCTCGGCGATCCCGGCGTACGACCTAGTCAGCTCCTCCTTCAAGAACTGGCGGGGTATGGCCGAAAGCGGCGGGCGGCGCATCAAGAGGGCGATCAACATCGACATGGGCTCGATCCGCTTCCTCAAAAAGGAGGAGATCGAAACCCTGCGCTCGGTACACCTTTTGCGCGACTACATCGACGCGCGCTCGGCGGAGATCGAAAAATACAACAGCGAACATTTCGACCCGAACGAGCTTTCCATGCCCGTCAACGGTCGCCATATGACCAACGTCGGCACCTTCCGCGCATACGTCTCGGCGTACTTGCGCGCCCATCCGGAGATCCACGCCGACGCTCCGGGCATGACTTTCCTCATCCGCCAGCTGGAACCCGGCCCCAAGGGTCTGCCGCTGGAAATTTACGTCTTCACGAAGACCACCGAGTGGATCCGCTACGAAGGCGTGCAGTCGGACATCTTCGATCACCTGCTTTCCACGCTGCCGTGGTTTTATCTGCGGGCCTTTCAGGAACCGACGGGCGCGGACATGGCACAGGCTTTCGCGGCGAAGGAATTCCGCAAGGCTCCGTAACAAGCTCCCGAACCGCCTCTAGCGGAGCGTGTTGAGACGTTTTTCCGCCGCCGCGCGCACGCGGGCGTCCTTGTCGGAGGCCATGACCTTGCGCACCGTGTTGGCGTCCATGATGGAGCCGAGCGCCGTGATGCGGACGAGACGGTCCTTGTCGGTGAGGGCCACCTCGGCGAGTGTCCTCTGGTCGGAAAGGAGCGAAACGGCGGCGAGGCGCACGTACCGGCTCTTGTCCCCCGTGGCCGCGCGGGCAACCGCCTCGGGGCTGCGCACCCGCTTGAGGGCCGCCATGCGCACCCCCATGTCGTCATCCTGCGCGAGAATCTTCTCGATCAACTCCTGGTCGAAAATCCGCTCCACCGCCGCCTGACGCACGGCGGGCGATTTGTCGGAAAGCGCCGCTTTTTCCAAATACGCGGGATTCGACGCCGTGCGGACCATCTCCACGCGCTTTTGCACGGCCTCGCGCGAGGATTCGCCGCAGCCCGCCGCAAGAAAGGCCAGCGGCAAAAGAAGGATCAGGATCGAAATTCTCGCCTTCATGAATCGGAAAGTGACGGAAAGAAAAGGCTCCGCAATACTTGAAATCGGACGGGAGGCGCCCGTCCTGAGGAAGAATTGACGAAAGAGGTTGTTTACATCCGCGCTGTGACGGATAAATCTGATAAAAGTACCCGAAACAATCCGGGGCTGCATTCGTCTTTACACCATGAAAATCGTTCTTGCATATTCCGGCGGGCTCGACACCTCGGTGATTCTTGCCTGGCTCAAGGAAAAGTATGACGCGGAGATCATCACCTTCGCCGCCGACGTCGGGCAGGAGGAGGAGCTGAACGGTCTCGCCGAAAAGGCGAAGAAGACCGGCGCCTCCGAGCACTACACGATCGACCTCGTCGAGGAATTCGCGAGCGACTTCATCTACCCGATGATGCGCGCGAACACCCTGTACGAGGGCCAGTATCACCTGGGCACCTCCATCGCCCGTCCGCTGATCGCCAAGGCGCAGGTGGAACTCGCCCGCAAGGTGGGGGCCACGCATGTCGCCCACGGCGCCACCGGCAAGGGCAACGATCAGGTACGCTTCGAGCTCTCCTACGCCGCGATGGCGCCGGAGCTTGAGGTCATCACCCCGTGGCGCATGCCGGAATTCCGCGCAAAGTTCCCGGGCCGGAGCGAGATGATCGCTTACTGTCAGGAAAAGGGCATCAACGTGGAGGCCACAGCCAAGAAGCCCTACTCGATGGACCGCAACCTCCTGCACATCAGCTACGAGGCCGGCATCGTGGAGGACGCTTGGTTCAACGCGCACACGCCCGAGAACAAGGGCATGTTCAAACTCTCCGTCGATCCGGCGGACGCCCCGAACGAGGCCGAATACCTCGAACTCGAATTCGAGCGCGGCGACTGCGTGGCAATCAACGGCACGCGCATGAGCCCGGCGGCGATCCTGCGCACGCTGAACAAGCTGGGCGGCAAGCACGGCGTGGGCCGCGTGGACATGGTGGAAAACCGCTTTGTCGGCATGAAAAGCCGCGGCATCTACGAGACCCCCGGCGGCAGCATCCTTCTGGCCGCGCACCGCAATCTTGAGGGCCTCGTCCTCGACCGCGAGGTCGTACACCTTCGCGACATGCTGATGCCGAAGTACGCCGAGATGATCTACTACGGCACCTGGTACGCCCCGGAGCGCGAGTGCCTGCAGGCCTTCATCGACAAGAGCCAGGAGCAGATGAACGGCATCGCCCGCATCAAGCTCTTCAAGGGCAACATCATTTGCTGCGGCACCAAGAGCCCCGTCTCGCTCTACAACGCCAACCGCGCCTCGATGGAGGGCGTGAAGAGCGACTACAATCCGGACGATGCAACCGGACTCATCCACCTGAACGCGCTGCGCCTGAAGACGCGCTACATGGTTCAGGGCGGCCCGGACATCGCCTCCGAAAGCCACATCCGCAAGGGATAGGCTTCCCCGTCCCCATCCTCGGGACGCATGAAAAACCCGGCGCGCCATCGCGGCACGCCGGGTTTTTCATTTCATCGGCAGGGCCCGCGCCTCCGGCAACCGGTGCGGAAGCGTTCTCCGCACGGGGGAACAAAGGATTATTTTCTGAAGGCAATCGTGACTACGGTGCCGTCCGCGCCTCCGTTAATGGAAACGCCGTAGGCCTTCTCGCCGTCGTCCGCCGCGAGGATCTGCGTGTTGTCTGACGAGAAGGAGGAGACGGGCTTGATTCCGCTCTTTTCCAACGAGGCCTTATAGAAGGCCACCACTTTTTCAAAAGAGTCGTTGGTGCTGAGAGAAAGGCTCCCGTTCACGATCCCTTCGTTTTCCTCCACGCCCGAGAAGGCGATCTCCGCACCGGGGTACACTTCGACATAGGAAGGCGTCTTTTCCGGCAGTTTCTTACCGATCGTCACGTTGGAGTCGCAGGGACGCAGGCAGGAACCGGAATCGCCCAAGGGCGCCGTTTTCACGCTCGCGCCGGAGACCATCAGGGGAAGTGCAAGTGACGCAGAAAGAAGGAGGTTCGTCGTTTTCATGGTGGAGATGGGAATTTTGAACATACGATTCCATACTCTGCAATCAAGACAATAGAGTCCTCCCTGCTATCGGACTTGTTTCCGCACGTTCCGCGTTTGCCAGAAGAGCTCGCTTCCATTATCAGAAAAGCGCATGGCAAACCCTGCAAATGTGGCGAAGGAGGCCTGCCGCTCGCTCGGCAAGGAGACGCGCGGCCTGTTTACCGGCGCGTGGGCAAATTGCCGCGCATGGAAAAAGCCGATGCTCGTGGCCTTGGTCCTCGCTGCGATTGCGGTGACGGCCCTCATGCAGTTTGACGTTCGCCTTCTTTCGGCGATCCGGGTGACGGATGCTCTCGACGCGGCGGTGTGGGGGAAGTTCCTCTCCATCATGGGGCGGACCGAGCATGTGACGCTCTTTCTTTTCCTGACCCTCCTTGCCCTCGGCATCGCGAAAAAGAGCCTCCGCCTCAAGCGAGCGGCCCTCGCGCTCGTCCTCGCGGTGGCGGTGGCGGGCCTTTCGGCGAACGCCATGCACCTTGGCTTCGGGCGGGCTCGGCCTTTCACGGGCGAGGACGGCGCGCTCCACGGCTTCGCTGTCAAGAGCCGCCACAACAGCTTCCCCTCGGCCCACACGTGCGAGGCCTTTACCGACGCGACGCTCGTCGCCGTCCTCTGGCCCCCGGCGGCGCTGCCCGCCTACGGATACGCTTGTGCGATGGGCTGGGCGCGCTTACAGGACAACCAACACTACCCCGCGGACGTTCTCGGCGGAGCCTTCTGGGGAGTCTTCTGCACCCTGCCCCTCGCCGTGGCGCTCCGGCGGATGCGGGAGGAGTGATTACTTCTCCGAGCTTTTGAGACTCCGGAAGGAATCCAGCCTGCGGTACACGTCCACACCCGCCCAAGAAAAGCGCGCGATATTGAGGCCCGCCAGTTCGATCCTCGCATAGCCTTTCCCGGCAAGGTGTTCCGCAAGGGGGGCGTACGGCGTGTCGCGCGGCTCTTTTTTGGAGAAGCCCAGCATGCGGTCCGTATTCGCCTGCCTGCGGAGGACCACGAGGATCTCCGGCTTTTCCGCAATCGCCTCCGCAAGGCCCTCTGGCGAGGCCGGGAACATGTCCCACTTGTGCCCCGCGTAATAGACAAGGCTCGGCTCCGTGTAACCGACGGCGGCGAATTTGCCCTCGCAGCCGGTCGCGACGGCGGCGATGCGCGGCGAGAGGGCGACCTCGCGCATTCCGTGCGCGGAGATCCAGCTCCCGGCGGCCACCATTGCGAGCCCCGCGCCAAGACGCACCCACTGGCGCGTCTCGAAGTTCACGGCGACGAATTCCAGTCCCATGAGGACGCCGACAAAGCCCAGCATCATCCCCCGCACCGGTTCCATCACCGGACCGAACAGGAGCCAGAAGGCAAGGAAGAGGATGATCGCGATGAAAAGGCCGTGGTAGAAAAGGAACCAGCGCCGTCCCCAGCGGCTTTCGCGGCAGCTCTCCTGCGCAAAGAAGGCGATGCAGAGGGCCGGGAAAGCCGGTAGGACGTAGTGCGGCAGCTGCGTGGCGTAAAAGGCGAAGATGAGATACGGCCCCACCGCCCACGAGGCAAGGAACGCGGCCTTCATGTCGCTTCGCGGATGGCGCAAGGCCTCCCACGCGCAGCCCGCGCGTCCCATCCACGGGAAGAGGCTGACAAGTGCCGTCACAAGATAGAAGAGGACCGGGATCGTCACACGGTCGTCAAAGGCGCCGAGGCCCCGGTCCACGACGTGCTTGCCGATGCCCTCCCTCCAGAATTCCCCGTGCGTGGCGAAAAGCGCCGGAATCCCCCACGCCGCGACGGGAATCAGGCTGAGGGCGATACCCGGCAGGATCTGTAACCTCCCCCACCCCAGCGGCTGCCTCCAGAAAACCCAGCGGAAAAAAAGCAGCGTCATCGCCGGGCAGAAGAAGGCGATCGGTCCCTTGGCGAAGAACCCGAGGGCGAGACTTCCCCAGAGGACCCAGAACCAGAGGCCCCATCTCTTGCGTTCCTCGCCGGCAAGGAGCTTCCAGAGCGCCCAGTGCGCCGCCGTCACCGCCGCCACCATCGGCATGTCCGCCACGGCGAGGCGCCCGTGCTGCCATACCTGGAACAGCGTGAGAAAGCCCGCCGCCGCCCAGAAACCCGTCCGCGCCCCGTACAACTCTCGGGCGAAGGCAAAGAGGATCGCCGCGACAATCAACGACGCAGCCACCGAGTGCACCCGCGCTCCGAATTCGTCGTGGCCGAAGACCGAATAGCCCGCGTGCATCGCCCAGTAGGTGAGCGGCGGCTTGTCGAAGCGGTAGTCGCCGTTGAAGTGCGGGACGAGCCAGTCGCCGCCCTCCTCCATCTCCACCGTCGCGCGGGAAAAACGCGGCTCGTCGCGGTCGAGCAGCGGCATGAGCCACGTCCCCGGCAGGAGCGTGGCCAGCGCGATGAGCAAAAGGAAGAACCACTCGCGGCGCGGAGAGGCGCAAAACGGACGCAGGGACTCGGGCACGGGATCGGGTGAGGCGCTCACGTCCATAATATTGCCAGTCCGGCGGCACCACTCCAATTCCAAACACACGCAAAAAAGAAGCGCCGGAGGAACCCCCCGGCGCTCCCGAAAGAAGAAACGAGCACCGCCCTACACCTGCGCGAGGGCCTGATCGAGGTCCGCGATGATGTCCTCCACGTCCTCGATGCCGACCGAGAGGCGGATGAAGTCCGGCGTGACGCCCGTGGAAAGGAGCGCCTCGCCCTCCAGCTGGCTGTGCGTGGTGGAGGCCGGATGAATGGCCAGACTCTTGGCGTCGCCGATGTTGGCGAGGTGGCTGAAGAGCTTGAGGGCGTCGATCACCTTGCGGCCCTCGGCAATGCCTCCACGGACGCCGAAGCCCACGAGCGCGCCGCCGGAACCGTGCAGGACGTACTTCTTCGCCGCGTCGTAAGCGGGGCTGGAGGGCAGGCCCGGATAGTTGACCCACGCCACCTTCGGGTGCTTCTCAAGGAACTGCGCCACCTTCAGGGCGTTGGAGCTGTGCCGCTCCAGACGCAGGTGCAGCGTCTCCGCCCCCAGAAGGATGAGGAAGGAGTTGAAGGGCGAGATCGCCGCCCCGGTGTCGCGCAGGAGCGTCGTCCTCACGCGGAAGGCGAAGGCGACATTCGCCCCGCCCGCCGGCGGGAAGCTCTTGAAGGCGTCCCAGAAGACGAGGCCGTGGTAGCTCGGATCCGGCTGCGTGTAGAGCGGGTGACGGCCCGCGCCCCAGTCGAAGTTGCCGCCGTCCACGATGATGCCGCCGAGGCTAGTCCCGTGCCCGCCGATGAACTTGGTCAGGCTGTGCACGACGACGTTCGCGCCGTGGTCGAAGGGACGGTGCAGGTACGGCGTCAGGGCCGTGTTGTCGATGACAAGCGGGATGCCGTGCCGCTTTGCGATCGGCACCACCTCGTCGTACGGGAAGATATTCAGGCGCGGATTGCCCTGACTCTCGCCGTAAAACGCCCTCGTGTTCGGCTTCACCGCACGGTCGAAGGCCTGCGGATCGTCCGCATCCACGAAGGTCACCTCGATCCCGAGATTCGGGAGGGTGTTGTGGAAGAGGTTGTACGTCCCGCCGTAGAGCTGCGAAACCGACACGATGTGATCCCCCGCCTTCGCAAGGTTGAGGATCGCAGCGGTGATGGCCGAACTGCCGCTTGCAAAAGCGACCGCCGCCGTGCCGCCCTCAAGCGCCGCAATGCGCTTTTCAAGGACGTCGGTCGTCGGATTCATCAGGCGGGTGTAGATGTTGCCCAGCTCCTTGAGGGCGAAAAGATTGGCCCCGCGCTCGGTCGAATCGAACACGTAGCTCGTTGTCTGATAGATCGGCACCGCGCGCGAGGTCGTGGTGGGATCCACCACCTGCCCCGCGTGCACCGCCAACGTTCCCTGTCCTTGTTTGTGGCTCACTGTGTACTCTCCTGTTGAAAATGAAATTACGCCGATTCCGCACCCTTGCAACCGGACCGTGCGATTTATCAAATGTATATTGGGCAACTTAGTCAACTAATATTCTCGAAGAAAAATTGAACAAGTATGATAATGCGCAAGAGAAATCTTGCGCGGACGCGTTTCCAATCAAAAAATGAGGCTCGTGGCCGTCATTCATTCCACGGCCCGAACACTAACCCGACACTCCCATGGACGATCCCAAAGGTTTCTTCGCTGCGCTGTTCGACTTCTCCTTCTCCAGCTTCATCACGATCAAGCTCGTGAAGTTCATCTTCATCCTGAACCTTGTCGGCATCGCGATCGGGATGCTCTGCATCATCGGGATGGGCTTTGCCAACGGCTTTCTGGCGGGGCTTGGCGCCATCGTCGTCGCACCGATCTTCGGCCTGCTCGCCACGATGCTCGTCCGCGTGTGGATGGAGATGATCATCGTCACCTTCCGCATCGCCGACGACGTGAGCAAGGTGGCCCGCAAACAGTAGCGGCGTTTGTTACACAAGGAGCTGCCACGCATTAACATAAAAATGCGTGAGCGTTCAAAAACTTCTTGAGGAAAACCTGCCGTAAAGAGATACTGGCACAAGCAAGATGTCCGTCAGCGTC
Organism: Puniceicoccales bacterium Verruco_01; assembly: GCA_001604565.1. Lineage (GTDB taxonomy): Bacteria > Verrucomicrobiota > Verrucomicrobiia > Opitutales > Oceanipulchritudinaceae > Verruco-01. The sequence continues at coordinate 69,071 of LVBV01000022.1, read as the reverse complement.
ATCATCACGACCTTCAACAATCCGGCCTGGCTGGAAAAGGCGGTTTGGGGCTGGCAGGCCCAGACTGTGACGGACTTCGAGCTCGTCATCGCCGATGACGGTTCCGATTCCCGAACGGATGAATTGATTGCACGCCTGCGCGGGGACAGCCCCTTCCCGATCCGGCACGTCCGGCACGAGCACGACGGCTTCCGCAAGTGCACGATCATGAACCGCGCGATCATGGAAAGCTCGGGCGATTACCTTATTTTCTCCGACGGCGACTGCATCCCACGGGCGGACTTCGTGGCGGTACATCTGGCCAAACGCGCGCCTGGCCGCTTCGTTTCCGGCGGATACTGCCGACTTCCGCTGGAGGCGAGCAAGGCCATCTCGCGCGACGATGTTTTTGCGCAAAAACCCTTCGATCCCGCGTGGCTGCGTGCGTGTGGCTTCCGGAAGGTTCCCCTCAAACTGCGCACAAGAGGGCGGCTCGCCCGTTTCTTCAACTCCGTCACGCCCACGAACCCGTCCTGGAACGGCCACAACGCCTCGGGCTGGAAAAAAGACATCGTCGCGGTCAACGGCTTCAACGAGGTCATGGGCTACGGGGGCGAAGATCGCGAGCATGGCGAGCGCCTCGTGAACCTCGGCATCAAGCCGGTTCAGGTGAGGCATCTGGCGATCTGCGTCCACCTCGATCACGGCCACGGCTACCGCCACCGCGAGATTCAGGACAAAAACCTTGTCATCCGCCGCGAGAACCGGCGTACGGGCCGCACCTGGACCGAGAACGGCATCGTGAAGGGCCCGCGCCCGTCCGCCTGATTCCCCAACCCTCATCCCTTTCCAGCCGTGGAAGAATCCGCATCGGAAACCGCACGGCAGCTCGAATCGCTGCTGGATGTCAAATACGTCCTTCTTCTGCTGCTCATCTTCATGACGCTGGACGTGTACTACGCCGCCGTCTTCGGGGAACCCCTCTGCCGCATGGGTCTCAAGGAGCTTTACGAGAAATTCCCCCTCGGTAGCCTTGTCCTTTTCATCTGTCTGTTCCCCATTTTCTACATGCTTGCGATCAGGGCGCGGCATTTTCTCTGCGACCTCACCTACTCACTGGTCCTGCGTATTCCCGGCATCCGCAGACTGCGCGAAGGGAGAGACGCCTCCTACCGCGAGTACAGCGTGAACGAATACTCGCTTTTGGAGTACGCGCTCCTCACCAACGACCAGACCCTGTATCAGGAGTTCAAGGATCACGAGGCTTCCCACATGCGCTTCGTCCATGTGTGCGACCTCACCTTCGCGCTGGGACTGGGCCTTGCCCTGGCGGTGGTGCCCTCAGAGAGCAGCGTCTCGGTCTGCTTTGCGGACATTGGCATTCCCCGTTTCCTGCTTCTGTTACCCGCCCTGGTGATCCTCGCGGCCTCGACCCACGCGCCGCGCTTCTGCGAGCACGAGGTTTTCGTCGGCAAAAAGCTGGCCGAGCGAATCCGCAAGAGCGTGGATTCCGAATGAGTTGACCGGGGGCGGCAAACCTCCAGTCTCTTGCGGCATGAGCGATTCCTCCCTCCAAATCTTCGCCTCCTGCCCGGTGACACACATTCTTCCGCGCGACCTGACGAGTGGCCGCGCCATCCTCTGCTGCGGCGAGGTGGAGACGGACCTGCACGCCGCCTTCGCAGGACGCTGCGGCCCGGTTCTGGCGAGCGGGCGCTACCGCACCTATGCCTTCTGGCGCTATGCCGACTTCACCCTCGTCCTCGCCGGAATCGGCACGGGCACGGTGGAACCGCTCCTCTGGGAGATCCTGACCCCGGGCGTGCTGCGGCAGGCGGTCCTCATCGGCACGGCGGGCACCTCCCACGGCGACATCTCCCTGCCGGGACGGGCGCTGCCGATCGCAAAAGCCTGGGCTTGCGGCAGCGGCCTCGACGGCGAGCTGGGCCTTGAGCCCGCCCTGCCCCGCTGGAACCTGCCGGAGGGTTCACCTACGAACACCATCGCCTCCAGCGACTTCTTCTACGGCTATTCCGACCGCGTTCTGGATGCGTCCTTCCGCGCCTGTCAGGGCCCCTTCCGCACAAAATACCGCGCGATTCGCGATCAGGCAGACCTCATCGACATGGAGGTCGCTCCCTTCTACTACTTCGCCCCGCGCTTCGACCCCACGGGAAAGCTGGAATACATTGCCGTGAAAGGCTCCTCCAACGCACTGGGCAAGGGCGAGGAAATGAACGACTTTGCCTCAAGCGTCCTAAGCGACTGCGCCCAAAAGGCGCTGGAACTCCTGGGACTCTGAAAACGACTTATCCCATGAACGACTTCATTTTTCACGACCGGGTTGATTTTGCCGATACGGACGCCGGGGGCGTCGTCTTCTTCGCCAACGTACTGCGATGGGTGACGCGGGCGGAGGGCGCGTGGTTCCGGGCACTCGGCTTCGACAGTTTTGTGCGCAATGCCGACGGCAGCTATCAGGGTTTCCCGCGCGTGTCGGTGAAGTGCGACTATCGCGCGCCGTTCACTCCCGGCGAGACCTTTGCCATTGCCCTCGCGCCGGTCAAGGTGGGCCGCAGCAGCTTCACCTACTCCTTCCGCGTCTTCAAGGGGGACGAAAACGGCCTTCTCGGCGCGGAGGGGACGATGACGATCGTCTTTGCGGGAGGCTCGCCCCACGGGGATTTCAAGCTCGCCCCGCTGCCGGAGCCGATCCTCCGGCTCAAGGCTCCCACGAGGAAGGAAGGCGAGTAGAGCTGGTTTCAAAAGTCACGAAGCGCGCCGTTTGCCGCGCCATCGGGCAGCGGCTCTTTTGAGCCCGGGCCGCGTTGGGAAAAGCGAATCGGGGCCCTGGCCCGGTTTCGCTTTTCCGCCTTGCCCGCCTCTCAAAAGTGCCGGCAGCGGCACACGCCGGGACTTGTGAAACCAGCTCTACTCCGCCTGTCTTGCGAAATGGCGGCGGGGGCGTTACGAAAGAAGCGCGGCAATCCGCCGCGACCGCGATGTACCTACGCCAGCTCCGCATTCAGGGCTTCAAGAGCTTCGCCGACCCCACCCTGCTTTCCCTGAAGCCGGGCGTGACGGCGATCGTGGGGCCCAACGGCTGCGGCAAGAGCAACATCGCGGACGCCCTGCGCTGGGTCCTCGGCGAGCAATCGACGCGAAGCCTTCGCGCCGACGCGATGGCGGACGTGATTTTTCAGGGGACGACCCTGCGCAAACCCCTCGGCGTGTGCGAGGTGGCCCTCACCTTCGCCGATTGCGAGAAGGACCTGAAGACGAGCTTCAGCGAGATCGAAATCGCCCGGCGCGTCTCGCGCGAGGGTTCGAGCGACTACTTTTTGAACGGCAAGGCCGCGCGCCTCAAGGATATCCAGCTCCTCTTCCTCGGCACGGGCATCGGACAGGTCTCCTACAGCTTCCTGTTGCAGGGGCGGATCGACCAGATTCTCTCCAGCAATCCCGCAGAACGGCGCGCGATCTTCGAGGAGGCGGCGGGAATCTCCCGCTACAAGGCCCAGCGCAGGGAGGCCCTCGACAAGCTCGCGGGCGTGGAGGCGGACCTAGCCCGCGCGGGCGACGTATTGGCGGAGGTAGAAAAACGCATCGGAGCCTTGAAGCGTCAGGCCGCCAAGGCCCTGCGGCACCGGATCGCCTCGGAAAAAGCCTGGCGGCTGGAAAAGGCACTGGCGGCATGGAAGCGGCAGGGGCTGGAGCGCGAGATCGATGGCGGCGCCAACCTGCTGGAGGGGACGCGCACCCGGATACTGCTTTCCAAGGCCGAGATGGAGGCCTCCTCAGGGAAAATCACGGCGCTGCGCGAAGAAAAGCAGCGCGCGGGGGCCGCCCTGCGCCTTGCGGAGGAAAACGTCTATGCTCTCACCGCCGCGAGGGACAAGGCGGTGGCGGCGGCGGACACGGCCTCGCTGCGCAAGAGCGACTGCGCCGCGCACCTTGCCGCGCTCAAGTCGGAGCTCGCCGACATGGATGCCGAGAAGGCCGCCCTGGACGACAAACTCGCCACGCGCCGCGCCCTGCGAGAAAAACTGCTGGCCACCGCGGGCGAAGGCGAGGCGTCCCTTGCGGAGAAGGAAAAAGCCCTCGCACTGGAGAAAAAGACCCTCGACGCCGCCGAGGCGGACCTCTCCAAACTCCGACGCGACGCCGCATGTGCCGCCAGCGAGCTCTCCCGCCAGCGCACCGCGATCGCACGCCTGTCCGCGGAGAGCGCCTCCGCACGCGAACGCCTCGCCGCGACGGATGCCGAAACAAGCGCCCTTGAGGCGGAGACCGCGCGCGACCGCGAGGCCCTCGCCGGCCTCCTCGCGAAAAAGACGCTGGCCGGAGAGGCCCTTCAGAAGGCGGAGGAGGCAAAGAAAGCGGCGGAGGCCGTGGTGAAGGAGGCCGCCGAGGCCCTCCGCACGGCGCAGGCTGCGGAAGGCGCCGCCGACCGCGCCCTGACGGAGCTTTCCGCGCGCGCGAGGGCGCTTGAGGAAATTTCGCAGAAAATGGAGGATGTTTCCGGCGGAACGCGCGCTCTGCTGCAGGGGAAGGTTCCGGGCGTTCCCGCCGCGTCGTGCCGCCTCGTTGCCTCGATGCTGGAGGTGGACGAGGTGTGGGCGGGCGCCGCGGGCCTTCTCATCGCCACGGGGGCGGACCCCGTCGCGATCGCGGACTCTTCCGCCGCCCCGGCAATTGTCAGAGCCCTTGCCGAAAAACGCCTCGGGAGCGCGCGGCTCGTCCCGCCGCCCTCCGGCCCCGTTCCGGACGAGGCGCCGGCGCCCGCCCCCGCAATTTCAGCGGGGGAAAAGGTCCGCGCCGTGGCGGAAGCGGACGCTCCGCTCGTCAACGCACTCTTTGCCGGGTGCCTGTTTTTCGAGAGCCTCGATGCGTATCTGGCGTGGCGGAAGGCGAACCCGAAACACCTCTTCCGCGCGGCGGCCACGCGGGACGGCGCGGCGATCGACGCGGCGGGGACGATCCTTGTATCCACCGGCGGCGGGACGGACGCGCGGCTCGTGCGCGCGGCGCGCCTCAAGGCACTGAAGACCGAGATTTTTACCGGAAAAGCAAAACTGGAGGGACTGAAAAACGAGAGCGCCGCCGCCCGCGCCGCCCACGAAAAGGCCCTCGCCGACGCCGGGACGGTTTCCGCAGCCGTGCCCGCCGCCGCACAGGAGCTCGCCGCGATCCGGGGGCAGGAGCGCGCGCTTGCCGAACGCCTCTCCCGCTCCGAGGGCCGCCTGCGCGAAAGGACCGCCGCGAGGGAGAAACTCGCCTCTGCCGGAGAGAACGCCGCGCAGGAGCTCGCCCGTGCGGAAGACTCCCTCTCCACTACGGAGAAAAAGACGGCGGACATTGCGGAACAAATCGCCGCCGCGGAAAAACGGGCCCTTGAAAGACGCGCCGCCTACGAGAAGGAGCGCGCCGGGTGCGAGGCGCTCCGCCTCGACGTCGCCGGGCGGCGCCAGAGGCTGGAAATCGCCCACCGCGAGGTGGCCGAGGCGGAGCGGATGAGCGAGGAGTGGACCCTTCGCCGCCAGAAGCGCGCGGGGGAAGCCTCCCGCGACGAGGCCCTACTTGCCGAGCTGGACAAGACTGCCGCCGGGAGCCGGAACGAGGCAGGAAAGTTCGACGGCGAGCTTCAGGCGGCGCGCAAGGTGGTGGACGCCCGGCGCGACGAATCCGCCGCCGCGAGCCGCCGCACGCAGGCCGCCGAGGAGGAACTCGAAAGCCTGCGCAAGGCTCACGACGCCTTGTATGCGGAGTTTTCCAATCGCGAGATCGCCCTTGCGAAGCTACGGAGCGCCCTCGAAAACCTCGCCGCCGAGGCGAAGAGCCTGCTGGGCGCGGAACTGGCGGAACTCGACTGGCGGCGCGAGCTGTACTTTCTTGAGAAAAGCCCGGCGGAAATCGCCCGCGGCGGCGACGACGACCTGCCGGAGATCGTCCTGCCGTCCGAGCCTCCCCCGCCCTCGCGCGAGGTCCTCGCGGCGATTGCGGTGCCGGACTGGGAGGCCGTGAAGGCGGAAATCGCCGTCATGCGCGCGAAGATCGACGCGATGGGCGCGGTGAACGCGTTGGCAATCGAGGAATACAGGGACCTGCGCGAGCGTCACGCCTTCCTCAAAACCCAGACGGACGACCTCTGGGCCTCGCGCGAAAAACTGCTGGCCACGATCGCGGAGATCAACAAGACCTCCTCCGCCCTCTTCCGCGAGAGCTTCGACAAAATCCGCGAGAACTTCCACAAGACCTTCGCCACGCTCTTCGGCGGGGGCGAGGCGGACCTCACCCTCACCGAGGGCGACGTGCTGGAATCCGGCGTGGAAATCGTCGCAAGGCCGCCGGGAACACGCCTGCGCAGCGTGACGCTCCTATCCGGCGGGCAGAAGACGATGACGGCGATGGCGCTCCTCTTTGCAATCTACAAGGTGCGGCCCAGCCCCTTCTGCGTGCTGGACGAGATCGACGCCCCGCTCGACGAGGCGAACGTCTCGCGCTTCATGGAGATGCTGGCCGATTTTCAGGGCAAGTCCCAGTTCTTCATCATCACACACAACCGGCACACGATCGCGGCGTCGGACACGATCTTCGGCGTCACGATGGAGGAACGGGGCGTCTCGAAGGTGCTTTCCATGCGCCTTGCGGAGGCCGTGGCGCGGGAGGTTGCCGCCACCACTGTGCAATAAAGGCACTCCCGCGCTCCTCCGATCCACGTTCCCTCTCTTCGAAAAAAGGACGCCGGCACCCTGCAAAATCCGCCGGAACGACTTACCTTTCCATCAAATCCCATTCATCACCATGAGCGAAATCTCCAAAATCCAGCTTTCCGCCCTCGACGCCATCGAGGCGCGGCGCGCCATCAAGCATTACGATCCCTCCTTCAAACTGACGAAGGCCGAGATCGAGAACCTCGCCACCCTCGCGGGCAAGGCGCCGACCTCCTTCAACATCCAGCACTACCGCTTCGCGGCGGTGACGGACCCGTTCCTCAAGGCGGAACTGCAAAAGGCCGCCTACGACCAGCCGCAGGTGGGCGAATGCTCCGTCCTCTTCATCGTGGCGGCGGACCTCAAGGCGTGGGCGCGCGATCCCGCCCGCTACTGGTACAACACGCCGAAGGAAGTGCAGGAAGGCGTCTCCGGGGCGATTCGCGGCTTCTACGAGGATAACGAGGTCGCCCAGCGGGACGACGCGATGCTCTCGGCGGGCATGGCGGCGCAAACCCTCATGCTGGCGGCCAAGGCGCTGGGCCTCGACTCCTGCCCGATGCGCGGCTTCGACTTCGCCAAGGTGGCAAAGCTCGTCAACCTGCCGAAGGACCATGTTCTGGCCATGATGATCGCCGTAGGCAAGGCGGCGGAACCCGCGCACCCGCGCCCCGGTCCGCTGGCGCTAGCCGAACTGCTCCACATGGAGAAGTTCTAACAGGCTGCTGAAAAGGCCCCGTCTCGGGTAGTCTTTGAGGCGCTCAAGCGCAACGAGGGGCGTCACTCGACGGCGCCCGGCGGCCCGCCTACCATGTTGTCCAGTCATTCAACTGCGTGCTCCAGCACCACGGCAGGGCGTGCTCGGCTATCCAGCACCAGCCCTTTGACTCGGTCCATACCCACCACGTGTTGTCCGGCAATTCGAACGCAGACAGTCCAGCGTTGTAGAAATACACCCATTCGTTTTCATCCCATGACCACACCCACGGGTAATATCCCACATAACACCAGCCAAACTTATCGTGGCATATATACCCGTTGCCTGCTTCGGGGTCGTAGGTGGCCAAATATCCGTCTTGTATGGTATATAGGCAGGTTCCGCTTTCAGCCAGATCAAGTTCCTCGTATTGTGACACTATATTAGTAACAACAAGTGATGGGCACCCTACGTCAAGTACGTTTGACACCATTAATACCGTAGGCGGCATGACACCAGAGATTTGCACTAACCAGACCTCGCTGCCATTTTGGTATGCAGACAAAGCATGCCAAGTTTTTGTCGGCCCTTCGACATCATAGGACCATTTCACAAAGTTCTCCGCGCAAGATAAAGACGGGCAAAGGGTCAAAGCTAGAATAGCACGAATAACATTAATTGAACGTTCCATCGGTGTTCTCCCTCCATGCGTTAGTTTTGTAATCATAATACCACGGATACATCTCGGCAGAGGTATATACCCATTTTTCAGGGGTGCACAGCCACATGTAAACCCCTCCGTTTGCTGAATTATACTGGCTCCACCAAGCCCACCCGAAATCGAAAGATGCGACGTATCCGTTGGCGTCAAAATCCAGCCAGCCAAGAGCCGTTATCTTCCACCCATCGCCATCGGCTCCCCAGATGGAGTCGAGGACGCCAACGGCATACCACGCGGAAATAGTTGCCGCAGCTTCACGCCGACCAATATTCATCGCGCTTCTCGTTGTGGCATAGGCAGCTTCTTCAAAAGAACAGTTTTCGGAGAAGTAACTCTGATTTGCATCGTAGAATATGTCCGCCGCGGTTTGGATTCCCACGCTCTGGACATTGATGCTGCTGTCTCCCGTCGCCTGCGTGCCGCCAACAGTCAGGAGGTAGAATGCATGACTTGGAATGGAGCAGTTGAAATGTATACCACCTCTATCACCGCTCGTGTTTATGTACTCGCTCATATGGTCGGGATATGATGAGCTCACAGAGCTTGGATCATCCATTCTGCGCAATATTGAGACTCCCAGTTCCTCTCCCATCATCCAAGTGTTGACACCGACTCCTCCATCATCATCCGCTTCAAGCACGGCTGCAAAGATGTCGGACATGGCTTCATTCAGAGCGCCGGACTGGTTCACATACATCAAATTCGACGTGCAGGTTGTGACCGCGTGAAAAAACTCATGGCAGGTAATATCATACACATAGGAAAAAGGGGCACACATATAACCTGAACCAAAGGTAAAACTCCTGCTAGTCGACGACCAGTATGCATTATTATAATTTAATCCATAATCCACAGTTACATACAATGAAGCCCCATTGCCGTCGTACGAATCCCTTCCATAGACGCTTGAGAAGTAATTGTATATCTTGCCAAAATTGACATACGCCATGTCAACTGACGCAACGCCCACACTTGGCTGCCCTTCGGAGCGAGCCAAAGAACCGGTGGAGTATAAATTATTGGCATCATAGATATATCGGTGCAACCCTGACATGGTCGTGTCAATGTATGTGGTGATGGCTCCGGTCAACGCGTTCACGTAATAGTCCCTGCTCGTCGGAATGCCCTGGATTTTCCCAGAGACCGGCACACGCCATGAAAAGCTGAGGCTACCCGAATCATACAAATAGCACAACACAGGCGCACTGGGCACAGATACAAGCGTCATCCCATCATTACTGACCGCTGTCATGCACGTGACAACGGCCTGCGAAATCGTAATGTTTGCCGTGGATGGCAGAGATGAAGTGCCGAACAGATCGTCAGTCACTTCCATCAAATGGCCATTCGTATTGATATGGGCAATGGCATTGGTCCCAAAGACCGGATATCCGTTCACCCTCTTTCTGAACCGCACGTGCGCGTCGCCATTCAGACCGTTTGTAACCGATTCGGGGTCGAGCTGCAAATTGCTACCCATCGTTGATATCCCGTAAAGCGATTCGGCAAGAGCTTCCTGCAGCTCCGGCGAGGTTTCGATGCCTGAATAGTCTGCGTTACCGGGGTAAGCGATGAGCCGAAGAGTGCCCGAATACGAAAGTGGCGCAAACACCAGTTGCGCGATCAGACAACAGGCGAGAGTGCGAAAAGAACGGGGGGGGGGGATATGCGATCATCACAAGCATTATCATTGAGCGCCGTTTTTGAATAACGCAAGAAAAATTACGCCAGATTTCGAAACGTATGACAGCTTCGTCTCCGCGCTCCTGAAACAAAAAACGCCCGCGACAGTGGCTACCGTCTCGGGCGTTTTGTTTCGGCGGGACTTTGGGTTCCGCCGGTTTGTAGTTTGGGATTCTACTTGGTACGCTGCTCCAGGAGGAGCTCCATCATCTTCTTGGCGCTGTCCGGAATCTTGGTGCCGGGGCCGAAGATGGCGCAGGCGCCGTTCTTGTAGAGGAAGTCGTAGTCCTGCGCGGGAATGACGCCACCCGCGGTGACGAGGATGTCCTCGCGGCCCAGCTTCTTGAGCTCGGCGATGAGTTGCGGCAGAAGCGTCTTGTGACCGGCGGCAAGGGAGCTGAAGCCCACCATGTGCACGTCGTTCTCCACGGCCATCTTGGCGGTCTCCTCGGGGGTCTGGAAGAGCGGCCCGATATCCACGTCGAAGCCGAGATCCGCGTAGCCGGTGGCCACCACCTTGGCGCCGCGGTCGTGCCCGTCCTGCCCCATCTTGGCGATGAGGATGCGCGGGCGGCGGCCTTCCAGCTTCTCGAATTTGGCGATCATCGTGTGAATCTCGTCCACTTTCTTGTCCTTTCCGAATTCCTTGGCATAGACGCCGCTGATCGAGCGGATCTGCGCGGTGTAGCGACCGAAGACCTTCTCCATGGCGTCCGAAATCTCGCCGAGCGACGCGCGGGCCTGCGCGGCCTTGACGGCGGCGTCGAGGAGGTTGCCCTCGATCTCCATGGCGGCGATCTTCGTGATGTTTTCCAGCGCCTGCCGGACGGCGGTGTTGTCGCGTTCGGCGCGGAGCTTGGCGAGGCGCTTGATCTGGCTTTCGCGCACCGCGGTGTTGTCGATGTCCAGAATGTCGAGCTTGGCCTCCTTCTCAAGGCGGTATTTGTTGAGGCCGACGATGGTCTCAAGGCCGGAGTCGATGCGGGCCTGACGGCGTGCGGAGGCTTCCTCGATGCGGAGCTTCGGGATGCCGGCCTCGATGGCCTTGGTCATGCCGCCCAGCTTCTCCACCTCCTGGATGTGCTCCCAGCCCTTCTTGAGGAGGGCGTCCGTGAGGGCTTCCACGTAGTAGGAGCCGCCCCAGGGGTCGATGACGCGGCAGATGCCGGTCTCGGCCTGAAGGTAGAGCTGCGTGTTGCGCGCGATGCGGGCGGAGAAGTCCGTCGGAAGGGCGATCGCTTCGTCGAGGGCGTTCGTGTGCAGGCTCTGCGTGTGGCCGAGGGCCGCGTTCATGGCCTCGATGCAGGTGCGCGCGACGTTGTTGAAGGGGTCCTGCTCCGTGAGGGACCAACCGGAGGTCTGCGAATGGGTGCGCAGCGCGAGGCTCTTGGGGTCCTTCGGGTTAAACTGCTTGACCAGCTTCGCCCAGATGATGCGCGCGGCGCGCATCTTGGCGACCTCCATGAAGTGGTTCTTTCCCTGCGCCCAGAAGAAGGAAAGGCGCGGCGCGAAGGCGTCGATGTCGATGCCCGCCTTGACACCCGTGCGGAGGTATTCGAGGCCGTCCGCGAGGGTGTAGGCCATTTCGAGGTCCGCCGTGGCGCCGGCTTCCTGCATGTGGTAGCCGGAGATGGAGATCGAGTTGAACTTCGGCATCTTCTGCGAGGTGAACTCGAAGATGTCGCCGATGATGCGCATCGAGGGGGTCGGCGGATAGATGTAGGTGTTGCGCACCATGTACTCCTTCAGAATGTCGTTCTGAATGGTGCCGGAGAGAACCTCCATCTTCGCGCCCTGTTCCAGGGCCGCCACGATGTAGAAGGCAAGAATCGGCAGGACCGCGCCGTTCATCGTCATCGAGACGGAGACCTTGTCGAGCGGGATGCCCTTGAAGAGGATCTCCATGTCGAGGATCGAGTCGATCGCAACGCCCGCCTTGCCGACGTCGCCCACCACGCGCGGGTGGTCGCTGTCATAGCCGCGGTGCGTCGCAAGGTCGAAGGCAACCGAGAGCCCCTTCTGGCCCGCCGCGAGGTTGCGGCGATAGAAGGCGTTGGATTCCTCCGCCGTGGAGAAGCCCGCGTACTGGCGGACGGTCCAGGGACGGAAGACATACATCGTCGCGTACGGGCCGCGCAAAAACGGCGGAATGCCCGCCTGATAATCGAGGTGATCCATTCCCGCAAGGTCCGCCTGGGTATAGAGGGGCTTGACGGGAATCTGCTCCATTGTCTGGTAGATGTGCTCGTCGAGGCTCTTGCCCGCGGCCTTTTCGAAGTCCTTCTTCCATTCGGCGAAGCTCTGCTTGCCGGTGGAGGCGCTCTTGTAGGAAAGCTTGGTGAAATCCGGTGTGTTCATTTTCGTAAATGTCCTTTCGACGCTTGGGCGTTTTTCGGTTATTTCGCGATGGCGCCCGTGAGCTGGAGCATCTTGAGGTTCAGCGCATAGTTGTTCGCGCGGACGTTCACGTATTCGTCCACACCCGCCGCCTTCCACGGGGCTTCCTGCTCCGGGGTGGGAGTGCCCGCGAGGAGCACGTAGGGGGCGTTGGCCATCGCCTTGAAGGCCTTGGCGGTGGCCTCGGCCATCGTGACGTAATTCTCGTCACTGGAGGTGATGACGACCACCTTCACTCCCGCGGTCTCGGCGGCCTTCACGGCTTCCTCGGGGGTCTTGAAGTCCACCGTGTTCAGCATCTGGATGCCCGCCGCATTGAAGAAGGCGCTCGTCCAGTCCGCACGGATGCGGTAGGCGCGGGAAGAACCCATGTTCGCCTGCAGGATCTGCGGGGCGTGGCCCTCTTTCGCGGCGTAGGCGGCGGAGGCGGCGCGAAGCTTTTCATACTGCTCGGAGGCGCGGACCTCGGCGAGGGGCTTGGCGATCGTCGCGGGAGCGGCGTCACCCTTGCGAAGGGCCGCGGCCATGTCGCCGATCGAGGCGCCCGCGAGGGCGGCGTCGGCAAGGACGCAGGTCGGGCATTTGCCGGAAAGGTCGATCGCCACACTCTTGCGCGCGGCGGCCACGGCGGCGCTGCGCTCGGCCTTGATCGCAGCAAGGTCCGGGGTCTTCACCTCCACGAGCTTTTCCGTGGCGTTCGGGTAGGCGTTGACGCCCACGACCTCGTCGCGGCGCTGCTGGATCTTCTTCAAGCGGTCGGCGCGGAGCTTGCCGACGGCATCCTCGATTGCGCCGGATTCAAGGGCCTTCGCCATGCCGCCCATGCCTTCGATCTTCTGGAAGATCTCCCAGGCCTTCTTCGCGACCTGATCGGTGAGCCACTCCACATAGTAGCTGCCGCCGGCGGGGTCGATCGTGCGGGTGAGCTCGCACTCCTCCTGCATGATGATCTGCTGGTTGCGGGCGATGCGGCGGGAGAATTCGTCCGGTGTCTCGTAAGTTTCGTCGAAGGCGGAGGTGTGCATGCCGTCCGCGCCGCCGATGGCGCCCGAGAAGGTCTCGGTCGTGGAGCGCAAAAGGTTCGTGTAGGGGTCGAGGCGGCTCTTGTTCCACTTCGTCCCGCGCGCATGGATGTAAATGCTCTTGGAGGCGTCGCTGCCGCCGAAGGCCTCGACGAGGTTCGCGAGGGTCAGGCGCGCGGCGCGGAGCTTGGCGATCTCCATGAAGAAGTTGCTGCCGAGCGACAGGGTGACGCGCATCCGGGGCGCGACCTCGTCGATGGAAAGGCCGGTCTTGCCCATCTCGCGGATGTATTCCGCCGCGGTGGCCAGAACATAGCCCAGTTCCTCGACCGCGCTCGCGCCGCTGTTGGCGTAGGGCATGCCCGAAACGCCGATCGTCTGGAGCTTCGGCGCCTTGTGGGCGGCGAACTTCGTCACAAAGGACATCTCGCGGTAGGCCTCGGCGAGGCTCACCGGCAGCTTGCCACGCGCGGCAAGGACGCGGAGGGGATCGCTCTCCACGCAGCCCGTGAGCTTGGCGATATCCAAGCCGCGCTTCTTGGCGAGTGCGAGAAGAAGCGCCGCCACAGGAAGGCCGCAGGCACCCGCCTGAATGTAGGTGGAAATCATTTCCAGGTGCACGCCCTCCAGCGCCTTTTCGAGGTCGGCGAGGGTCGAGATCGAGAGGCCATTGCTTCCCGGCTGCTCGGCCTTGTCGGCGTCGATGCCGGACTTCGTCGCGCAGTCGAGGACCATGTTCAGCTCGTTCTGGCCGCGCTCTAGGTCGTTCAGGGCCGCCTTGTTGAACTGCCCGGGTGTCGCGGCGGGGATTTCCTCGGAAATCGCCCAAGCATTCTCCTCGTAGCCGGTCGTCCTGTTGCCGCGCACGCGGGAACCAAGGCCCGGAAGCTCGCTGGCAAGATCCAGCCCCGCGATGTCCTCGCGGCGGTAGATCGGCTCAAGGGTGATGCCCTCGATGAGGGTGGACTTCATCACCTTGTCGAAGGGCTTGCCCTTCAATAGCTCGTCAGCCGCGACGCGCCATTCTTCGTAGGTGTGCGGCTTGAAGTCTTCCAGAATGTTGAGAGGGCCTTCGGAGAGGGCCGCCGGACGTTCGTCTTGATTCATGATGGGTCGTGAATTGGAGGAGAAGAAAAGTTGTTTTCCGTACGCGGAAAGTCCCCCCTGCCTCAAAACCCCCGCGCAAAACTGTTTGTTTATTAGCCAAACTAACAGGCTGTCAATCACCGACCGACCCCCACTTATGCCGCGCCGGATCACACAATTGCGTCCCTCAAAGCAGGGTTTTTTCATGTCATGGCGGCGCGGCTGGGGTAGTACGGTTTAATGAAGTATTTCTTATATCGGTCATTGCAATCTATTGGCCTTCCTGTGCCATTAAATTGACACTGGAAATCGGGACCTTCGGAAAATGTCGGAACCCCTCTCCAATATTTCGTTTTCCGCAGAGCCCAAGACGCGAACGGACACCGGTACGGAAGGTGCGGCAGGAACAGACGCGAAGTCCCTCCCGAAGGAATCGACAGAGGCATTTGCGAGTCAACAGGAGCGCAGTTACATTGGCGCCAGCCTGTAACCTCACTGCACCGGGAGCACGTTCTTTCTCCGCCTCCGGCAACGCAAACCAACATGAGTCTCATCCATCGCTTCCTTGTCATCGTTCTCTGTTGTGTCGCGGGACTGGCCCTGCTGTTTTTCTTCGGCAGACAGGGACTGGTCTCGATCGCAAAAACCTCCGACAGTCTCGTTCAGGACGACTTCATCCCCGTGATCCAGCAGGACTACCCGGGCATGAACCGACTGGCGGATTCCCTGAGTCTCTTTTTGAATGCAGACCGCGATTCCTATCAGGCCGATGTCGCCCTCATACGGGCACGGAGCGCCGCGAGCCGGGAGGATCTCGAAGCCCAGATCAAGGATGTGAAGGACAACATGGATCAGGTGTCCGACCGCGTGGGCCGCGGTATCCAGGGCGGCGGAATCACCGGGGCCGAGGTGAACGCCTTCCGCAGTAATTACAATCTCTGGCGCGCCGAAATGGAGAATGCCAGCACCCTATCCGCCACCATCTTTGAGAGAAGCACTTTGCGAATGAATTCCTTTACAAAAGTAGAGAAGGAATTCGGCGGGATGCGGGATCATCTCAACAGTATTGAGGAGGCCCTTGAGAAGGCCGCCGCAGGTTCAAAGGATATGGATTCGGCGGAGAAAACGGCTCTTCAGGCAGACCGGGACCTGTACCAGGCCCGCCTTGCCGTGGTTCTGGCCATGAATGCCGCCAGTCCCGCCGCCGCCGAATCCGCCGCCGCGGAATATCAGGAAAACGTGGGCCAGGTCCGCGAGCGTCTCGCAGAGGTCTCCACCAAAGCGGGAACGGTTGTCGCGGAGGATGCAAAAGCCTTCCGCACAGCCTTTGATCAATGGACTCAATCCGCGGGCAAGGTGATCTCGATCACGCGGGAGATCGCGGGCGTCGCCGCCGCGCTCGACGAATCCTTTGCGCGGGCGGAAACGCTCTTTTCCGCCACCCGCAAGTCGATCGACGACCTTTCCGGCGTCATCGAGGAAAAACTGCCGCAGATGCAGAAGGCGGTGGATGGCAAGGTAAGCGCCGCCGAACAGCGCAACAAACAGGCGCAGTCGGGGATGCGTCGTTCCGTCTGGATCTTCCTGATCCTGTCGCTCGCCGTGGCGGTGGCGGTGGTGATTCCCGTCTCGACCACGGCGCGCCGGATCGTCCGCGTCATGAAGGGCACGATGAACGACCTGGATGCCGCGAGCCAGCAGGTGCGCGCTGCCTCGTCGGAACTGGCAAACGCAAGTACCCAGCTCGCGCAGGGAGCCTCCGAACAGGCGGCTTCGCT
Organism: Puniceicoccales bacterium Verruco_01; assembly: GCA_001604565.1. Classification (GTDB taxonomy): domain Bacteria; phylum Verrucomicrobiota; class Verrucomicrobiia; order Opitutales; family Oceanipulchritudinaceae; genus Verruco-01. The sequence goes on along the minus strand of LVBV01000022.1, from coordinate 52,995 downwards.
GGAGGAAACGATGTCCTCCCTCGACGAGCTCTCCTCGATGACGAAGCTCAATTCCGAAAGCGCCGGAAAGGCGAGTCAGGGGGTGAAGACGAGCCTCGACGCCAGCAACCGGGGCCGCGCCGCGATGAACGGCATGTTGCAGACCATGCAGAAGATCAAAGAATCCTCCGACCAGACCGCCCAGATCGTCAAGACGATCGAGGACATCGCCTTCCAGACGAACATCCTCGCCCTCAATGCCGCCGTGGAGGCCGCCCGCGCCGGCGAGGCGGGGGCGGGATTCGCCGTCGTCGCCCAGGAGGTTCGCAGCCTTGCCCAGCGCAGTGCCGAGGCCGCCAAGGCCAGCGCCGCCAAGGTGGCCGAGGCGCAGCGTCACACCGCCGACGGCGTGCGCGCGACGGGCGAACTGCACGAAATTCTCGATCAGGTGAACAAGAGCGTGGACGGAGTTTCCTCGATGGTGAATCAGGTGGCGGAATCCTCCCGCGAGCAGACAACCGGCATCGAGCGCATCGCCAACGCCGCGCGGCAGGTTGAAACCCTCGGACAAAGCACCGCCGCCAACGCCGAGGAAACCGCCTCCGCGTCGGAGGAACTCGCCTCGCAGAGCGAGGTTCTCGGCGGAGTCGTGCGGGATCTCAGCAGCTTCGTCGAGGGCAAGAAAGAACCCGGCACCCGCATCGCTGTCGCTCCGGGAGGCACCCTGCCCTCTTCCGCGCATTCTGGGGGGCATCTGCCCGGAAACAAACCCGCAAGAAAATTCCTCAGCCGTTGACCGGGCCGGTGCGCTGGGGTATTCCGCAAAGACGGTCCGCAAGGTTCCCTAGCGTCCGCGCCGGTCATGCGTGGATGCACGGTATTTGGCAAGCGCCGGATGTAAGAAAAACGTGAAGCCAGTCTTCCGGACAGGTCAAGACGGTGAATTGTATCTTACGGGAAGAGGTTTGGTTTGAAGAGAAGGGGGCACAGATCGTAGGGAGCAACACGGGGAACGCGGCGGGTTCGGGTCATTCCGGCCAGTGCATCGCCGTGCCATGCACATGTCTCTGGCGGCAAAATTCATCATGGTCTCGGCATCCTGTCTTGCGGGCCTGCTCATTCTATACTTCATGGGGCGCGGCGGACTGCGCTCGGTTTCGGAAAACTCGCGCGAGCTTTTCGAGGACACGGTGGCCCCACTTGTGGACCGCGAGGTTCCCGAGGTCGTCCGCACGGGCGAGGCCGCACACCTTCTCGCCGGGGCCGATCGCGACGCCTACACGGCCTACCTCGCCGAGATGAACGCCCGCGACGCCGTCGCACAGGAAACCTTCGACGCGTCCAGTTCCGCCGCACAGGCCAAGAGGGAGGCGGTGTCCAACGGCGTGAACGGGGCGGCGCAGTGCTTCCCCTTCGAGAATGAACGTCTCGCCACCTTCCGGAACGCTTACAAGGTCTGGTCGGAGGATCTGGCAGGATCGCTCGCACTCTCGGCGGAACGGCGGGCCATCGCGCAGGAACGCGCCGCCCTGTACGCGGAGGCGGACGGGGTTTTCAAGACGGCGTCGAAGGCACTCGCCGCGATGGAAAGCGCGATGAACGGGGCCGACGCCTCCGTCATCCGCCGCATCCTGCAGGTGGAGCGCTATCATGCCGCCGCAAAGGCCTCGCTCTCCAGCCTGCCGAACGCCCGCAACCGGCACGAACTGGATCTGGCGATCGCCGACTTCAACTACAACTCGGGACGGGTGTACGACAATCTGGACGTGGCCGACGAGGCGGGTGTGGCGGCGCTCGCCGCGCCCCTGGCCGCCTTCCGCACCGCCTGCGGCCAATGGAACGGCCTTGCCGCGAAGATCGTCTCCGCCTGCGTGAAATGGAACGACAACGCCGTCGCCGGGGAGCAGTGCCGCACGAGGATGGCGGCCAACTTCGCTCTCCTGCACAGGGCCATCGGACGCATGGAGGCCGATGCCGCCGCGGGCGTACCCCTCGCGCGGGAGCGCATGAACGAAAGGATCGCCCGGGCCCGCGATGGAAGCGAGAATTCGCGCGCCGGGGCCGACAGGGCGATGCGCCTCTTCCTTTTCCTCTCCGTCTTCGTTGCGGCGGCGGTCGTCGTGCCCGTGGCCTTTACCGGACAGCGCACGGTGAAAATCCTGCGCGGGACGATGGGCTCGCTCAGCGAATCCGGCTCCGAGGTGCGTGCGACCTCGGCGGAACTGGGAGACTCCGGCACCGTCCTTGCGCAAAAAGCCTCCGAGGCGGGACGCGCCGCCGGAGAAACCCTCGCCGCGCTGGAACGACTTTTGGAACACACGCGGAAAAACGCCGAAAACGCGCGCGCCGCCGGAGAAGGCTCCAAACAGGCGATGGAACAGGTGCGTCTCTGCCGGGAAAGCATGGAGCAAATGCTCGCCGCGATGAAGAGCATCACCCTTTCCGCGGAAAAGAACTCGCAGATCGTAAAAAGCATCGAGGCCATCGCCTTCCAGACGAATCTGCTCTCCCTCAACGCGGCGGTGGAGGCGGCAAGAGCCGGGGAAAGCGGCAGGGGCTTCGCTGTTGTGGCGGACGAGGTGCGCGCCCTTGCGAACCGGAGCGCCGAGGCGGCCCGTGCCTGCGCAGTCCTGATCCAGGAATCGCGCGCGAGGTCCGAAGACGGCGCCCGCTGGACGCGCGTCCTGGAGGAACGCCTGGGCGAAACCGCAGGGAGTGTGGACGGAGCGAGCCGCCGCATCGCCTCCGTCGCGACCGCCTCCACGGAACAGGCGGACGGCATCGAGGCGATCGCCGAAGCCGCCCGGCGCATCGAGGAAATCAGCCGCGACACCGCCGCCACCGCCGAACAGACCGCCGCCGCCGGGGAGAGCCTCGCCGCGAGGGGCGAATCCCTCCAACATCTGGTGAAAGGGCTGGAAGACTTCGTGGACGGCGCGAAGGAAAGGAATCGGCACGCGCCGCCGAAAACACATTCCTTCCTCCTGCCCGAAAGCACGGACTACTGCGTGCAGAAATCGTGACGGGGGCACGCACCATCGTGATTTTCGCGTATGTTTCCGCCAATGGCAGCGATAGCGTCATATTAAATAATGACACATTCCTATAATCGGCTCGCAGGACGTTTTATCGTGGACAAGTTTGATTAGACGACCTTAACCTGCGCCGAGTACTCATTAGGAATTTCTATGGCAATACAGCGCAAACTTCTCGAAGATCTCGACAAACGTCGCAAGACCGCCCTCGCCGGCGGCGGCGAAAAGAAAATCGCGGCCCGCCATGAAAAGGGCCAGCACTCCGCCCGCGAGCGCGTCGCGGCTCTCTACGAGCCCGACACGTTCCAGGAATTCGGCATGCACGCCGACCACAACTGCCACGACTTCGGGATGGAAAAGAAGTCCATTCCCTCCGACGGCGTGGTGACGGGCATCGGCATGGTCGATGGCCGCCCGGTGGCCACCTTCGCGCACGACTTCACCCTGGCGGGCGCCTCGCTCGGCTCCATCCAGGCCAAGAAGACCGTCGATATCATGAAGTACGCCATGAACATGGGCATGCCCGTCATCGGCATGAACGATTCCGGCGGCGCCCGCATTCAGGAGGGCGTGAACAGTCTCTCCGGCTTCGGCCAGATTTTCTATCAGAACGTCCTCATGAGCGGCGTGGTGCCGCAGATTTCCATCATCGCCGGCCCCTGCGCGGGCGGCGCGGTGTACTCCCCGGCCCTCTGCGACTTCATCATCATGGTGAAGGACGCGAACACCAACATGTTCATCTGCGGCCCCGAGGTCATCAAGGCGGCCACGGGCGAGCAGGCCGATCTTGAGATGTTCGCCTCCGCCAACGCCCACGCGACGGTCTCCGGCAACGTGCACCTCATCGCCAATGACGACCTCCACGCGATCGAACTCGCCAAGAAGCTCCTTTCCTACCTGCCGAGCAACAACCTGCAGGACGCTCCGCACCACTTCTCCGGCAACATCACCATCTCCCGCGACGAGGAACTGAACAACATCGTTCCAGAGGACCCGAAGGCGGGCTTCGACGTGAAGAAGGTGATCGACCGTCTCACGGACGCGGGCAGCTTCTTCGAGATCCAGGCCGACTTCGCCAAGAACATCGTCGTCGGCTTCGCCCGCATCGAGGGAATCGTCGTCGGCATCATCGCGAACCAGCCCGCCTACAAGGCCGGATGCCTGGATATCGACTCTTCCGACAAGGCCGCGCGCTTCATCCGCACCTGCAACATTTACAACGTGCCGATCCTGAACCTCGTGGACGTCCCCGGATTCATGCCGGGCCTCGCCCAGGAGCGCGGCGGCATCATCCGCCACGGCGCCAAGATGCTCTTCGCCTACGCCAGCGCCACGGTTCCGAAGATCACGCTCATCATGCGCAAGGCCTACGGCGGCGCGTATCTTGCGATGTGCTCGGTGGACATGGGCGCGGACATGGTCTTCGCCTGGCCGAGCGCCGAGATCGCCGTCATGGGTGCCGAGGGCGCGGTCAAGATCGTCTTCAAGGACGAGATCAAGGCCGCCGCCGACCCGAAGGCCGCCTACGCGGAATTCGTGGCCGACTACAAGGAAAAGTTCGCCTCCCCGTACCAGGCCGCGCGCGGCGCCATGATCACCGACGTGATCGAGCCCGCCGTCAGCCGCTCGGTTCTTGCGATGGCCTTCCGCAACTCGCTCTCCAAGCGCGTCACGCGCCCGTCCAAGAAGCACGGCAACATTCCGCTCTAGTTTTCCGGGCTCCTCCCGTCCGGCACCGTCCGGACGGGAGGGCGCACCGTCTCCAAACGGATTTTTCCGGTAATATTTGACGGATGCGCATCAAGGTTTTTTTGTGATAGCGTCCGGAAAGCGTTCCCGTGGGGAGCGTCGTCCGCGCATTCTTTTCCTTCAACCAAAACAAAGGTTTTCTCGTGCAAGCACTTAGTTTCGGGGCACCCATCAACGTCCTGGCCTTCTTTGCGGATCACACCAATCCGACCCTTCCTGAGTCGATCTTTCTGCTCCTCTTCGGCTTCGCGGTGGTGATGGCGGTGCTCCTCGCCATGATGATCCTCATGAATCTTCTCGGGGTTTTCCTCGGGAAGAAGCCCGCCGCGCCGGCTCCCGTCGCCGCTGCCGCCGCACCGGTGGCCACTGCCGCCGCGCCCGCTTCGGTTGCCTCCGCTGACGGCGCCCTCGTTGCCGTCATCGCCGCCGCCGCCCACGTCGCCCTCGGCTCCGCCGTCCGCGTCGTCAGCGTCCAGCCCGCCTCCACCGAGTGGGGAGTTCAGGGCCGTCGCGACATTTTCACCTCGCACAAGTTCCGCTAGGAGCTTTTGCAATACACTCCAAAAACAACTCCAAACGAAGTTTCTCTTCCAAACAAAATGACGAAAAAATTGCGTATCACGGTCGAAGGCAAGGCCTACGACGTTTCTGTTGAAATCCTCGACGGCGGTGTTGCGACCCCGGTTGCCGCTCCCGCCCCTGTCGCCGCCGCCGCGGTTGCCGCAGCTCCGGCCCCCGCCCCGGCTCCGAAGCCGGCTGCGGTCGTTCACGCCCCCGTCGCCGCGGGCGCGGGCTCGGTCACAAGCCCCCTCGCGGGCAAGATCGACTCCATCGACGTGAAGATCGGCCAGGCCGTCAAGGAGGGCCAGACCGTCGTGACTCTCGAAGCCATGAAGATGAAGACCACGGTCCCGGCTCATGTCTCCGGCACCGTCACCGCCATCAGCGTGAACCCCGGCGATTCGGTCGAGGAAGGCCAGGCGCTCCTCACCATCGGCTAGGGCTGCCGCCCGGCCCAAACCGGTTCGCCGGACGGAGGCTGCGGCGTCTTCACTCCACGTTCACCGCGACGGCTGCGGAAAACCGCAGCTCTTCGCATAACGGAAAAGCACAATGATTTTCGATCAACTATTGGGATTGTGGGACCAGATGGGGTTTCAGTACCTCAACTGGCAGATCCTGGTGATGTGGTGCGTCGTCGGCGTACTGCTCTACCTTGCGGTCAAGAAGGAGTTTGAGCCTCTTCTTCTGGTCCCCATCGCGTTCGGCGCCCTTCTCGCCAACATTCCCTCGCGCGGCCTGACGAACAAGGCGGCGGAGGAGGTCTTCGCCCCCACGTCGGGCCAGGTCGTCTATGCCTTCGCGAGCGAGGGCCAGCAGGTGACCCTTGAGGGCGGCATCAAGAAACATCGCCCCGAGTTCATTCGCTCGACGATGGATCAGGCCGAGCTTCAGCAGGTTCTGGACACCATGCCGGGCCTTCTCTACATCGTCCGCCCGGACAAGGATCCGAATCCCGGCGAGGATGGCTCCATCCCCACCTTTGAGGTGCAGTACAAGGTCTCCGACACGGTGACCGCACCGCTCGTCCTGCGTTCGGGCGACTACTTTGTCTGGAGCGAGGGCAACGGCCTTGTCGCCCAGATGGAGTTCAAGGGCGGCGAACACGTCGTCCGCGGCGCGGAGATGATCCGCATGGGCAAGGACGCCGAGGGCGGCCTTTACGACTTCTTCTACAAGGGCATCGCCTTTGAAATCTTCCCGCCGCTGATCTTCCTCGGCGTCGGCGCGCTCACGGACTTCGGTCCCTTGATCGCGAACCCGATCACGCTGCTTCTGGGCGGCGCGGCGCAGCTTGGCGTGTTCGTGACCTTCCTCGGGGCGGTGCTCCTTGGCTTCACGGCGCAGCAGGCGGCGGCCATCGGCATCATCGGCGGCGCCGACGGCCCGACCTCGATCTTCCTCTCCAACAAGCTCGCTCCGGAGCTTCTGGCCCCGATCGCCGTGGCGGCGTACAGCTACATGGCGCTCGTACCGGTCATCCAGCCTCCGATCATGCGCCTGTGCACCACAAAGGCCGAGCGCAAGATCCGCATGAAGAAGCTGCGCGAGGTCTCCAAGTTGGAGAAGCTCGTCTTCGCCATCGTCGTCTGCATCCTCTGCATCCTCGTGGTGCCGGACGCGGCGGCCCTGATCGCGATGCTCATGTTCGGCAACTTCCTGCGCGAGTGCGGCGTCACCGAGCGCCTCGTGAAGGCTTCGCAGAACGAGATCATCAACATCGTGACGATCTTCCTCGGCTCCTCCGTGGGCATCACGATGACCGGCGACCGCTTCCTCAAGCCCGAAACCCTCGGCATCCTGTGCCTGGGCGTCATCGCCTTCGGCGTGGCGACGGCGGGAGGCGTTCTGACGGCGAAGTTCTTCAATCTCTTCCTCAAGAACAAGATCAATCCGCTCATCGGCTCGGCCGGCGTGAGCGCGGTGCCGATGGCGGCCCGCGTCAGCCAGGTGGAAGGCCAGAAGGCGGATCCCCGCAACTACCTTCTCATGCACGCCATGGGACCGAACGTTGCGGGCGTGATCGGCACGGCCATCGCGGCGGGTTTCTTCATCGCGACCCTCGGCCACTAGTTCAGAGGATCGGCCTTGCTGTATGATGCTTCTTGTAAAAGTATGTAGGTGTCATACCTAGAGGCTATGCTCGCACTTCCGCGCGGGATGGTTCTTCCATCCCGCGCGTTTTGCGTCCGAACATTTTTGAGATTAGTTTTCTTAATTCCCAAGTGCATTCAGTCATGAAATCAAGTTTCACCGAAATGGATAAATTCGAGGCCGGACGCCTGTTCAAGAACGGACAGACGGTGGGCTTCAGCGGGTTCACGCCAGCGGGCGCGGCCAAGGTGGTGCCGGAGGGCATCGCCGCCTTCGCAAAGGAGGAACACGCCGCGGGCCGTCCCTTCAAGATCGGCGTCATCACCGGCGCCTCGACAGGCGACTCGCTGGACGGCAACCTCGCCCGCGCCGAGGCCGTGGCGTGGCGCACGCCCTACCAGACCAACACCGACCTGCGCAACGCCGTCAACGCCGGCAAGATCAAGTATTACGACCTGCACCTCTCCGAGGTCGCGCAGGAGATCCGCTACGGCTTTCTCGGCCATGTGGACTGGGCGGTCATCGAAGCCTGCAAAGTGACGGCGGACGGCGAGATCACCCCGACGACCTCCGTCGGCGTCTCCCCCACCCTTTGCCGCGTTGCGGACAAGATCATCATCGAGCTCAACAGCGCGCACCCGGAAGACCTTCAGGGCTGCCACGACATCATCGAGCTGGAGAATCCCCCGCACCGCCGCGAAATCCGCGTGTACAGCGTCTCGGACCGCGGGGGCGTTCCCACGATCAAGGTCGATCCGAAGAAGATCGTCGCCATCGTCAAGAATCACGCGCCGGACCAGGCCCGCGAGTTCGCCGACGCTGACGAGACGACGGACAAGATCGGCAACAACGTGGCCGAATTCCTTGCCGCGGAACTCAAGGCGGGACGCCTGCCGCCGGAATTTCTGCCCCTTCAGTCGGGCGTGGGCAACATCGCGAACGCCCTCATGGGCGCGCTCGGCAAGGACAAGAACATCCCGCCCTTCACGATGTATTCCGAGGTCCTTCAGGACTCGGTGGCCAACCTCATCTTCGAGGGCCGCGTGACCTTCGCGAGCGCAACCTCGCTCACGGTGACCCCGGCGATCCTCGGCCGCATCTACGAGAACCTGCCGGAATTCCGCAAGCACTTCGTCCTGCGCCCGCAGGAAATTTCGAACAACCCGGGCCTCGTCCGGCGCCTGGGTGTCATCTCGATCAACACCGCGATCGAGGCGGACATCTTCGGCAACATCAACTCGACGCACATCATGGGCGGCAAGATGATGAACGGCATCGGCGGCTCGGGCGACTTCACCCGCAACGCCTACCTCTCCATCTTCACCTGCCCGTCCACCACCAAGAACAGCGACATCTCCACGATCGTCCCGCTCGTCAGCCATCTGGACCACACCGAGCACAGCGTGAAGGTCCTCATCACCGAGCAGGGCGTTGCGGACCTGCGCGGCAAGGACCCCGTGGACCGAGCCAAGGCCATCATCAACAACTGCGCCCACCCGGACTACCGCGCGGAGCTCCTGGCCTACGTGGAGGCGAACAAGAAATGCGGGCACATCCCGCTCAATCTGCGCGACGCCTTCAAGATGCACGTGCGCTTCATGGACACCAAGACCATGAAACAGAAGTAGGACGGTTCCGCCGTTCCGCTTTTTTGAAAAAGCCCCGGACCCTTCTCGGTCCGGGGCTTTTCGCGTACGGGCCCTTCTTCGACTGCAGGACGCGGAAGAAACTGGCGCGGGAAGGGATTTCTCCGCAAGATGCGGGAAAGCGCATGAAAAGCCCCCTTCTCCTCCTGGCTCTGGCACTCATCGCCTCCCCGCTCGCGGCGGAGGTTCCCGCAACGCTCCTTCTTCCCTCCACGGGAATCGAGGCCGCCGTCCTGAACGGCCCCCTCGCCGCCGCCGTGGACGCGACGGGAACCCTCACCCTCACCTCTCCGGGCAGGCGGAACCTCTTCGTCAGTCCAGGCGGAGACTTCCGCCAGACCGATGCGCCGATGATCCTCTTTCCCGCCGGGGACGAGTTCGTCTTCAGCGCAAAAGTCACCGCGCCGCTGACGCACGTGTACGACGTGGCGGCACTCGTCGTGTATGCGGACGCGGAGAACTGGGCGAAGCTCTGCTACGAGAATTCCGTGGAGATGAAGACCACGCTCGTCTCGGTGGTGAACCGGGGCCTTTCCGACGACTGCAACGGGCCGGAAACGGATGCGGGATACGTCTATTACGCGATTCTGCGACGGGGCGCGGAGTTCGCCTTCCACTGGTCCGCCGACGGAAAGACGTGGCACCTTCTGCGCCACTTCCGGCTGGAGAGCGCCGCGCCGGTCCGGATCGGCTTTGCCGTGCATGGGGTGGACGAGGATTCCCTCACCGGCACCTTCTCGGAAATTCACTACGTAGGCGCCGTGAAGGAGGGACTGCGCTACTACAGGCCGGAAGAGAGGTAAGCACATTTTGACTTCGGCTTTTCGCGACGGAATGCTTTACTCAAAACCATGATTTCCATCCTGTCGGGCGAGGTGCTGGAGGCGACGCCGCTAACGGTGGTCGTAAACGCGGGCGGCGTCGGCTACGAGGTGCATGTGCCCGTCTCCACCGCAGAGAAGGTCCCGCCCGTCGGTCAGCGCGTGAAGCTCTACATCCACGACGTGTACCGCGAGGACGACCAGGCCCTCTACGGCTTTGCGACGCGCGAGGAGCGGGACTTCTTCCGCCTGCTGATCGAGAAAGTCTCCGGAATCGGTCCACGCACGGCAATTGCGCTCCTTTCCAAACTCTCCGCAGCCTCCATCGCGAGCGCCGTGGCGGCGGGCGACGTAGCCCTGCTTTCCAAGACCCCCGGCATCGGCAAGAAGACCGCCGAGAGGATCGTCGTGGAGCTGCGCGACAAACTGGCCCCGGGAATGGCGCACGCCGCCCCGGTCTCCGGAGCCGCCGCACTTCCAGCAAACCCCGTGACGGACGCCATCACCGCCCTCGTGGCCCTCGGCTACAATCTGGACACGGCGGACAAGGCCGTGCGCAAGGCCGTGGGGAAACTCGGGAGCGACGCCCCGACCGAGGCCCTCCTCAAGGCCGCCCTCTCCGCCGGATAGGTTTGAGCGGGCGCTACGCCGGGATCGCAGCGAAGGCCGTGGTGGCTTCCTTTGTGATGAGGATGAATCCGTCGATCTCCGCCGGTACGCCGAGAGCTCCGGCATTGGAAATGCGCGCGCGAAAAACGCCGTCCGGGGCGATGGTTAGCTCCATCGCCTTCATTTCCGCACCGTGGCCGCTCGCGGCGAAGATCGCCTTGTAAAGCGCCTCCTTGGCGGAGAACGCCGCCGTGGCGCTTGCGGCGGGATCGGGCATTCCTGCAAGCGCCGCCGCCTCGCCCGGCGTGAAGATCCGCCGCCACAGTTTGCGGGAGAGCCGCCCCGTCGTCTCCACGTCGATTCCGAGAGCGTGCAGATCGGTCCTTCTTGCCGCGACAGCAAGGGCGATTCCCGCACCGTGACTGATGGAAAGCGCGTATCCCTCCGGTGCGAGCGGCTCGCTTTGGCTCCCGCGCAGGATCGGCCCCACCGGTGCCCCGATCCCGGCGAGGGCCCGTGCGGCGGCAAGGCGCCCGGCGAGGAACTCTCTCGCGCGCCCCGCGGCAAAGGTGGCGGCGAGGGCCTCCTCCTCTTGATGCGCGCCCCCAGAATAGTCCGCGATGGAAACGCCCGCGACCTCCGCCGGGGTCAACCGGGCGGCGAGGAGCTTCACGAGCGATCGGACCTCTTCCTCTTTCATGGGGCCCTTGATTGGGAAAGGCACAATCAATCCTTCAGGCACACGCGGGAAATGGATTTCGCCATGCCCTTCGGCGTGAATTCCACGATGCAGCCGCACAGGCGCACGTCGCCCCCGGCCACCTCCCACTTGCGGGGCATTCCGTCCAAAAATCGTCCGAGAACCGCCGGAACCTCGCGCCCGAGAACGGACTCGTAGGGTCCTGTCATGCCGACATCGGTGATGTAGGCGGTGCCGTGTGGGAGGATGCGCTCGTCGGCGGTCGGGATATGCGTGTGCGTCCCCGCGACGAGGGTGGCGCGCCCGTCCATGTACCAGCCCATGGCGATCTTCTCGCTCGTGGCCTCGGCATGCATGTCGATGAGGAGAGCGTCGCAGGAGTCCTTCACCCTTGCGAGGTACTCGTCCACCATGTGGAAGGCCGAATCCGCCTCAACCTTCATGAAGGCTCCGCCAAGAAGCGAGGTGACGCCCAGGCGCACCCCCGCCTTCTCCACCACCACGAAGTCCCTCCCCGGACACTGGCGAGGCAGGTTCGCCGGGCGGCAAACCTTCTCCAGCTCCACGATCTCGCGGTCGAAGCCACGCTGGTCCCAGATGTGGTCGCCAAGGGTGATCGCATCGACTCCGTAGCCGAGAAGTTCATTCACGATCACCGCCGTGATGCCACTTCCCGAGGCCGCGTTTTCGGCATTGGCCACGATGAAATCGAGGCCCTCCGCCTCCCTGAATTCCGCAAGGCGCCTGCGGAGGATTTCGCGGCCCGGGCGGCCCACGATATCGCCGATGAAAAGCAGTTTGGGCATGTGGGGAAACAGGTTACTCCCCCTGCGCGGAGCCGTCCACCTTCTTTTCCGCCTCCGGGCCGCCGAGCTGGGTGCGGATCCAGTCCGGAATCCGCATCGGGCGCATCTGAGCGTCCACCACGGGGTGGACCGTGTAACCGGTGGCGACGAGCTTCCTCGGCTCCTCCACATGCCGGATCACGTACTCGAAGCGCAGGCGCACGTGCCCGGCGATCGACGAGGTGACAGTCATTTCGAGCAGGTCGTCGTAGCGCGCCGTGCCCTTGTAGTTGGCGTGCGCCTCCACGAGCGGGAGGAAGAAGCCCTTTTTCTCCCACTCGGTGTAGGGAAGCCCGAGCGACCGGGAGAGTTCGCTCCGCGCGACCTCAAACCATTCGAGGGCCCTTGCGTTGTAGAAGGTGCCCATCTGGTCGGTCTCGGCATAGCGGACGCGGAAGGTGAAGGTATGGCTGGCCATGGCGCGAGGATAGCACCATGCCCTGCCAAGGAAAAGCATGGGAAACGCCCCGCGGGCAAATTGCGGGACTCTCCGCCATTGCGCAGCGCGGATTTTTCCGCTGCAATCGACGCCGATGCACTGGACGGGTTCGGGAGACGTTTTTTCCCTCGCGGCGGCGGTTGCGTGCGGGCTCGGGCTCGCGCTCGCGCCGGTGCTGGCCCTGTATGCCCACCATTCGGGCCAGAAGCACGTCCACGCGCTGGCGAGCGCACCGCTCCTCGCGGCGCTGGCGGCCTTCTCCGCCTGCCCGGTGGACGGGGCCTCGTGGATTTCCGTCCTATGCGCGGGTCTGGCGACGGCGGTGTTTCTTCTTTCGACGTATTTTGAGATGCGTCTGGCCGGGCGCGGGACGGGCCTGCCGCGAATTTTCGTTCTGTCGGGCGCGGTGTTCGCCGCGGGATGGGGATTTCTCGCCTATCCGCTGCACAATCCCCTGCCGCCGACGGGTGCGGCGCTCTTTCTGGCAGTGCTCCTTGCCGGGACGGGGCTCCTCCTCCTGCAAAAAAAACGCGCGCGGATCGAGAAACCCTCGCTGCCTCTGCGTGCGGCGTATCTGGTCCTTCTCCTTGCGGGGATCGCCCTTGCCTTTCACGGGACGGGCCTTGTGACGGCGGCGGCGGCGCTCGACGCCTTTGCGCTGTTGACGCTCCTGGCCGTCGCCATGGCGGCGCACGCGGCCTTTGCCGGCGGCGCGGCAAAGGAGGGAGCCGTGGCGACCAACCGCACCCTGCGCCTCGCCGCAAGGAACCTTGAGGACGAAAACCGGCAGCTCTCTGACATGGCCGCGCGGCTGGAGTTCGAAAAAGGACGCCTCCAGCAGAAACGCAGCGAGCTGGAAAAGGAGAACCGGCAGGCCGAGGACCGCATCCGCGAACTCTGCCGCACCGCCGACGCGTTTTTCACCCTCGGCCAGAGTATCGACTACGCCCGGCGCATCCAGCAGGCGCTGACGCCCTCCGACGCCAAATTGCGCCAGCTTTTGGGCGAGAGTTTCGTGTTGAACCTGCCGCGCGACAAGGTGAGCGGCGACTTTGTGTGGTGCGAGAATCTCGGCGAGGGCTGGGTGCTCCTCTTCCTTGCCGACTGCACGGGCCACGGCGTGCCAGGCGCCTTCATGAGCGCGCTCGGCACGATGATGCTCGGCCAGATCGCGGTGGGCCGCTCGATCCGCAGGCCCGATCAGGTTCTCGCGGAGATGGACGCGGGGCTCCGCAGCGCCTTATCCTCCAACGGCGGCAGCGTACAGGACGGCATGGAGGCGGCGGCGCTGCTGCTTGCTCCCGGCAGGCGTCAGGCGCTCTACTGCGGGGCGAAGCTCCCGCTCTTCCGTGCTGCAAACGGCACCTGCGAGGTCGTCGAGGGCGTCCGCCGTTCCATCGGCGGAAGGCTGCGGGAAAATTCCCCCGCCTTCGAGTCCGTGAGTCTGACGCTGCGGCGCGGCGAGATGCTGTATCTTTCCTCCGACGGTTTCCAGGACCAGCTCGGCGGACCCGAGGACCACCGCTACATGAAGGCCCGCTTCCGCGACACCCTTGCCTGGACGAGCGCCCTGCCCGTCGCCGAGCAGAGGGCAACGCTTCTTTCCAGCCACAACCAGTGGCGCGGCAAACGCGACCAGACCGACGACGTGATGGTCGCGGGACTGCGCATCCAACAGGCATGAATCCCGACGGGGCATCCCGCATCCTCTTTTCCCGCGAGGGCGAGTTCACCCCCGCGCTGGAGGAGGCGCTCTTTTCCGAGCTGCGCCTCGCGGTGGAATCGGGCGCCCTGCCAAAGAACGCCGTCCGGATCGCCATCGAGATGGTCCAGAATCTGCGGCTGCACGGGGGTGGGGGCGGCCACTTCACGATCCGCAGTGACGCGGCGAGCCTGATTCTGGAAAGCGCCAATTCCCTCCCGCAAGCCGCGGCGGAGGAACTTGTCGCCCGCATCCGAGCCCTGCCCCGGGGAAGCGATGCCGCGCAGGCGGCCCGCAAAAGGCGCCGCGAAACACTCCCGCCGGGAGCGAAGGGCGCGGGGCTTGGACTCTTGGAAATCGCTCATCTAGCCGGAGAGATGGAGGCCGTCGCCCAGCCGCTTTCCGGGGGCAATTCTTTGCTTGTTATAAGGGCTATCCTTCAACATACATTGAGAGCGTGACCGATCTCGAATTACTGCCCACGGGCTCCACACCCCGCATCCTTTTGCCGGGCACCGCGGCGGACGGGTGGATCGAGGGGAACTGTTACCCCGAGAACGCCTTCGCCTTCTTCGAGCCGGCGATGGCGTGGCTGCGCGAATACCGCAAGGCCAGCGGCAGGCGCCTGACGCTGAACGTGAAGCTGGACTACTTCAACACGAGCAGCTCCAAGTGCCTGCTCGACCTCTTTTCCTCCCTGCAGGATGCGAAAGCCGAGGGCGGTGAAATGCGGATAGTCTGGCACTACTGTCAGGACGATTACGACATGCGCGAAAGCGGCGAGGAATTCGCCCAGGACCTCAAAATCCCCTTTGAACTTCGGCCCTATTGACCCCTTTCCCGGATGAAGACACGGCTTTTCGAGAGGGAGCATGAGGTGCTTGAAAAGGCGCGCGCCGCCTCGTCTCCGGAGGCGGAGGATTACAAGACGCTGCTTTCCGAATACGAAAAGCTGCTCCGTCAGTCCGAAAAGATCGTGACTCTCGGCGACTCGGCGCAAAACCGGCTCGTCCGCGCGCAGAAGATGTTGCACCGCGCACTGGAGCGCTACAAGACCACCGCCGCGCGCAAGAGTGAAATTCTGGCCCTCGTCTCCCACGAGATCAAAAACAAGGCCACCCCCATCCGCGAACTCGCCCGCATGGCACTGGAGGAGGTGAACGGGGTTCCCGGCGCAGAGCACGCATCGGAGATGCTGCGCCATGTCACCGATGCTGCGGACCAGCTCATCCGCTCGGTGAACGGCACCCTCCTGCGCGAGAGTGGCAATTCCGAGAGCGTCGTCCCGGTCTTCGAGTGGAGCGACGTCTCGCTTCTTGCGGAGTCCTCCGTGCGCAACCAGGCTCCCAGCGCCGCAAAGAAGAACATCGCCCTCAAGAGCGAGATCGCGCCCCGCTGCGAGACGCTGGCGGACGAGTTCCTCCTCGGCGAGGTCTTTGAGAACCTCGTCGGGAACGCCATCAAGTTTTCCGGCGGCGGCACCACCGTGAGCGTCCTTCTTGCCAGAAAAGAGGATTCGATCGTGTTTTCGGTGCGCGACGAGGGCCCAGGTCTGACCGACGACGACAAAAGGAAGCTCTTCCGCAAATACCAGACCCTGAGCGCGAAGCCAACCGGCGGAGAATCCTCCTCAGGCATCGGCCTCTACCTCTCGGACAGGATCGTGGCGATGCACAAGGGTTCCCTCACCGCCGCCAGCGAGGGCTCCGGCAAAGGAGCCACCTTCACCGTCACCCTGCCCATCCCCATCGAAAAGTGCGGCATTCCCGGCCTAGGCACGTCGGGGGAATGACGCCCCGACAGGGCTGCTACGCCTGATAGCTCCAGTTGGCGTGAACGATCTTCCAGCCGGAAGGGCCCCTGCGGTACACCTCGGTGGCGTTCCAGCGCCAGATTTTCCCCGCGCACTGCCCCACGTCCACAAAGGTGAGGATCGCCAGGTCCCCGAGTTCCTGCACGCGTGGGCCGACGATCTCCCACGAGTCCACATGCACCTGCCCGCGGAGCGACTCGTAGAGCTCCGTCATCGCGGCCAGACCGTCAATGCGCTCCTTGTGGAAGGGATCGAAATAGGAGATGTCCTCGGCATAGATTTCGAGATATCCGGAGGGATCTCCGGCGCCCCAGCGGGCTAGGGCCGCGCGTTCCAGTTTCAGCACTTCATGTTCTTCGGGTTGCATGAGGCGATTCCAACGGCGGGGAATGGGAAAGGCGAGCATGAACTAGTGTTCACATAATCTTTTTGCAATTAATTCCATACCAGCCGCTTGCAACGCGGTCAAACCGCCCTACTTCGCAGGGGAAGCCTCCGGAGCCGCCGGCGCCTGCGGGATCACGCGGATGTCGATGGCGCGGTCGGCCCTGAGGTACTGCGCGGCCAGCTTGTCGATGTCGGCCACGGTGATGGACTGGAGGTCTGACATCATCGTGCGCGCCCATTCGATGCGCACCGGGAATTCCTGGGAGGTGGCAAGAACGTTGCCAAGCCAGTACTGGTTGTTGCGGCGCCACTCCACCGTCTCCTGAAGAATGGGCTTGAGGGCACGGTCCAGCTCGTCCTGCGTGACGCCCTTTTCCGACATCTCCGCGGCGCAAGCCTTCACGAGGGCGGCGGCTTCGGCCACCTTGTCCGGCGCCAGCTCGCTATAGCAGACGGCGTAACCGTAGTCCTTGTAGGTGTCGCTCGGCTTGGTGAAGGCGTAGGGGCTGTAGGCCTCGCCCATCTTCTCGCGAAGCTCCACACGGAGGCGATCGCTCAAAATCTGTGCCATCACCATCAACCGGCGGGCGCGGGAAACGTCCCAGGTGTCCGCTGTCGGCCAGACGAGCATCGACACCGCCTTGGGCAGGGCGGATTCGTAGGTGAAGGTTTTTTCGCAGGGCGCGGGCAGCGACAGGCGACGCTCCTTTTCAAACGGCGGCTTGGCGGGGTCGCGCTCCGGCAGGGCGCCGAAGGTGCGCGCAAGGAGCACCACCGCCTCATCGGGATCGACGTCGCCCACGATGGAAACCTCCATCCGTCCCTTCGCAAGAGGTGCGGCAAGCCACGCGGCAACGTCCGCCATGCCCAGCTTTTCCACGTCCGCCTGGGGCGGCAGGCCGAAGCGGAAATCCCCGCTTGCAAGGAAGGCCCCCACCCTGTCCTGAAGGACGCCGTCCACCGTGTGGGCGGTGGCACGATAAATCTCCGGCAACTGGCGACGCGCCTGCACGAGGGCTTCCTCGCGGTAACCGGGCGCGGTCACGTACGCGGCGAGCAGGTCCAGCTCGTCCTCCAGATCGCGGGGACTCGTGACTCCGGAGAGAACAAAGCTATCGGGCCCCGCCGAAAAGGAAACTCCCACGTTCTTCCCAGCGAAGATCCGGGCGATGTCGTCCGCCGAGTGCTTCTCAAGGCCGCCGCTCGTGAAGACCATCTGCGAGAGGAGCGTCAGGCCCGGCTTGTCTTTGGGAAGTTCCAGCGTGCCCGCGCCGAAGCGCACGGTGACGCGGACGACGTTCTTTTCGAAGTCGGTCTCTTTCACGTTGGCGTACACGTTGTTCGCAAAGCGCATCTGCGTGATGCCAAGGTCCATGAGGACATGATCGTCCTGCGGCGTGCCGGGGCGGCCAAAGTCGCGGTAGGCGAATTCCGCGCTCTCCGCCGCCTTCGGGGCCTCGACGGGCCTGGCTGCGCTTTCGGTAAAGACGTCGAGGGCCTGCGCGTCCGTGGCGTCGGCGGGCAGATTCCCGCCCACGTACACGATGCGCGTATCGCCCTCCCAAGCCGCGCGCAGGGCCGCGAGCGCCGTCTCCGGCGTCAGGGCGTCCAGCACTGGGTTGGCCAGTTCCAGATCCTGCTCCGGGCTCGTAAAAACCTGATGATCCCCGATCGCGGAAAGGAGCGAATCGACGATCTCCGCGCTCTTGAAGGTGGGAGCGCGGCGGGCATTCTGCTCGTAACGGTTGCGCAGGGAGGCCACGGCCTCGACCACCTCGGCCCGCGTAAAACCGTGGGTGAGGGCGCGGCGGATCTCCGTCTCGGCAAGGGCGAGGGCCGCCTGCCAGTGCTCCGGCGGGCAGGAGAGGTCGATCTCGGAGGTATCGACGAAATTCCAGATGTGGAAGGTGTAGGCCGCGCCGCTCGTGAAGGGGGCGTCCTTGTCCCGCGAAAGGATTTCAAGGCGTCGTCCGAGAATGAAGTTCGCCACGTCGCGCGCAAGGGCCTCCGCTCGGGACGCCTTGGAATCCGCCTCCACTCTGAGGACGCGGGCCGTGGCGATGGAAAGATCCACGGCGCTTGCCTCGGGCTCGATCTTCACTCGTGCCACGACGCCGCGCGGGGCGATTTTCCCGAGGTCCGGGAAAGCACGCGCCGACGGGTTGGCGGGCAGGTCGCCAAAATACTTCTCGATGAAGGCGACGGCCTTGTCGGGATCGAGGTCGCCCACCACGGTCACGACCATGCGGTCCGCCGTGTACCAACCCTTGTAAAAGGAAAGGAAGTCCGCGCGAGTGGCACTCTTGATGACGGCCTCCTGCCCGATCGGCAGGCGCCGGGAAACGAGGCACTCGGGCAGCGTGAAGGCAAAGGAATCCTCGAAAAGGCGGTACTGCACGCTGTCGCGGTCGCGCTTCTCCGCGAGGATCACGCCGCGCTCGTCGTCGATGGCCTTCTCGTCCAGCAGCATGCCGTCCGCATAGTCGCGCAGCATCTGCATCGTGTCGTCCAAAAGAGCATCGGAAACCTCGGGCAGTTCCAGCTTGTACACGGTCTCGTCCCAGCTCGTGTGGGCGTTCGTATCATTACCGAAACCCATGCCCAGGCGCTGAAAATACTCCACCATCGTCCCCTGCGCGTGGTGGCTGGTGCCATTGAAGGCCATGTGTTCCAGAAAGTGCGCGAGGCCCCTCTGCTCCTCCGACTCCATGAGGGAACCCGCGTTCACGTACAAGCGCATCGACGCGCGGCCCGGCGGCTCGGAATGCTTCATCACCGCGTAGCGCACCCCGTTCGGAAGAGTGCCCCAGCGCACGGCGGGATCGAGCACAAGGTCCGGCGAGGGGACCGGCCACGCGGGCACCGGCAGGGAAGGTTCGGACGCGTCAAGGCGCGCGGATGCGGGAAGAAGCGCCGCGAAAGCCGCAGCGACCACAAGGAGATTCCGAATCATGATCGTGTAAGGGAAACGCAGTTGCGGGATGCCGTCAAGGCGTCCACCCCAATTCCCGACAAGTGGCGTCCCTCCCGGTTCCGACGGGAACCTCCGCGGTTCCTCACGCCCGCTACTTCTTGGCCACCTCGAAAAACTTTGATTTCTGCTACGAACGGTCTTTGCGGCGACTGGCAGCGTTTTGGAAGTTCGCCGGCTTTCATTCAATACGGCTCACTTCCAAAGCCTTGCCATCCCTCCGCAAATCCTCGTTCTCGCGACGAAACCAGTTATTCGAGGTGGCCTCTTGAAAAAGGGGTCCAACCTGCTAGAGTCCGGGTTTCGCGCAACCGGCGCCGCCCCTCCTTTTCATGATTTATCTCTACAGACTCCTCTTTTTGCCGCTTCTTTGCCTCGCCCTGCCGCGCTACCTTTCGCGCATGATCCGGCGCGGCGGCTACATGGCGATGATGAAGGGGCGTTTCGGCCTCGGCAGGCATCTGGGCATCCCGCTTCCCGGAACGCGGCGCATCTGGGTGCACGCGGTGTCCGTCGGCGAATTGCTGGCGATCGACCCGGTGATCCGCGACTTGGCAGCGCGCGAGGGGACGGAGGTTGTCCTCACCGTGACGACGAGCACCGCCTACGCGCTGGCAAAGTCGAAGCTTGCGACCGTCTGCGCGGACATCCGCCCCTTTCCGCTGGATTTCTGGCTCTTTTCCGCGATGGCGTGGCGGCGCATCCATCCGAATTTCTGCCTTCTCATGGAGGGGGAACTCTGGCCGGAGCACCTCCATCAGGCCTATTCGCGGAGCGTTCCGGTGCTGGTGGCCAACGCCCGGCTTTCGGACCGCTCGTGGCGGCGCTACCGTCGCTTCATGGGCCCGGCGCGGGCTCTCCTCTTCCGCAAGGTCTCCCTGATCCTCGCGGGCAACCGGCAGGACGCGGAACGCTTCCGGCTGCTGGGCCTGTGCAACGTGCGCTACTCGGGCCAGCTCAAGTGCGACGTGCCCGTGGAACCCCGGCTTTCCGCCAAAGAAAAGGAGGCTCTGCGGGAAAAACTTTTTCCCGGCCTTGCCGCCGAAACGATTGTCCTTCTGGGCTCCAGCACATGGCCCGGCGAGGAGGAATTCCTTCTGGCCCTTCTCGGCGAAATGCGCAAGGCGCGCGACGTGCGGCTCCTGCTTGTTCCCCGCCACGCCGAGCGCGGGCCGGAGATCGCCAAGCTCCTCGAAGCCTCGGGCCTTCCCCGGTATTGGCGCAGCCGCGGCGGCGAGGTTCCCGCCGGGACGATCGTCCACCTTGCGGACACCACGGGGGAGCTCCGCGTCCTCACGCAGGCGGCGGACCTGGCCTTCATCGGCAAGAGCCTGCCCCCACATACCGAGGGCCAGAGCCCCATCGAAGCGGCTGCATTGGGCGTTCCTGCCGTGATGGGGCCGGGCATGGCGAATTTCCGCGACGTTTCCCGCGCAATGGCGGAATCCGGCGCGGCCTTCCGCACGACGGACGCCGACGAGGCGCGCGCAAAACTGCTCCTTCTTGCCGCCGACGAAAAACTGCGCAGGGAAATGGGGGAAAAAGCGGCGGAATGGTTCCTCTCCCAGCGCGGCGCGCGGCGCGTCACGATCGAGTCGGTGGAGACGCTCTACAACCTGCCCTCGCCTCTTTCGCTTCCGTAGCGATTTTCCTTGCGGAAACCGCACTCTTCCCGCGTGCGGGACCGGAGATGTTCCGGCCCGGAAGCCCGAAACGTTGATTTCTAGATTCGCCAATCATAGGTCGCTGATAATAAATTACTTGAGTAATATCACGGAGTAACATACATCCTTCCGGTCCTCGCTCGAATCCCCGCTGGAAATTCAAGCGCGAAGAAATTTTCGGCGCGGGTTCACTTTTTGTTTGTTTCTCCGGCCCGCGCGTCGTATTGCGTCCGCTTTCAACATGGATCGCACCTGCCACATGAACAACAAAAGGGACTTTGGTTAGCGTCCGCCCTGCGGAACGCTCCAAACACCGACGACACAGATGGATGGATTCATTGAGCTATGCGGCATACGCAAGGTTTTCCCGGGTCAGAGCGTTCCAGCAGTGGATCATGCGAGTCTGACTCTTAAAAAAGGCGAGGTGTTTTCCCTTCTTGGTCCGAGCGGCTGCGGCAAGACGACGCTGCTGCGCATCCTCGGCGGGTTCGAAATACCGGACGAAGGCCGCATTCTCATCGACGGCAAGGATGTGACGGATCTGCCGCCGAACCAGCGGAGCATCAACACGGTTTTCCAGAACTACGCGCTCTTCCCTCACCTGTCGCTGTGGGACAACGTGGCCTTCGGCCTCAAGATGGCGAAGAAGCCGAAGAAGTTCATCGAGGACGAGGTGGACCGCATGCTGGACATGGTGGACCTCCTCGATCAGGCGGACAAGAAACCGCACCAGATTTCCGGCGGGCAGAAGCAGCGCGTGGCGATCGCGCGCGCCCTCATCAACAAGCCGCAGCTCCTGCTCCTTGACGAACCGCTCGCCGCGCTGGACCTCAAGCTCCGCCAGCGGATGCTGCTGGAACTCGACCGCATTCACGACGAGGTGGGCATCACCTTTCTTTACGTGACGCACGACCAGGGCGAGGCGATGAGCCTTTCGGACCGCATCGCGGTGATGAACCGGGGCAAGATCGAGCAGATCGGGCGCCCGATGGAGGTGTACGAGGCGCCCTCCTCTAGCTTCGTCGCGGCCTTCATCGGCGACACGAACTTCTTCCGAGCGAAGGTGGTGAGCACCGTGAGCGAGGATTACTCGATGCTGGCGGTGGACGGCCTGCCCGAGGTACTGGCCTACAACGACAAGAAGCTCCAGAACGGCCAGCAGGTGTATCTTTCCATCCGGCCCGAGAAATTCCGCATCTCGCGCGAGGCGCCCGCCGATCCCACGCACATCAACATGATGCGCGGGAAGATCCTGGACATCATCTACCTCGGCTCCAACACCAAGTACCGCGTGCAGTGCGATCACCACATCCTGATGATCACCCAGCAGCACGCGCGGTTCCTGTTGGACATGAAACCTTTCACGTGGGACGAGGAGGTGTGGGTGAGCTGGAACGCCGACGACGGCTACATGCTCCAGCGCTTCGAGGAGTCCGACACCAATCTTCTCGGCATACCGCCCGTGGAGGATACCGTCCCATGACGCGGCGCAAATGGAGGGAATGGACGCTGACGCTGCCCTCGATGGGGTGGCTCGTGTTCTTCTTTGTCCTGCCGACCTTCCTCGTGGCCCTCATCGCCTTCAAGCCGCGGTCGCTCGGCGGCGGCATCGGCGAGGGCTGGACGATGGCCACGTGGCTGGACATTCTCCAGCCGAGCTATCCGCTCGTGGTCTGGCGCACCCTGTGGCTCTCGGCGGCGACGACGGCGCTGTGCCTGCTCCTGGCCATCCCGGTGGCCTACTGGCTCGCACGGCTCTCGCAAGAGCTGCGCAACTGGATGCTGCTTCTGATCATCCTTCCCTTTTGGACGAACTTTCTCATCCGCATCTTCGCGTGGTGGAGCCTCCTGCACAGCGAGGGCTGCCTCAAGCACACGCTCGTCTGGCTCGGCCTTGCCTCGCCGAACACCCAGCTCCTCTACAACGAGTGGGCCGTCCTGCTCGTTCTCGTTTACACCGAGCTTCCCTTCGCGATCCTGCCGCTTTTCGCCTCGGCGGAGAAGTTCGACTTCGGCCTGCTTGACGCCGCGCGCGATCTTGGCGCCACGCGCTTTCAGGCCTTCCGCAAAGTGTTTTTGCCGGGCGTCCGCCAGGGGATGCTGACGGCCTTCGTCGTCGTGTTCATTCCGGCGCTCGGCTCCTACGCGGTGCCGGAAATCGTCGGCGGACCGACGAGCGAGATGGTGGGCAACAAGATCGCGCAAAAGGTGTTCGTGGACCGCAATCTGCCGCACGCAAGCGCCTTGGCGACGCTCTTGGCCCTCGTTGTCCTCTTGCCTGTCATCTACTCGATCTTCATGCGCCGCATCAAGACGACCCAGCGGGGAGGCAAACGCTCATGAGCCGCATCCGCCGCAACAGCCGCCTGCCGCTTTTCGTCTCCATCTTCGTGATGGTGTTTTTGTACGCGCCGATCCTCGTTCTGGTCCTGTACTCCTTCAACGACTCGCGCTATCCGGGCGCGTGGAACGGCTTCACCCTGAAGTGGTACCGCACGCTGCTCGAAGCTCACACGGTGGAGGCGCGCGACATCTGGCGGGCCACCCGCAACACCCTGACCGTCGCTTTCTCGGCTACCCTGATCTCGATGGTTCTCGGCACGATGGCGGCGTGGGCGCTCTACCGCTTCCGCAGCCGCCTCCAGAAGTTCCATCAGGCACTGATCTATGCGCCGCTCGTAGTGCCGGACATATTGATGGGCATCAGCCTTCTCATGCTCTTTGTGAATTTGTCGATGAAGCTGGGCCTGACGACGATCATCATCGCGCACACCACATTCTGCATCAGCTACGTGGCGCTCGTGGTCTTCGGACGGCTTCAGGACTTCGACCACACCCTCGTCGATGCCGCACGCGACCTTGGCGCGAACAACTGGAACGTCGGGCGGAGAGTCCTTTTCCCCTTGCTCGGCCCCGGCATCATCGCGGGCGGCATGCTGGCTTTCACCCTCTCGGTGGACGATTTCGTCGTCACCTTCTTCACCTCCGGCCCCGGCAGCACCACGCTGCCCGTGCAGGTGTACAGCATGATGCGCCGCGGCACGCCCACCCTCATCAACGCCCTCTCGGTCATCTTCATCCTCGTTACCTTCTCGGTCGTCATCGTTTCGCAAAGGATGATCCAGAAACGCAATTCGACGCATTCCCGCGTCTAGGCCACCACCCCAACCCATCTCCAGTCCATGAAAAAAACCCAGGTATTCACGACAATCGCCGCCGCAGCCGCCTGCGCCGCGGCCCTGCTCTCCACCGCGTGCAGCAAACCCAAGCCGGAGCTGCATATCTACAACTGGTCCGACTACTTTGCGACAGACACCCTCGCGAACTTCGAAAAGGAGTACAACTGCAAGGTGATCTACGACGTTTTCGAGTCCAACGAGGCGATGTATGCCAAGCTCAAGGCGGGCGCCTCCGGCTACGACGTGGTCTTCCCGACGAGCTATCAGGCGCGCCTGATGCACGAGGAAGGCATGATCGAAAACCTCGACCTCGCGAAAATCCCGAACGCGAAGAACATCGACCCGAAGTTCCTCAAGATCGTCGCGCTCGACAAGACGCTCGCCTACAGCCTTCCCTACATGACCGGCACGACGGGCCTCGCCTACAACAAGGACAAGGTGACCGACTTCACGCCCTCCTGGTCGATGTATGACCGGGCGGACCTCAAGGGCCGCATGACGCTCCTGAACGACTACCGCGAGGTTCTCGGTGCGGCGCTCAAGTTCCTCGGTTACAGTCTGAACACCACCGATCCCAAGCAGGTGGCCGAGGCCGGCGAAATCGTCAAGCGCTGGAAGGGCAACATCGCCAAGTTCGCCTCCGACGAATACAAGCCCGGCATGGCCTCCGGCGAGTTCTACCTGGCGATGGGCTACTCCGGCGACATCATGCAGATCATGGAGGGCGGCAACATCAGCTACGCCCTGCCGAAGGAAGGCTTCTCGTTCTGGTCGGACGACATGGTGATCCTCAAGGACGCCCCGAACAAGGACCTCGCCTACGCCTTCGTGAACTACCTGACCGACCCGAAGGTGGCCGCGGCGAACATGGAGTTCAATTACTACCTCTCCCCGAATTCAGGCGCCTACGAGCTCGTCCCGCAGGAAATGCGCGACGACCCGATGGTCTTCGTCCCGGACGAAGAGCTTGTGCGCGGCGAGCAGATCGTGCCGCTCGGCAAGGACGACCAGATCTACATGGACGTCTGGGCCAAGGTGAAGAGCGAGGAATAATGCCTTCCACCCTTTCGGCGAAGAGCCCGTCCGGACGCGTTCCGGGCGGGCTCTTTCTTTTTCCGACAAATGCGTTTCGCCAGCGCAGAAAAATAGTTGCACAACTTTGGAGTGGTGCAATGCTTGTCGGTGCAAGTTTCCATTTTTCCCTAATACCAACTCCTCTACGATATGGACGAGATTGACGCTAAGAGGCGCGGTTCCACGATCGGCGGTTCCTCCGGGAGCCTGCCCTCCTCCACATTGCCCACGGCGGATGCGCCGTCCGCTCCCGGCAAGGGTCTTGTCATGGCGGCCCTCTGCATCGGGATTTTCGGTGTCATCACCGGCATCACGGGCATCGTGATCGCCAACGGGGTCTCCTCGGACCTTGCCGCACTGCGGCAGAAGGTCGAGAAAAACCAGGACCCGATGGTCCTCGTGAAGCCGACTCTCGACGAGTTCGACCAGCGCATCACGAGCCTGTCCGCCGAGTCCGTCCGCAGTGCCAACGCCCAACGCGACAACGCCGGCAAGATCCAGCAGCTCGCCCAGGCCCTCGCCCAGGATCGCGAGCAGATCAACCGCAACACGGCGGCCCTCGCGGGACGCAGGGTGGCTTCGGCTCCCGCCGCGGCCACCACGCCCGCCGCCACGCCCGCCGCCGCACCCGCCGCCGCAGTGGATGCCTCCGGCAAGAAGATCCACACGATCGTGCAGGGAGACACCTTTTCCAGCCTCTCCAAGCAATATGGCGTGAGCGTGAAGGCGATTCAGGAGGCCAATCCGGAAGCGGATTCCAGCCACCTCAAGCTCGGCCAGCAGATCGTGATCCCCGTCCCCGCGGAGACCAAGTAACGTGGGGAGGGTTCGATGCGGCGTCGTCGGTGTCGGCTTCCTCGGCCAGCACCATGCGCGAATTTACTCGCAGCTTGAGGGCTGCGAGCTCGTCGGCATCTGCGATTCCAGCCCCGAGCGGGCGGCGGAAATCGCGGGCAAGTACGGCTGCCGCGTCTATCCGGACGCGGCGACTCTCGCGGCGGATTGCGATGCCGTGAGCGTGGCTGTGCCGACGAACCTGCACCGCGACGTGGCTCTGCCTCTTCTGGCGAAGGGGGTGCATCTTCTGATCGAGAAGCCGCTCTGCACTTCCTCCGCCGAAGCGGAGGAAATCCAGAAGGCCGCCAGCGACGCCAACGTGCTCGTTCAGGTAGGCCACATCGAGCAGTTCAACCCCGTCGTCGGCTATCTCGAAAAGGTCATCGCCAACCCCCGCTTCATCACGGCGGACCGTCTTGCGCCCTTCAACCCGCGCGGGACGGAGGTCGGTGTGGTGCTGGACCTGATGATCCACGACATCGGCGTGATTCTGGAGCTCGTCAACAGCCCCGTGGAGCGCATCGACGCGGTGGGCGTGGCCGTGGTCACACGACACGAGGACATCGCCAACGCGCGCATCACCTTTGCGAACGGCTGCGTGGCCAACATCAACACGAGCCGCATCAGCGAGAAAAAGGTCCGCGAGATCCGCGTCTTCCAAAGCGACGCGTACCTGTCGCTGGACTACATGAACCAGACCGGCCACCTGATGAAAAAGGTCGGACCGATGGTGCAGCGCGAGGAAATCCCGATCGAGAAAGCCGAACCCCTCAAGCTGGAACTGGCGAGCTTCGTCAAATGTGTGGAGCTGCGCCAGAAACCCAAGGTGGACGCGTCCTTTGCAAGGACGGCGCTGGAAGTGGCTCTGGAAATCACCCGCAAGATCGCCGCCCTGCCCAAGGCGTAAAAGACTTATTTTGCGTTCGTTCCGTGCGCGCACAGGCCCTCGCGGAAGGAGGCGAGGAACGCGTCCTTCCAGCGGTAACCGGCGAGCAGTTCCGGACAGTCGCAGCCCAGGATCGCCAGCGCCGCGTAGAGCGCCTCGATCGTGGCCAGTCCCGCCTCGGGATCCTCGGTCATCTTGGAGGATCTCGGATAGGCGGTTGTCACCCACGCGGGGAGGCTTCGCTCCACGGGTGTTCCAGTGATCTTCGCCCGCATCCCCGGCAGGAGCCGCCACACGCTGTCCAGAAGGAGCACGGGCCGGAACGCGCGTCCGGCGTCGTCCCGCAGGATCCACTCCGCCCGACCCGGCGCCGTGAAAAGCGCCGCTTCCTCCACGGAGAGGAATGCATCGGCGGGAGAAATCTCCGGGAAACCCGGCGCCAGAAGCAGGAAGGAGTTTCCGTCGAAGGAAAAGCCCGGCTTCGCCCTGCGGAAGAGCGTGCCGGGAAGGTTTTCGATCGCCGTCAGCGAGCACTTGGCCCTCGGTTCCTTCGGGTGGCGCAAGGCCACGATGAAGGGCCGGTTCACCGCCGCCCTCCCGCGAGAACCTTCGCGATGGTGCCGAGGAGTTCGTCGCGGCTGAAGGGTTTTCTCAATGCCGCCGCAAAGCCGTAGTCCTCGGGATGGCGCATCGCCGGATCGGCCCAGGCGCCGCTCGCCACGACGGCCTTCAGTTCCGGCGCGAGGCCGCGAAGGGTCTTCAATACGTCCGCCCCGCCCTCGGAGCCAGGGACGGCGATGTCGAGGACGGCCAGTTCGAAGGGCTCCTTTCTGTCCAGCGCCTCGCGGAACTGGGTGAGAGCCTCATCCGCGCTGGCGGCCACACTCACGCGGTGCCCCGCCTTTTCCAGCAGGCGACGCATGCTGCGGGCGACCACATCGTAATCCTCCAGAACGAGGATCGAGGTCCGCCGCATCGGGAGGCCCCCCGCAAGCAGGGTTTCTCCGGGAAAACGCTCGGTGGCCAGATAGACGCTGGAGCCGCGCCACGGCCCGGAAGCAATCTCCACCCTCGTCACCCGCACGGGAACGCGGCCCCTCATGCGCGAGACAAGGTCCGCCGTGACCGAACGCCCGGCCTCGAAGGCAGCTTCCTCCATCCCCGCAAAGAGATCCGACACAGCCGCGTCTACCACCATCGTCTTCCGGGCAAAAACCCTTTCGAAAGCCGAGTTCACCGCAAGGATCGCCCCCGTCTTCCCGACGAGGATCGCCGGTTCGGGAAGGCAAGAGAAAAGCTCGCTTTCGGCCTGCGCCCTGTCGAGCGGATCAGCGCTCGTTCCCATGCGGGCGGCGGCGGCGATGTCGCGCAGGAGCCTGCGCCGGAAGATCCCCATGTTGACGGGCCGCAGAAGGAAGTCCGTCGCGCCCGAGGCGAAGGCCGTCGCCACGGCGGTGTCGTCGTCCTCGTCGGAAATGAGATACAGCGGCAGGTTCGTCCCGCCCCGAAGAGCCCGCAGCCTCGCGCAAACCTCCGCACCGGAAATGCCGCCGGGAGCCGCGTTCGCCAGCACCGCGTCGGCACCGCCCTGCGTGAAGAGGTCAATCACCGCCGTGCCGGAAAAGACCGGCAGGCTCTCGAAATCCTCACCGAGGCCCGCGCAGACGCTTTCGCAGAGAAAGCGGTCCGGCTCGGCGACAAGGATCCTCGGACGGGGCTGGGACATGGCCTTACTATTGCGCGGACGAGGGCCCGCTGGCAACGGTCTTGTGCGCTTCGGCCTCCACCGCCTTGCGCGCCCCGCCAAGGGAGAGGAGCAGCGCGCCGCCCGCCGCAAAGACGATGCCCGCCAGCTTGTTCGCGGGAAAGCTCTCGTCCAGAACGAGCGCGCTGACGACGAAGGTGAGGCCCATCCCCGCAAAGTTGAAGGGCCCCATCCGCGCCCCACCGATGCGCCCGATCGCCGCCGTCACCATGAAGGAAGGGATCACCGTGCAGAAGAATGCCATGACTAGGCCCAGGCCCAGCACCGCCGGGTCCCGCGTGGGTGCCTCGAAGCCCCGGACGATCGCGTAATGAACGAATACCGCCGCGCTTGCCGCCAGCATCGCCAGAGCCGTGAGAAGACCGCTTCCCACCCTGTGCAGCAGCCTCTCCGCAAAGACCATGTACACCGCGAAGACAAAGGTGGCTCCGCCGACGCACGCTGTGCCCAGCAGCACGCTGCCGCTCCCGCCACCGTGCTCGGAATGCACCATCAGGACCACGCCCGCATAGCCGAGCGCCATCGAGGAAAAGAGCCGCGTGTCCGCCTTCTGCCGCAGGAAGAGAATGCCGATGAGCATCACGATCGTGGGGGAAAGTTGCAGGATCATCCGTTCGAGCGCCGTGCTGATGTACTCGATGCCCGTGAAGTCCAGCATGCTGGAAACATAGTAGCCGAAGATCCCCAGAACGCAGATCGCCGCGCCGTCCCGAACGCTCACCCGCGCACCCCGCCGCAGTTCGCGGATCAGAATCGCGGCGAAGAACGGCGAGGCGAAGACCATGCGCAGGAGCACCATGCCCACGGGGTCGATCCCGCGCGCATACGCCAGCTTGGCGACGATCACCTTGCCGGTGAAAAGCGCGCTGCTGCCAAGAGCGAGAAACCCGCCGACAAGCAGTGCATTGCTGGAGACTTGTTTTGGCATATGGTGAGCAAAATAAAAAACCCGCGTCCTATCCGGATGCGGGGATGTGTAAATTGTTTTCTATAAATAGTTTGTTACATCGCCCCACACCGCCGCGCCGCCGCGAACCATTTCGCCGCATGGCGGAAATGGTTCAAGCTGACGGTGTTGCGAAGGACGAGGATCACTCTCCTGCTCCTACGCGGCCTCTTTTGCACAGGCAAGAGAATTCAGAACCGAAGACGGGCAGGGAACACGGCGACGCGGGACGCTCAGGCTTGCATGGAAGGGCCGCCGGGAACACCATTTCCGGCAGGCGGACGAGCCTCTTTCCCATGATTCCCTACAAGATCAGCACACTGGTTTATCTGCGCGACGGCGAGGGCCGCCTGCTCCTCTTGCAGCGCAAGAAGAGCCCGAACCTGGGCCTCTGGAGCAGTATCGGCGGCAAGCTGGAGATGGGCATCGGCGAGAGCCCCTTCGAGACGGCGATCCGCGAGGTGAAGGAGGAAGTGAACTTCTCCATCACGGAGAAGGACCTGCACCTCTTTTCCATCGTCGCGGAAAAGGGCTATGAAAACACCTGCCACTGGCTCATGTTCCTCTTCGACTGCAAGAAGCCGATGGATACCCTGCCTCCGCCCATGGACGAGGGCACCTTCGCCTTCCACAGACCGGAGGACATCATGACCCTCGCGATCCCGGAGACCGACCGCCTCCACCTCTGGCCCATCTGGTTCAAGAACCGCGAAGGCTTCACCTCCATCCGCATCGACTGCCGGGTGAGCCCGCCGCTCGGCGAAATCGAGGAAACACGACGGGGATAGTCCGCCCTACACGCGGCGGACCGGGATGCCCTGACTGGCGAGGAAGTCCTTGGCCTGCGCGATCGTGTAGGTGCCGAAGTGGAAGATCGACGCCGCGAGGACCGCGCTTGCGCGGCCCTTCAGGATGCCGTCGGCCAAGTGTTGCAGGTTGCCCACGCCGCCCGAAGCGATGACAGGCACTTCCACGGCCTCGCTCACCGCGCGGGTGAGTTCCAGATCGTAGCCGTCCTTGGTGCCGTCGCGGTCCATGCTCGTGAGCAGGATCTCGCCCGCGCCGCGCCGCACGACTTCCCGCGCCCACTCCACAGCGTCGCGCCCGGTGTCGTTACGACCTCCATGGGTGTACACCGTCCAGCCGTCCGCGTCCTTGCGGCGCTTGGCGTCGATCGCGACGACGATGCACTGGTTGCCGAAGAAGGAGGACGTGTCCGACACAAGGTCCGGATTCTGCACCGCCGCGGTGTTCAGGCTCACCTTGTCCGCACCCGCGTTCAGCATCGCGCGGATATCCTCGGAGGAGCGGAGCCCCCCGCCGACGGTGACGGGCATGAAGCACTGATCCGCCGTACGGGCGACAACGTCGCGCATGATTCCCCGGCCCTCGCTCGACGCGGTGATGTCCAAGAACACGAGCTCGTCCGCGCCCTGCTTCTCGTAAGCCTTAGCGGCCAGGACGGGATCACCCGCGTCGATCAAATCGACGAAGTTCACGCCCTTGACGACGCGGCCCTTGTTCACATCAAGGCAGGGAATGACGCGGACGGACAACATGCCCCCATGCTAGCAAATCGCGCAAAGGAATGCACGGAAAACGGAACGCACGGGGAATGGGGAACTTCCCTCCTACTTCCCCACTTTTTCCAGCAGGCGGTTGAGGCGCTTGACCATTTCCTGCGGGTTTTCGAGGAAGCCCGCCGCCATCATCGCGTTGTCGAAGAGCTGGAGGGTCAGTTCCTTCGCCGTCGCCTCGTCCTTGCCACGCAGCTCGTCGAGGTGGGCGATAAGCGGGCTCTTCGCGTTGAGCTCGAAGTTGACCGGCTGGAGTCCCATGGCATCGACGGCATTACCCTCGCGCTCCTTCATGAGGCGCAGGAGGCGCCGCATGGACGGGGTCATCATCTTGTCCGCGTTCGTCGCGGCGGCGGGGCTCTCCGTCAGGCGCTTGCTGGCGATCACCTCGCGCACGCGCTCGCCGAGAAGAGCCTTCACCCACTTGCAGAGAGCCTCCATCTTCTCAGCGCCAAGGGCCTCGCCCTGCGCCATGACGGAGGCGTCCGGCATGGCGAGGTCCGCCGTGTCCGCGCTCACCAATTTCTTGCCGTCAAACTCGCGCAAATGGCTCATCACGAACTCGTCGGAGGGCTCGTAGAGGTAGAGGACCTCGATTCCGGCGCTCTTGAAGGTCTCGGTGTAGGGCCCGGCCTCGATCGCCGCGCGCGAGCCGCCGTACATGTAGAAAATCTCCTTCTGCTCCGGCTTCATGCGGGAAACGTAGGCGTCGAGGCCCGTCAGCTCGCCGTCTTTCATGAGGCTCGACTCATAGCGCAGGAGCTTGCCGATCTTGTCGGAGTGGCCCGCCTCGGTGGCAATCGCTTCCTTGAGGAAGATGCCGAATGCCTTCCAGAATTTTGCGTAATTTTCCGGGTTTTTCTCTGCCTCGGAGGCAAGGAACTTGAGGTACCGTCCGACGACGACACTGGACAGTTTCTTGACGAGGGCGGAATCCTGCATGGACTCGCGCGAGATGTTGAGGGGCAGGTCCGCGCTGTCGATCACTCCGCGCAGGAACCGGAGCCACTCCGGCAGCAACCCCTCCGGATGCGCGTCGATCAGCACCCGCTTGCAGTAGAGGGCCACGCCCGGCTCCGTCCGCCCGAGGCCGAAGCGTTCCATGTTCGTCTCCGGGGTGAAGATCAGGGCGTTCAACGCCAGCGGGGCGTCGGCGGAAAAATGCAGCGTGTAGAGGGGCTTGTCGAAGGCGTCCGCCTGATACTTGTAAAATTCCTCGTATTCCTCGGCCTTCACCTCCGCCTTGCTGCGCAGCCAGATGGCCTGCATCGTGTTCACCTTCTCGCCGTTCAGCTTGATGGGATACGGGACAAAGGAGGAGTAGCGGCGCAGAAGCTCCTTCACCGTGCTCTCATTGGCAAAGCTCTTGCAGTCGTCCTTGAGGGTGAGGACGATCCGCGCGCCGCGCCGCTGGCCGGGAAGGGCCTCGATCTCGTAATTGCCGTCGCCGGTGCTCCGCCAGACGAGGCTCTCGCCGTCCGCTTTCCACGAGTGCGTGAAGACTTCCACCTTCTTCGCCACCATGAAGGACGAGTAGAAGCCGACGCCGAACTGCCCGATGAGGTTCAGGGCCCCGGCCTTCTCCGCACCGGCCTCTTTCGCCCCCGCGAGGGCCGCGGCAAAGGCCTTGCTCCCGCTGTGCGCGATGGTGCCGAGGTTTTCCACGAGTTCCTGCCGGGTGAGGCCAATGCCCTGATCCTCGATCGTGATTGTCCCGCCGTTCTCGTTCGTGGAAATCGAGATTTCCAGCGGCAGGTTCGCATCGAAGATCTCCTTCTCGGTCAGCTGGATGTGCCGAAGCTTTTCCAAAGAATCCGCCGCGTTGGAGACGAGCTCGCGCAGGAAGATTTCCTTATCCGTGTAGAGGCTGTTGATGACGATGTCGAGGACCTGACGGACCTCGGCTTGGAAGGCGTGTTTTTCAACAACTGTTTCGCTCATGGCTGGTAAATGGAATGGTTTTGCGAGGGTCTTTCGCCCGCGCTGGAAGCCGACCATGATAGCGGCAAGACGGCCCCGGTTCAAGAGGGGGCGGGGCGGAAATTCATCGCGAAGGCGTCTTCTCCGGCACATCCCGCGCGTTTACAGGTTTGACTTGCGCCGCTTTTCGCATGGACTGTTCTCTTTTTCAAAGATCGAGCCAGCGATGAACCCCCAGGACACCGAAAACAAAATCCCCGCCAAGCACACCCCCGACATGGACAGCACCCTTCCCCCCGGTGCGGACGCGGAGGAGCGCTTCAATGAATTCTGGCGCGTCAACGGCACGTCGATCTTTGTCGCCATCGCCTTGGGTGCCGTGATCGTCCTCGGCGCGCAAACCTGGCGCTACGTCAGCGCCCGGCGCGAAGCCTCTCTCCAGAAAGCCTATGCCGCCGCGCAGACTCAGGAAGAGCTGCTTACCTTCGCGGGGGATCACCCCAAGCACGCCCTTGCGGGCGCTGCCTACATCCGGGTGGCAAGTGACGAATACACCGCCGGCAAATACCTTCAGGCCGCCGAGCATTACAAGATGGCGCAGGAGCATCTCGCCGGAACGCCGTTCCTCGAACGTGCGGCTCTGGGTGCGGCCATGAGCGAACTTCTCGGCGGGCAGACGAACGAGGGCGTCGCCTCCCTCACGGCGATCATGAACACGCCGGACTTCCTCGAAATCACGCGCGCGGAAGCCGCCTTCAACCTGGCCCTGCACTACCTCAAGGTGCAGGACTACAAGGCACTCGCCACGGTGTGCGACCTTGCGGACTCCCTCGGCGAGAAGGATATGTACGCCAGCATGACCCGCGGGATGCGCAGCCAGATCCCGCTCGAAACGAAGTAACTTCCCAAGGCGGAAATCCCAACCTTTCCAAACCGGCGGCGTCATCTGGCGTCGCCGGTTTTTTGTGTCGAATTTTCGCAGTGATATTTTTAACGCATGCAAAAAATGATTCAATTCATTTTCTATTCATTTTTTCATTCAAAAATATGTTAGACTTTATAAAACACATCTTTATAGAATAACTTTTCTATTCATGAATCCTTCAACGACAACGCTGGTGAGGCAGACGTTGCAGGCCGCCGGGCCCTTGTCCGCCGCCGAACTTGTTGCGCGCACCGGCACGAGTCAGCCAACGATCTCGCGTGCCGTTGTGGAACTGGGCTCCTCAATTCTTCGGATCCGGGAGGGGCGGGGAATCCGTTACGCGCTGCGGCGTTCTCTCGCACAGTGGGGGGACCGCTGGCCCTTGTACGAGATAACACCGGACGGGGAATCCGTTTTACGAGGCACTCTCACCGCAGTTTCCGGCGGCTTCCATCTCGAACTGGACGCGCCGGACGCAGTCCTCCTGCATGGGGAGCATGGAAACGGTCTTTTCCCCGATCTTCCCTGGTTCATCTACGACATGCGTCCGCGCGGCTTCATGGGACGCGCCTTCGCACGGTCGCACGAGGGGGTTCTTCACCTCCTGGCCAATCCCGAAAAATGGAGTAGCGACGAAATCTTGATCGCCCTCCTTGCGTTCGGAGCCGATCTGCCGGGTTCCTACATGATCGGGCGGAGCAACATGGATACTTTTCTGCAAACGCAGAACGCCCCCGTCAGTGCGCTCGCTGAAGCGGCCCGCGCGGACGCCTACCCCACTCTTGCGGAGAAGGCATCCGCCGGGGAGCCGCCCGGTTCGTCGGCGGGCGGCGAGCAGCCCAAGTTCACCGCCACCGTTCAGGGAGAGACCGGCATCCGGCAGGTTCTTGTGAAGTTCTCCGGAGAGAGGACCAGCCCCGTCGGGCGACGCTGGGCGGACCTGCTCGTGGCCGAGCTTCTTGCGGCGGAGACGCTGGCGGCTGCCGGAATCCCCGCAGCGACCGGCACCCTCGTCGAGGCGTCGGACCGCACTTTCCTTGAAGTGCCCCGTTTCGACCGGGTCGGGGAATGGGGACGGCGCCCGGTGGCGACGCTCGAAGCTCTGGACGCGGGACTTGTCGGCAGCGGAGCCGCCCTCTGGGGCGAGGCGATTCCGACGCTTCTCGAACATGGCTTCATCAGTCAGGAAGACGCCAGATGGCTCGAAACGGCGCATCAGTTCGGCCTCCTCATCGGGAACGACGACATGCATCCGGGGAACCTTGCCTTCCATTTGACAGCGGCTCTTCCCCTGCGCCCCGCGCCGATCTACGACATGCTGCCCATGCAGTACCGTCCGGGAACGCAGGGCGACCTGCCCGGC
This sequence comes from Puniceicoccales bacterium Verruco_01, assembly GCA_001604565.1. GTDB lineage: Bacteria > Verrucomicrobiota > Verrucomicrobiia > Opitutales > Oceanipulchritudinaceae > Verruco-01. Next base: position 17,508 of record LVBV01000022.1, on the reverse strand, counting down.
CACCCGGTGCGCGTGCCCCTCGCCCGGCCCGAGGAAAGGGACGCAAGAAACCGCGCCCTGCCCCTCGCCCGCGAGTACTGGAGCCGCGTCGCCCAAGACCCGCGCCCGAGCGAAGACTTCCGCCGGATCGCCGCCACAAACGCGGATGTGCTGTCGGCTTCCTGACTCGGAAACCCTCCCCTACACCGGCCTGCAGATACGGCCCTGATATTTTTTCGACATCCGGTCGTTGTAGTCGCGGCCACCGGTGTTGGCGCTTTGCAGGATCGGGACGGGCAGACCCCGGTCCTCCAATACCTGCATGGATTCGAGGACGAGAAGATCGAGGATCATCGCCCCGGGGAAGGTGGAGACCGAGCCGGTCTTGAGCGCCGCGCCCTTGAGGGAAAGCGCCGCGTCGCCGGGGACGCCGCAATTGTCGAAGGCCCATGTGCCGCACTCGAAGAGCCGCTTGCCGGACTCGTGCTTCGAGACGCTCTCGCGCGAGAGGGTGACGTTGGAGACCGTCGCCACCTTCAGGCCCGCCGCCGCGCAGGCGAGCGCCACGCCCACGGGGCTCGGGTTGGCCCCGGAGTTCGAGATCACGACGGCAAAGTCCCCCGCCCTCGGCGCATACGCCTGCGCGTAGCGATGGAACAGTTTCTCGCCGTAGCCGGGCAGGACCTCCGCCCAGCCGCCCGTGGGATCGACAATCTGGCTCACCGGGACGTAGCCGCCCGCGCGGTTCACCACCTCGCGTGCGACGATCTGCGAGTGCCCGCTGCCGAAGACGTGCAGGACGCCGTCCGCGGCGATCGTGTCCGCAAGGGCGATTCCCGCTTCGCGCAGGGCGGCGGCGTTCACCTCCCGCGTTTTGCGCAGGAGCATTTCAATCGTGGAGAAAAACTGTTCGGGAAGAGTCATGGGAGGGATTCCGGAAAGATATTGGAAGACGGCTAGTATGCGGGTTCTTTGCCCGGTTTCCACTTGATGTTGCAGCCCATGCTGGGGAGCTGCTTTTGCGGAACGGGCCTGCCCGCGAGGAGGGCGTCGAGAGCGGCGGCAAGGTCCGCGCCGGTCACGGGTTTGCCGTTGCCGGGGCGGCTCGCGTCATACTGGCCCCGGTAGACCAGCCGCATCTCACGGTCAAAGAGGAAGAAGTCCGGCGTGCAGGTCGCCTTGTAGGCCTTGGCCACCTCCTGCGAGGCATCGACCAGATACGGGAAAGGATAGGCGTACTGTTTCACGTCGGCTAACATGCCCGCCGCGCCGTCCTCCTCATAGCGGCCCGGATCGTTGCTGTTGATCGCTACGACTTGAACCCCCTTTTCCATGTACCGTCCGGCAAAGACGGCGAAGTGCGCCTTCAGGTGGATCACGTAGGGGCAGTGGTTGCAGATGAAGGCGACGAGCGTGGCGGGGGCCTTCCCGGAAAAATCGAGGGTGTGCGTCACTCCGGCGGCGTCCGGAAGAGTGAAGGCGGGGGCTGCGGTCCCCAGAGGCAGCATGAAGGAGGGCGTGAGCGACATGCCGGCATTCTGGAACGTCCGGAAGCCGTCCGCAACCCCGCGATTGGTCTTGCAAGAAGCCTTCTTCGCGGGAACATTGCGGTGGATATTTTTCCATATGACCGCCCCACTTCTCGTCACGCTGTTGTGGCTCAGCGCCCTCGCGGCATGGAGCCTCGGCATCTTCCTTCTGGCCCGCGCGAAGTCTGTCACACTGCGTTATTTCGCCCTTCAGGCGGTGGCCACAGGCCTTTACGCGGGCGGTTACGGTCTGGAACTTTCCGCAGGGACTCTGCCGGAAATGCAGCTTGCCAGCCGCCTGCAGTACATCGGAATCGTCCTCATGCCCGCCGCAGGCGCGGTTTTCTGCCTGAACTTCACCGGCATGACGCGCTATGCCACACCTGCCCTGCGCGTTCTCTACTGGGCGATTCCCGCCCTCACGATCCTCTTCAAGATCTTCGACGAGAAGCTCCATCTCATCTACGCGAATGTGGAGGTGGATCCGGTGTACAACACTCTCCTCATCACGCCGGGACCCTGGTATTATCTGAACCTTGCCTACGCCTATCTCTGCGGAGGTGTCGGACTGACGGCTCTTCTTCTCCACGCGTTCCGGCACGGCGGCATCCACCGGCGTCAGGCGCTGACTCTCGCGTTGTTCCCGGTGGTGGTGATCGGCGCGAGCCTCGTCAACCTGTCGCATTTAAACCCCTTCGGAGCACTGGATCTTGCCGCGATCTCCATGACGCCGTGTATTTTCATCCTCTATTTCGTGGTCCTGCGGCAAAAAATCGTGGATCTGGCCCCGGTGGCCTACGGATGGATCGTCGAGCACATGCCGGAAGGCATTCTCGTCTTCGACCGCAACCGCCGCCTTTGCGAAGCCAACGAGTCCGCGCGGGCATTCCTCGCGCTGGGCCCGGAACGCACCGGGGACGACGCGTCGAAAATCCTCGGCATGGAACTGGCCGTCAAGGCCCTGCCCGAAGCCGGTCGCAACAGTTTTCCCACCGTGCTCAACGGACGCGACTTCGAGGTGCGCACGACGATTCTCTCCCGCGAAAGCGACGAGCGCCTCGGCTGGATCGTGACCCTCACCGACACGGGCGACCGCCACCGCGAGGAACTCCTCCGCAGCCAGACCGCCAGCCGGGACGAGGCAGCATCCTGACAATCCGGGCGGCTATCCCAGCCGCGCCAGAACGCGCGCGCGAATCGACGCGAAGTCGATGCCGCAGAGTTTGCGCAGGGTTTTCTCGTCGCTGGCGTGCGGGACGTAGCGGTCCGGCCAGCCGACAACCTCCACCGGGACGGTGAGGCTCCTCTGCGCCAGCGCCTCCAGCACCGCGCTTCCGAAGCCGCCCTCCTCCGCGTGATCCTCCATCGTGACGATGAGGCGCGCCCGGGCGGCCTGCGCGGCGAGAAGCTCCGTGTCGAGAGGCTTCACGAAGCGCGCGTTCACGACGCCCACGGAAAGACCTTTCTCCTTCTCCAGAGTCTCCGCCAGGGCCAACGCGTCCGCAAGGAAGGGACCGAGCGCCCAGATCTGCACCTCGCGGCCCTCGCGAAGCACCTCGGCGCGTCCGATGGCGAGTTTTTCCGGCGCGGCCTTGATCGCGCGGCCCGTGCCGCAGCCCTTCGGGTAGCGGATGAAAGTGGGCGCCTTCGCCTCCAGCGCGGTCCAGAGCATGTCGGCCAGCTCGTCCTCGTCGCGCGGCTGCATGAGGGCCACGTTCGGCAGGGTGCGCAGGTACGCGATGTCGAAAAGGCCGTGGTGCGTCGGTCCGTCCGCCGGAGAAAGTCCGGCCCGGTCCATGCAAAAGACGACGGGCAGGTTCTGGAGGCACACGTCGTGCATCACGCAGTCGTACGCCCGCTGGAGGAAGGTGGAGTAGATCGCGACGACGGGACGCAGGCCCCGCGTGGCCATGCCCGCCGCGAAGATCACGGCGTGCTCCTCGGCGATGCCCACGTCGAAATACTGGCCGGGCAAGTTCTTGCGCATGTAAACAAGCCCCGTTCCCGGCGGCATCGCGGCGGTGATGCCCACGATCCGGCCATCGGCCCTCGCGTAGCGCAAAAGCGACTGGCCGAAGGCGTCCTGATAGGTCGGCGGCTGGTCGGCCTTCACCTCCCGCGCGCCGGTGGCGATGTCGAAGGGCGGCGTGCCGTGGAATTTCTCCGGCGCGGCGACGGCGGGTTCGTATCCCCTGCCCTTCTTGGTCAGAATGTGGATCAAAACCGGCTGCTCGCAGGTCTTGGCAAAGGCGAGATACCGCTCCAGCGCCTGCATGTCGTGCCCGTCCACGGGCCCGAGGTAGCGCACCCCGTACGTCTCGAAGAGGCTGCTGGAGACCAAAAAATCCTTGGTCCCCTTGCGCCAGCGGCTGGCGAAGTCCAAGAAGCCCCGTCCCGCGCGGCTACGGCGCAGAAACCGCGACATCCGCTGCCCCGCGCGGTTGTAGAAGGGCGTGGTGATCAGGCGGTTGAAGTACTTGGCGATGGCGCCGACGTTACGGTCGATGGACCACTTGTTGTCGTTTAAGACGATGATGAGCCGCTTGGTCTTCTCCGCGGCGTTGTTCAGGGCCTCCATCGTGATGCCGCAGGTAAAGGCGGCGTCGCCCACCACGGCCACGACGTGGCTCTTCTCCCCCAGCATGTCGCGCGCGACCGCCATGCCGAGGGCCGCGGAAAGCGCCGTTCCGGCATGACCCGCGCCGTAGGCGTCGTGAGCGCTCTCGCTGCGGCACAAAAAGCCGCAGAGGCCGCCCGTCTGGCGGATCTTGTCGAATTCCGGACCGTTGCGCCCGGTGAGGAGCTTGTGGACGTAGCCCTGATGCGAGACGTCGAAGACAATCTTGTCCTGCGGCGTCTCGAACTGCCGGTGCAGGGCGATCGTCAGTTCCACGACGCCTAGGTTCGGCCCGATGTGTCCGCCGTTGGCGCTCGTGACGGAAATGATCCGCTCGCGAATTTCCTGCGCGAGAAGCGGCAACTTCCCCGGGGGAAGCGCCTTCACGTCGGCGGGCGAATGGATCGTGTCAAGCAGGCTCATGACGGTTTGGAACCGTGGATATTGCCTCTTCGGCGCCCCGTCCGTCAATCACCCGCCGCAGCGGAACCGTCATTTTCCGGTGCGAAGGGTTCCGTCTCCACGGCGCCCGCCCCGGCCTTCAGCCGCTCGATCGTGAGGGCCGCCTTGTCGAGGGATTCGCGGCAGCGGGCCAAGAGGGCGCTCGCCTCGGCATACTTCGCCACCAGCTCCTCCAGCGGCACGTCGCCCTTCTCCATCGCGGCGACAATCGCCTCCAGCGAGGCAAGGGCCTCCTCAAAAGTGGGAATATTGGCTTTCTTTTTCACGGGATGCTCACTGGGCCTTGTTGTCGTCACCCCAGTTGCCGATGTCGTCGGCGGTGCCGTCCTGCGCGTCGGGGCCCATGCTCCAAACGTCGTAGGAGTTCTTGTTGTGGATGCCGGGATAGGCGTACTGGTAGGGATTGCCCCAGGGGTCTTCCGGGATACTGTCGGCATACGGGCCCATCCAGCGGCTGGCCTTGGCGTTGTCCGGGGCCTGAAGAAGCGCCTTGAGGCCCTCCTCCGAGCTGGGATAGGAGCCCATGTGCATGCGGTATTGCTGCAGATTGGTGCTGATGCCCTGCTTGACGAAGATCTTGGCGATCTGCTTCTCGTTCTGGCCGAAGATGTCGCCAAAGCCGACGGCGAGGACGCCCATCAGCATGCCCATGAGGCCGATGACAAGGAGGATCTCCATGAGCGTGAAGGCCCGGGAGCTCGTGAAGCGGCGCACGCGCGCCGGGAAGTGGGCGGATTTCATGCAGAGGGAAACAACCAGTTCCGCATCGGTGTTGCAAGCCGCGCATCGGAAAGACGCCGCCGCCAGATCATCCCGACTTCCGCAAAGCGGAACATCGTGCTCGGGGCGGGACTTGAACCGGAAGTTAGGCCGAAGACGAATTGCCGGACAGAATGCGCTTTTCTTTGATTGTTAAGTTCTTATGACATGAAAGAAAATGCCACCATAAGCGGCGGAAGAAAAGCAAAATCCGGGGTATAGTGCCACCTTTTTGGCAACCGCGCCGATGCACAACAGTGAGGGTGCATGTGGTTCACGGGTCAGTGAAAGTGGAGTAGCCAAAGCCCATGGCAAGCAGCGATCGCAACAATGAGTTTTCGAACATCCCGGGCACATCCAAACGGTTTTGCGTTGCGTGGACTGCTCTCATGCATTCGTTCTACACGATAGCTTGTACGGTGTAAGCGTCAAAGGAACTCCATGGTGCGAAAAGGCGGTGGATCGGCTATGATGCGACCGGTTCCTTGACAGGTGGCTTCCAGTTAAGAGGAAGCAGTGACGAGAGGTCGTCCTGGTTGGTCAGGGAGGGCAGACGCTGGAGGGCGTCGCGCAGCCAGGCCCAGGGATCGATTTTCGCGAGAGCGCAATTGGCCATGAGGGTGTAGAAGACGCCCATGCGCCAGCCAGCGTCCGGATGGCCGATGAACATCCAGTTCTTGCGTCCGAGCGCAGCGGGGCGGATGCCGCGTTCGACGGGGTTGTCGTCGATGAGCACGTGGCCGTGGCGGGTGAAAAGTTGCAGAGCATCCCAGCGTCCGAGGGTGTAGTCAACGGCTTTGCCGAGTCTGGACTTGGGCAGTATCGAGGGATCGGCGCGGCAGGCTTCGAGCAGATCGTGGATCTGCCGGAGGATCGGCACCGACTCGATCTCGTGGCCCAGACCCCGCAACGCGTCGCGCATTCGCCGCGTTCCGAACGTCGGTTCCTCCATATAGACACGGTCGATCGCACGCATCAGCTGCTCGTCCCCGGCCTTCGGATCGCTCCCCGGGCGAAAGTAGTAGCTCGACCGCGGCACGCCTACCAGTTTGCATTGCTCCTTGAAGCTCATGCGTTTATCCGAGCCGATCAAGCTCGGCCTCCGGCACGGGGACGCCACACTTGCGATGGACCTCTTTTAAAAAATCCACCTGCACCTGCAGGTGGCCGATCTGTTTGTAGAGGCGGTCCTCCTTTTGCTTGCGCTTCAACTCCTCCTCGCCCTTGTCCTTCTCTTTCTCGAACACGCTGCCCGCGCCCTCCAGCAGCGCCTTCTTCCATTGGGTCACCTGTGCCGGATGGATCTCATAGCGCTTCGCGATCTCGTGGATCGGTTCGCGCTCCTGCAGCGCCTCAAGCGCCACCTTGCTTTTGAACTCGCTCGTGAATTTTCGTCTCGTTTTCATCGCTGCCTCGAATTTCGGCAGCCCCTCTTTTCTGTCCAACTTTTTCAGACCGGCTCACCTCGTCCAGGTCCAGAAAGTCCGTGCCTCTGGGAAAGTATTGGCGTAACAGGCCGTTGCAGTTCTCCACGCCGCCCTTCTCCCATGAGTGATATGGTTTGCAGAAGTAGCTCCGGCATCCAAACGCCGCGTTCACGCGCTCGTGGGCCGCGAATTCCAGCCCGTTGTCATACGTGATCGTGCGCACTTTGTGCCCTTGAAGGGTTTCCATGATCGCGGCGGCGGTGCGCTCGCAATCCTTGCTCTCCAGCTTCGCCAGCCGGCTCACGCGGCTTTTGCGTTCGTAGAGGCTCAAGAGATACCCTCGGCTGCCTTGGACAAGGTCCGCCTCCCAGTCCCCGTAGCGTTCCCGCCGGTTCACAATCTCGGACCGCTCGCTGATGTCCACCCGCGCGGGCAGCTTGTGGCGATAGGCTTTGTTGCGGTGCCGGTAGCGACGCTTGCCGTTGATGCGCAGATGCTTGTAGAGTTCGCCGCCCGCTTCCCTGTCCGCTCGGATGTAGTTGTAGATGCTCGTGCGTGACGGGCATGCGCCCGTCTCCCGCAGCAGGGCGCCGCTCACTTGCCCGGGCTGTGCTTGCGCTCCAACCGTGCGCGCACTTCCAGTGCCACCTCGCCCTCGATCACGCGCCTGCGGTGTCTCTTTCCCTCCAGCCGCTTCTGTGCTTTTTCCTGCGCCTGTTTCGGGCGATACCCGCGCCTGCCGCGATTGCGGCTCAGTTCCCGGCTGATCGTCGACTGGCTGTAACCCAGCGCTTCTGCGATCCGGCTTTGACTGTATTGCGCTTTACCCATCCGGTAGATTGTGTGACGCTCCTCTTCGCGGAGGCGGCGGTAGCTTCGCTCTGGCATCTTTGAGTTGTGGTAAACCCATATGCTTGAGCACCTACCTCCCCTCCGCACTCTTTATGCGCTGGATCTTGGCATCCACCACCAATAAAAAGGGGCTCTGTTGATTTGAAATCGACTAAGTGGCCTTCGCCGGCCATTCTTTTTCTTTTATTGCCATACAATGACCGAGATTCAGATTCTCAACGTTCGATTCCTCTCCGCTCGCGTGGACGATTTGCTGCGGAATCTCAATGCGGGTTTTCTCATGCCGGTGAATGTGGATATGATGGTCAAGCTCCAGAAGGATGCTGATTTCCACAAGGCATGCAGGGATGCGGAATATGTGATATGTGACAGCCGGATCATTTATTTTGCGTCGATTTTTCTGGGGCGCAAGATTCACGAGGTGATCCCGGGCTCCTCTTTTTTCCCGCGGTATTGCGATTTTCGCAGGGACGATCCTGAAGTAAAAATCTTCCTTCTCGGCGCGGCCCCAGGAGTTGCGGATGCGGCGGCGCGGCGGATCAACTCAAGGACCGGAAGGGAGATTGTTGTGGGGACTTGCTCACCATCATACAATTTTGTGAACGACGAGGCGGAGAGTCTGGACATCGTCGATCGCATCAACCGGTCCGGAGCGACGGTGCTGGCCGTGGGAGTCGGGGCCCCCAAGCAGGAAAAGTGGATCATGAGGCATCGGACGATGCTGAAGAACGTGCGTCTCTTCATGGCTATTGGTGCGACAATCGACTTCGAGGCGGGCAATCTGAAGCGCGCGCCAAAGTGTTTTCAGAAAATCGGCATGGAGTGGTTTTACAGACTGTGCATGGAACCCAGGAGGCTGTGGAAGCGTTACCTGATTGACGATATCCCGTTTTTCTTTCTGATCCTGAAACAGAGGCTGGGTATCTATTCCAATCCTTTTGAAGCGAGAACCAAATGAGATACATGCACCGTGAGCCAGTTATGAGGTTTTCCAGGCGAAGACTTCAGGGGGGGGCGCGGGGATTTCCGGATATGCCTTGCATGCGACCCTGCGCTGATTTGATGCAGGCAGTTGGAGCGGGGTGTTACTTTTCGGAACGTATCCCATCTTTAATACAGGCATGACCAAGAATCCCATCATCCGAGCAAAGGCTCCGCTGCGCCTCGGTCTGGCCGGCGGCGGTTCGGACGTCTCCCCATACTGCGACATGTACGGCGGCTACATCCTGAACGCCACCATCAGTTTGTACGCCCATTGCACCATCGAGGAAAAAAACGACGGCACCATTCAATTCGATGCGCCGGACGTCCCTCGCAGCACGGTTGTCGCATCGGATCGCGTGTTGCCTTTCGACGGGAATCTGGACCTGCACAAAGGGGTGCACAACCGGATCGTCAGGCAGTTCAACCTGCCCGCGCTTTCGTACCGGATGACCACGTATGTGGATGTGCCGCCCGGCAGCGGTCTCGGTTCCTCCTCGACGCTTGTCGTGGCCATGATCAAGGCGTTTGTGGAATGGCTCAATCTGCCCATGGGCGAGTACGACATCGCCCGGATGGCCTACGAGGTGGAACGTTGCGACCTCAAGCTCAGCGGCGGGCGGCAGGATCAGTACGCCGCGGCCTTCGGCGGATTCAATTTCATGGAGTTTTACGAGGCGGAGAAGGTGATCGTCAACCCGCTGCGCGTGAAGCGCTGGGTGGTGGACGAGCTGGAGGCGTGGATGCTCCTTTATTACACCGGCGCCAACCGGTCCTCCGCCAGTATTATCGACGAACAGCGCAGCAACACCTCCTCGGGGAACGCCGTCGCCATCGAGGCCATGCACCGCATCAAACAGAGTTCCAGCGACATGAAGGAGGCTCTCCTGCGTGGGGACATCCCGACGATCGCGCACATTCTGGGCGCTGCTTGGGAGAACAAGAAGAAGATGGCTACGAGCATCACGAACTCGAAAATCGAGGAGATCTTCCGGGTGTCCCTGGATTCGGGTGCCGTGGCGGGGAAGATTTCCGGCGCGGGCGGCGGTGGATTCATCATGTTCATGGTGGACCCCGTGAACCGGGTTGCATTATCCCGTGCACTGGAACCGATGTGCGGTCGTATCATGGACTTCACCTTCAGCGAGGGCGGTTGCCACGGATGGAAGATTTATAACTAACCTTTCAGTGTTTGACTTATGACTCCGCACAAACAATCAATCCTGGAACTTCATGTATAAAAGAGGCATTAAAAAAATAATCATGAAAACGGTTGGAGAATTCATTTCCAGACAATGGATTATGAGTCTCACATTTTCAAAAGAAACCATCGCAAAAGTCACAGCGGAAAACGATCCGGTTCGCTTCGCCGCGATCTATTCAGCACTCAACACGATCAAGAAAGAAAACATTGAGGGAAGCTTTGCTGAGTGCGGTGTCTGGAAAGGGTATCTCAGTCGGTTCATCCATTCGCTCTTTCCCGGAAAAAAGTGGTACTTGTTCGATACTTTCTCGGGTTTTGATAAAAGAGATGAAGGTTGTGAGAATGATCGCCGGTTCCGGGACACCTCGTTGCAGGGTGTGATGGAGTTTATCGGTAATCTGGATAACGTTGTCTTCCGACAGGGATATTTCCCTAAAACAGCCGAAGGCCTTGAGGGCGAAACATTCTCCTTCGCCATGCTCGATTTTGACAAATATGAACCCACGCTGGCGGCGCTTGAGTTTTTCTATCCGAGGGTCAGCAAAGGTGGTTATATCTTTGTCCACGATTACAACAGTCCGGAATCAGACTGGGCCTGCAAGAGGGCCACTGACAAATTCATGGCTGGCAAAGTGGAAAAAGTAATAGAGTTGCCGGATCGGTTCGGCTCGGTGGTGTTTAGGAAGTTGTAATCGTCCAATGGGACATAGTAACCATTCCAGCCTCATATCCCCATACTTTGATAAAGAGCCTCGACGCCAATCCACCAGATTCTTTCTCATGAACTCAAACGATTTCATCAAGGCACAAATCCGTGCCTCCCTCTCCGTCAAGGAGCGGATTATGGGGGACGAGGCGCTCCTTGCGAAGATTTCCGGAGCGGCGGACGCGGTGATCTCCGCCTACAGGGACGGACGCAAGACTCTTTTCGCGGGCAACGGCGGCAGCGCTGCCGATGCCCAGCATCTTGCAGCGGAATTCGTCAGCCGTTTGAATTTTGACCGTCCGGGAATTCCCTCCCTGGCCCTGAACACGAACGTCTCCATCCTGACGGCCGTCAGCAACGATTACGGCTTCGAGCGAATTTTCGCGCGACAAATCGAGGCTTTCGGCGAAAAAGGGGACGTGTTTTTCGGAATCTCTACTTCCGGAAAGTCCCCGAATGTCCTTGCCGCGTTTGAGGAATGCCGGCGGAAGGGGCTCTTTTCCATCGGACTCACCGGGGAGAGAAAGTGTGTGATGAATGATCTTTGCAATATTTGCATCAACGTGCCCTCGCCGGAGACGCCGCGCATTCAGGAAGCGCACATCCTCATCGGACACATCATCTGTTATCTGGTCGAGGAAACTCTTTTCGGCCATCTCAAGGAGAAGCCGTGATGGAGTGCGTCATCCTCGCAGGAGGTCTTGGAACGCGCCTGCGCAGCGCCGTCAGCGATCTTCCCAAGTGCATGGCTCCCGTGGCCGGCCGACCCTTCCTGCACTACCTGTTTCGCTACCTCGAAGGGCAGCCGGTGGAGCGCGTCATTCTGTCCGTCGGCTACATGCACGAAAAGGTGACCGGGTGGGCACGGGAGGGGCGCTGGAAGTTCGAAGTGACCTCCGTCATCGAAGAAGAGCCGCTGGGCACGGGCGGTGCAATCCGGCTGGCTCTGGGCGCCGCAACGCGGGAGCAGGTTCTGATTCTGAACGGAGACACGTTTTTCGACGTGAACCTTTCCCGCCTTCGCGCCGAGCACCGCAAGAGCGGAGCCGTCCTCAGCATGGCTCTCAAGCCAATGGACCGCTTCGACCGCTACGGCAATGTCACGACCGACGCGGGAGGACGCATCCTCGCTTTTCACGAGAAGCAGTTCTGCGAAAAAGGGCAGATCAACGGCGGTGTCTATCTCATGGAGCGGAACAGCGGCCTCTTTGACGGACTGCCGCAGAAATTCTCCTTCGAGACCGATGTTCTCCAGAAGCGCCACGGCGCATGCCATTTCCACGGCATGCCCTTCGACGGCTATTTCATCGACATCGGAATTCCCTCCGACTACCGCAGGGCCGATGAGGAATTCGCGGGGATCTTCCCATGCTAGAGAACGGTGAATTCAGCGATTGCGACACTCTCTTTCTGGACAGGGACGGGGTCATCAACCGGCACAGACCGCACGATTACGTGAAAAACTGGGAGGAGTTCGAATTTCTCCCGGGAGTCCTCGACGACCTTGCCCGGCTGGCCCGCCGCTTCAAACGGATTATCGTCGTCACAAATCAGCGAGGCGTCGCCAAAGGTCTCATGAGCGAGGAAACGCTCCACGACATCCACCGGCGCATGAAGGTGGAAATCGAACGCCACGGAGGCCGCGTCGATGCCGTTTACACCTGCACCGACCTCTCCGACGAGAGCGTCAACCGCAAACCCAACATCGGCATGGCTTTGCAGGCGCGGCGGGATTTTCCGGAAATCGACTTTTCAAAGAGCCTGATGATCGGCGACAGCGCCTCCGACATTGAATTCGGCAGGAAGGCGGGAATGAAAGTGAAACGGGTGGTGCGGCGGTAGGTTATATTTTGAGGTCAGAGACGCGGTGCGGAGATTATGATTTGAGTGAAGACCAGGAATGCGAAGAAGATAGCCCGGAATCCGGCGGATAGAAAACGAGTGTTTATTATTAATCAGAAATCCTAACAGGTCACTACTTGGCATGCGTTAAGCTACGTATGGGCATGGACAAAAAAGATGCACGGACTTTGAATCAGCAGGCGCAGGAAGAAATTCGCAGGCGGGCCATCCGGCTTGTCGAGGCGCATAAAACGCAGACGGAGATCGCGGAACTTCTGGACGTGGGCAGGGCCACGATCAACCGCTGGGTCAAACGCTACAAAATAGGCGGATGGGCGGCTCTCAAAATGCGCAAGCGCGGGCGGGTGGTCGGGACGGATCGCAGGCTGAACGAGGAGCAGGCGGAAACGATCCAGAAACTGATCGTGGATCACACGCCGGATCAACTGAAAATGCCGTATGCGCTATGGAATCGGAGGGCGGTTTGCCAGATCGTAAGAGAGCGATACGGAGTAAGTTACACACTTCAAGGGATGGGAAAGCTGCTAAAGGAATGGGGCTTCACGCCGCAGCGTCCAGCCAGGCAGGCCATCGAGCGCAACGACGAGGCGGTGAAGAAGTGGAAAGAGGTTGAATATCCGCAACTTGCGGCGCGGGCGAAGTCGGAGGACGCGGAAATCTGGTGGGGCGACGAAACGGCGGCCAAACCCGAATGCCACTTCCGGCGCAGCTACTCGCCCAAGGGGAAGACGCCCGTGGTCAAGCAGAGCGCCAAACGATTCCACAGCAGCATGATAAGCGCGCTGAACAATCAGGGAAAGCTGGAATGGATGGCGCTCAAGGACGCGATGAACAGCGAGACATTTCTGCTATTTCTCAAGCAGATGATCAAGTATCGGCGGCGCAAGGTGATCCTGATCGTGGACAATCTGAAAGTGCATCACAGTAAACTGGTTAAGGCGTGGTGTGAAGAGAACAAGGAGCGGATCGAACTGGTGTTCCTGCCCGCCTACAGTCCGCAGATCAACCCCGATGAATACCTGAACAACGGCCTGAAACAGGACATTGCAGGCAAGCCGCCAGCCAAGGACAAGCCCCGGCTCGACGCGATGGTCTGGGTCTTCATGCAGCTTCTCTCAACAGCCGAAAAGCGAGTGATCGCCTTCTTTCATCATCCCGACGCCGCTTATGCTTTATGATCTGTTTAAATTTCGGAGTAATAATTACCCTGGTGTTGTTTTGTGTATTGCATGCCTTTTCCTATCTGCGGTATCACAACATGCTTGTCCCGCACGGGCCAAAACACTATTATTAAAATACATTGCATATGTCCTTGCATCGTCTAGCTATTGTTATTCCAGCATATAAGCCTGATTATTTCGACAGGACACTCTCTTCCATTGTCATACAAACAAACAGGGCATTCACTTTGTATGTCGGGGACGACTGCAGCCCTTACGATATCAAATCAATTGTAGATAGATATGAACCTAGACTTGATATTATTTATAAAAGGTTTGAAACGAATCTGGGGGGTGAGAATCTCGTCGCTCAATGGGAACGGTGTGTCGCGATGATTAGGGATGAGGAATGGTTTTGCCTCTTTTCAGATGACGATATCATGTCCAACAACTTTGTTGAAGAAATTTACAATTTCATGAACATGGAAGCGGATGTTCTTCATGCCAATATCCACATCATTGACGAGAACGACAATGTTCTCCGCAGATGCAATCCATACCCGAAGCATCTGAATGTTGCGGAGTATTACCGCCTGGTCTTTGCGAGGAAGCTTGATTCGCGAATGCCCGAGTTTGTTTTTCGGACGGACTCCTTCAAACAGCGTGGAGGCTTTGTTTTTTTCGATATGGCGATATGCAGTGACAATGCGACCGTCATGAATCAGGCGTTCGGCACAGGAATCCATACGATCCCGAATGCCTGTGTTTTCTGGCGTACAAGCGGCAAGAGCCTCTCTTCCATGAACTCGAACAAAGCTCTTATCATTCGACGTGAAGCGGCGTTTGTCAACTTTCTTGACTGGAGTAGAAAGTTTTTTGCGGCACGAGAAGAACGGTATCCTCTTGATCCAGTTCACGAGCTTCGGTTACTTTTGGGCATTATAAAAAGACTTTCTCCTGTCGATGGATTCGCCTCTGTTATCCGCAGGACTATGGGGCATTCACTGATGCGAGGCGTCTTCGGACGTATTCTTTTTTTCCCTGTAGCCTTGGTCATTTATTGTGTTGCCAACGTTTCATCCGATGAAGATCGCAATTGACCTCACTCCTTTATACAAACGCCGAATCACCGGCGTGGAAATCTACGGGATCGAGATGTACAAGGCCCTTATGAAAACCGGGCATGAAATTTTCCCGATCTTCCGCAAGGAAAACACCCTCGATTCCAATCCCAACGCGCAGATACTAGGAAGTGCCAACCGTCTGATTGTAGAGAATCTTCTATTGCCGCGGGAGATTCGCAAGGGCGGCTACGACGTCGTCCTGTTCCCGATTTTTCCGCCTCCGTTCGGCGTTTACGGGATGTGTGGCACAAAAATCGTTCCGACGATTCACGACCTGACGATTTTCCGTTATCCCGACATGCTGACCCTTGGGGCGAAATACTACCTGAAGCCGAAATACAGGCATGCGCTGAAGAATGCCAGCCTCATAGTTACCATCTCGGAAAGCGTTAAAGAAGAACTGCTTGGTTACACCGATCTTTCTGTCGTAAACTGGGGGGAAAGCATATCGTCCGATTTGCAGAACATTCATAGCAGGATTAACGAGAGTTTGTTGTCTAAATGGTCGCTGACGCCCCACAAATACTTGATTTCCGTGTCGACTCTGGAACCGAGGAAAAATCTGAAATACCTGCTTGGGATTTTTGCCATCCTCGTGAAGCGGGATCCGGACTTGAAGCTCGTTCTCGTTGGAAGGATGGGGTGGGGGCGCGATCGGGAGCTGGAGCGCAGGATCCGTGATCTCGGAGATTCCCTTTTATTCACCGGATTCGTCAGCACGGACGAGCTGGTCAACCTGAATCATTTTGCCAGGGCGTTTTTTCTTCTTTCATTTTATGAAGGTTTCGGGCGCACTCCCCTTGAGGCGATTGCCTGCGGCTGCCGGCATGTTTTTGTCTCGGACATCCCCGTTTTCCACGAGACGATGGGAACCTTTGCCGAATACCTCCCTCTGGATTCCGCCGCCCGATGCGCAGAGCTTTTTTTCAAACATGATTTTGAGAGAAATAATCCTGTCAAAATACAGCTTCCCTTCTTCACGCTGGAGCAGAATGTGCAACAGAAGGTGAAGCAACTAAACAACGGATAAGCATTTCATTGTTAATGAATCGTTGCGTTTTTCGCGGGTGGATTACTGCTTCTTATGAATTTTTCAATTCTATTCATCTTTTTTTTCTACATCCTGTTCTTGTTGGTGGATCATAAGCGAACCGTGCTTTTGTACATTGTTATCAAGCCGCTTCTGAGCTTGAACATCGCGATTATAGGGTCTCCTGGATTGCCCCTGATAACACTTGATGTGGCAATCATTCTTGTTACACTCGTGGTCCTTGTATTTAGAAAAGTTCATCTGTTTTCAGATTTTCCCCTTCGCATCTCCTTTGTCTGTTTTCTTATTTCCTGTGCCTTAACCCTGTTCTTTTGCCCATCGGGAATAGTGAATCTGACGAGGATTTTTTCCAGCATTTTCTACGACTGGATTTATCTCTGTATTTTTTGGGGTGTTGTAAGAGAAGAGAAAGATGCCAGATTCGTCCTGCGTGGTTATATATGCACCATCGCAATACTTTGTTTCTACGGAATTGTTGAAAAGATATTGGGCATCAATCCCATCATGGCGCTGGAGGCCACACTTATCAGCGACCCATCGAAACAGACTTTATGGATGTATGATAATGTGCGTCTTGGCATGGGACGCATTCAATCCTTTATGTCGCACCCGATCACGTACGGAGGGATTCTGTCCATCCTCTCGCTTCTTTTTTTCTATGTCTTCAGCAATATGAAATTGCTCAGGATTAATCCCCTCACCAAGGGTGTTTTTTTCCTTTTACTGATTATGAACATTCTTTTCACAAATTCGCGATCTCCAATTCTTTTTCTGCTTGTTGGAGCGCTTGGAATGATTCATCCCAGACAGAAAAGTTTTTATAAATACGCCTTGGCCCTGCTTGTGTTTTCCTGTATAATAGCAGCAGTCTTTTATCAGAAGGTTTCTGTCTACGCTGAGAATGTCACAAGTATTTTTGAGCTGCAGCAAAATGAGGAAGTGGGTGGCAGCAGCATCGAGATGCGGCAGAACCAGATGCTTGCGGTCGTGGAGACAGTTACACAAAGTCCCTGGATGGGACTAGGACCGACTGGAGCCCAAGACTATCTTGGTCGAGGAACCGCCATCATGGGCGCGGAGAGCTGCTGGTTTCAGGCCCTTCTCTTCTATGGCGTGATCGGTGTAATTGCTTACATTGTGTTAATCGTTGACCTGATCCGTATTCGGGTGAAAGGGGAGGGCCGTTTCAATCAGTTCGCATTCTTTCTCGTCATGGGCTGGCTGGCTTTCTCTTCTGCAACCGGGGAGATGGGCACGCGTTACATGGCCGTTGGTGTATTGCTACTACTATATCGCATGCACGCGAAGAATGCGCATATGCACCCCTGAGCCGGTCTGACTGAGCCGGTCTGAAAAAGTTGGACAGGGAAAGGGGGCTGCCGAAATTCGAGGCAGCGATGAAAACGAGACGGAGATTCACGAGCGAGTTCAAAAGCAAGGTGGCGCTTGAGGCGCTTCAGGAGCGCGAGCCGATCCACGGGTAGTGTCCAGACTTTTGCGCACATTTGATTGAGAGGCTTTGATCGGGATGGCCTGATTCTTCGTTAGGTTTGTTGTTCTTTGGTTGTAAGCGTCAAAGGAACCCCATCTACCGGGTCCCGTCGATAGCGTATTGAATCTTTCGCACATTTGAAAAGAGAGGCTCGGACGGGTAGACCGAAAGGACCTAAGAAGATGAGCGAAAGAGAAAACGACATCCCACCTACGAACGCTGCGGCAATTGACGCAGCCACGGGTAGTGTCCAGACTTTTGCGCACATTTAATTGAGAGGCTCAGATCGAGATAGGTTCGTT
>LVBV01000059.1 GCA_001604565.1 Puniceicoccales bacterium Verruco_01 | reverse complement strand
TTTCTTGACTTCTTGTTCGCTCATCTTCCGAAATGTGTGAAGCGTTTTTGTTGTAAGTGGCTCTGGCGGCCTTATTCGGCCTTCTTCTGCACGCCGACGGTCTTGCGCTTGCCCTTGCGGGTGCGGGCGTTGGTGCGGGTGCGCTGGCCGCGGACGGGCAGGCCCTTGCGGTGGCGCATGCCGCGGTAGCAGTTGATGCTGGAGAGGCGCTTGATGTTCTGCGTGACTTCGCGGCGGAGGTCGCCCTCCACGCGGATACCGCGCGAGATGACCACCTCGGCGATCTTGTTGATCTCCTCCTCGGTGAGGGTCTTGGCACGGCGGTCCGGTTCAAGGCCCGCCGCTTCGACGATCTCCTTGGCGAGCGAGAGCCCGATGCCGTAGATGTAGCAAAGCGAATACGGCAGTTTCTTCTCTCCGGGGATTTCAACGGCTAGAATGCGAGGCATATTCTTTCGTTATTTCTTGGTAAGTGGTTGAAAGTGCGAACGGCGCGTTGTGTCGCGCGGTTTGGAAAGGGAAAAAAGTTGTTTGTAAACCCGATGACTGGGAGCTTGTCAAGAAATCTCTTAATCGTTCATTCTCCCGCTTGAAGGCACCGTGAGGATTTCCGGATCCCCGTCGGTGACGAGAACCGTGTTTTCGTGATGCGAGGCGGGCTTGCCGTCGCGCGTGAGGGCCACCCATCCGTCCTCGCCGATGGAGATGGAGGGGCTGCCGAGGGTCACCATCGGCTCAATGCAGATCGTCATGCCCGGGGCGAGCCTCGGGCCGCGACCGCGATAGCCGTAGTTGGGAATCTGTGGCTCCTCGTGCATGCCGCGGCCCACGCCGTGACCCACGAATTCGCGCACGATGCCGAAACCCGCGGCCTCGGCATGGCGCTGCACCGCGTAGGAAATATCGCCCACGTGGTTGCCCTTGCGGGCCCATTCCATGCCCTTGTAGAAAGCTTCGCGCGTGACGGTGACGAGGCGTTCCACCTTGTCCTGAAGCGGTCCGACGGCCACGGTGCGGGCATTGTCCCCCACCCAGCCCTCGAACACCACGCTGATGTCGAGCGAAACGATGTCGCCGATGTGCAGGCGCTTCTCCGGGCGACCGATGCCGTGGACGATCTCCTCGTTCACGGAAAGACAGGTGTACGCCGGGAAAACAAGGCGCCCGGAACGGTAGCGGTAGCAGGCGCTCGTGGCGCCGTGCTTTTCGATTAATTGCTTGCCAAGCTGGTCCAGCTCCCAAGTGCTGATCCCCGGCGCAACGGCCTGGATCATCTCGTCGAGAACGTCCGCCGCCACGCGGCAGGCCTTCCTCATGCCCTCGATTTCTGCACTGTTTTTGATCTGGATCATTTCGATTGTCCGCCTTGAGCGTCCGGTGCCGCCCCCCGAGCTTCCGCGCGGAGGAAAGTCTTCTCTATTTCAGGACGAAGACGTTGATGGAATAGGCGGCCAGGCCCGAGACGATGAAGGCGACGATCATGTAGAGCACCGTGTTGGCGCGTCGCAGACCCTGGGTGTCCAGAAGCGTGCGCGTGCGTCCCATGCTGGTGCCGCGGATGCGTCCCTTGCTGAGGAAGCCGTCGTAATGGCGCTGGAGGAGGTAGGTCTCCACCTGGCGGAGGAGGTCCAGAAGAACGCCCACCGTGATCAGCATGCCCGTGCCGCCAAAGAACTGGCCGACCTGATAGGGAATCTGCTGATTGTAGTAGAGGACGTCCGGGAAAAGAGCGATGACGACGAGCGAGATCGTGCCGAAGGCCGTCAGGCGCGTCATGACGAAGTCCAGATACTTGGCCGTGGGTTCGCCGGGGCGGACCGCGGGGATGTAGCCGCCGTACTTCTTGAGGTCGTCGGCGATCTGGATGGGCTTGAACATGATGGACACCCACACGTAGCTGAACACGAGGATCAGAAGCGTGTAGAGAACGTAATACCAGACATCGCCGCGGTTGAAGACCGAGCTGGCCTCGATCAGGAACTTGAGGTTGAGTGCGCTGCCCGTCCACGAGAACATCGTCTGGAAGAAGAGGCAGATGGCGCTCGCGAAGATGATCGGCATGACGCCCGAGTAGTTGACGCGCAGCGGCATGAAGCTGCTCTGCCCGCCATAGACCTTGCGGCCCACCACCCTCTTGGCATGCTGCACGGGAATCTTGCGCACCGCCTGTGTGATCATCACAAGACCCATCACCACCAGTACGAAGAGCGCAACCATCATCACGCCCTCGGGGATGCCGAGGTGCTTGCCCTCGCTGCCGAGGGGCGCCGTGAAGAGCCGGTAGGTCATCGCCGCCGCGCTCGGAAGGTCCGCCAGAATGCCGATCGTGATGAGGATCGAGGTGCCGTTGCCCACGCCGCGCTGGGTGATCTGCTCGCCGATCCACATCAGGACGATCGAGCCCGCCGTCATGAACACCGTGCTCGCCACGAGGAACCACGTGTGGTTCACGATGACGATGTCTCCGGTGAAGCCCTGAAAGAGGCGGCCCGGATTCTCAAGGGTCATGATGAGAAGGACCGCCTGAATCACGCAGATGCCCACCGTCGCGTAACGGGTGTACTGGGTGATCTTCTGGCGACCAACCTCGCCCTCCTGCTGGAGGCGGGCAAGAGAGGGCACCACCGCACCCATCATCTGGAAAATGATCTGCGCGCTGATGTAGGGCATGATGCCCAGGGCGAAGATCGCACCCTTTAAGAGCGCGCCGCCCGTGAACATGTTGTAGAGGCCCAGAAGATTGCCGCTCGCACCGCCAGCCTGGCTTGCGAAGTATTCCTGAAGGGGCCGGGGATCCAGCCCCGGGAGCGGGATGTTCGCACCGACGCGGGCCGCGACGAGGAGGCCGAGCGTCAACACGATGCGGTCGCGCAGTTCGGGAATCTTGAAGCAGTTGATGAAGGCTTGAAACATCGCTGGCGGGGTTGAGCGCCGCCCGTGGCGGAGCCGGAGAGAGTGTGGGCCTAGCTAGGCCTTGTCGGAGGACTCGGTCGATTCCTCGACCACAGCCGAGGCAAGAACGATGGCCTTGCCGCCGGCCTTCTCAATCTTTTCCTTCGCGGAGGCGGAGAATTTCTGCGCGGTGACGTTGAAGGCGCGCTTGATCTCGCCCGTGCCGAGGATCTTGAGAAGCTCCGGCCCGGGATGAATCAGGCCGCATTCCTCCAGAACTTGGAGGTTCACGTCGGTCACGCTTTCCGGAAGGGTGTCGAGGGCATCCACATTGATGATGCTCCACTCCGTCTGGAAGCGCGTCTGGTTGAAGCCGTGCTTGGGAATTTTGCGGTAGAAAGGCACATGGCCGGACTCGAAACCAGGCCTCTGGTGCGCGCCGGAACGGGCCGTCTGGCCCTTGCCGCCGCGGCTGGAGGTCTTGCCGTGACCGCTGGAACGGCCGCGACCGAGTCGCTTTGTCGGATGCGTGGCACCCTCGCTCTGAACTAGATTGTGAAGTCGCATTGCTTGAAAAGAGTTGAAAGACTGTTGAAAGGCGGAAGAACCGCCGCTGATTACGCCTGGCGGAGAGCTTTGATCGTTTCCTGACGGCGGAGCTGGCAGAGCGCATCCAGCGTGGCAAACACCACGGCGGAGGGATTGTTGCTCTTGAGGCTCTTGGAAAGAACGTTCTTCAGGCCCACGGCTTCCAGCACGGCGCGGACGCCGCCGCCGGCGATGATTCCCGTGCCCGCCGAGGCGGGGCGCAGCATCACAAGGCCGCCGTCATGCATGCCGGTGATCGGATGCGGGATGGTGTCGCCCCTGAGCTGGATGGCAACCATGCTCTTGCGTGCCTGTTCGGTGCCCTTGCGGATACAGTCCGGCACTTCCTTGGCCTTGCCGTAACCCACACCCACGTTGCCCTTGCCGTCGCCGACGACAACCAGAGCCGCGAAGCTGAAACGACGACCGCCCTTGACGACCTTCGAGCAGCGGTTGATGTGAACCACCTTCTCGATCATGTCGCTCTTGGGCTCGTCGCGATCGTCGCGGCGGTCGCGTCCGCCGGGACGTCCGCGTCCTGCGCCGCGCGGACCGCGGGGACCGCGGTTGCCGAAGCCGCCCTGCCCGTAACCGGCACCCTGCGCGGGCATCTCGACGATGGCCGAGGCCGCGACGGGCTTCACCGGGGCTTCGCGGATGATGTCGCCGCTATTCTCAGAAGAAATGGTAGGATCGCTCATCGAATGAAAGAGTTAGAATTCCAGACCGCCCTCGCGCGCGGCCTCTGCGAATGCCTTGACGCAGCCGTGGTACCGGCGGCCGTGACGGTCGAAGACCACCTTGGTGACTCCGGCGGCCTTCGCCTTGGCCGCAAAAGCGGCACCGAGGCGCTTGGCACCGGCCATGTTGGCGGCCAGCTTCTCCGCGCGCAGATCCTTGGAAAGGGTGCTCGCGTAGGCAAGCGTCTTGCCCGAAGCATCGTCCACCGCCTGGGCGTAGACATGCTTGTTGGTGAAGCTGACGCAGAGACGCGGACGTTCGGCGCTGCCGACAACCTTGGTGCGGACGCGCCAGACACGCTTCTGGCGAAGCTCGTTCTTCTTCTGGAGTTGCATGATGTTTGACTCTCCTCGCTGAAGGGACTTCCGGGGTTATCCGGCTTTTTTGCCCTCCTTGCGGCGAATGTGCTGACCGACGACGTGAACGCCCTTCGCCTTGTAGGGCTCCACCGGGTAAAACTGGTAGATCGAAGCCGCGATCTGTCCGACAAGCTGCTTGTCGCAGCCGGTGACAATGATGACCGTGGAATTCTCGACCTTGATCGAGATGCCCTCCGGGATCGGGAGGAGAATCTCGTGCGAGAAGCCGAGGGAAAGATCGAGGGCCTTGCCCTTGACCTCGGCCTTGAAGCCGACGCCCGCGACTTCGAGCTTCTTTTCGTAGCCCTTGTCCACGCCCTTCACCATGCCCGCGATGATGGAGCGGGCGGTGCCGTGCATGGCGCCGCAAAGGCGGCTCTCGCTCGCGGGATCCACCTTGACGGCGTTGCCGTCCATGCGGATCTTCACGTGCGCGGGGTTGAAGGAATGTTCGAGACGGCCCTTGGGCCCCTCGATGACCACCGTGTTGTTGACCACGGTCGCCTTCACCTTGGCGGGAAGGACAACGGGAAGTTTTCCGATTCTGCTCATGTGTTTGTTTTCCTCGTGTTTACCAGACCGAGCAGACCATTTCGCCGCCCACCTTCTGCCTGCGCGCGGAGCGGTCGTTCATCACGCCGCGGCTCGTCGTCAGGATGCCGACGCCCAAGCCCCCGAGGACTCGGGGAATCGCGTCGTAGCTGTAATACAGGCGGCGTCCGGGCGTGGAAATGCGCTGGATGCCGGTGAGGGCGGGAACCTCGTCCACGTACTTGAGGGTGATCTCGATGGCCTTGTGGCCGTTCTGGTCCTCCACTTCCTTCACGTCGCGCACGAAACCCTCCTCCTTGAGGATGGTCGCGATCGACCAGTGCATCTTCGAGTAACGGGCGGTGCACTGATCCTTGCGCGCGCGGTAGGCGTTGCGGATGACGGTGATAAAATCGCTGATGGTGTCTGACATGGCTTTTGCGGCGTCGATTGTTGTTGTCGGGCTTACCACGAGCTCTTGGTGACGCCCGGGATCTTGCCGTCGGATGCCAGCTCGCGGAACGTGAGCCT
>LVBV01000021.1 GCA_001604565.1 Puniceicoccales bacterium Verruco_01 | reverse complement strand
TCTTGACAAACGCCCCGGCTCTGGCAAAGTTCGCTCCTTTCCCGCCAAGGGATCGTTCCCTTTCGCGGAGTTTTCCCCACGGGGCAGTAGCTTAGTTGGAAGAGCGCCACGTTCGCAACGTGGAGGTCGTCGGTTCAAATCCGATCTGCTCCACCAGGGGGAAGACGCGAGACTGGGACCTACCGCTTCGTTCCGACTTAACGCCACGCAGGCGGTATGTCCGCGAGGATTTTCTCGAAAACCGCGTCGATGCGCGGATCGGCCTTGCAGGCCTGCGGATTGGCCTTGTGCCACGCGGCGATCTGCTTCACGCCCTCGGCGTAGGGGATCTTGCACCCAAAGTCCGGGACGAGGCTCTTCACGAGGGAATTGTCGAAGATCATGCTGTGCGCCTTGTCGCCAAGGAGCGAGGCGCCAATCCCTTCGTCGTATTTCGCGATCACCTCGCTCGGGACGTGGACGAGCTTCGGCTCGGCCCCGAAGGCGCGGCAGGTGAGGGTGAAGATCTGGTTCCAACTAAGCCACTCGTCGCTCGTGATGTGGATCGCCTTCGCGAGCGCACCCCGGTTGCCGAGAAGGCCCACGAGGCCCACCGCGAAATCGTCATGGTGCGTGAGGGTCCAGAGGCTGGAGCCGTCGCCGTGGACGACGACGGGCTTGCCCGCAAGGGCGCGGGCGACGTTCGTGTAACCGCCCTCCATCACGATGCAGGTCTCGTCGTAGGTATGCGAGGGCCGGACCACCGTGTAGGGGAACCGCTCCTTCGTCCAGGCCACTTCAAGGAACTTCTCGCAGGCGATCTTGTTGCGGGAGTATTCCCAGAATGGGTTGTCGAGCGGCGTCTCTTCCGTCACGGGCAGGGACGCGGGCGGCGTCTCGTAGGCCGAGGCGCTGCCGATGAAGACGAACTGCCCCACTCTGCCTCGAAAGAGTTCAAGGGAAATGGCGAGGTGCTCCGGCACGTAGCTGATCCAGTCCACCACGCTGTCGAACTCAATGCCCTTCAGGGCCGCGCGAGCCTCTTCGAGGTTCCGGATGTCCGCATGGATCTCCTTCACGCCGGGGCAGGCGCGGACGGGAAGCGTGACGCCGGTCTTGCCGCGGTTCAAGTGATACAGATCGATGCCGCGCGCGAGGGCGAGGCGCGAACAGGCCGAGCTGATGATGCCCGTGCCGCCGATGAAGAGGACTTTTTTCATGGGGTATCCGGATGGGGTTTTACTGGATTAACACGGCGGCTCAGGGATTTGTCAAACCGGGCGGTGCTTTCCGCTAACAAGCCGTTGACCGACGGCCCGCTGCCGTGCAGAGTGCGCGCATGGCACTGTCCCTCGATCTTTCCGGACATCTTGTGATCCTGACCGGCGCGAGCGGGGAGCTCGGGCGCGTGATGGCGCGGACCCTCGCAAAAGCCGGCGCGGACGTGGCGCTGCACTACCACGCCAATGTCGCGAAGGCGCGGGAGCTGGAGGCGGAGCTGAAGGATCTGGGCGTGCGCGCGGGCGTCTTTCAGGCGGACGTGGGGAGCCTGGGTAGCATCCTCGCGATGAAGGATGCCGTGAACGCCACTCTCGGCGAGCCCGACATCGTGGTGGCCAACGCCGTCTCGCAGATCTTCCCGTGGGAGACCGTCCTGAACGAGGCCATCGCCGACTACGAGGACCAGTTCCGCACCTGCGTCGTTCAGAACGTGGCCCTTGCCAAGGCTTTTGTCCCGGCGATGCAAAAGAAGAAGTGGGGCCGCTACATCGGCATCAACACCGAGGTCACGATGCAGCTTGCCGTCACGCAGTCCGCCTACGCGGCGGGCAAGCGGGGCATGGACGGCGTCCTGAAGGTTCTCGCGCAGGAGGTCGGGCCCGACCAGATCACGGTGAACGAGGTGGCGCCCGGCTGGACGGTGAGCGACAAGTACCGTGCGGGCGAAAAGGTGGACGACGCGGGCTACATCGCCAACATTCCGCTCCGCCGCCGGGGCACCGATCAGGAGGTGGCCAACGTCGTCGCGTTCCTCGCCAGCGACCTTGCGAGCTACATCACCGGCGCCTACGTGCCGGTCTGCGGCGGCAACGTGATGCCGCGCGTGTAGGGCACAAACAAGCCATTCCTGCCCGCCGGAAAGGCTCTGGCACGCTTTGGGCTAGGGAGTTCCTTGGAATACAACGGGTTGGGATTCCTCTTGAGGAAAGCCTCCCGCGGTCGATTTTTTCTCTGTTGCCTTTTTCACCACTGGCGCGAAGATGCGCATACCGCCGGAGGCGGGCTTAAAACATGAACAATTACAACTTCGAGGGGCAGCCGGACGGCGACTGGGACGATCGCGGCGACCTCTCTTGGCAGGAATACGACTGGCAGCAGTATCTGGCTCGCCACGAGGCCGAGGTTGAGAAGTTCATCGATCTGTACAACCGCCTCAAGGATCAGCCGGACCACATCGACGAGGTCGCCCACCAGATGGGCTGGGACGCCGAGGACTGGTCCGTGTCCGATTCCGACGAGGAGGACTATCTTTCCGATTCCGACGACGAGGAACAGGACGACGCCTCCGCCGAGGATTTCGACCCCTACACGATCCTGCGCCACCCCGTCTATATCGTGGTGCGCGGGCTGTACCGGTACCTGCGCCGGATGTGGAGCCATGCCCTCATGAACGGCACAGTGAAGGGCGACGCCAAGACCTCTTGGGCCTATGCCCAGATGCTGGGCGAGGGCGAGACCCACGCCACCTTGGCGCTCCAGTCCCTCGACATGGGGGACTTCCAGCTCGCCGTCTGCCAGATCAAGCTGGCGCTCGACGCTGTGAACCGCACCTTCACCCTGCTGCCACACATCACCTCCGGGAAGACCCCGGCGGAACAGCTCATGGAGGGCGAGATCCGCACGCGGCTCTTCGACCTGCGCGAGGTGTGCCTGCGCGTGATGAACGACTGCCGCGAAGAACTCCGCCGCAAGGGCGGGGACCGCCCCGAATAGCGCGGGAGCGGGACGGGATCTGGCTCGAAGAAAGCGTTATCCCGTGACCACGCGTTACGCGACCGGCACGCCCCATTCCCTGAGGGCTCCGGCAATGAAGTCCACGGTCTTCTTCTGAGCGTCCTTTTCGTCGGAGGCGTCGAGAGGCTCGCCGAAGCGGAAGCGGATGTCGATTCCCGGGCGGATGCGCCCGAGGTCCTTGAGCGGCCAGCCGCAGCTCCAGAAGTCCGTGCGCAGCGCCAGCGGCACGAGGGGCACCTTCTCGCGCTTGGCGAGCTTCGCGCCGATCGAGTTGAAGTGCGCCGGGTTGAAGACGAACGAACGGGTGGTCTGCGGGAAGACGACGATGGAAATGCCCCTGCCGATCCGCTCGTGGGTCTGTTCAAGCATGAGCTTCAAATCCTCGCGCGGGTTCTCACGGCCCACGAGGATGGGATCACACGCCTTGAGCGGCGTGGAAAAAACCGGGTACTTCGCGAGCGACGCCTTGGCGATGAGGGTCATCGGGGCGACCGGCATGATGATGGATTCCAGCACCATCGTTTCGAGAGAACTCATGTGGTTCCCGGCGATGATGCAGGGGACCGAGGTCTTGAAAACACCCGCGTTCTCGACGATCAGGCGCGCCCCGACGCTTTGGGCGGCCCTTGCCACGCCGAGGCTCGACTGGATATACAGCTCCGTGCAACCGTGCCCCCTGTCGATTTCCTTCGCCGCATGATTCACCGCGCGGAAGGCCCTCGCGTAAAAGAAGGGCGAGGGAAAGAGGCCGGAAAAGAAACCGGGTTTTTCGCGGGGAGAGTTGAAAACGGGATCGAGCCAGTCGGCGGACGGGGATTCCTGCATGGGGAGGATGCTCGCCCGCAGGCGGCGCAAATCAAGTCCAAAGACAGACGTAAACGAGGAATTCCTCCACCCGGATCTCCGCCACGATCTGCGTCTTAGCCTTGGCGAGCGAGGCGATGAGGTGCTCCACGCCGCTCACGATGACCGGCGGGGTGAGGCGCATCTGAACCCCGCCCTTGGAAAGCATGTTGCGGAAGGCACCGGCCAGCATGTTGTTCATCTCGCCCGCCGCGTCGCGATAGACGGGGATTTCCGCCCCGAGCTGGAGCATCGAATCGTCCACCTCCAGAAAGTCGCGCGCGAAGACGAAGTTGAGGCCCGCCGGGGTGACGACGGAGATCGTGCAGTCGCAGTCGCCGCTCGCCCGGATGGCGCTGATCGTGAAGGAGGCCGGATCGACGCGGACGATCTCCAGAAGCTCCGCAGGCGCAACGGTGCGCACCATGTCCGTCCGGCGGACAAGATTCGTCTCGAAGACATGCTTGATCGACCGGAAAAGGGCTTCGATCAGCCTGCGTTCGGGAAGTGGCGGAGGAACCACCGGCATGGCGCGTACCCTTGGGGTTGACACGATCCCGCGCGAGGGGTGCCGCACGGGGAGAATGCCCCTATTGTACCGGCGCGAGGCCCCGCAGCAAGCTTTCGATTTGATCCACCGGCAGGGTGATCGGGTCCGCCCCGGCGAAGGAGGCCTCCGGCAGGACCGGAAGCCCCGAGAGCTTCTCCGAAAGGACAGGCTTGCGGTTCGCCCCCACCTCGTCGATGCGGGCCACCGGCATGGTGTACGGGGCGCCGAGGACGATGCGGGGATTGGCGCGCACAAGGCGCAGGATGGCCAGCGCCGTATCCGCCAGCCGGTCGAGCTCCGCGAGGGTGAAGCTCTCGGTGGGCTCGATCATCATGCCGTCGTGCTCGGGGAAGGACATCGTGGGCGCGTGATAGCCGAAATCGAGGAACAGCTTGCCGATGCCGGTGATCGCCGGTCCGCGCGCAATGCCCGCCTTTTCGAGAGCCGCGAAGTCCTCGTCCTTAAGCGACAGGATGAACTCGTGCATGCGCGGCTCTGCCGAACCCGCTGGGAGGGGTTTGTATTCGTCCTTCAGGCGCAGGTAGAGGTGGCGCGCGGCAAGGACCGCCGTGGCGCTCATCGCGGGAACGCCCTCCGCCCCGAGGCGCAGGAGGTATGCATACGCGCGGATCTTGTTCTGGAAGTTGCCGCCGTGGCGGTGGAAGGAGCCGATCGACTTCGGCGCCCGGAAACTGGAGAAAGTGCCGTCCGCGTTCTTCCTCACGCGCATCCCGCAGATAAAGGGGACAAGCGTTGCCGACACCGCGACGATCGCGTCGCCCGGCCCGCCGCCGCCGTGCGGAATTGCCCAGGTCTTGTGCAGATTGCTGTGCACGGCATCGACGCCGAGGGCCCCGAGGTTCACATGGCCCGCGATGGCGTTCAGATTCGCGCCGTCCATATAGACGAGGCCGCCCGCCGCGTGAATTTTGTCCGCGATCGTGCGGAATTCGGTCTCGAAAATGCCGCTCGTGTTGGGGTTGGTCACCATGATGCCCGCGACCTCCCCTCCCCTTGCGGCGAGGATTGCGTCGAGTTTGACCAGATCGATGCGGCCCGAGGCGTCGGCGTCGAGGGGGACGATCTCCGCAAAGCCCGCCGCGGCGGCGCTCGCAAAGTTCGTGCCGTGAGCCGTGTGCGGCAGGAGAATCACCTTGCGCTTCTCCCCCTCGCCACGGTCCGCGAGGCAGGCCTGAATGAGCTTGAGGCCCAACAGCTCGCCATTGGCTCCCGCGACCGGCTGGGTGCAGACGCCCGCAAGCCCCGTGACCGCCTTGAACCACTCCTCGATCTCGTACAGGAGCTCCAGCGCGCCCTGAGAGTCCGCCTCCGGCGCCTCGGGATGAAGGAGGTTGAAGCCCGGCAGCGCCGCGAGGCGCTCGTTGAGCAGCGGGTTGTACTTCATCGTGCAGGAGCCCAGCGGATACGGCGCCGCGTCCGGGGAAAGATTGAGGCTCCCGAGCTTTTCATACCACGCCTTGAGCTCGGCAAGCGGGATCTTCGGGAGAGAGGGCGGCACGTCGCGGCGATAGTCAACCGGGATCGCCGGGGCCTCGCCCTCCGCGCCCAGCTTCCCGCCGAAGAAGGAGCGGAAGGCGTCCGCGAGCTTCGCCACATCGGCGGCGCCCTGACGGTCCGAGAAGGAGACGAGAATCAGGCTGCGGCCTCCCGAAACACGGGAGGATACATCCACGCCCGCGTGAATGCCGGCCCTGCGGCAATGCTCGATAAGCTCCGCCGCCGGGCGGGAAAGTTCCAGCACGATCTCGCTAAAGAAGGGGCTTTGCGGATACGCCGCCTTCACGCCCTCGATCGCCGTCAACTTCGCATAGGCATTGGCCGCGTTCAGGCGCGCCTTCGCGATCATCGCGGCAAGGCCGGAGCCGCCGCGCGCGAGGATCGACGCGCCCGCGAGCGTCGCGACGAACGCCTCGTTCGAGCAGATGTTGCTCGTGGCCTTCTCACGGCGGATGTGCTGCTCGCGGGTAGAAAGGACCATCACGCGGCAGTCGCGCCCCTTGGCATCGAGGGCCTTGCCGACGAAGCGGCCCGGGCTCTGCCGGATCGTGGAGCGGTCGCCCTCGGAAAAGCGCACCGCGAAGACGCCCAGGCCCGGGCCGCCCCAGCAGGGGCCCATGGCAAGGTGCTGCGCCTCGCCCACCATCATGTCCGCGCCCTTTCTTCCCCAGCGCGAGGGCACCTTGAGGCCTCCCGCCGCGAGCAGGATCGGGTCGCACACGGCGATTACAGGCACGCCCGCATCCGCCGCCGCGTCGGCAAGAGCGTCCACCTCCTCCAGAAGGCCGAGACAGTTCACCTGACAAACGACGATGCCCGCGAGCTTCGCTCCGAGGGAGGCGGCCAGCGCCTTGAGGGCCGCCGGGCTCGTCCTGCCCGTGGCGGGATTGAGCGGCAGAGTGGCGATTTTAAGCTTCGTCCCGCGCGCGAGGGTCTGCACGACCTCCATATCGCCCGGGTACACGGCCTCCGGCACGATCACCGTGTCCGCCCCCGCTTTGCTGAGGCGGTGCGCGGCGGTGAGGGCCTCGAAGAGGGCGCTCGCGCGGTCGTAGAGGCTGGCGTTCACCGCGTCCATGCCGGTGAGAGCGGCCATCAGGCACTCGTAGGTCCAAAGGGAGAAGAGCGTCCCCTGCCCGCGCTCGGGCTGGTAGGGCGTGTACGCCGTGAGAAGGCCCCGGATGCCGCAGACGTATGAGGAAATCTCATGCACGGAATAATCCGGCAGGCCGTCGCCGATAAAGGAGAGCGTCTTCGCGTTCTTTTCCGCCAGTGCACCGATTCTCGCGGCGATTGCCTCCTGCGAGGCCTCCTCCGGCAGGGGGAGTTTTTCCGCAAAGCGCACGGCGGCGGGAATATGCGAATAAAGAGCGTCGAGGCTTGCGGCCCCGCATTCTTGCAGCATCGCGCCGATCTCGGCGGGGCTGGCGGGAATGTAGAAACGGGCGCTCTCGCGCTCCTGGATCGTCGCGGAAGGATTCATCGAAGGATGGGAACTGTTGGGAGAAAGGGGAATGATTGCACCGTCCCGGACTCTCTGCAACAAGAAGAGATCGAGGGAAACCATGGTGCGCGGAAAACACAAACGGGCGGCGATCGTCGCAGAGGAACTGGACAAGTTCCTCCCCGACCCTCGGATTCCACTGGAACACCGGGACCCCTACACGATGCTCGTGGCCGTGGTGCTTTCCGCCCAGTGCACGGACCTGCGGGTGAACGCCGTGACGCCCGCGCTCTTCGCGCTGGCGGACAACCCCTTCGACATGGCGAGGCAACCGGTGGAGGCGATCCGGGAGATCGTGCGGCCCTGTGGCCTTTCCGAGCGCAAGGCGGCGGCGATCCGGGACCTCTCGGAGATTCTTGCGGAAAAGTACGGAGGGAAAGTACCCTCCTCCTTCGAGGCTCTTGAGGCGCTTCCCGGCGTGGGCCACAAAACCGCGAGCGTCATCATGGTCCAGTGTTTCGGCACTCCGGCCTTCCCCGTCGATACGCACATCCACCGCCTCGCGAAGCGCTGGAAGCTCTCGGACGGCTCCTCCGTGGAGCACACCGAGCGGGACTTGAAGGGGCTCTTTCCCGAGAAGGACTGGGGCAGGCTCCACCTCCAGTTCATCCACTACGGGCGAGCCCTCTGCACCGCGCGCGGCTGCGACGGCACGGTCTGCCCGATCTGCCGGAGGCTCAACACGTAGCCGGGGCCCGTCTACTGTTTCTTTTTCAGAATCTCGTAGCCGCCCGCCTCCGCGATTTTCTCCATTTCCGGGAGCGATCCGTCGAGGGTCATGCTCCAGCGAAACTGGGCGAAGTCCGTGCGCGGAATGTCGTAGAGCGGGCTGAAAACCCGGTAGTCGTCATCCGCGGAAAGGCCTTCCGGGGACGTGTCCAGATTCACGATACCGTGGCGCAAAAGCAGGGAGACATCCCAGCGGATCCCGCACTTGGACACGCCGTCCAGATTGCGCAATTGCGCAAACCACTCCTCCTGATTCGTGTCGTAGCCGATGCGCGCACTCGTGCGCCCGTCGGCGCGCAGAACGTCGCTAAGCGCGTCGATCGCCTTGTCCTCGTTACGGAGCCAGTGTCCCGGAGCGGCGGAAAAAGCGTCGCTCAAGAGCGATTGCGTGAGCGGGTTGAGCGACAGGGTGAAAGCCGCCGCAAGAACCAGCAGGAAGCCGGGCCGCCAACCCTTCCAAAGCGGCATGGAAAGAACACACCCGAGGATCGGCGCCTGCACGACCCAGAGCCAGAAGAAGCGCCGCTGCCCTTCCCAGATACCGTTCCAGCCGACAAGGAACAAAAGAAGAAGAACGGGCAAAACCCATGAGACAAAGAGAACCACAAAGAGAACCCGGTTTCCACCCTCCTCCGAACGGTCCTCCCCCTTGCGGAAAAACTCCCGCCAGCGGAAAAACGCCTCGCGCGGAAGTTGCCAGACCCTCCCGAGCCGGAAGGCCCCCGCGAGCGCCGCAAGGAAAAGGATCGCCTGCCAGAAAAAGAAGCCGTAGCGCTGCTGCTCGCCAAGGTGGAAGAAAGGGCCCGCGCTCCTGAGCTTCTCGCGCAGGACGCGCCACTCGAAGTGCCCGGGCTCCGCCTTGGTCTCATGGCCGGGATAGTCCACCAGGTGAGCGCCCTCCTCCCAGCGATCGGCGCCCTTCTTCAGCACGCGTCCGCTCGCAAACCCCTGAAAGAACCACTGTCCGTCCATCGTGCAGAAGGAGAAACCCTCCTCGCCGAGGTATTCGGCCTTGTCCCGCAGGGCCCAGACCCATCCCCATTCCCGCGTGTAGAGCCAGAAGCCGCCTTCCTCCTGTTTCGGCGCGGGGAGCCCCGCCGCCTCCGCCCGCAGGCGCGGCACGTCCCAGGAATGAACGAGTGTGTGCGAGGGGTCCGCCACGGCTCTTCGGATGGAAAAATCCCCCTCGGGATAGGAGACGGTCAGGAGCGAGCGCAGATCGACAAAATCCCGCCCGGCCTCGAAACGCAGGTAGGGAAGCCACAAAAAGAGCGAGAGCGCCGCCGCGATCAACATCCCCCGCAGCCTCACCGGGGGCCGGTAGAGGAGCCACAGGGCCGCAAGAATGACAATCGCCGGGGCGATCTCCAGAAACCAGTAGATCCCCGCCGCGTAGGTCACAAGCGCCGCCGCGAGCCACCGGGAACGCCGCCTTTCCACCCAGAGCGTCGCAAAAAGGATCATCCACACGGCGAAGAAAACGTGTCCGCGCGGCCAGAGTGTGGTCAGGAAAAAGGTCCCGCCGCTCGCCATCGAAAAGACGAGCAGCGTCCCGGACGCCGCCCAGCCGCCAAGGCGCGGATAAATGAGGAGGAAGAGCCCGAAAAGCGTCCCAACGAACATCAGCGCCGCCGAGAACCGCTCCGCCGCCACGGGCCTGTGCGGAAAGAGCAGCATCCCGGGGAGAAAGCCGTAGGAAATCCCCGGCGGATTCAGGGAAAAGAGCCCGCTCGCGCAACCGTGCTCGGGAATCGTCCCCTCCGTCAGCAGCCGGTGGGCGTTCATCGTGTCCCAGCAAAGGTCGAAGTGCGGCACCCCGCCGTAGCGCCCCGTGAGGCTCATGAGCGGCATCGCAACGGAAAGGAACAGAAGCAGCCAAAGCGCGGGGCTCTTCCACACCTTACGCAACGCCTCCTTCGAAATCATGCGAAAGGGATAACCGGCATTTCCCGCCCCGCCAAGACGATAGACTCGCAAAAGAGCGCCTACTTCCCGCCCAGTTCCAAAAGCAAAGCCTCGGCCCGGGCAAGAAGCGGATTCGTGTTACCGCGCGCGTGTAACGCGTGAAAAATAAGAATGCACATTCCGACAAAGGTCCACTGGCCCGGGACCGCCAGCGAAACATTCTCGCGGAAGATCGCCTCCGCTTCGTCAAAATGGCCCGCGTCAAGGTGAGCTGCAGCAAGCAAAATGAGAGACTGAGCAAGGTTGAGACTGGTTTGAGCCCAATACCGCGGCAGTGCCTCCCGCGTTTGCACCTCCAGTGCACTACGATACGCTGCTACCGACTCCCCATGCAGTCGTATCCGCTCCGCGCCCTCACTCGCGGCTGCCAGATGTTGTAGCACGGCACCCAGATTGTTTTGCGTCATCGCCCACTCCTGCGGCATCACCTCCCGCGTGTACACCTCCAGCGCAAATCGATACGCATTCTCCGCCTCGCCCAGCAACCGCGCACTCTCCGTTCCCACGCTCGCCTTCGCCTGATCGCTCAACGCATTACCCAGATTGATCTGCGTCGTCGCCCACTTCTGCGGCAACGCCTCACGCGTATGCACTCCCAGCGCTTGGCGGCACGCCCTCACCGCTTCACCTAGGAGCCGCGCCCTATTCTCACCCTCGCTTGCTTTCCCCTGATCCCTCAGCGCGATGCCAAGATTGTTCTGAGTCGCCGCCCAGTCCTGCGGCAGCGCCTCACGCGTCCGCACCTCCAACGCTTGGCGATACGCTGTCACCGCTTCGCCAAGGAGCCGCACCCGATCCTCACCCTCGCTCGCTGCAGCCTGATTGCACAGTGCGTTGCCCAAATTGTTCTGTGTGTCAGCCCAATCCTGCGGCAACGCCTCCCGTGTGCACACCTCCAATGCATTGCGATACGCATTCATCGCCTCACGGATGAGCCGCACACGCTCGGCACCCTCGCACGCCGCCGCCTGATTTGCCAGCGCGAGGCCCAGATTGTTCTGCGTCGTAGCCCAGTCATGCGGCAGTGCCTCACGCGTGTACACTTTCAGTGCACTGCGGTACGCCTCAACGGCCTGCTTGCGGTGAATGGCGATCTCAGCCCCCTCAGAGACATCGGCCCATTTGTCAGACGCATCTCCAAGAGCTAACTGCAACGCGGCCCATGCCGTGGCGTCCTCCCCGCGAGGCGTGATTTCCAACGCCTCGTTGTAGGCGTTACTGGCCCTGCCAAACTGACGAGCCGCATGGAAAGACTGGCCGCTCAGGATCAATGCGTCACGTTCCTTGGCACGATCGACGGCGGATTTGGCGGCGGCTTCGGCGGCATACTTGCGGATTCCCGCATCACGGGCGAAACGCCGGGCGCGAGCGCGCATCGCCACGGCACCCGCCTCTTTCGCAGCAGTCAGGTAGTTCGCGGCCACGTATTCCGCACGGGCCTTCTCTATCGAGTCGGACTGTGGATTCGTCCGCACGCTCTTGGCATAGTTCAGGACAACCGCCTTCAGTTGCTCGACCGGAACGCCATTCGCCTCAGCTAGTTCCGCAAAGGCGCGATCGACCTTCTCCTTCTGCGTCAGCTCACGTCCGACAGCGCCGTTCAGAGCGGAGACTTTGCTGGCGAAAAACTTCAAGATTTCAGCAGCCATTACTTGAGGTAACTGACCCACCTGTGCGGAAATCTCTTCCAGTTTCGCACCTTGCGCCTTCACATCCTCGTGCGTCTCTGTGACCAGTCGGTACGTCTTTTCTGCGAACTTCGTCAGAACTTCCACGTCCCCTTGGAGGATGTCGAACCGGACTGCCATCCGTTCGAAATCCTCGCGCTTCTCTTTCCTCAGCCGCAGGAGAGTCTGAAACTGGACGATTTGCGGCGCGGCGGTTCCGTAGGCGCCCGGTTCCAGATCCTCAAAGGAGCCGCCATTCTCCGCATTTTCCATCGCATCCGCCGCCCGGCGCAGGTCGGTGCCTTCACGCAACAGCTCGCCGAGCTGTTCGCGTCCCTGACTCAGCCACTCGCGGCACTGCTCCTGCCGGAGACTCTCCTTACGCGCCGCGAGCGCCTTGTAGATCGCGACCGCCCCCGAAAGCCCCGCCGCGCCAAGCACGAGGGCCGACGCAGGCAGCGCAGCAAGCGTCACCCCGCCCACGGCGAGCGACGCGAAAAACGTCTTCACGCACTCGATACCCGCCACGTCCTTAATCGTGCCGAGCATCGCCACGGCGTCCGTCATGGCCGTCGCCGCCTCACCCGTGCCACTGACCAGTTGTCCGACCTTTCCCATGCACGCGCCTCTTCCGCCGGGTTCCGCCTCGATCTTCTCCCCGCGCAGATGAAATCAGAACGCGGGAGAGTGCGGAATTCACGCTACGAAACGGTAGAGGTGGCGCAAGGTGAATCGGAGGCGCCTCTCATCCGCACCCTTGCGGAACTTGGCGGATTCCGGGGCTCGTTATTCGACGCATTCCCCTCCGCACGCAAAAAGGCCGGACCCCGTGATGGAGCCCGGCCTTTGTTTCGCCGTTTTGGGGCGGATTGACTGCCGTTACTGGCCGAGGGTGATTTCCACCTCGACGGTCTTGCCGGTCATGATGGGCAGGATGTTGCCGGAGACCTTCTTGCCGTCCACGAGCATGCTCTTGACCCCGCAGGAGACCCCGTTCGGATTCTTCACGGTGATGTGGTAGGTGGCTCCGCGGAAGACGCGCGTCACCTTGAACTGAGGCCAGCTCGTCGGGATGCAGGGGTTGACCGAAAGGCCCTTGAAGTCCGGAACGATGCCGAGGATGCCGTGCGCGAGGGCGAGGAAGGTCCACGCCGCCGTGCCGGTCAGCCAACTGTTCTTGGCCTCACCCTCCACGAATCCCTGCGAGCCGGAAACCATCTGGGCGTACACGTAGGGCTCGCACTTGTAGGTGTCAATCGTCTCCTCCTTGGCGGAGGGACAGATCGCCTTGTAATACTCGAAGGCGCGGTCGCCCATGCCGAGCTTGGAGAGGGCGAGGATGATCCAGGGGTTATTGTGGCAGAAGATGCCGCCGTTCTCCTTGTAGCCCGGAGGATAGCTCGACACTTCGCCGAGCTCCACGTGGTACTCGCTGTAGGCGGGCCACTGGAGGACGCAGCCGCTCTTCTTCTTCAAATACTTGTGGACGGACTCCATCGCCTGCTTCGCGCGGCCGTCCTCGATGCCGTTGCCGCCGAGGACGCACCAGCCCTGGCTCTCGATGTAGATCTTGCCCTCCTCGCAGACGTGGCTGCCGACGGGTTTGCTCGCCGCGTCGTACGCGCGGACGAACCATTCGCCGTCCCAGCCCGCCTTCGTGACGGCCGCATCCATCTCGGCGCGCATCGCGCGGACGCGTTTGACGTCGGCGGGACGCCCAAGGAACTCGTAGAGGCTCGCGAGAAGATCGGTCGTATAGAGGAAGAGGCCCGCGATCATCACGCTCTCGGCCTTCGAATCCTTCACGTCGCCCGCGCACTGGAAGCTCTCGTTCGGCTCGGTGGAGAAGCAGTTGAGGTTCAGGCAATCGTTCCAGTCCGCATGGCCGATGAGCGGCAGCTTGTGCGGGCCGCGGTGGCTCATCGTGTAGGCGGCGGAAAGCTCCAGATGGTCCAGCATCGTCGCCGGATCCTCCTTCTTGTCATAGTAGCCGATGCGCTCGGAGAGGATCGACGTATCGCCCGTCTCCTTGATGTAGAAACAGACCGACTGGATGAGCCAGAGATGGTCGTCGTAGAAGTCGCCGCCGATCTCCTTGTTGCCCTGCTTGGTGAGAGGCTGGTACTGGTGGTAGCAGGTGCCGTCGGAAAGCTGGGTGCGCGCGATGTCGCAAAGGCGTTCCTTGACGCGGCTCGGGATCATGTGGCCGAAGCCGAGGGTGTCCTGATTGCTGTCGCGGTAACCCATGCCGCGCCCGATGCCCGTCTCGAAGAGGCTGGCCGAGCGCGAGAGGTTGAAGGTGGCCATGCACTGGTACTGGTTCCAGATGTTGCCCATCCGGTTGATGTGCTCGTCCGGAGTCTGGCACTGGAAGACGGAGAGATTCTTGGCCCAGTAGGCGCCAAGGCGCGCAAAGGCTTCGTCAACGGCCTCGATCTTCGCGTACTTCTCCATGATCGCGCGCCCGTTGGACTTGTTGATCACAAACGGAGCGACGAACTTGGGGGCCTCCTGCTCGACGTAGGCGAGGATGAAAGCGAAGGAGGTGCTCTCACCCGGCTTCAGCGTCACGTCAATCTGGTGACTGCCGCAGGGGCTCCAGCCGTGGGCGATCGTGTTCGTCGCCTTGCCGGAGAAGGGAACGCGCGCCTCATGCAGGCCATTATGCATGCCGAGAAACACGTCGCGGTCGGTATCAAAGCCCGTGACGTTGCCGGTGCAGCCGAAGAGCGCGTAGTGATTGCGGCGTTCGCGGTATTCGGTCTTGTGGTAGATCGCCCCGCCCTCCACCTCCACCTCGCCGATCGAGAAGGTACGCTGGAGGTTGTTCATGTCATTCGCCGCCTCGAAGAGGCAGAACTCGACAAAGCTGAACAGGCGCAGGGTCTTCGTGACGGCGCTCTTGTTGACGAGCGTCGTCTTCCAGATTTCGAGATTCTCGCCCGGCGGGACGAAGAAGAGCATCTGCGCCTCCACGCCGTCCTTGGCGCTCGTGAACTTGGAATACCCGAGGCCGTGGCGGCACTCGTAGGAGTCGAGCTTCGCCTTGACCGGCTTCCAGCCGGGATTCCAGACGCTTTCGCCGTCCCTGATGTAGAGGTAGCGCCCGTTGCTGTCGTAGGGAATGTCGTTGTAGCGGTAGCGCGTGAGGCGGCGGAGCTTGGCGTCGCGCCAGAAGCTGTAGCCGCCGCAGGTGTTCGTCAGAAGGCCGAAATATTCTTCCTGCCCGATGTAGTTGAGCCACGGAAGCGGCGTGTCCGGGCGTGTGATGACGTATTCGCGCGCCGCATCGTCAAAGCGGCCATAGGGATTTTTCATGTGTGAAGGAAGGAGGGGATTCTTCAGTGTGCCCCGTGCGTCTGTGCGCAAGGGAAGCGCCTATTGAGGCGACATTCCCCCCACCTTGTCAACGCGCGAGGGAGTGTATGAGAATAAGCGGACCGCGGAGGCGGGATGTCTTTTCGGGTGGAAAATCGGAACATGAGACGAAACGAATCAAGATTCTTTGAGTCGAATGGGACGATTTTCCGCCGAAAAGACGCCCGCCTTCCGACGGGAATCGTATTTTCAAGCACTCTCTAGGGATTCCGCCGTCCGGAATTGCCTCCGATGCCGCCGGAGACAGTTCACCGACCCAACAGCCTGTCAGCGCCCTGCGGGCGCGCTCCGCGCATCCTGCATGCCGGGAGGCAGCGGACCGGGCAGGCCGAGCCGGACGGCCTCGGCCAGCATTGCCTCGGTGGCCGTCGCGCCCACTCTCGTCACCCCCAGCGCACGCACGCGCAGCAGGTCGCCCAAGGTCCGCACGCCACCGGCGGCCTTGATCCGCACCGCAGGCCCGCAATGCTCGCGCATCAGACGCAGGTTGTGGTCCGTGGCGCCCACGTAATTGTAGTCCCCGCCCGGTTTCCTGACAAAGCCGTAGCCCGTGGACGTCTTTGCGAAGGCGACGCCGACAGCGGTGCAGATTTCGCAAAGCCGGATGATGGGGGCGTCCTCCAGATAGTCGGTCTCGAAGATGACCTTGAGAAGCGCGCCCCGCTCCGTGCAGGCGTCGTTGAGACGTCTCACTTCATCCGTGACATAAGCCCAGTCCCCTCCCAGAGCCTTGCCGATGTTCACCACCATGTCGATCTCCGCCGCGCCCTCTCCAACGGCAGTGACGGTCTCCATCAGTTTGACAGCGGTGTGGCTGTTGCCGTGGGGAAAGCCGACGACGGCGCACACCCGCGTCGGCGAACCCTCCAGCGCCCGCGCGGACATCGGCACAGCATAGGGTTTCACACAGGCCGTGGCGCAGCCGCAGCGGCGCGCGACGGCGAGGCCGGCCTCCAGTTGCGCGTCCGTGAAGGTGGGATGCAGCAGGGAGTGGTCGATCATGCGGGCCAGTTCGGCCACTGAAGGCTCGTCCGGGGGTTTGCCTGCGGTCGCCATGTGTGCGTCTCCATTCTCACCGCCACGCTACTTTCCGACCCCGCCCCGTTCAACAGGATTCCTCCGCAGTTCCTTGAGAAGCGATATTGTGTGCCGGGAACGAATCGGGCCACCTACTCCGGGCGCAGGTAGTGGCAGGTGTAACCGTCCGGGTGCTTCCGCAGGTAGTCCTGATGGTACTCCTCGGCACTATAGAAAGGTCCCGCTTTCGTGATCTCCGTCACGATCGGGCGCGTGAATTTGCCGGACCTGTCCCATCGCGCAAGAACCCGTTCCGCCGTGACGCGCTGCTCCTCGCTCGTGTAGAAGATGGCGCTCCGGTACTGGCTTCCCACATCGTTGTGCTGGCGGTTGAGCGTCGTCGGATCGTGCATCCGGAAGAAGTAGTCCAGCAGCTTCTCGTAGGGGAGCACCGAGGGATCGAAGACGATTTCCACGGTCTCGGCATGGCCGGTCTTGCCGGTAGAGACCTCCTCGTAGGTCGGGTCTTTCGTCCGTCCACCCGTGTAACC
Organism: Puniceicoccales bacterium Verruco_01; assembly: GCA_001604565.1. GTDB lineage: Bacteria > Verrucomicrobiota > Verrucomicrobiia > Opitutales > Oceanipulchritudinaceae > Verruco-01. The sequence continues at coordinate 27,400 of LVBV01000021.1, read as the reverse complement.
CACGGTGGTTTTGAGGACGCCCGGAATGCCGCGCAAAATTTCCTCCATGCCCCAGAAACAGCCGCCCGAAAGATACGCCGTCTCAGTTTTGGCCGGCTCCTTAGCGGGAACAAGGCCCGCCGCGATGAAGGGGGCGAGGTACGCGCCGTACCCCTCTTTTTCCATGTCCGCGACCGGCACGAAGCGCAGCGCGGCGGAATTGATGCAGTAGCGCAATCCCTCCGGCCCCGGACCGTCGTCAAAGACGTGGCCGAGGTGACTGTCCGCCTTCTCGGAGCGCACCTCTGTGCGCACCATGCCGTGAGAGGCGTCCGCTTTCTCCACCACGGACGCCTTTTCAATGGGCCGCGTGAAGCTCGGCCAGCCGGTGCCGGAATCGAACTTGTCGAGGGAACTGAAGAGCGGCTCGCCGGAAACGACATCGACATAGATGCCGGGCGCGTGGTTGTCCCAGTACGCGTTGGCAAAGGGAGGCTCGGTGCCACAGGCCTGCGTCACGGCATAGGCCTGCGGGGAAAGGGTCGCGCGCAGCGTGGCATCGTCGGGCTTTGTCATCGGTTTCTCCTTTGCGGTCAAAGACGGCGGGGCGGCGGGCTCCGCGCCCGCACAGGCGGCGACCGTCAGGATCGCAAAAAGAATGAAAGCCCCCTTCATGCCCCCTCCCGCGTTTTGCCGGTTGTATCCACTTGGAGGGATGGGGACGGAAAACATTCCGGCAAGCTGAATTTCCCATACAATCCGCATTCATCTTTTGAATTGCGCCGCCCGCATGGCTTCATGGATAATGAAATTGCCGTGAAACAGCCCCTTTCCCACTCCCTCCCGGCCCGCGGCTTCACCCTGGTGGAGCTTCTCGCGGTGCTGAGCGTCATCGCCATTCTCACCGCGGCCATCGTGCCCGCCGTCGGCAAGGTTCTGCACAACGCCCGGCGCGCCCAGTCCGGGGCGGCCCTGCGGCAGATCGCCCTGGCCTACGCCTCCTACCAGTCCGAGGGCGGCAAGGCCCGCACCCTCAATGCCACCACCGTGTACGACTGGGCCTTTGCCATCGCAAAAGACGGCGGCGTGAACGAGGCCACCCTTTACTACAACGAGGAGGATCCGCTCGTCACCGCCAGCACGGCGACTCACCCCAAGGTGGTCGCCTACTCCGACGGAGCGGGAGCATGGACCCTGAATCCGGACTTTGACGGCTTCCCGCTTTCGGTGACGCTCGTGAGCGGCCTTTCTCCGGACGCCCCGGCCTCGACCACGCCCGTCGCCTGGACGCGCGGCCTGAAGGACGACGGCACCTGGCGCGGCGCGGCGGACGCCACTCCCGGCGCATGGAACGACGAGGGCGGCTACATCGCCTACGCCGACGGCCACGTGGAATGGTATGCGAATCTCGACGGCGACGACGGCAACGGCGCGCTCGTGAACTACGTCACCAAGCGCCCGACAAAGAAGATCTCCGAGGCGATCAATTCCACGGCGAAGGTTCTGGAATACAAGTAGCTTCTCAAGAGAAACGTTTTACCGAAGAGGCCGCGGCAATCGTCGCGGCCTTTTCGTTGCCGGAAGCGGATGCGAGTGTGCCACGTTGTCACACGCGGAGAGATCCGGAAATCATCGCCCGAGCTACGTGCCATCGTGTCACACGCGCCTGGGGACCGCATATCTGCAACCCGCTCTGTGGCAACGTACTTCCATCCGTTCCCCCGCTGGCACGAAGGCTGCAACAGAGGCGGTGCAAACAAAATCCCGCACGATGCGGGACCCATTCAAAGAAAAGGAGAACAAAGATATGAAACTCATCCGCTACGATTATCCGGCCCTTCCCTCCTTCCGCGACTTCGACCGCCTCTTTTCCGAATTCTGGGGCGGCGCCCCGCGCATGGGAGCCCTGACGAGTCTCGGCGCGTCCGAGATTCCCGCCGACCTCTACGAGGACGATGCGAATGTCTATGCCCGCTTCGAACTGCCGGGCTTCAAGAAGAGCGAACTGGCGATCGAGCTCGAAAACTCGGTCCTCACGCTCTCGGCGGAACGCAAGGCGGACAAGGACGGGGAGGACGAACTCTCCTTAAGCCGCTCGGTGACCCTCCCCGACGGGATCGACGCCGAAAAGGTCTCGGCGAAGTACGAGGACGGTGTCCTGACGGTAACGCTGCCCAAGATTCCGGAGCGCAAACCCAGAGCCATCGAAATCGCGTAACTGCTCACGACAAATACCACATCAACCACCACAAACAGGAATTTTCACAAACATGAATACACTTCTTGAAAACAACACGGCCTGCAAAGTCCGTCCGTATTACGAAACCGCCGAGGAAACCGACGCCTACACCGTCCGCGTATGGATGCCGGGCGTGAAGAAGGACGGCGTGAGCCTCTCGCTTCACGGCGAGGAACTTTCCATCGCGGGCAAACGCTCCGCCGTGCCGGAGGGCTGGAGGACCGTGCGCCGCGAGAGCGCCGCCGCGGATTATGAACTGACCCTCGGCCTCAACGTGGAGATCGACGGCGAAAAGATCGCCGCGAAAGTGGAGGACGGCATCCTCACCCTGACTCTTCCGAAGGCCGAAAAGGCAAAGCCGCGCCGTATTTCCATAGAGTGATGGAGTGACAGGGTTGGCACCTTTCGGCGCATCAAGGGGGTTGCGCCGACGGGCGGGCCGGGGTCCAATTGGGGGGCTCCGGCCCTTGCCGTGTACGGAAGACTCACCGGAGCCGGATGGAATCCAGCCGGACCGGGGAAGCGGGCCCCTACCGGAAGAGGTTGTATTTGCAGATGGCGTAAAGGGCGCGGAAGCCGTCGCGCCATCCGATCTTCTTGCCCTCCTCGTACGTGCGGCCCGAATAGGAGATGCCGACCTCGTAGATGCGGCAGTGCATCTTGGCCACCTTGGCGGTGATCTCGGGCTCGAAACCAAAGCGCTTTTCCTCGATGGCGATCTTCTGGATGATCTCGCGGCGGAAGAGCTTGTAGCAGGTCTCCATGTCCGTGAGGTTCAGGTTCGTCATCATGTTGCTCGCCAGCGTCAGGAAGCGGTTGCCCATCATGTGCCAGAAGTACACCACGCGGTGAGCATCCCCGCCCGCGAAGCGCGAGCCGAAGACCACGTCCGCCTTCCCGTCAAGGATGGGCTTCAAAAGTCGCGGGTATTCGGCGGGATCGTATTCAAGGTCCGCATCCTGCACGAGCACCACATCGCCGCTCGCCGCCGCGAATCCCGTGGCGAGCGCCCCGCCCTTGCCCTGATTCTTTTCGTGATAGAGGACGCGGACGAGCGGATCGCCCTCCACCTTCTCCTTCAGGATGTCGCGCGTGCCGTCCTTCGAGCAGTCGTCCACGACGACGATTTCCTTGAGATCCACGCCGGACTTCTTCACGGCGGCGAGAATTTCAAGGATCGTGTCCTTTTCGTTGTAACAGGGAATGACGACGGAGACGTTCATGGGGTGTTCCACTGTGTTCAACTGGAGAGGCACGGGGCAAGTTTCAGGAACACGGCTCCTGCAACAAATGCGGGGGGAATCGGATTATCTTTGTTGTGAGAAAGAAACTCCTTCCCGCGCTGGTCGTTCTGGCCGCAGCCTTCCTTTCTGCGATCTGGTTTTTTCGCGATTCCATTGCCAGCGGATGCAACGTGATTCCGGGCGACCTGTGGGACGGACGGCTGCTTCTTGGACTCCACGAGCACTGGAGACTGGTCTTTGCGGGGGAGCGCCCCTGGAACACCATCGCCATGTTCTGGCCTGTCGAAGGTACCCTCGGCTACAGCGACACCTTCTTTCTTCAGGGGACGATCTTCAGCGCCTTCCGGGGGGTGGGGATGGATCTCTGGCACGCCTTTCTCGCCACGTACTTCCTGATGGCCTTTGCCGGGTTCCTCGCGATGTACTGGTTTCTACGGCGCTGCGCGAAGGTGATGCTTTTCCCGGCGCTCGCCGCCGCGGCGCTCTTTGTCAATTTCTCGCCAGTGGCCGTCGGCTTTGAAAACAGCCATCTGCAACTCACGATCGTGTGGCTTCTACCCTTCGTAGCGGGACTCTCCTGGCTTGCGCTGACCGAAGAGCGTCATGCCCGCGCGCGGGCGTCGGCGGCGGGGTTACTGCTTTCGCTTCTTCTCTTTTCCAGTTTCTACATTCCCTGGTTCTTCCTCTTCTTCTCGGGGGTCACTTTCCTCGTCTGGCTGACGGTCGCGGCGTTCCGGATGGACCGTGAGTCCCTGCGCGCCCTCGCCCGCCGATGGAGGACCTTCACGGCCTTCGGCGCGGGTTTCGCCGTGTTTCTCGTCCCCTTTCTCGCCACGTATCTCCCCGTGCTGCGAACGCTCGGCCCGCGCGACTATTCGCAGACGTGGAAAGGCATTCCCTGGGTCTGTGACCTCGTGAACACGGGCACCTCCAACCGGCTCTGGGGCTGGATGGAACACTGGATGGTCCCGGTCCAGCGGACCGCAGCCAACGAACTGCGCTTCGGTCTGCCGCCTGTCACCTTCCTTCTCTTTCTCGCGGCAACGGCGTGGTTCCTGTTTCTCTGGAAACGGAAGGCTCTCTCCACCACGGCGGAAAAGGTCGCCGTCTTGGCGGGGGTTTCGATCGTCCTCTGCTGGGTTTCTATCGTCAAGATCCTCGGTTTCTCGGGCTGGCAGGCGATCAACGCGTTCGTCCCGGGCGCGGGTGCAATCCGCTGCCCCTTCCGGATGAACATCGTTCTTTCCGCCGTGGTGCTCTTCGTCCTCTTTGTCGCAGCCGCGCGGCTTCTGCGGGGACGCCGCCCTGTTACCGCCACACTCCTCGTGTCACTCGCCGCCTGTGTCTTCTTCGCGGAACAGATCCGGACGCGCGACCCATACGGACGCATCCGCCGCGACGCGGAGATCGCCCGGATGGCGGGGATCGAAGCACCTCCTGCCGACGCAAGGGTGTTTTACGTAAAGAATCCCCCTTGTGATGTGACACACGCCTGCATGGACGGCTTCCTCGCCGCAGAACAGTACGGACTGGACCTTTTGAACGGTCATACGGGCCTGAACCCGAAGGACTGGCCGATGGACGACATTCTCGCGAAGGACTACGAACAGCGGGTGATGCAATGGCTTGACTGGGAGAAACCGGAGGGCCTCTATGCGCTGGATCTTTCCACAGGAAAATGGACGGCATCCGTCTTCGATTCCGAGCAACGGAAGGTTGAAATCGGGCGTGACATCGTGAAGGACGGCACCCTTCCCTTCTTCTCGCACGGCGGTTGGCACGGCATGGAGGAATGGGGTTTGTGGACCGGTCGGAAGGCCCGTCTGGATCTGAGGCTTTTCCACATCCCCGAGGTCCCGCTCGTCCTTGACATGCGTCTGCACGCCTATCTCGACGGCACCCTGCAGGCCCAGAAGGTTCTGATCCTCCTCGACGGAAAGGAACTGGCCCGGTTATCCTTCGATTCCGCCCTGAACGAACGCGCCGTGACGCTCCCCCTGCCAGTGGATGCCGCCAGAAACGGAAGCCTCAACATCGAATTCCTTTGCCCGGATGCCGATTCCCCCCGGAACACCACGACTACCAACCGGGACGAGCGCATCCTCGGCGTCGGCGTGGATTCCCTGCGACTAAGGCCCGCGCCGTAGGTCCGGCCCCGTGCCCCTGCCCGACAAAAACCCCCGTGCGGAAAAAGAGGGCGCGGATTCTGCGAGCCGAAAAGACGGATTTTTCGCCAGAAAGACGCCCGCCATCCGACGGGAGCCTATTTCAAGAGATTCCCCGGGTCCCGGTCCGGCGCGCCGCGAATCTCGAAGCGTTGCACAAGCGCCTCGAACTTCCCCCGCGCCGCTTGTACGGGAGCGAGGTCGTAGCGCGGCAGTTTTTCAAAGTCCGGGGAAAGACAGAGGTCCGGGCGGAAGGCCTGCACCGCGTAGAGCCGCGCGCCGCGCACGATCGCCGCGAGGGCGAGGAGCTTATCCACATCGTGCAATCCCGGGACGGCGGTCGTCCGGAATTCGTGGGGCAGGCCGCTTTTCATGACAAGGCCAATCGAGCGGCGGATCGTCTCCGCCGGGAAGACGGCTCCGCAGTAATCCGCATAATGCTCCGGATCGCCCTTGAGGTCCATCGCCACGAAGTCGAGGAGGCCCTCCGCCAGCAGCGCCGCCAGCATGTCCGGGTGCGTGCCGTTGGTGTCCAGCTTGATCTTGAAGCCAAGGGCCTTGATGCGGCGCAGAAACGGCGGCAGGTCCGCATGCACCGTGGGCTCGCCCCCGCTCACCACGATGCCGTCGAGCTGGCGGCGCCGTTTTTCGAGGAAGGAGAAGAACTCCGCCTCGTCCAGCGGCTTTTCAAAGCGGCTGCCGATCACAAGCTCCGGGTTGTGGCAGAAGGGACAGCGCATGTTGCAGCCCTGCAAAAACACCACCGCGCTCACCATATCCGGAAAGTCGATGAGCGAGGTCTTCTGGAGTCCGCCGATTTTCACGCTCCTACTCTGCCTCTTTCCGGCGCCGATGGACAGCAAAACGCGCGCCCCGGGACTCCGTCACTCCATCGGCAGAGGGTCCCCATAATACACCCAGCGGGCGTTCCCCTGCCGGGAAAGGCTCCACCAGCCGACGCTCGGGAAGAAATACCCCCACCCGTAGCTGGAAAAATCCGGCGTGTAGTAGAAGGTCCAGTAGCCGTCCTTGTCCGCGCAAATGCCGTCATAGACGTAGTACCAAAGGCCCAGGGAATAGCTCCAGACCCACGGGAAGTACGTGTCGTCCACCCAGCCGAGAGGCGTATCCTTGAGCGTCACCTCGTCCCGGGGCTCGTAGCAGGAATCGCCCGTCGCCTTGAGGTAAAGGCTGCGGTTCCACGCGGCGGTGACGCTCACCACGTTGTCGTCCACATGCTGCCATGTGTTGAACACGGTGCCGCCGGTGCGGCCCAGCTGGTAGTCGCTGTTGTTGCCAACGGCCCAGAGGCTGTGGTCGGTCTTGAGGGCCAGAACGTGCGCCGCGCCGCAGCCGCTCGAAACCGAGAGGACGTCCTCCATCATGAGGACGGGGCCCTCGTGCGGAGTCGTGTCGCCCCCGTAGTAGTTCGAGTTGCTGTCGCCCAGTCCGTAGAGCTTGTTGTCCGTCGTGACAAAGAAAACCGCGTGCCCCGAGGCGCAGAAGTCGCGCACCTCCGAGGCAATCGTGACGGTCTCCGTCGTGTAAATGAGCGGCGTGGAAATCCCGAGCTGGTCGTAGTAGTTGTAGCCCAGGCCGTGTAGGACGCCGTCACTTGTGAGGTACAGCGTCGTCGAATCGCCCGCCGTCATCCGGACGACGTCCGTCGCGATGAGCTTCCACGTGGGGACATCCACAGGAGCGGGCCCGCCGAGCTGCTCGTCCGCATTGCGGCCCGAACCGCACAGGACGCCGTTCTCATCCAGATACAGGCAGTAGGCGTCGCCCGCAGCCACCGCCTTCGCGTGCATGGCCACGAGGACCGGCGCGCCGCGGCCCGTCGTGTCCCCCGTGGCGAGCTGGCCGACGGAATTGACCCCGCACGTGTACACCTTCCCATCCGTGGTGAGATAGATCGTAAAACCGATTCCGCAGGCCGCCTGCGCCACGTTGTGCGCCACGAGGACCGGCGTGACCGAAATCGCGGGCTCCGCGCTGCCGAAACAGCCCGAATCGTTCACGCCGCAGGCGTAGAGGTCGCCAAGGCTGTCGATGAAAAGGCTGTGCGAGTAGCCGATCGCCACGGCTTCGGCATCGGCGCGCATCCGTCCCGGAGCGTAATAGTAGCTGGCCGCCCCGTCGCAGAGCTCGCCGCGCTGGTTGCTACCGCAGCCCCAGAGTTCCCATCCGGAGGCGTTTGACGCAGGAAAGGAAAGCGCCGCAGCCGCCAGAAACAATCCGCTACGAACCGCCTTCACAGCGGTCTCGGGAAGACGAAGACTTTTCATACGCAAGAAATTGTTATCGGCCCAAACGCGTGAATGAGATCACCGCACCGATCTTGCATCAAGCCCAAAGCGTTCATGGCTCCGACTTTACGGCCTGCCATGCCGTCCCGTGGCATTGTCCGGCCCCCTTGATTCCGGGCGGCGCAAACAACTCAGACACACGCCGTCTTTTTGTTTTACTGGAGGGCGCAGCGCCGATATCTTCCCGCTTTCCGGATGGCGCGCCGCTTCGCGGACGCCGTCACCCTTCATTCGGGGCGTAGCTCAGCCTGGCTAGAGCGCTTGCTTTGGGAGCAAGATGTCGCCGGTTCAAATCCGGCCGCCCCGACCAGAATTCCGGGTTGTCGAGATGACATTTCCGATTGCCAACCTATAATCTACTTATAAAATATGAAAAATTATAAATAGGTTATACGATGCGCCTTCCCCGGACTCCGCCAAAAGCTGAAACCTGCCTCCGTTTCGACGACGAAATCCAGCGTCTGGCCTCTGAAATTGCGGGGCAAAAGGGATATTTGCACTGGGAGGATTTGCGCCGCCAAAAACTGCCCGAAGGCGTACGAGCGGAGGATGTCTGGGGCGCCATCAAGAGACTGCGGACGCCCTATACCTCCATTGCCTTCGGCGAGGGCAATTCCGTCTTCAAGTACGTCCAGACGTCGGACATCCTGAGAAGACTTCACGATCTCGATCGTTCGACAGGCGGCGGGCTGATTCCCTTGCCGAGGGACGTACTGACCGACGAAAGACGAGCCAGTTACGTCATCCGCAGCCTCATTGAGGAATCCATCACCTCCAGCCAGCTGGAGGGAGCGGCCACCACGCGCGAGGTGGCACGCGAGATGATCCGTCAGGGCCGCAAGCCCCGCGATCACAACGAGCGGATGATTTTCAACAACTTCCTGACAATGGAATTCCTGCGGAAAAATCCCCCCAAAGAGCTTTCCGTCGAAGCCGTTCTGGACATTCATCGGCGCATCAGCACGGATGTGATGGAGAAACCCGATGCCGTCGGACGCTTCCGCAGGGTGGATGAACCGGTGCGCGTGGAGACGGACGACGGCGTGATCCTGCACATCCCTCCAGCGGCGGAGAATCTGGAGGATAGCATGCGCCGGATGTGCCGCTTCGCCAATGGCGACAGCGGCGTTTTCATCCACCCGGTCATCAAGGCGATCCTCCTGCACTTCTGGCTCGCCTACGAACATCCCTTCGTGGACGGCAACGGACGCACGGCGCGCGCGCTCTTTTACTGGTACATGCTGAAGGCTGGTTACGATCTCTTCGAGTTCATCTCCATTTCGGAAATTCTCATCAAGGCCCCGGTGAAATACGGGACGGCTTTTCTCTACACGGAGAGCGACGACAACGACCTCACCTACTTCATCGAGCATCAGTTGTCCGTCGTCGAGGAGGCCGTCGAAAAGCTGCGGGGCTTCGTGAACCTGCAATTGCAGCGGCAGGAGATGCTGAACAACCTGATGCGCGCGCAGATGCGCTTCAACCACCGCCAGCAGGACCTCCTTGCACACGCCATCCGTCACCCCGGCTGCATCTATACAATCAAGGGGCACCAGAACAGCCACGGCGTCTCGCTCATGACCGCTCGAAACGATCTCCTCGAACTCGAAGAGGAAGGGCTGCTCCTCAAGGAAACGCGCGGACGCCAGTTTCTGTTTGTCGTGCCGAAGGACGTGGTGGAACGCGTGCGTTCCTACCGAAACTGAGGCGCCAAAGATTCCCCGCCCTACTTCTTCTTGATGATTTGCTGGATGACGGCGAAGCGGGCCTTGGTTTCCAGCTCCTCGATCACCGCCGGATCCTCCCCGCGCTTCTTCGCTTCCTCCAGCGCCTTCTGGGCTGCGATGCGGGAGGCCTCCACGGCGCTTAGGTCGATGGCCGTCACGTCGATCGCGCCCTCGGCTAGGATCTGCACGTTGTCGCCGCGAATCTGGACGAAGCCGCGGTCCACCGCCATGCCCTCCAGCTTTCCGGCGCGTCCGATCTTGAGTTCCCCCGGTTCGAGGATCGAAAGAAGCGGGATGTGGCCGGGAAGGATGTCGATCTCGCCCGCCGCGGTGGGCACGACGACGTGCTCGACGCTCTCCGAGAAGACGCGTTTTTCCGGCGTGACGATTTCGAGGTGAAGCGGCATTGGTTATCCCTCTTTGGACGCGGCGATCACGTCCTCGATTGCGCCCTTGAGGAGGAAGTCGCCCTCGCTCACGTTGTCCAATTCGCCGTCGAGGATCATCCGGAAGCCGCGCACCGTCTCCTTGACGGGCACGTACGCCCCGGGGACGCCCGTGAAGACCTCCGCGACGTGGAAGGGCTGCGACAGGTACTTCTGCACCTTGCGCGCGCGGTACACCACCTGCTTGTCCTCGGGCGAAAGCTCGTCGATGCCGAGAATCGCGATGATGTCCTGCAATTCGTTGTAACGCTGGAGGATCTGCTGCACGCGCCGCGCCACGGTGAAGTGCTCCTGCCCCACGATGTCCGGCGAGAGGGCCGTGGAGGTGGAGGAAAGCGGATCGACCGCCGGATAGATGCCGAGCTCCGAAATGCGACGGTCCAGAACGATCGTGGAGTCTAGGTGCGCGAATGTCGTGGCCGGCGCGGGGTCCGTGAGGTCGTCCGCGGGGACGTACACGGCCTGGAAGGAGGTGATGGAGCCAGCGCGGGTGGAGGTGATGCGCTCCTGAAGGTCGCCCATCTCCTGCGCGAGGGTCGGCTGATAACCCACGGCGGAGGGATTGCGGCCAAGCAGGGCCGAGACCTCGCTACCGGCCTGCGAGAAGCGGAAGATGTTGTCGATGAAGAGCAGCACGTCCTGATTCTTCTCGTCGCGGAAATACTCCGCCATCGCCAGGCCCGAAAGGCCCACGCGCATACGCGCGCCCGGGGGTTCGTTCATCTGGCCGTACACGAGCGCCACCTTGGATTTGGAAAGATCCTCCTGATTGATGACCTTGCTGTCGCTCATCTCATGGTAGAGGTCGTTGCCCTCGCGGGAACGCTCGCCCACGCCGCAGAAGACAGAGTAGCCGCCGTGCTGCTTGGCGATGTTGTGGATCAGCTCCTGAATGATGACTGTCTTGCCGACGCCCGCGCCGCCGAAGGCGCCCACCTTGCCGCCGCGCAGGAACGGACAGATGAGGTCGATGACCTTGATGCCGGTTTCGAGGATCGTGGCCTCCGTCGCCTGCTCGGAGAGCTTCGGCGCCGGTCGGTGGATGGGGTAACGCTTGACGGCGGCCACCGGGCCCTTCTTGTCCACGGGCTCGCCAAGGACGTTGAAGATGCGGCCCAGCACCGCCTCGCCGACCGGCACGGTGATCGGCCCGCCCGTGGCCGTCACGTCCATCCCGCGCACGAGGCCGTCCGTGGAGGACATGGCCACCGCGCGCACCACGCCGTCGCCCAGGTGCTGCTGCACTTCGAGGGTCAGGTGCTGCTCCTTCCCCGCGATCGAAAAGTCCACGGTGAGGGCTTCGTAGATGCCGGGGATGGATGCGGGATCGAAGCGCACGTCCACGACCGCGCCGATGACTTGCTTGATTGTGCCGGTGTTCATCAGGAAAAACGTTGAGGGTGAAAAGGGTTAGCTGGACGCGGCGCTCGCGGCGGAAAGTTCCACGAGCTCCTGCGTGATGGCGGCCTGACGGGCCTTGTTGTAATTGAGGGTGAGGCGGCGGCCCAGCTCCTTGGCGTTGTCGGTTGCGGTCTTCATGGCCACCATGCGGGCGCTCTGCTCACTCGCCTTGGCCTCCAGCATCATCTGGTAGATCTCGCGGCGGATGTAGAGCTCCACGATGCGGTCGATGATGGCCTGCGGCGAGGGCTCGAAGGCCATCTCACGATCGTCGGCCACCACGGACTTGGCCCCTGCCTTCGCCACGCCGAACTGCGCGACGAACTGTTCGAGCGAGGGCACGGGGGCGAGCTGACGGAGCGTCGGCTCCTGTCGCAGGTTGTTGATGAAGCGGGGGAAGAGGACCTCGATCGTGTCCACCTCGCCGGAAAGATATGCCTGCACGATGGCCTCCACGACGGGCCGCACCTCGTGATAGGGAACGCGGTCCGAGACCGAGCAGCATGCGATCAGATCGCAGCCCGTGCGGGAGAGGAACTGCGCCGCCTTGCGTCCCACGGCAACGAACTTGACATTCCCCTTCGCCTTCTCTGCCGCCGCCACGCGGAAGAGGTTGGAGTTCATTCCGCCGACGAGGCCGCGATCGGTCGAGACAAGGAGGATGCCCCGGGTCTTGAGAGGCCGCGCCGCGAGGAAGGGATTGCCCTCCGAGCTTTCCACCTCGCCCTTGGGCATCGCGGAAAGCATCTCTGCGAGCATCGCGGCGTACGGACGGGCGGAAATGGCGGCGTCCTGCGCCTTCTTCATGCGCGAGGCCGCCACAAGCTGCATGGCGCGGGTGATCTTCCCGGTGTTGGCCACCGAGCGGATGCGCTTGCGGATATCGCGAAGGTTGGGCATGGGCTACGCCTTGATCCTGCCGTCGTAGCCGCCGTGCCAGTTCTCGACCGCCGTCTTGATGGAGGCGGTGAGGGCGTCGTCCAGCTTCTTCTTTTTGGCGATTTCGGCGAGAACGTCCGCGGCGCTGGCCCCGAGGAAGTCCTCAAGGCTCTTCGCGGCGGCGACCATGCCCGCGATCGGGATGTCGTCAAAGTAGTTGTTCTGCGCCGCCCAGAGCAGGGCCACCTGAATCGAGGCGGACTTGGGCGCGCCGTTGCCCTGTTTGAAAAGCTCCACAAGGCGCGCGCCGCGGTCGAGCGTCGCCTTCGTGCGGGCGTCGAGGTCGCTGCCGAACTGGGCGAAGGCCTCCAGCTCGCGGTACTGGGCCAGTTGCAGCTTCACGCGGCCCGCCACCTGCTTCAGGGCCTTGATCTGCGCGTCGCTGCCCACGCGGGAGACGGAGATGCCGACGGAGATCGCGGGGCGCACGCCCTTGTTGAAGAGGTCCGTGACAAGGAAGATCTGGCCGTCCGTGATCGAAATGACGTTCGTCGGAATGTACGCGGACACGTCGCCCGCCTGCGTCTCGATGATCGGGAGCGCCGTGAGGGAGCCGTTGCCGTTTTCCGCATTCAGGCGAGCCGCGCGCTCCAGAAGGCGGCTGTGCAGGTAAAACACGTCGCCCGGATACGCCTCGCGGCCCGAGGGACGCTTGAGGACGAGGGAAATCTGGCGGTAAGCCACGGCGTGCTTGGAAAGGTCGTCGTAGATGATGAGCGCGTCCATGCCGTGCTCCATGAACCACTCGCCCATCGCGCAGCCGGAGTACGGGGCGATGTATTGGTTTGCGGCGTTCTCGGAGGCCGGTGCCGAGACGATGATCGTGTAATCCATCGCCCCCGCCTTTTCCAGGGTGTGGATCGTGCGGGCGATCGTGGAATTCTTCTGCCCGATGGCGACGTAGATCGAATAAACGGGGCGGAAGTCCGCATCGCCCGATTTCTCGCCCTCGCGGTTGATGCGCGTCTGCGAAATGATCGTATCGAGGGCGATCGTCGTCTTGCCGGTCTGGCGGTCGCCGATGATGAGTTCGCGCTGGCCGCGCCCGATGGGGATCATCGCGTCGATGGCCGTGATGCCCGTCTGCAACGGCTGATCGACCCTGCGGCGCGGCAGGATGCCCGGGGCGATGCGTTCCACCGGAAGGGTCTCCGTGCAATTGATCGGGCCCTTGCCGTCCACGGGATTGCCGAGGGCGTCCACCACGCGGCCCAAGAGCGCCTTGCCGACGGGCACCGAAAGCAGGCGCCCCGTCGTCTCGCATTCGTCGCCCTCCTTGAGGAGCGCCGTCTCGCCCATGAGCACCGCGCCCACCTCCTCGTCCTCAAGGTTCAGGGCCATGCCCGTCACCCCGTGCGGGAAGGCGATCATCTCGTTACTCATCACCTTGGAGAGGCCCTCGATGCGGGCCACGCCGTCGGCGACGGCAACGATCCGTCCGGTGTTGGTCTTTTTGACGCCGGTCGAAAGCGCCACGATTTCGGATTCGATCTGACTTAGAATGTCGCTCATCGCCTGAAAATTCGTGTGTTGGTGAAAAAGGATTTAGCGCGCCGCGCCCCCGAGCCGCGCAAGCATTCCCGCAAGCGAGGCGTCGTACACGTCGTCGCCAAGACGCACGCGCAGGCCCGCCACGAGGTCCGGGTTCTCCTTCTCGCTGACAAGGAGCGGAACCTTCGCCGTTCCGGAAAGCGCCGCGACGAGGGCGTCGCGCGAGGCGGAATCGACCGCGCCCGCCCTTTCGATCGAAAGGGTGCGCAGGAACTCGCGGCGGCGCATGAGGCGCTCGTACGCCACAAGCAGCGGCAACTTCTCGCGATGGGGTCTCGACGAAATGAATTTGAGGACGGCCCCGACGCGCTCCAGCGTTGGAACACCATTCTCAAGGCTCGCCACTGCGAGTTTTCCCGCAAGGGCAAGGGTCCGCGATCTCTGTGCCTTGGACTGCTTCACGGGCTAGTTGCTCCTTGCCAATTCTTCGGCGGCACGTGTGTTGAGGCTCTTGCGTTCCTCGGCGGATAGTTCGCGGGAAAGGAGTTTGCCCGTCGTCAGGACCACGAGGCGCGAAACCTCGCCCTTCAATTCCTCGAACTGGCGGCGCCTCTCCATCTCGATCGCTTCCTTCGCCTTGGCGAGCATCTGCTCCACCCGGGCGGCGGTTTCCTTCGCCTGCGACTCCTCGTAGGCCGTGGCGGCGGCGCGCGCCTTCTCCACGATTTCCTGCGCGGTTTTGCGCGCGGCGTTCAGGACCTCGGCCTCCCTGGCCTCGGCCTCGGCCAGCTTCTTCTGCATGGCCTCGGCATAGGCAAGGCCGTCTTCGATCTTCTTCCTGCGAGCGTCCATCATCTTCAGGACGGGACGGAAGAGAAAGTAGTAGAGAATGGCCGCGACGATACCGAAATTGACGGCCTGCATGCAGAGAAGCCGCCACTCGACGCCCATTCCGGCGAGGGTGTTCAAGAATGATTCCAGCATCTTCAGCTCCTGTTTGTGTTACGCGCGCCGGACAAACCGGACGGCACGCACCGTCCGCCCGCGCGGCAACTAGGCGCGAAGGAAGATGGCGTAGAAGGCGACCGCTTCCGCAAGCGCCATGCCCAAGAGGCCCAGCGTCATGATCTTGCCGAAGGCGCCGGGGTTGCGGCCCACCGCTTCCGCGGCCTTCATGCCGACTAGGCCCACGCCGATGGCCGCGCCGAGGCAGCCGCCCGCCGCCTGCAGTTCGCCAGCCCTTGTCACGATTTCAGCCAATGCCATTGTGGTCATAGGAGGAGTTTCGATTGAGTGTTTGTGAAATGAGTGGTTTACGGAAAAGGAATGGGTCGGCGGCAGTGCCTGTCTAGTGCGAGGCGTGCTCCTCCCCGTGGTTGCAGATCTGGCCGATATAGACCGAGACGAGGATCGTGAAGACGAGCGCCTGCACGAGGCCGACGAGCAGTTCCATGAAGTAGAAGGGCACCGGTACGCCCCACCCCATCATGGACTCCAGAAGGTTGTCCCCGCCGAAGATGTTGCCGAAAAGTCGGAACGGCAGCGAAACGTTGCGGAAGACAAGCGAGATCACCTCGATGAAACCGACCAAACCGAACATGACGAACATGAAGAGGTAGAGCGGCTGCGGCAACTCGCCCTTGGGCGCCTTGTTGCCGAAGAGATCGACAAAGAGCACCTTGGGGCCCGCATAGCGCATGACGAAATACGTCCACGCCACGAAGTGCACGAGGGTCAGGCCGAGCGTCATGTTGAGGTCGGCGTTCGCTGGACGCAGGAGCGGCACGAATTCGCCGCCCCGGTGGAAGCCGATCGTCCCCACGCCGGGAATCAGGCCGCACCAGTTCTGAATGAGAATGAAGGTGAAAAGGCCGATGAGCAGCGGAAAGGTCTTCCCGATCATCTTCGGACCCACGATCATTTCGAGCAGCTCGCGGAGCGCCTCGATCACGGATTCCACCGCGGCCTGCGCGCGCCCGGGGATCATCTTCGGTCTGCCCACCGCAAGACGGAAGGCCACGATGAGCCCGATCGAGACGATCCAGCTCATGAGGATCGAATTGGTGACCGGCAGTCCTTTTTCCCCGAGGGGGATCGTGAAGACCGGCTCGGCGGCCATCGAAATGCCTTGTTTCGCCTCGGCCTCGACCGGGACGGCAGGCTCGGCAGGCAATGCCTCGCTCGCGGCGACCGCCTGTGATGCGAGCGGAGTCGCCTCCTCATCAACCGAGGCCGCTGCGGAATTCGTCAAGAGCTGGCCTGAAAAGAAAATCAGGGCAGCGCAAATGCCACGGAAAGCTCTGATGACAAATGGCATGAAAGCGGCCTAACCAAATAAACGCAGCATGGGTCTATTCCTGTTATTGCGCTACGGTCAATACAGAAAGCTCGGGAAATGTCGGCGGATACGCGCTCCGCTCACGGTTGGGTCCCCTCTCCGCGCACCGTCACCCCGGGATCGAGGTCGAGCGTCAGAACCGTCATTTCCCTTAGCAGTTTGAGGTCGATCGGCTTGGTGAGGTAGCCGCTGATCCCGAAGGTTTCCGCCTCGGCCCGTTCCATGAGCCCGTTCTCCACCGAGCAGATGATGACGGGAAGATCCTCGAACTCGGCATCCTGACGGATCATCTTGAGGAGCGTCAGCCCGTCGGGATAGGGCATGCAGATGTCGAGGATCAGAAGCGAAGGCTTGTTCCGATTGATGGCCCGGATCGCTGCATTGCCGGAATCCGCCTCCACCGTGCGGACGGGAAGTCCCGCCAGTGCCTGAAGGACGAGGCTGCGGGAAACGGCGGAATCGTCGGCGACAACCACGATGGGAAGTTGGGGCATGATGACGGGAAAGACTGAGGGTGCCGGACAAAAAGCCGTGGAGAGAAACGGCAAGGGAAGAATCGGGATTTTTCCCCGCAAAGAAACAGGCGAAGGGCAAAAAATCTATCGGAAGCGACGCGGCTTACTTGCCGTTCTGCTGGATAAAGAGATCCATGACGATCGGCTGCTTCATGTACTCGAAATGGAAGGTCTCGCGGGAGGCGCTCTGGACGGAATCGACCTCCATCTGGCTGCCGCGCAAGACCGTCGGCAGCGTCACGCGGCAGTTGAAGCCGAGGTCGCAGATGCCGTTCTTGAAGGTGCCGATCACCATGTTGGAGACCTCGCCGATCACATCCTTGACGATTTCGAACTCGCCCTTCACCTCGGACACGGCCATGCCCGTCATGGCGGAGGCGATCTGGAAGGCCACGTCCTGATGCATGTAGATGTAAACGACGCCATTGGCCTCACCCACAAAACCGATCGAGCCGACGACGAGGGGATCCTTGGACCCGAGCGAATAGAAGGGCTTGATCCCGGCCTTGTCGCGCGAATAGCGGGCCTTGAAATCGACGCTCTGCGAGAGCATCGTGGAGAAGACATTCCGCATCGCGTTGACCATCAGGCCTTCGACGAGCTCGATATTGGGGAAAGATGCCTCTTGCATAAGCGGGACGGGAATAGTGATTGATGAAATGACCTATACTCAAATTGGGGACTATCTCTTGAGTAACGGAACACGCAAGGCTGCATTTTAGGGGAAAAGTGTCGCGATGGCGAAAAACCGCTCCGCATTGCGCGTGGTCGCTTCCGCAAGCTCCGCCTCCGGCATCGACAAGAGCCGCGCGAGCGCAGCAAGGGTATGCGCCACATGGGCCGGTTCGCATACTTTTCCGCGAAGGGGCTCCGGCGCAAGATACGGACAGTCCGTCTCCACCATGAGCCTTTCCATTCCCTGTTCGAGCGCCGCCGCACGGGTTTTCGCGGCGTTTTTGTAGGTAACGGTTCCCGTGAAGGAGCCGCGCCCTCCCCTTGCGTTCAAAAGGCGGATTTCCTCCGGACCCTCGCTGAAGCAGTGAAAAACCACCTTGTTCCAGTCGATGCCGGTGGCGTCGATCGCCGCGACGCAGTCCGCAAAACTCTGGCGCGCGTGGACGATCACGGGAGAGTCCATCTGGAGGGCGATTTCGAGCTGCCGTCGGAAGACTTCTTTTTGCAGGGACACGGTTTTCTCCGCCTGCGAGCGGTCCTTGGGCAGGTGGAAGTAGTCGAGTCCCACCTCGCCGAGGGCCACGGGTTTCGGCTCCGTCGCCCAGAAGGAGGCAAGCGCCGCGAGGGCCTCCTCCCAGTCGGCGCCGATCTCCGTCGGGTGGATTCCCGCCGCAAAGTGGACGTAGCCCGGATGTTCCTTCGCAAGACGCGAGTAGAGGGGCCAGTCGGCAAGGGTCGTCCCCGCCGTCACGATGCCGCAGACCCCCGCCGCCTTCGCGCGCGCAAGAACCTCCGGCAAGGATCCGTCCCGGGCGAAGGTGTCCAGATGCGCGTGGCTGTCGAAGAGCCTCACAAGCCGAGCCTCCCCCTGCCGGAACCCAGGCCCTTGCCGATGCGGAATTTGCCCTTGCCGAGCAGTTCGCGCGCCTTGCGCCGCTCCGGAGAGAGGCCGTCGTCGGGCGGAAGTGCCTCCTTCGGTTCCGCCGGTGCCTGCGGGATCTCCCTGCGGGCGATGAAAAACGCCGCTGCCGCGAGGGCGAGAGCCGGCCAGACGACCCAGTCGCCGTGGAGGGTGTAGAAGGTGGTGACGCCCGCGAAGGCCGGCACGCGCTTGAGCGGGAAAACGTCCTCGCCCTGAAAATAGACGCCCTGATCGGGTCTCTCGCACACGTATTCGATCGCGCCGTACTCGTCGATGAAGCCGCTCCAGCCCCCGTTGCCGCAGCGCAGGACCGGGCGGCGGTTCTCCACGGCTCGCAGGACGCTGTGCGCGGCGTGCTGGTAGGCGCCCGCCTCCTCGCCGTACCAGGCGTTGTTCGTCGCCACATAGAGGAAGTCCGCGCCCGCCGCCGCCTCGCCGCGCGCCAGTTTCGGGAAGATGTCCTCGTAGCAGACGAGCGCCCCCACCTTGTAGAGGTGCCCGCCCTGCGCAAGGGTGAGGCAGCCGGACTGATCCGTCTTCCCCGGCGTGAAGAAATCGTAGGGCAGTTTCAGGAAATTGTCTGTCAGGAAGGCGAGCGGGTTGTATTCGCCGAAGGGGACGAGCTTGCGCTTGGCGTAATATACTGGGGCGAGCCTCGTCTCCGGATCGACGACGAGGACGCCGTTGAAAAACACGGTGGGGCCTGATTCGGCGGGAACCTCGGCCATGCCGCCCATGACGATCGGCACCTTCAGCCGCGCGGAGAGGTCGGCGCACCAGTTCCCGACATCGGGATTGGTGCCGACAACAGGCCACGGCAGGGCGGATTCCGGCCAGAAGAGAACCTGTGCTCCCTGCGCCTGCGCAAAGGTGGAAAGCCGCTCCAGCCGCGTGACGCTCTCATCGGCCAGCTCGGGATCCCACTTGAGCATCCCGGGCACATACGGCTGAACGAGGCCCGCCTGGAAGAGAGGCTCGCGCCCCGAGCGCGTCCGCACCATCGCCGCCACGGAGAGAGCGGAGACAAGCAGCATGAAGAGCCCCGCATACAGCTCCGGATTGAACCTCTTCCACCACGGCGCGTCCTTTCTGGGGCGGAGGATGAAGAGAAGGTAGGAGGCCAGCGCCAGCGAAAAGAAGGCGAGAACCCACGAAAGGCCGAGATACCCGGTGAGGGGCAGGATCTGGAGCATCGCGGGCCGGTCCCACTGGCTGGCCGCCAGAGGCAGCCACGGGAAGCCCGAAAGAACCCACGAGCGCGCCCATTCAAAAATCACCCAAAGTCCCGCGAGGCCTGCGATCAACAGGATCCGCTCCGCGCCGCTCCGCCGGGGAAGATCGGGAAGAATCACGCGCGCGCCGAGGGCCCATCCAAGCGGGAACAGGGCGAGGACCGCCGAGAGGCCGATCGTGCCGAAGATCGTGACGTGCCTGAGCCACGAAAGAAGGAAAAGCCACGAGAGAAAGAACGCCCCCCACGCGACAAGGGCGGTCATCCGCATCGAGCGCCGCCTCATGAGCCACACGGCCAGCGGCGCAAGGCAGACGTAACCAGCCTCCGCCACCGAGAGGGTCCGCCCGTTGACAAAGACGAAGGGGAAGGCCGCCGTGTGCAGGATCGCCGTGAGAATCAGGACGAGGCCCGCGAGAAAGGCCGCCTTGTTCTTCGTGAAAAACGCTTGCATTCGAGTCCAGTGAAACACACCGCGCCCGCCTCTGCAACGCTCGCCGAGCAGGGGCCACCTCAAAAAACCTTGACCGGATGCGCCGGGCGGAGCTTTTGTTTTTCCTTTCAACCTCACAAAACAACGACTTTCACCATGAGTGACGCGACTCTTCTCTCCGATGCCGAGACGATCATGAATTCCGCCTGGGCCAGCCTTGCCAAAGAGCTGGGCGAGGCCGCCCTCGTATTCCCGAAGGAAATTCTGTGGCTCAACGGCGCGCCCGGCGCGGGCAAGGGCACGCAGACGCGCTTCATCATGGAGGTACGGCACATCGCGGCGGAACCGATCGTAATCAGCGACCTCCTCCAGAGCCCGGAGGCAAAGAAGCTCAAGGACGCTGGCCTCATGGTGGGTGACGCGGAGGTCATCGGCCTCATGCTGCGGGCCCTCGTCGCCTGCGGCGGGGAGAGCGTGATCGTGGACGGCTTCCCCCGCACGGCGGTGCAGGCCGAGTGCCTGAAGATCCTCTTCGGCAAGCTGAAGGCCCTGCACGCCAAGAGCGCGAAGTTCCCGGCGCCTTCCTTCCGCATCGTGGCCCTCATCGTGGATGAGAAAACGAGCGTGGAGCGCCAGCTCTCGCGCGGGGTGAAGGCGAAGGCGGCGGGCGAGGTCCTCCGCAAGACCGACACCGACCCCGAGGCCGCCCGCGCCCGTTACACGACCTACGTGAACGTCACGCACAGGCCGCTCGAATCGCTGAAAGAGTTCTTCCCCTACCACCTCGTCGATGCGCAGAAGCCGATCGAGGCCGTTCAGGAGGGAATCCGCAAGGAGCTCGGCAGAGCGTAACGCACCGCAGCTCAAATACTTTCAGGCGTCCCGGGAGACCGCGGACGCCTTTTTCATGCCCGCGGGGCCGACGTCGCCTCGGTTCCGTGTTGCCAGTTCCCGCCGTGCGGGTAATCCTCGTTTCCCATGAAGCGCATCCTCATCCTGAACGGCCCGAATCTCGACCGCCTCGGCAAACGCGAACCCGACACCTACGGGACGGAGACCCTCGCGGATCTTGAGGCGCTCGTGAAAGCGGAGGCTGCGAAACTCGGCGTGGTGGCGGAGTTCTTCCAGTCCAATCACGAGGGCGCGCTCATCGACCGCATCCATCAGGCGGGGGACACGGGAGCCTCGGGCATCGTCTTCAACCCCGGCGGCTACACGCACACGAGCGTCGCCCTGCGGGACGCCATTTCGTCCGTATCCGTGCCGGTGATCGAGGTGCATATCTCCAACGTCCACGCGCGCGAGGAATTCCGCCACAAGAGCCTCACGGCGGCGGCGTGCAAGGGGCAGATCGCGGGCCTCGGCTTCGAGGGCTACCTCGCGGCGCTGCGGTTTTTCGCGGCACAGTGAGGCGGAGCGGCGGCAACGCCCTCCCCTACTTCTTGAGCCGGATTTCCAGGCACTCGCCGTGACCGTCGAGCTGCTCCAGCCTCGCGAAGGTGCGGACGATGTCGGCGGCATTCGGCAGGGCCGCCTGCGTATAGTGCGTGACGGAGGAGCGGCGCAGAAAGTCCACGATCTGGAGGCCGCTGCAATAGCGCCCGGTGCGCAGCGTCGGGAGCGTGTGGTTCGGCCCCGCCGCAAAGTCGCCGAGAACCGTGGGCGTAAAGTGGCCGAGGAAGATCGCGCCCGCCGTGTGGACAAGATCGGGCAAACGCCGCGCAAGGTCGTCCGCCGTGTGCACCTCAAGGTGTTCCGGCGCCACGAAATTCGCCACGGCGCAGGCGTCTTCAAAAGTGTCGCAATCGACGACGAGATACCCTTCCCGCAGCACCTTCTCGATGATCGACTTGTGCTTGCGCAGCGGCACCTGCGCGGCCAGTTCCCCGGCCACCTTTTCGGGCAGCGAGGGGTCGAGGGAAACGAGGACCACCTTCTCGAAGCCGCTGCCGTGCTCGGCCTGCGCAATGAGGTCCGCCGCCACCCAAGCCGGGTTCGCGGAAGAATCCGCCACGATCAGCACCTCGCTCGGGCCCGCGAGGATGTCGATTCCCACGGTGCCGATCACCTGCCGCTTGGCCTCCGCCACGTAGGCGTTGCCGGGGCCGAAGATCTTGTTCACGGGCTCGATCGTGGCCGTGCCGTAGGCGAGCGCGCCGATCGCCATCGGTCCGCCGATGCGGTACACTTCCGTGACGCCGCAGAGGGCGAAGGCCGCCAAAAGCCCCTTGTTCACCTTTCCGCCGGGGCCGGGAGGCGTGCAGGCGGCGATGGAGGGCACGCCCGCGAGCTTCGCCGGAACCGCCGTCATCACGATCGTGGAGACGAGCGGCGCGTTGCCGCCGGGAATGTAGAGCCCCACCCTGTCGATCGGGTAAAAGCGTTCGCCGACGGTAGCGCCGTGCGGATTGGCGCCCTCCCAGCTCTTCGGCAGGCCCTTTGCGTGAAAGGCTCGGACGTTCTCGATCGCTTCGAGGATCGCGGCGCGTGTCTGGGCGTCAAGGGAAGCGGCAGCCTCGGCCATCTCGGCCTCCTCGACGCGGAAGGTGTCGGGGGAAAGCTCCACCTTGTCGATCCGCGCCACATGCTCGATGATGCCCTCGTCGCCCTTGGCGCGGATGTCCGCAAGGATGGAGGCCACGCCCTCGGCCACGCGGGACGAGGCCGTATGCCCCCCGCAGAAGTTGCGAAGGGCGGTGTGGAGATTGGGCTGCAAGAAGGAAATGCGCTTCATGATCGGGTTCGGAACGCTACGGACATCTTACCCGCGCGGGCGAAATTACCAAGAACCAAAATCGGAACCGGGGCGAACAAAACAACGAGAACTCCGGGAGGCAATTCTCCTTGAGAGCCTAGGCGACACTCCTACCCTGAAGACGGGGAGGTGCCTATGGCGGAAAGAAAGACTGGCTGTGCGAATTGCCCGATGCGGGCCGCGTACGAGCGCGATCCGCGTTCCTTCAAGGGGCGTTTCTGGCGCTGGCACATCAACTGGTGCCCGGGCTGGAAAAGATTCATGGCGGGACTTGACGAGACGGCGCGCGCAGAAATGAAGGCCAGATACAACCTTCGAACCTCTTGAGGGCTGTCCGCGCGCTCCGGACCGCCCTATTCCCACTCGATGGTCGCCGGGGGCTTGGAGGAGATGTCGAAGCAGACGCGGTTGACGCCTTTCACCTCGTTGATGATGCGGCTGGAGACCTTGGCGAGCAGTTCGTGCGGAACGCGCGCCCAGTCCGCCGTCATGGCATCCACGCTCTCCACGATGCGCAGAGCGATCACGTAGTCGTAGGTGCGCTCGTCGCCCATCACGCCCACGGAGCGCAGAGGCAGGAACACACAGAAGCTCTGCCACACCTTGCGGTACCAGGAAACGCCGTTCTCGTCGGTGGCCGCCTTCATTTCCTCAAGCAAAATGGCGTCGGCCTCGCGCAGGATGTCGAGGTATTCCTTCTTGATCTCGCCGATGCAGCGCACCGCCAGACCCGGCCCCGGGAAGGGCTGGCGCCAGATGACGCTGTCGGGCAGGCCCAGCTCGTGGCCGAGGCGGCGCACCTCGTCCTTGAAGAGTTCGCGGAGCGGCTCCAGGAGCTTCAGCTTCATCTTCGCGGGAAGGCCGCCCACGTTGTGGTGGCTCTTGATGAGCGAGGCCGGGTTGTTCTCGATCGGGACGGATTCGATCACGTCGGGATAGAGCGTCCCCTGCGCGAGGAAATCGACGGGGCCGATTTTCTGCACCTCGGAATCGAACACGTCGATGAAGGTCTTGCCGATGATCTTGCGCTTCTTCTCGGGTTCGGTCACGCCGGCGAGGGCGGTGAGGAAGGTGTCCGCCGCGTGCGCCGTGCGCAGGTCCATGTGGAAGTTGTCCTTGAAGAGCTTCTCCACCGCCGCCACCTCGTTCTTGCGGCAGAGGCCGTTGTCCACGAAGACGCAGGTGAGCTGGTCGCCGATCGCCCTATGGATGAGCGCCGCCGCGACGGAGCTGTCCACGCCGCCGGATAGTCCCAGGATCACGTGGCTCTTGCCTACCTTCTCGCGGATCGCCGCCACGGAGGATTCGATATAACCGGCCATCGACCAGTCGCCCGTGCAGCCGCAGATTCCGTACAGGTAATTCTTGATGATCTCCACGCCGTGCTCGGTGTGGAAGACCTCCGGATGAAACTGGAGGCCGTAGAAGCGGCGGGAGTCATCCTCGATCGCTGCGAATTCGGAATTCTCGGTCCGCGCGACGGTGCGGTAACCCGCCGGGAGCTTCAGGAGCTTGTCGCCGTGGGAATTCCACACCTTGAAGGAGGAGGGCAGGCCCGAAAAAAGCGGGCTTTCCCCGAAAATCTCGATGCGGCCCAATCCATACTCGCGGCGCGCTCCGTGCGCGACCTCGCCGCCCAACAGGTGCCCCATGAGCTGGATGCCGAAGCAGATGCCAAGGACCGGCACGTCGAGGTCGAAAACGGCCTTGTCCGGCAGCGGCGCCTTCGGGGAATAGACGCTGGAGGGTCCACCCGAAAGGATCAGGCCGCAGACGCCGTCCGCCTTGAGCGTGGCCGCGGGCGTCGCGTAATGGTAGATGCGCGAATACACGTTGCATTCGCGGATACGGCGGGCGATCACCTGCGTGTACTGGGAACCGAAATCGAGGACGGCGATAATCTGCGGCATGGCGCCAGAGGGAGGTTGAATGTTGCTGAATGTGGTGGACGTGCCGGGGTTGGAAAAAGAGGCAGCTTAGAACCGGAGGCGGTCGTTTGCAAAGCCGCAATCCGGACAGGTGGCAACTTCCCGCTGCCCGCGCCTTTCATAGATGCGCCCGCACTTGATGCAGCGATAGGCGTGGCGGAATCTTTGACGGTCGCAGATGCGGCGATCCCGGCGGTCGTACAAAAACCACATCACGCCGATCACAAGGGTGGCGAGTGTGGTGAAGGCCGGGAAGAAGGTGGAAAGTGCCATGCGGGAAAACGTGCAGGCGCGCCGGTGAGTGACCGGCGCGCCCGCGAGAAGAGGAAAAATGGCGGGAATCCGCCGGAAACTAGGCCTGCGGAGCCTCTGCCGGTGCGGCGGGGATTTCCGCGGCAGGAGCCGTGGCGGGAGCCGCATCGGCGGCGGGAGCCTGGGCCTTGGTCGCGTAACCGGTGTCGGCGCCGGCGATCAGTTCGATGATCGCCATGTCCGCCGCGTCGCTGGAACGCGGGACGAGCTTGTAAATGCGGGTGTAGCCGCCCTTGCGGTCCTTGAACTCCACGGCGCGCTCCTTGAAGAGCTTGGTCACGGCATCCTTGTCGCGAACCTTGGAAACCGCCTGACGGCGCAGGTGCAGCGAGTTCTTTGCCTCGGGAAGGTTGGCCTTCACGGCGAGGGTGATGACCTGCTCCACGTAGGGACGCAGGGCCTTGGCCTTCGCGAGGGTCGTCTCGATGCGGCCATGGGTGAGCAGGGCCGCCGAAAGATTGGCGAGGAGCGCCGCGCGGTGCTCCTTGGTGCGGCCCAGTTGTGAACGGTGCTTTAAATGCCTCATTGGTAAATTTTCCGGTATTCGCTCTACCTGAGCGGGTTAGATGTCGTTGTGGACTTCGAGGAGCCGCTCGTCGATCTTCATGCCGAGCGAGAGGCCCAGCTGTTCCAGCTTGGCCTTGATCTCGTTCAGGCTCTTCTTGCCGAAGTTGCGGTACTTGAGCATCTCCTGCTCGGTCTTCATGGCCAGCTCGCCGACCGTCGTGATGTTCGCGTTGTTCAGGCAGTTCGCCGCGCGGACGGAAAGCTCGATCTCGTTGACCGACATGTTGAGGAGCTTGCGGAGCTTGTTCTGCTCCTCGGAGACCTCGCTCTGCTCGCTGTCGAACTCCACATTCTCCTGCGACACGTTGTCGAACACGTCGAGGTGATGCTTGAGAATGCTGGAAGCCTGCTTGAGGGCATCGTCAGGAGTGATGCGTCCGTCCGTGGAAATCTCCAAGATCAGGCGGTCGAAGTCCGTCATGTGGCCGACGCGCGTGTTCTCCACCGTGTATTTCACGAGGGAGACCGGGCTGAAAAGGCTGTCGATAGCGATGACGCCGATCGGCTGGTCGGGCGTCTTGTTCTCGTCGTTCGACACGTATCCGCGGCCCGTCTTGACCTCAAGATCCGCGTAGAAACGGCGGGCCTTGTCGATCGTGCAGATCACCTGCTGCGGGTTCAGGATCTCGATGTTGGAATCGGGGGTGATGTCCGCAGCGGTCACCGGCCCCTCCTTCGTCACGTCGAGGGTGAGCTTCACCGCGTCGCGCTTGTGGGAGCGCACGAGGATCTTCTTGAGGTTCAGGACGATGTCCGTCACATCCTCCACCACTCCGTCGATGCTTTGGAATTCGTGCTGCACGCCCTCGATGCGGATCGAGGAGAGCGCGGCGCCGTCGATGGAGCTTAAGAGCACGCGGCGGAGGCTGTTGCCGATCGTGTGCCCGTATCCCGTTTCAAACGGCTCCGCCGTGTACTTCGCGTACGTGGGCGTGGCCGTCTGCTCGTCCTTCACAAGACGATTGGGTAACTGAAACTTTCCTAGTCTGATCGCCATGATCTATTGCCGCTGGAATTGTTGTTGAAGTCGTCGGGAATGATCCACGCAGGGGGCACGGGGCCCGCCCGGTTTATCGGCTGTAGAACTCAACGATGAGCTGGACGTTGATGCCGTGGTCGATCTCGTCGCCTGCGGGCAGGCGGTTGATCTTGGCCGTGAGGGCGTCGTCCACGCGGGTCAGCCAGTTCGGAAGCGCCCGCATGCGGGTGTCCTCAAGGGCGCGGGTCGCCATCTGTTTGCTCGAAGTCGAGTTGCGGACGGAAATTTCGTCGCCGGGCTGCACCTCGTAGCTCGGAATGTCCACTTTGTGACCGTTCACGTTCACGTGGCCGTGGCAGACGAACTGCCGGGCCTGTGCACGTGTCTTGGCAAAGCCGGTGTTGTAGATCACGCTGTCGAGCCTGCTCTCCAGCATCTGGACGAAACGCTCGCCGGTGACGCCGCGCTCGGCCTTGGCCTTCTCGAAGGTGTTGCGGAACTGCTGTTCCTTCAGGCCATAGAGGTAGCGCAGCTTCTGCTTCTCGCAGAGGCCGGTGTTGTACTCGCTCATCTTGCGGCGCAGGTGCGGGCCATGCTGACCCGGCAGGTGCGGCTTGCGCTCGAAAGCCTTCGACGGCGGGAAAATCGCGACGCCGAAGCGGCGGTTGATGCGTGTGGTGGGTCCGGTGTAACGGGACATTGCTGAAATCTTTCCTCTTGGATTGTGACAGGTTAGACGCGGCGGCGCTTCGGCGGACGGCAGCCGTTGTGCGGCACCGGGGTCACGTCGAGGATGTTGAGAACC
>LVBV01000058.1 GCA_001604565.1 Puniceicoccales bacterium Verruco_01 | reverse complement strand
CTGTCCGCATACAGCGTCCCGTCGTCCTCGGACACGAGCCCTTCCAGCGCCTGACTGTCGTGCACGCTCGCCGCCGTTACTTCCCATGCCACGATCAGCTTGCTCGCCGCGTCCACTTTCGTATGGTTCTTGTAACCGAAGTGCGTTTCGTCGTTCTTCTTTGTCCAACGCGCATCCGTGTCCTTTTGTTCGCCCACATTCGGGTTTTCGTCGAAGGATTCGGGCCGCTTGCCGTCCTTGATCAAGTCGTTGTCCTCGCGCTTGTTACGCTGCTTGGGCGCCTCGACAAAGCTCGCGTCCACGATCTTGCCCGACTTCCCGATCAGGCCGCGCTTGCGAATCGTCTCATCCAGATGATCGAACAGGGCTTTGATGCCCTCCGCGCCCAGGCGCTCTTTGAAAAGCCAGATCGTTTTGGCGTCGGGCACGTCATCGCCAACATCCAGTCCAACAAAGCGTTGGAAGCTGAAGCGGTCCAGTATCTGGAACTCCGTCTCGTCGTCCGAGAGGCCGTGGAACTTCTGTAGCACCAATATCTTAAGCATCAGCACAAGGTCCCATGGACGTGGCCCGCCCTTCGGCTTTTCCGTGAACTGAATCCGGCTTTCCAGCACGGGCCGGAAGCTTTCCCAGTTTACGAACGCGTTCAGCCGATCAAGCCCGCGTTCCTTGCTCGCAAGTGCAGCCTTGCGTTCCTGATAGTCAAACAACCCGCCCTGTCCTTGCCCAATCTTGTAGCGCATGATTGTATATATTGCACAAGCGGTTGCACGTCAAGTTGTTAGAGGTGACC
>LVBV01000020.1 GCA_001604565.1 Puniceicoccales bacterium Verruco_01 | reverse complement strand
ACGGGCAGAAAGCGCGACGTTGAGCACGATTTGAAACGATTTGAGTCGTCAAGAGGCATAGATTTGAGAAACTGGTGCCATCATCAGCGCCGAACAGAACTTTTTCAGCAGACTGCTAACCGCAGATGACGCAGATGTCCGCAGATTTCCAGAAGGGGATTGATGGACAGAATTCCCTTCTTAACACAAATATCCTCTTTCTCTGACATCTGCGTACCTCTGCGTTTATCTGCGGTTAATAATTATTTCCCCTTCCGTTGCCACGGATTCATTTTCCGTGTTGGACGCGGAGGCACAATCTGTGTAGCCTTCCACAAAATCTCGAAAAATGGCAGACGAAGTACTCAAGTTGCTCCTTGAAGGAGAAGCCCTCGACAAGGCCCAGATCGCCGTCATCCTCAACAAGAGCGAGGCGGAGATCGAAGCCGAATTCGCGGCTCTCAAAAAGAAGGGCATCCTCCTCGGATGGAGGCCCATCCTGCATCCCGCGGCGCTGGCCGAGGGCGAGGGCGTCCATGCCCTCATCGAGGTCAAGATCACCCCGGAGCGCGACGGCGGCTTCGACCGCATTGCGGAACGCATCGCCCGCTTCAGCGAGGTGGAAACCTGTTATCTCATGAGCGGCGCCTACGACCTTCTGGTCATCGTCCACGGAAAATCGCTGCACTCCGTGGCCAGTTTTGTTGCCGCAAGGCTGTCCTCCATCGAAGGCGTCCTGTCCACCGCCACACACTTCATGCTCAAGGTCTATAAAGAGCAGGGACACATGTTTGAAAGAGACCAGCAGGACCCGGACAGGCTGTCCGTCAGTCCCTAGGGCCGGAAGGCCCTAGAACCCGGGGATGCGCCTGCAGGCGCATCCCGATGGGGGCCGCGGCCCCCAAGACGCTCGCTTCGCACGCTCCCCCGCCGGAAACCAAAAGAAAAAATCCGATGGACGGAGCTGAAAAACGGGCACACGAAGGCCGGGAAACCGGCCCCATCCTTCCAATTCCTTTTTTGTCATGACTGGCAGCAAAAGTTACGTCGCGGATCATGTCCGGGTTCTTCCGAAATCCGGCATCCGCGAATTCTTCGCAATCGTCGAGCAAAACCCGCAAGCGATCTCGCTGGGCGTGGGCGAGCCCGACTTTGTCACCCCGTGGTCGATCCGCGAGGCGGCGATCTTCGCTCTGGAACGCGGCAAGACGACCTACACGAACAACTTCGGCCTCCTGCGGCTGCGCAAGACCTTCGGCGAGTACCTGCGCGGGCACTTCGACCTCGATTACAACCCCGAGAACGAAATCCTCGTGACCGTGGGCGTGTCGGAGGCGATGGACCTGGCCTGCCGGGCGCTTCTGAACCCCGGCGACAAGGTGATGTACCACGAGCCCTGCTTTGTGGCCTACATGCCGAGTATCGCCATGACGCACGCCACGCCCATCGCGGTTCCGACGAGCGCGAAGGACGACTTCGCCCTCGATCCCGACGTTCTCGCGCAGTACTGGCAGCCGGGCGTCAAGGCCCTCATCATCAACTTCCCGACGAACCCGACCGGCGGCGTGGCCGACCTTGAACGCCTCCGGAAAATCGCGAAATTCGCGATCGAGAAGGATCTCATCGTCATCAGCGACGAGGTGTACGCCGAGCTGACCTTCGATGGCGAAAAACACGTCAGCATCGCCACCCTCCCCGGTATGCGCGAGCGCACGATTTTCCTGCACGGCATGTCCAAGGCGTGGGCCATGACGGGCTTCCGCCTGGGCTACGCCTGCGGACCGAAGGACATCATCGACGCGATGATGAAGGTCCACCAGTACGCCATGATGTGCGCGCCGATCCTCTCGCAGGAGGCGGCGGTCGAGGCCCTCAAAAACTGCGACGCCGAGGTGGAGAAAATGCGCGACTCCTACCAGCGCCGCCGCGACTTCATCGTCAGACGCTTCAACGAAATCGGCCTTCCCTGCCACTGTCCGAAGGCCACGTTCTACTCCTTCCCGAACGTCTCGGGCTTCGGCATGAGCGAGCGGGACTTTTGCATCGGCCTTTTGAATGCCGAGAATGTGGCCATCGTCCCGGGCACCGCCTTCGGCAAGGTCGGCGCGGGCTTCGCGCGGGCCAGTTTTTCCACAAGCTACGAGCGCATCACCACGGCGATGGAGCGCATCGAACGCCACGTTGGCCGCCTCGCCGCGGGCAAGAACGCCTGAGGATCCTCCATCATTTCCACCATCATGAACACCACCCGCACCGTCGCCCTTGTCGGGCGCCCGAACGTCGGCAAGAGCCGCCTCTTCAACCGACTGGCGGGGCGGCGCATCGCCATCGTCCTGGACCAGCCCGGCGTCACGCGCGACGTGAACGCCTTCGAGGTTCAGGACGCCTCCGGCCCATATACGCTGCTGGACACCGGCGGCATCGGCTTTTCCGACGCGAAGACGCCGAGAGCCCTGATCGACGCCGCGGAGGAGCAGGTGTTCATGGCGGTGGAGATGGCGGACGTGATCGGTTTCGTCGTCGATGCGAAGGACGGCCTGACCGTTCTGGATGAAACGATCGCCGCAAGGCTGCGCAAGAGCGGCAAGAAGATCCTGCTCATCATCAACAAGGTGGACGATCCGCGAAAGGCGGACCTTCAGGACTTTTCACGCCTCGGCCTCGGCGCGGGCCTGAGCGTCTCGGCGGAGCACGGCTTTCACGAGGATGAACTGCGCGCGGAGATCGCCAAGGCGCTGCCCCCGTACGAGAAGCCGGAGACCGTGGCGGACGCCCCGGCCCGGCGCGTGCGCATCGCCTTCCTCGGGCGGCCCAACGTCGGCAAGTCCAGCCTCTGCAATGCGCTTTTGCGCAGCGACCGTCTCATCGTCTCGGAAGTTCCCGGCACCACGCGCGACGCGATCGAGCTGGACCTCGATTACCGTCAGGAGGACGGCAGCATCCTACCCTTCCGCCTCGTCGATACGGCGGGCCTGCGCCGCCGCACGCGCGTGGATTCCCCCGTGGAGGTCTTCTCTGCGATGCGCTCCGAGGAGGCCCTGCAAAAGTGCGACGTGGCCTTCGTCGTCCTCGACGCGATGGAAGGCGTCACCAAGCAGGAGCAGGCGCTCCTCGGCAAGGCGCTCGCCATGGCGCCGGCGGTGGTGGTGCTCGTCAACAAGTGGGACCACGCGCGCGAGGCCATGCGCACGGGCCAGCTCCCCGACTACGAGAACGAAAAGGCCTTCCGCGAGCACTTCGAAGCCTGCGTGCGCGAGATGCTCTTCTTCCTGCCGGAGAGCCCGATCCTCTTTGTCTCGGCCAAGACCGGTTACTTCGTGGACAACATCCTGCGCGTGGCGGCAAAGCTGGACGCCCGGCTCGACGAAAAGCTGCCAACGGGCGCCGTGAACCGCCTTCTGGAAAAGCTCTTTCAGGAGCGCGAGCCCTCCATGCGCGAGGGAAAGCGCTTCAAGGCGTACTACGCCGTGCAGACGAGTAACCGGCCCTTTGTGATCCGCATTTTCTGTAACCGTGTGGACAAGCTGGAGGAGGGCTACCGCAAGTTTCTGGAGCGCGGCTTCATCAAGCAGTTCGACCTTCAGGGCTGCACCCTCGTCTTCACCCTCATCGGCAAACCCAAGCGCGAAAAACGTCCGCGCCCGCGCAAGGAGGATTGAGAAGCGCAAGGCCCGGCGCTTCCCGGAACGATCTTTCATTTGCCTTGTCCGGCAAAATCCATCAATCTGGCTTCATGATCCGGGAAACGGAATGTCACGGGTGGAAGGCGCTCGCACTTTCGACGAAGGACGCGGAGCTTGTTTTTCCGACGGAAGTCGGACCGAGGGTGATTTCTTGCTCGCTCGCGGGCAAGGAGAACCTCTTTGCAACCCTGCCGGAACATCTCGGCGGCAAGGGCGAGGCGGACTTCAAGGTGCGCGGCGGTCATCGCCTGCTCATCGCGCCGGAAAGCCCGGAGCGCACCTACCGGCCCGACAACGACCCCGTGGAGGTGAAGATCCTCGGCGAAAACGGCCTCGTTCTCACACAGAAGGCCGATTCCGTGACGGGCATTGAAAAGAGTCTGGGCGTGGAGGCGCTGAACGCCACGAGCTTCCGCGTGACACACACGGTGGCCAATCGCGGCGCATGGCCCGCGACGCTCGCTCCGTGGGCCCTCTCCGTCCTGCGGCACGACGGCTACACAGCCCTTCCCTTTTCCGCGAAGAAGCCCCACACGGCGGAGACGCTCCTGCCCTCCGCTGCTCTTGTCATGTGGCCCTACACGGACCTGTCGCTGCCGCAATGGAAAATCTTCAAGAGCTTTGTCGGCGTGGATGTGTCCCTCGCCAAGGGTTCGCAGAAGATCGGCCTCACGAACTTCCCCGGCTGGATCGCGCACTGGACGCCGGAGGGCACCTTCGTGAAGTTCTTCCGCACGCACCCGGGCGCCGTCCATCCCGACATGGGCTGCCGCGCGGAGATCTACACCTGCGACTGGATGACGGAGATGGAGAGCCTGGGCCTGCTCGAAGCACTGGAACCGGGTGCCGCGATGGAGCATGTGGAATACTGGGGCCTCTTCCAGAACCTGCCGAGACCCGACAGCGAGGCCGTCTTCACGGAAAAATTCCGCCCGGTGATCGAAAACTGGCTCTCCTCCACCCGAGCGTGAGGCAATCCCCGTTTTTTGCCGACAGACCATCCACTCCGCGCCAGTGTGGCGGATCATGCAGCGCCTGAAAACCGTTTTCATGGGGTCGGACCCCATCGTCCTGCCGCTCCTCGACGCCGTTTTCGCCGCGCCGGAGCTGGAACTGGTCGCCGTGTACGCCCAGCCGGACCGTCCGCACGGTCGCGGCATGAAGCTGGCGGAAAATCCGGTGAAAGCCTGGGCCGTTGCACACAACATCTGCGTCCGCCAGCCGGAAAAGCCGGGGCCGGAGGACGCGGCGTTTCTCAGGGAACTGGGCTGCGACCTGCTCCTTGTCATGGCGTACGGCCATCTGCTGAAGAGCGACCTCCTCGCCGCGCCACGCCTGCCACCCCTCAATTTTCACGCCTCGCTCCTGCCGCAGCTTCGCGGAGCCTCGCCCATCGAGACGGCGATCGCCACCGGGCGGACCGAAACCGGCGTGTCGCTCATGAAGATCGTGAAGAAGATGGACGCCGGGGCGGTGGCGGATGTGGAGAAGGTGCCGATCACTCCCGACGACGACCGCGCGAGCCTTGCGGAAAAGCTCGCCGCCGCCTGCCCGGTTCTTCTTTCCCGCGCGATAGCGAAGATCCTTTCCGGCTCTCTCAACTTCACCGAACAGGACGAAGCGAAGGCCACCTTCTGCCGGATTCTGGAAAAGGAGGACGGCGCGCTGGACTTTGCCGCATCCGCTTCGGAACTGGCCTGCCGCATCCGCGCCTTCCGCCAGTGGCCGGGGGCCTTCTTCGACCACGCGGGCCAGCGCATCCGCGTGGGCAATGCCGAGGCCATTACAGGGGATGCCGCCGCGGCGCCCGGCACCGTCCTCGCGGCAAAAAAGACCCTCGAAGTGGCGACCGGCGCGGGAATCCTGCGCTTTTCCGCCCTACAGCGCCCCGGCGGCAAAATGCTGCCCGCCACCGACTTTTTGAACGGCCTCAAAATCGCCCCGGGCGAAACCCTCGCGAGCCGTCCGATGATGCCGCTCGAACGGCGCTCGTAACGTGCATGCTTTTCTTGCCCTTGGCGGCATCTCTCCTACTATCGGAGAGGGGGTATCCCCAATTCTCACATGAAGAACACTTTTGTATTCGCGCTTTTCGCGGCGCTCTTCCTGCTGCCCGCCTCCGGCGCCTTTGCACAGGCAAATGACGCGCGCCGCATTTCCGACCTCGAACAGGACGTGCAGGCCCTCAAGGAAAAGGTGGGAGAACTCAACATCCAGCTCGAAAATCTCGCCCGCGTGAACGAGCAGCTGCGCGACCAGCTCGCCAAATCATCGCAGACCAACGCCGGGAACCTTGTCACCCTGGCGCAGCTCGACGCGCAGCTGGCGAACCTGCGCACCGAAATGATGCGCGCGCAGGCCACGCAAAAGAACGAAATCATCGACGAAGTGGGTCGCCAGATCGAACGCCTCGCCCAGCAGACCCAGCAGGCCATCCAGTCGCAGTCCCCGTCCCCCGCCCCCGCGCCGGCGCCCGCCGCCACGACGGCCAATTTCCCCAAGACCGGAGTCTCCTACACCGTGCAGAAGGGCGACACTCTTTCCGCCATCGCCCGGCGCTTCAACGCCAGCATGGACGACATCCGGAACGCCAACAACATCACCGATCCCACGAAGATCCGCGTGGGTCAGGTGCTCTTCATCCCCCAGAAAGCAAAGTAACCCCATGGCCTCCGCCAAGAAAGCAAGGCTCGGACGCGGGCTTGACGAACTGATCGCCGGGGGCATTCCCGGCGCGACCGATTCCAAGCCCAAAGAGGCCGATCCCCTGCCCTCGCCCGAACTCTTCCGCGAAATCGACATCGCCCTCGTGGAGCCTTCGCCCCACCAGCCACGCCGCGAGATGGACGAGGCCCTGATCGCGGAACTGGCCGAGAGCATCCGGCAGGAGGGCCTGCTCCAGCCGGTCGTGGTGCGCGCCGTGGCGGGCAAATTCCAGCTCGTGGCGGGCGAGCGCCGCTGGCGGGCCTGCAAAAAACTGGGGCTTGCGAAGATCCTCGCCCGCGTGATCCACGTGGGGGAAAGTTCCTCCGCCGCGATCGCCCTCATCGAAAACCTCCAGCGCGAGAACCTGAACCCGGTGGAGGAGGCCCTCGGTTACGCGAGTTTGATGCACGACTTCGACCTCACGCAGGAGGCGGTGTCCGAACGGGTGGGCAAGCCCCGTTCGTCCGTGGCCAACTCGCTTCGTCTTCTCGCCCTCGGCAAGGAGGTGCAGGGCCTGCTCGCCAAGGGGCTGGTCTCCGTGGGGCACGCCAAGGTGCTCCTCGGCCTTGAGGACGACGCACAGAGGGCGCTCCTGGCCCGCAAGGTGGTGGAAAAGGGGCTCTCCGTGCGCGACACCGAGCGGCTCGTCCAGAACCTCCGACGCACCCGCGCGCAGGATCCCGTCAAGGTCAAAGCCGTCGCCGAGGACGCCGCCATCCGCGACATCTGCAAGCGCCTGCAAGCGAGTCTCGGCACCACGGTGGAGGTGAAGCACGCCCCCAAGCACGGGCGCATCGTCATCGACTATTACGGGAGCGAGGATCTGGAACGCATTCTCGACAAGCTCTGCCCGTAGCCCTTTTTCTTTCCCTTGCCATCCCTTCGAGGCGCGAAAAGGCTTGATTGCCCCCCGAAGGGCCCTAGCGTAATTGTTTTTTCACAACGCGATGACACAAATTCTCATCACTGCCGGCTTTTTCGTCCTTATCCTCATCAGCCTCTTCCTCGTGCTGATCGTGCTCATGCAGCGCGCCAATTCGGACGGAGGACTGGGCACCGCGTTCGGCAGCGGCATCACCGAGTCGGCCTTCGGCACCGAGGCGGGCAATGTGATGACGCGCATCACGAAGGTCACCTTCATCATTTTCTTCGTCGTCGCCTTCGCCCTGTACCTGGGCATCATTGCCCAACACAACCGCCACACCAAGCCGGAGGACCGCTCCCTCTTTGACGAGGAGGCCGCCGCAGAGGCCGCCGCGCAGAAGGCGGACGCCGCAGCACAGGTCCCGGAAACCGCTCCCGCGGCTCCCGCCGAAGCTCCGGCCACCCCCGCCAAGTAAGGGCCTTTTCCGATGAACCTTCGGCGCCGAGCGCAGTGTCTGCGGACGCCGGTTCTTGTCATTCTCGCATTATTCCTTTCCGCAACAAGCGCCTTTGCGCAGCCGCGCGGCAGGCCTGATCCCCGTGAAGCCGCGCCCGCGCAGATCGACGAGGCCGAGGGCGAAAGAGTCCTCGCCGCCTTCCGCAGCGCGCGGACGAGGGGCGATTTTTCCTTTTCCTTCGAGATGGTGAACCGCCTCCGGGGTGAAAAGCCGGAAACGAGCTACGGACGGATGCTCGGCACCTGGGACGAGGCGGGCCACCCCGTGACGCGACTGGAAATCTCCCAGCCGGAGGAGCATACCCTGCGCCTCATCTACCGCGGCGGACCGGACGGAACGATCCTGAAAGCCGTGGACGACGCTCCGGCGGAGGTGGTGACCGGCCCGGCGCTCTTCGAGCCGCTTCTACCCGGCTTTTCCTTCACGCCCTTCGAGCTCCAGATGCCCTTCCTCTACTGGGAGAATCACACCTACGAGGGGACGAAAAAACTCCAGGACAGGGCAGCCCATTATTTCCTTTTGCGTCCCCCCGCCGGGACGGACACCGGGACGGTCGCCGCCGTGCGCGTGGCGATCGACGCGGATTTCCTCGTGATGCTCCTAGCCGAGGAACTGGACGAAAAGGGCGAGCCCCTCAAGGAATTCCGGCTCAACGGCTTTGCGAAGGTGGACGGAGACTGGATCGTCAAGGAGGTGGACCTCGTGAACAAAAAGACGAAGGACCGCACCCGTTTCCGCGTAGACGACGCACTCGTCGGACTCGCGCTTGCGAAATCGTATTTTCAGGGTGAGCCGGGCTCGCCCATCGCCCCTCTTCCCGCCTCGGGAAATTCCCATTCCGGGGAAGGCGGCGATTGACCGGAGACAAACCCTCAATTAAAGTGGAATCCAGCCGATAGGAAGCGGAAGCAACGATATCGGCATCACACATGTTCCGCCCCCAGATGGCGGGATCAGGAAAACCGAGAGCGAGATGGGCGGAGCACCAACAATAGGAAGCATTTTTTCCGAACGCGTGGTCGTCGGCGTGGGAGACATGGCGGTTTCCAACAACGCCAATGTGACGATCAGCACCTATGCTCTGGGTTCCTGCGTGGGCATCGTGGCGGTGGACCCGCAGATTCAGGTGGGCGGGATGCTGCACGTCATGTTGCCGGATTCCACCCTGACGCCCGAGAAGGCCCTGAAGCAGCCCTCCATGTTCGCCGACACGGGCCTGCGCGCCTTCCTGCGCGCCCTGTACGGCCTGCGGGCGGAACGGCGGCGGCTGCGGCTCTTCCTCGCGGGAGGGGCGAACGTCCTATCGGGGAGCGACTTTTTCAAGATCGGGGAACGCAACATCGCAGCCGTGAAGGCCTTCATCGCTCGGGAACGCCTCGTCGTCGTCAGCGAGGAACTCGGGGGCCTCAACAACCGCACCCTGCACTTCAAGATCAAGGACGCGGTTGTGGAAATGAAGCTGCCAACAGGAATCAAAACCATAAAGCTCGTATGAAAGCGGAGGATGTACTTTCCCAGGTCGAGAAGCTGCCCCCGGCTCCGGCGGTGCTGCCCAACCTGCTCAATCTGCTCCGGGACACCAACTCGGACCCGGGCGAGATCGTGGGCCTCATCCGCCTGGATCCCTCCCTCACGGCACAAGTGCTGCGCCTCAGTAACAGCGTCTATTACGCGATGGGCACCACTTCGTGCGACCTTGAGGAGGCCGTGGCGCGCATCGGCTTCCGCGAGGTGTACAAACTCGTGGCGATGGTCTGCGGCCAGCAGCTCTTCAACCATGCCCTGCGCTCGCTCTTCATGAACGAGGGCGAGATGTGGGAGTATTCGCTGGCCACGAGCTTCGTCATGGAGCAGATGGCCAAGGACCTCGGGATGGACACGACGACGTGCTACACTTCGGGGCTCCTCCACTCCATCGGCAAGCTCGTCATCACGGCGCACCCCACGATGGAGTACGCCAAGGTCTTCGACGTGGTGGAGGCGCGCGGCATCTCCATCCAGCAGGCCGAGCGGGAACTCTGGGGAGTGACGAGCAGTGAGGTCGGCGCGACGCTCCTGCGCAAGTGGAAGTTCCGCGAAGAGATCGTGACGCCCATCGAATTTCAGGGAAACCCCGCGATGGCCCCCAGCTTCCGCAAGCAGGCGTGCATGCTGCACCTTTCGATCTGGACGGTGGCGTCGCTCGGCCTCAACTACGGGCGCGACGCCTGGGCCATCGAGGCCAGCCCCTACGCGATGCACCACATCGGCATCCCCGAGGAGCGCATGCAGACCTTCCTCGTGAACGCGCACGAAAAGCTCGCCCAGGTGAAGGAACTGCTGGCCAAGAGCGAGGAAGTGTAAGGAAGGATGCAGACTTCCGGCGCAAAGGAAACGACCCTCTACGAGACGCTGGACGTTCCCGCCTCCGCATCCGCCGACGACATCCGCCGCGCCTTCCGCTCGCTCGCCTTCCTCTATCACCCCGATCTCGCGGGGGCGACCGGAAATGATCCGACCCTTTTCCTGCGCATCCGCGAGGCGTACGAGGTCCTGATCGACACGGAAAAGCGCCGCGCCTACGACGAAACCCTGCGCGAGCTGGAAAAGCGCCGCGAGGCGGAACGTCAGGTGGTCCGCCCCGTGAATGTGGAGCGGCCCCGTCCGCGCGATTTCTATTCCCCCGGCGCGCTGGAACGGCGGCTTTCCCGCCCTGTGGAGGGAACCCTCGTCGATGCGGCGGAAGTGGTCAGGGGGCCCCTCGATGTCTTCGGCGCGGTGGAGATTTCGCTGGAAGAAAGCCTCCGCCCGGTGAATGTCACGATCGTCCTGCCCCCGGAGTGCGGCGCGGTGCAGGAGAAGGTGAACCTGCGCCTGCCCGGGCGCATCCCGCGCGAGGCGATGCTGCGCGTCCCCGGTCAGGGCGCCGCCGCGGGATCGCAGCGGGGCGACCTGTACATCGAGGTCGTCTTCGGCGCGCATCCGGACTTCCGCCTCTGCGCGGACAGCCTCTTTTACGACATCCCGGTGCAGCCCTGGCAGGCGGCGCTGGGCTTCGAGGTCACGATCCCGACGCTGGAAGGCATGGAGCGCGTTTCCATCCCGCCGATGGTGACGACGCCCTGCATCAAGCGCCTGCCGGGACGCGGCATCTACCGCAAGAGCGGCGAGCGGGGCGACCTCTGGATCAACCTGAAGCTGGAAGTGCCCCCGCCGACGAGTTTCCGCGCAAGGCGCCTCTGGGCAGAACTGGCCGAGGAATACCGAAGGGGCCAGAGGCCCGACTGATCCCGCGCCCGCCTACTCCATCCCGCGCTGGCCGAGGTCCTCTTCGTTCAGGCCCAGATAGTGGCCGAGTTCGTGCAGGTAGGTCTTGCGGACCTCGCGGCGGAAGACGCGCGGATCGCCCTCGGCCTCCTCCCAGATGTTTTTGAGGAAGAGGTAGATCTGTGGCGGGACGGGACTGTCGCCGCCCGTCTCGAAGCGGTTCTCCCCCACGAAGAGGCCGAGGAGATCTCCCACGTCCTCGTCCTCCAGCAGCAGGTCCTGGTCGGGCAGCATCTGGCAGACCACCGTCACCTCCGCGGACGCCTCGCGGATCTCCTCCGGAAGGGACGCGCGCAGACGCGTCACCTCGGCATCCGCATCGCGCAGGAGCCGTGAAAAATGTCCGGGCCTTGCCGCCATACCTCCATCATGCAGTAGGGCGGCGTTTCCGCCAAGCCGCTCTTTTCCTTTTAGCGGAATTTGAAAGTGGCCGATACATAACCCGGATGAAGGAGAAACGCAAACAGGGCGGCGCGGACGGATTCCAGCGCACGCCCGCCAGCGAGGCCCCGCGCGCCGAGGCGGTGGAGCGGGCCCGCAGGCTGCTTGCCGATCCCAACTGGCCGAATCTGGCCGGGGCGCGGCAACTCTCCGACCGCATCCTCGATTCGCTCCTTGCCGGCGATTGATCCGCCGCGACGGACCGCGCCGGGCACCCCGCGAGATTTGCGTTTGCCTTGGCGGGCAAGCATGGCTTTTCTCTTGGGGATTACGCATCATGCACCCACGCGAACGTCGGATAATCTTAAAGCACATTGACGAGCCCGGTTACACCCCGGACATTGGCTGCTACATTCAGAACGGCGGCTACGAGGAGCTGAAGAAGGCCGTGACGATGAAGCCGGCGGATGTCTGCGCCGAGGTGGAGAAAAGTGGGCTACGCGGACGCGGCGGCGCGGGCTTCCCGGCAGGCATGAAGTGGAAGTTCCTCGACCGCAAGAGCGGCAAGCCGATCTACCTCATCTGCAACGCCGACGAGTCGGAGCCCGGCACCTTCAAGGACCGCCAGATCCTCCACAAGGACCCGCATCAGCTCATCGAGGGCATGATGATCGCGGCCTACGCGATCAACGCGGCCCTCGCCATCATATACATCCGCGAGGAAATGCCGCTCGCCGCCAAACTCCTCAAAAAGTGCATCGAGGAGGCGCGCGCAAAGAATTTCGTGGGGGACAACATCCTCGGCAGCGGCTACTCCTGCAATTTGATCGTCCACCGCGGCGCCTCGGCCTACATCTGCGGCGAGGAAACGGGCCTCATCGGCTCCATCGAGGGCCACCGCCCCTACCCGCGCATCAAGCCCCCGTACTTCCCGGCGGCGCTGGGCCTCTACATGTGCCCGACCATCGTGAACAACGTGGAGACCCTCTGCAACGTGAAGCACATCGTGGCGATGGGCGGCGAGGCCTACTCGAAGATCGGCACCCCCGGCAACACCGGCACGCGCGTCTGGAGCCTTTCCGGCTGCGTGAAGACCCCCGGATACTTCGAGATCGAGTGCGGCAAGGCCACGTATGGGGACCTCATCAACGATTTCGGCGGCGGGCTTCTGCCGGGCCGCACCCTCAAGGCCCTGATTCCCGGCGGATCGAGCTCCAAGATTCTCCGCGCGGGCGAACATTTCAAGGGCAAGCTCAAGGACGGCACGCCCTACGACTGGACGCTGGAAAACGTGCCGCTGGACTTCGACAGCCCGATGATGGTGGGCTCGATGAGCGGCTCCGGCGCGGTGATCGTGCTGGACGACTCCATCGATGTGGTGGAGGCCCTCGCGAACCTCAATGCCTTCTACGCGCACGAATCCTGCGGCCAGTGCACGCCCTGCCGCGAGGGATCCCTCTGGATGAGCCGCATCACACGGCGCATGGTGGAGGGCGGCGGACGGCCCGAGGACGCGGAGCTTCTCGCCTCCATCGGCGAACAGATTTCCGGACGCACCATCTGCGCCCACGGCGAGGCCTGCGCCTGGCCGGCGCAGAGCTACGTCGCCAAGTTCCCGGAGGAATTCGCGGCGATGGCCGAGCGCCACGGACGGAAAAACCCCGCCGCGCCGAGGCTCGTGTAGGGAATCGGGATTTCCCGAATCCTGCCCCCGTTGGAAGAAAACCACCCTCCCGTCGTTCTCATGACGGAGCGTGGCTTCCTGTTGCCTGAAAAAACGGCCTCGTCGTCATCGTGTCAGCTTTCGGTTGACAGGAGGATGCGGTGAGTCTTGAACAACAGGCCACAATGCCTTTCCAGTGTCAGCTTTGAGGCTGGAAGCCAAGGCGAATCACTTATCAAGGAAGAGCTTACCATCATGTCGAAACCGGTCATTTTCAACTGTACAGTCATCCGCGACGGCCATCAGAGCCTCGCCGCCACCCGCATGTCCACCGAGCAGATCATTCCGACTCTGGAACTGCTCGATTCCGTCGGCTTCGGCACGCTGGAAACCTGGGGCGGTGCGACGATCGACTCGGGGCTGCGATTCCTCAAGGAATTTCCCTTCAAGCGCCTGGACGAAATCCGTTCCCGGACGAAGACCCCGCACATGATGCTCCTGCGCGGCCAGAACATCGTGGCCTACTCACACTTGGCCGACGACGTGGTGGAAGCCTTCGTCCGCAAGAGTATCGAGCACGGGATGAACATCCTGCGCATCTTCGACGCCCTGAACGACACGCGCAACATGAAGTGCGCGATCGACGCGACGATCAAGTACGGCGGCCACGCGCAAGGCACGATCTGCTACACCAAGAGCCCCGTCCACACGATCGAGAAATTCATCGAGATGGGCGTGGAGCTTGAGAAAATGGGCTGCAAGAGCGTCGTCATCAAGGACATGGCGGGGCTCATTCCCCCGTATGTCGCGGCGGAGCTCGTCCGCGGCCTGAAGAGCAAGCTCACCGTGCCGGTCTGGATCCACACGCACGACACGACGGGCCTGGGCGCCAGCACGTACCTCGCCGCGATCGACGCGGGCGTGGACGCGATCGACGTTTCCATCGTCCCCTTCGCCAACGGCACCGGCCAGCCCGACGCCGCGCGCATGCTCTCACTCCTGCAGGGCAATCCGCGCCGTCCGGACCTGGACACCGCCAAGCTCGCCAAGCTTGCGGAAAAGTTTGGCGTGATCTACAAGGAGCTCGGCAAGTTCACGAGCCACGCCAACGAAATGGTGGATAACGACGCCCTCAAGTACGAGGTTCCCGGCGGCATGCTCTCCAACTTCCGCACTCAGCTCAAGGACCTCAAGATGGAGGACAAGTTCGAGGAAG
Source organism: Puniceicoccales bacterium Verruco_01 (assembly GCA_001604565.1). Classification (GTDB taxonomy): domain Bacteria; phylum Verrucomicrobiota; class Verrucomicrobiia; order Opitutales; family Oceanipulchritudinaceae; genus Verruco-01. Next base: position 30,294 of record LVBV01000020.1, on the reverse strand, counting down.
TGTTCGCGGAGATCCCGGTCGTGCGCGAGGCTCTCGGCTGGATTCCGCTCGTGACGCCCACCTCCCAGATCGTGGGCACGCAGGCCGTGATGAACGTCAAGTTCGGCCGCTGGAAGAATTTCATCCCGCAGGCGATGGACATCGCCCTTGGCTACTACGGCACGACACCCGCGCCGGTGAACCCCGAGGTGCAGAAGATGGCCGAGGAAAAGGCGAAGAAGAAGGTCATCACCTGCCGCCCGGCGGACCTCATCAAGCCCGCCATGGAAACCCTACGCAAGACCCTCGCGGAAAAAGGTCTGCCGACGGACGACGAGCACTGCGTGATCTTCGCGATGTTCCCGAAGGAACTGGAGGAGCTTTACAAGAAGCCCGCTCCGGCTCCCGCGCCTGTCGCGGCGGCCCCGGCACCCGCTCCGGTGGCTGCGGCACCCGCCCCTGCCCCCGTGACGACCCAGGCTCCCTCCGCACCGGTTCCCGGCGGCGCCAGCCGCATGATCGTGGAATTCGGCGGACGCCGCCACGACGTGCTCGTCGAGGAAATCGCCTGATGAACGAATCACTCTGATCTTTGCGAACGCGGGCTCTCACGGGCCCGCGTTTTTTGTCAGTATTCCCGGCGCTTGCAGAAAAAGGCAAACCGGATGAAATTGTTCGCGGGAAGAGAATAAGGACGCCCTCCCGCAACTCGTTGATTGGGAAGGCGCATATCCCCGTTCGTTTTTCACCACAGCCCCGACCATGAACCTCACGACCCACTACCTTGGTCTCGAACTCAAGAACCCGGTGATCGCCGGTGCCTCGCCTCTTTCCTTTTCGCTCGAATCCGCCAAACGTATCGAGGCGGCGGGCGCGGCGGCGCTCGTCATGCACTCGCTCTTCGAGGAACAGTTTTCCTCCACGGGTCCGTCGGTGCCGATTCCCTTCCACATGAATCCGGAACAGTACGTGCAGCATGTGGCCCTTCTCAAGAAGGAACTCAAGATCCCGGTCATCGCGTCCCTCAACAGCCTGCGCGAGGGCGCGTGGGTGCGCTACGCCCAGTACCTGCAGGACGCCGGGGCCGACGCGCTGGAGCTGAACCTTTACTTCCTCCCGCGGACAGACAACGATTCCTCCTCGGTCGTCGAGCAGCGCGCCTTCCAGATCGTGCGCCTCGTCCGGCAGTTCGTCTCGATTCCCCTTGCGGTCAAGATCTCCCCGTGGATCACGTCGCTGCCGCAGTTCGCAAGGCGGCTGGAGGAGGCCGGGGCGAGCGGCATGGTCCTCTTCAACCGCTTCATCCAGCCGGATATCGACCTTGCCACATTCAAGACCGTCTCGCGGCTCGACCCGTCCTCGCCGCAGGAGCTGACGCTGCGCCTGCACTGGCTGGCCGCGCTCTATTCGCGTACGCGCCTCCAGCTTTCCGCAACTGGCGGCATCCACACTTCCGAAAATCTCGTCAAGGCCCTGATGGCCGGCGCGACGACGGCGCAGGTGGTGAGTTGCATCCTTCTGAACGGCCCGGAGTACGTGCAGATCCTCCTCTCGGGTCTCGAAAAGTGGCTGACCGACAACAACTTTTCCAGCATCGAACACGCCCGCGCCAAGGTGGACGCCCTCCGAAAAGACGCCGAAAACGCCGCCGGACGGGAAAACTACATCCGCATCATCCACAACTGGGGCCGGGAAAATTCCTAGGACAGGCTTCGGCGGGACATCCGCTGGGCGTACAAAAGAAGCGCGCGGACGAATCCGCGCGCTTCTTTGTAAACGGCTGAGAACTTCCTATGCCTCGGCCTTCAGGCCCGCCGCGCGGAGCTTGTTGTACTGTTCAACGATCTTGGCCTCGGTTTCCTTCGGCATTTCCTCGTAGTGGTCGAAGACCTCCTCGTGACGGCCCCTGCCGCCGGTGAGCGAGCGCAGGACCGTGCTGTAGCGGTACATCTCCTTCTGCGGGACGGTGCACTTGACGATCTGGAAGTTGCCCTCGTTCTCGACGCCGGAGATGCGTCCGCGTCGGGACGAAATGTCGCCCATCACGTCGCCCACGTAGTCCTCCGGCACCTTGATCGTGACGAGGTAGATCGGTTCCAAAAGGCACGGCTTCGCGGCGAGGAAGGCCTCGCGGAAGGCGGCTCTACCCGCGATCTGGAAGGCCACGTCCTTGGAGTCCACCGGGTGCATCTTGCCGTCGTAAAAGTCCGCCTTCACGTCCGTCACGTGGTAGCCCGCGAGGATACCCTCCGTGCACGCGGTCATGACGCCCTTCTCCACGCTCGGGACGAAGGTGCGGTCCACATTCTGACCGACGAGGCTCTGGACGAACTGCACGCCCGAATCGCGAGGAAGCGGCTCCACGCGGAGCCACACCTCGGCGAACTGGCCGCTGCCGCCGGTCTGCTTCTTGTGGCGGTACTTGCTCTCGCCACGGCCCTTGATCGTCTCGCGATACGGCACGCGCGGCTCCGCAAGCTGGATGTCCACGCCGAAGCGCCTCTTGATGCGGCTCTTGATGACTTCAAGGTGCAGCTCGCCCTGACCGGAAATGACCAGTTCCCCCGTCTCGGGATCGGCGCGGTAGAGGAAGGTGGGATCCTCCTCGTGCAGGGTGGCAAGACCCTGCGCGAGCTTGTCCTCCTCGCCCTTGTTGGCGAGCTTGAGAGCTCCGTGGATGTTCGGGGTGGGATACACCACCTTGGGCAGGCGCAGGCGCTTCTGCGGGGAGGAGAGCGTGTCGCCGGTGTGCGTGTTCCGCAGCTTCACCGTCACGCCGATGTCGCCCGCCGGGAGGCTTTCCACCGCCTCGCGCTCGTGACCCTGCATGAGGTAGATCGGCCCGATCTTCTCGGGAGAGTCGCGGTCGGCGTTCCAGATTTCAAGGCCCTGTTTGATGGAGCCGGAATAGAGGCGGAAAAAGGAGAGGTCGCCCACGTGCGCCTCGCTGATCGTCTTCCAGATGTAGCAGCGCGGGACGCTGTCCTCCAGCTTCACCTCCGCGGGACCGCCCTCGGGCGTGATGGCCGGGACGCTCGCGCGGTCCACGGGGCTCGACCCGAACTTGGCGATGAAGTCCATCAGGCGCGCCACGCCCACGTTCTTCTGCGCGCTGATCGTAAAGATGGGGACGAAAATCTGCTTCTGGATCGCCGTGTGGAGCGCCTCGCGCAGCTCCGCCTCGTTCAGGCCGTCGTTGGCGAAGAACTTTTCCATCAGGGAATCGTCCGTCTCGGCGACGTATTCGATCACCTTCTGGTGCATTTCCTTGATGCGCTCCTTTTCCGGATCGTCGTCCGCGAAGGGAATCTCCTCGTATTTGCCGCTGCCGTCATTCGGATACTTGATCCGTTCCACGCGCATCACGTCCATCACCTCGCAAAAGCCGGGCCCGGGGTTCACCGGCACGTTCATCGGCTGGAGATTCTTGCCAAATTCCTTCTGGAGGGCTTCCACGACCTCGTCGAAGCGGGCGTGCTCCTTGTCGCAGCCGTTGATAACCACCATCTTCGGGATGCCGTAGCGCGTGGCATAGTCCCACACCTGCGTCGTCCCCAGTTCCACGCCGCGGTCCGCCGAGACGACGACGAGGGCAAAGTCCCCTACCCGCAGCGCACCGAGGCCCTCCGAGATGAAGTCCTGGTATCCGGGGGTGTCGATGATGTTGAACTTCTTGCCCATCCACTCGGTGTGCATGAGGGAGGCGTGCACGGAAATCTGCCGTTCCTTCTCGCTCGGGTGGTAATCGCTGACGGTCGTCCCCTCCTGAATGGATCCGATCTTGGAGATCACGCCGCTCGAAAGGAGCATGGCGTCGGCAAGAATGGTCTTGCCGCTGGCCTGATGGCCCACAATTGCAAAATTACGTATGTCCGCAGCAGGGTATTGCTTCATTCAATGAGGAGGTTTGGGGTAACTTTACAGGAAGTGCTTCCGTACGCCGGCAGACCGGCGGACGAAAAGGCAAGTTAAAGAACAACGTTCGCCGCAAGGGCGTTCTGATTTTCCATTTTTCCGTTCAGGTGTCAACACGCTCCGTGCGGCAAACGCCTCTTGCGCAATTCTTTTCCCATCCGCGGCCCCGTTCTTCCGTTTCTCTTTGACCAACGTTCCCACAGTAAGCCATAATCCCTGCGTCGCGATTCTCGTATGACAAGGGGGCAGCCATGAAGACGGAAGCGATTCGCAATCTGGTGTTCCAGGGCGGCGGGGTGAAGGGCATCGCCTACGGCGGAGCCCTCGCGAAGATCGAGGAGCTGGGAATCCTGAAAAACGTCGTGCGCGTGGGCGGGACGAGCGCCGGGGCGATCACGGCGGCGATCCTGGCCCTAGGCTGCGACGCGGCACAGACGAGCGCGATCATCAACTCCATCGACTACGCCTCCTTTCAGGACGGGCGCGGCTGCATCCTCGCAAAACTCCTGCGCTTTGTCCGAACCTTCGGCCTGTACAAGGGCGACGCCTTCCTCGGCTGGATGGAGGCCCTCGTCGCGGAAAAGACCGGGAAGCGCAAGACGACCTTCGCAGAACTGCGCACCATGTCACCACAGGGCCGACCCTCGCGCGACTTGTACGTCGTGGCCTCGAACCTCACGACCAACAAGCCCGAAATTTTCTCGGCGGAGACGACGCCGGACGTGCCGATCGCCCTCGCGGTCCGCATGTCGATGAGCATCCCCTTCTTCTTCAAGTGTGTGAAGGGGCCGAAGGGAGCCGTGATGGTGGACGGCGGGGTGATCTACAACTACCCGATCGACCTCTTCGACGCGACCGGCTACCTCGCCAACCCCGCCAACGGCCTCCCCAAGCCCGGCGCTCACGCGCGCGGACCGGGAGAGCCCTGCGTGAACCGCGAGACCCTGGGTCTGCGCCTAGGCGAGGCAGCGAACGCGCAGGAGGACGAAAAGGAGGAGGAAGCCCCGCAGAAGATCGACAACCTCTTCAATTACTCGCTGGCCCTCGTGAGCTACATGCGCAAGAACGCGCAAATGCTGCACCTTGAGCCCGCGGACTGGAGCCGCACCGTGTATATCGACTCCAGCCCCGCGAAGGTGACGGAATTCCACATTTCCCCCGCCAAGGTCCAGAAGCTCCTCGCCAACGGACGCAGCGGCGCGGAAGCCTACTTCAAATGGGCCCTCGGCCCCGACGGCCCTGCGCTGCCACAGTAACGGCTACAGTCCCGCGAGAAACGCCGGGTGATGCCCGAGCACGCCCTTCGGCAGGCTCCCCGTGAAGGAGAGGGCCAGAATCACCTCCGGCGGCACGCCTTCGAGAGTCAGGCCGGGTGCGTTCGCAAAGCCGAAGCGCGTGTAGTAGGCGGGGTCGCCCACCAGGACGACGCCCGCCGCGCCCATCACCCTGAGCCGTGCCAGCGATTCCCGGACGAGGGCCCCGCCAATCCCCTTCTCCTGCAAGGGAGGCATCACGGCGAGGGGTCCGGCCATGTAAAAACCGCAAAACGCGCCGTCAAAAGTCGCCTGCGAGAAAGCGATGTGCCCCGCCACGGCCCGGAGCGGCTCCCCGCTCTTCGAGACGACGCATTCTTCCGGCAACAGCTCGGCGCCCTCCCCCGCCCCGACTTCCGCCACGAGCGAAAGCGTCATGGCTCCAGCCTCCCGCAACGCCTCGACGATGAGGTGCTCGGTCTGTCGGCTAAAGGGATGGTGCAAAAACGCGGCGACGTTGATCGCGCGGATCGCGGAAAAATCGGAGGGGGTTTCGGGACGGATTTGCATGGGGTCAGTCTTGATTCATACGATCTTTCCAGAACGCCGGTTTTCTCGAAGCGTGCGCAAGGACGTAAACAAAGACGCGGTTCAAGGCGCGGTCGTAATCGAAGTAAAGAACGTACGGAAACCTGCGGACAAGACAGCGGCGGGCATCCATCTTACGGTCGATTCGGAAAGCGAGGGGATTGCGCCGGATGCGGGAAACGGCTTCCTCCACGCATTCGACCAGATCACCGCCGAGTTCCGCCTTCGATTCCAGCCAGATGACCGCCTCCTCAAGGTCGCTAAAATAGAGCGGGTGATATTCGATTCCGGGCCGTGTCAGTGATCGGTTCATGAACTAACTACAAGGCCTGTTTCAAAAATACCGATTCAGCGCTTCTTCCCGTATTTTTCCTTTAACGGACCGAACACTTCCTCGTGCGTGAGTCCGCGGACCCGTCCGCTCCGCAAATCCTCGCGGCGACGTGCGATCTCCGCGCGCAGCAGTTCCTCCTCGCGCGTGCGGACCTTCTCGGCGACCAGGGCGAGGTCGGCGCCCTCCATCGTGGCGATCTTCTGGATGATTTCGCTCGTGGACATGCCCTCAATATCGGCGGAAACCATTCCTCTGACAAGTCGCATTCCTCCCCTGCTTTTCCATAAGCAACCGATGCAAAAACGTTCCGGCGGCAGAAAGGCTGCTTCAAAATGCGGCGGCGGAGCGTTTTTTCGCGGACAAGGGCTGCAAAACGCGGCAGAATCGGTAGGTTTTTCCATCCAATCCATTCTCTCATGAGCACCTACAAGAGCCTCACGCCCCCGGCGGGCGACAAGATCACCTGCACTGACAACAAACTGATCGTCCCGGATCGCCCGGTCATGCCCTTCATCGAGGGCGACGGCACGGGCCCGGACATCTGGGCGGCCTCCAAGCGCGTTCTGGACGCGGCGGTGGCAAAGGCCTATGGCGGGAAGAAAGAAATCGTGTGGTTCGAGGTCCTCGCGGGCGAGAAGGCCTTCAAACAGACCGGCTCGTGGCTGCCGGAAGACACGCTGACCGCCTACCGCGAATACCTCGTCGGCATCAAGGGCCCGCTGACGACCCCGATCGGCGGCGGTATCCGCAGCCTCAACGTGGCGCTCCGTCAGGAGCTGGACCTCTACGTCTGCCAGCGCCCGGTCCGCTACTTTAACGGCCTCGACACCCCGGTGAAGCACCCCGAGTGGGTCGATATGATCATCTTCCGCGAGAACACCGAGGACATCTACGCGGGCATCGAATTCCAGGAAGGCTCGGAAGACGCAAAGAAGCTCGGCGAGTTCCTCAAAACCAATTTCCCGGCGCGCTTCAAGAAGGTGCGCTTCCCCGGCAGCGCGGGCTACGGCATCAAGCCGGTCTCCAAGGAAGGCACACAGCGCCTCGTCCGCTCGGCCATCGAGTACGCCCTCGCCCACGGTCGCAAGAACGTGACCTTGGTCCACAAGGGGAACATCATGAAGTTCACCGAGGGCGCCTTCCGCGACTGGGGCTACGAGGTCGCGAAGAGCGAATTCGGCGGCAAGGTGATCGGCGAGGGTCCGTGGGTGGAGCTCCCGAACGGCATGGTCGTGAAGGACGTGATCGCCGACGCCTTCCTTCAGCAGATCCTCACCCGCCCGAAGGAATACGACATTGTCGCCACGCTGAACCTGAACGGCGACTATATTTCGGACGCCCTCGCGGCGCAGGTCGGCGGCATCGGCATCGCCCCGGGCGCGAACATCAATTATACGAGCGGCCACGCGATCTTCGAGGCGACCCACGGCACCGCGCCGAAGTACGCGAACCTCGACAAGGTGAACCCCGGCAGCGTGATCCTCTCCGGCGAGATGATGCTGCGCTACATGGGCTGGAACGAGGCGGCGGACCTGATCCTCAAGGGCATGGACGGGGCCATCGGCGCCAAGACCGTCACCTACGACCTCGCCCGCATGATGGACAACGCCACGGAACTGAAGTGCTCCGAGTTCGGCACCGCCGTCATCGAGAAGATGTAGCAGGGCCACAGGGCCCGTCTGGTTTTTCAAGGCTCTCCGGTTCTCTGGGGAGCCTTTTCGCGTACACCCCCTCACGCCTGCGCGATGCCGTGGCCGCGCCGCCTTGTCAGTTCCGAGATGACAAGGAAGAGGTCCGCCCTTCCCAGCATTCCGGCTAGGCGTCCCGACCCGTCCACGACGGGCAGGCTGTCCCGATCATCGCCCGAAAACACGCGCATCGCCCCCGCGAGGTCCGCATCCGCCGGGATCGGCGCCACTTCCTCGTGCAGGATGTCGCGCGCGATGACGCTGCCCGCAAGGTCGCCCTCCCTGAGATAAGCACGCACGTCCGAAAGCAGCACCGCGCCGAGGTAGCGCCCCTCCGCGTCCGCCACGGGTAGCATTGTCTCCCCCTCGGCGAGGAAGCGGCCCGCGATTTCCGAAAAATCGCTCCGTGCGCCGATCTTCGCAAACTGCGGTCGCAGAAGGTCCGCCACGCGGATCTCGCCCATGTCGCGGTCGAAGACACTCTTGGGCCCGCTCGTCAGGGTTTCGCGGTAGAGGGAATCCGCCCGCAGGGCCTTCACCGCCGCGTAGGCCGCCGCCGACGCCGCCACGAGGGGCACGAGCGCCCCGGGGCTCATCGTCATTTCAAAGAGCATGAGGACGGCCATCGCCGGAGCCTGCGTCACCGCGCAAAGAAAGGCGCCCATGCCCACCACGGCGCTCGTCACCGGCGAGACTTCCGCAAACCCGAGCGCCTGTGCGGCGCTCCCGCAGAGGTAGCCGAGGGACGCGCCCACAAGGAGCGACGGCGTGAAAACCCCACCCACCGCGCCGGAGCCAAAGACCGCCGCCACGATCGCCACCTTGAGAAGGAGAAGGACGAGGACGCCCTGCCAATCCGCGCCACCCTGCAACATGCCCCGGATGACGCTCTGGCCGTTCCCCACCACCTCGGGGTGCGACATCGCGGCAAGGCCCACGAGGAGCCCGCCGAGGGCGAGGTTGACAGGCGGCAGGTCCGGCATCCGGGAAAAGAGCCGCCGCCCGGCCTTGAGGATCGTGACAAAGACCGGCGCGCAAAACCCGCAGACAAGGCCCACCGCGAGGAAGAAAACCGTCGCCGTCACTCCCGGCGACGCACCGAAATCGACCGGATAGAGGGAACCCTCGCCCTCGATCATCCGCACCGTGAAAGCCGAGCTGATACTGGAGACCAGAAGCGGCGCGAGTGTTTCCATCGAGATACTCCCGATGATGATCTCCGCCACGAAAAGCGCCCCTGCGATCGGCGCGCTGTACGCCGCCGCAAGGCCTCCCGCCGCGCCGCACGCCACCATGAGGCGCAGCCTCGCCGGGGGCTCGCGCCGGAGGCGTCCCACGATGGAGCCCGCCATCGCGGAAAGTTGCGCCAAAGGCCCCTCGCGTCCGATCGCCTCGCCCGAGGCGATGGAAAACACCGAGGAAAACGAGCGCAGAAGGCTCATCCGCACGGGAACGATGCCGCTCCCGAGGGTCACCGCCTCCATGTAGCTCGTCGAGCGGCGCTCCCCCATCCTTTTGCCGAGGAGCAGCACCGTCCCGGCGAGAAACCCGCCGAGGGTCGGCACAAGGAGCCTCCGCCAGAGCGGCATGGCCTCGAACGAGGCCACGTGCGTCGCCCGTACGCCCGTCAGCAGATACTGGATGAACCCCGACGCCTCCTTGAAAAGCTCCGCCACGAGCGCCGCCGCGATGCCCGTCACTAGCGCCATGAAAAGCAGCCTGCCCCGCGCACCGGGCCGCCAGCGGGCCAGAATGTCCAGCCTGAGGCGCAAAATGCGCAAATGCCGTCTGCCGGAGGATGCGTCCATCGCGCCTACTTTGCGGCCTTGTCCGCCGCCTCGGTGAATTCGGCCAGGAATGCCGCGACGTCCGGGGCCTCCACCAATTTCTCCGCCGCATCCGTCTTGCGGAAAAGGTGCGCGAGAATCTTCATCACGCCGAGGTATTCTTCGATGGCCGAGGGCGGCACGGCCAAAAGAAAGACGAGCCGCACAGGAGAGCCGCCGTCCTTCCACGGGACGGGCTGGCGGCAAACGCCCGCCGCGATGGCAAGGCGCGGGGCAAGGCGGGTACGGGCGTGGGGAATCGCCACACCCCTGCCGAAGTAGGTGGGGCTTTCCGCCTCGCGCGCCAAGAGTTCCGCCGTCAACGACTCCGCCTCGATGCCGAGTTTTTCGGAAAGAAGCCTCGCGAGGGAGCGGATCGCCTCCTCCGGCGTGCGGGCGTCAAGAGGCAGGGCCACGCACTCCAAAACAACACTCTCCCGTTTCCCGCTTCCCACGCTGGTCATAGTGGGAGTTTTGCCCGTTCCTTCAAGAACGCAGTGCGGGAAAGCCGAAAATGCCCGCCCGGTCTTGCACAAGGGGCGGCGAGCCCCTCTAATGGCGCGTTTCCATGCTTAGCCTCGACTCCATCAGTCTCTCCTACGGCGAAAAGGTGCTCTTTGACGGCGCCAGCGCGCGCGTGAACGCGAGGGACCGCGTGGGCCTCGTGGGAGCGAACGGCGCGGGGAAGACGACGTTACTACGCATCATCATGGGCGAGGCGGAGCCCGACGGCGGCCACGTGGAAAAGGCGGGCTATGCCACCCTCGGCTACCTGCCACAGGAGACCCTCGTTTCCAGCACGCGCACCGTCTTCGACGAGGCGGCGAGCGCCTTCGAGGACGTGCACGATTTGCAGCGCCGGCTTGCGGAGGCGGACGCGCGCCTTGCCGCAATGAACCCGGAGGACCCCTCCTACGGCGACACGCTGGAAATCATCGGGGAGATCGAACACCGCCTTCAGGACATGGAGGCGGAAAAAATGAAGGCCCGTGTGGAGAAGGTGCTGCTGGGCCTAGGTTTTTCGATGGACGACATGGCACGCGGCTGCGGGGAATTTTCCGGCGGCTGGCAGATGCGCATCGCCCTCGCCCGCCTGCTCTTGCGCGAGCCCTCGATCCTGCTTCTGGACGAGCCGACGAACCATCTGGACCTCGACTCGCTCCGCTGGCTCGAAAAATACCTTTTGTCCTACGAGGGCGCGATCGTCCTCATTTCGCACGACCGCGCCTTCCTCGACGCTCTCTCCACGCGCATCTTCCACCTTTCCCACGGACGCATCGACACGTACACGGGCAACTACAGCTCCTTCGAGGAGCAGGCCGCAGCGCGCTATGAACAGCTCGTGCAGGCGCTGAAGTCGCAGGAAAAGAAGCTCGCGCAGGTGGAGCGGTTCATCGAACGCTTCCGCTACAAGGCGACCAAGGCCCGGCAGGTGCAGAGCCGCATCAAGGCCCTCGAAAAGGTGGAGCGGATCGAGATCGAGGACGATACCCCCGCGATGCGCGGCTTCGACTTCCCGCCACCGGCGCGCTGCGCGTATCAGGTCCTTGAAATGAAGGGCCTCACCAAGCGCTACGGGGACCACACCGTGCTGAACAAGGTGGACCTCGAAATCAACCGGGGCGACCGAATCGCCGTGGTGGGTGTGAACGGCGCGGGCAAGAGCACGCTCTCGCGGATCCTCGCCGGGACGGAGGGCTTCGAGGAAGGGTCTCTCAAGCTCGGCGAGCGCGTCGCGATCGCGTACTTCGCCCAGCATCAGGCCTCCCAGCTCGACCCGGAAAAAACGGTGCTGGAACTGGCGGAGGAGACCGCCTCGGAAAAAACAATCTCCCGCGTGAGGTCGATCCTCGGCGGCTTCCTCTTCACGGGGGACGAAGTGTTCAAGAAGGCGAAGGTGCTTTCCGGCGGCGAAAAGAACCGTCTGGCACTGGCTCGCATCCTGTTGCAGCCGACGAACTTCCTGATCCTCGACGAACCGACGAACCACCTCGACATGGACTCCAAGGACATGCTGCGCGAGGCGCTTTTGTCCTGGGACGGAACGATGGTGATCGTCTCGCACGACCGCGACTTCCTCGACCCCCTCGTCTCCCGAGTGATCGAGGTGCAGCCCGGAAAGGTCCGCACCTTCCCCGGGAACCTCGGCTTCTACCTCGAAAAGGTGGACGCGGAAAGAGCCCTTGCCGCGGAGGCCACCGCAGGTCCCGCCGTGGCGCATTCCGCCCAGAACCCGAAGGAGCGCCGCCGCCTGCGCGCCGAGGTGATGAAGACCCTCGCCCCGCTGAAGAAAAAGGCCGAGGCGCTGGAAAACGCGATTGCCGAAAAGGAGCGTTTCATCGCCGAGACCGAGGCGTCCATGATGGACCCGGCCTTCTTCAAGAGCGCCGCCGCGCCAGAACTTTTGCGCAAGGTGGAATCCGCGCGCCGGGAGATCGACGCGGATATGACCGCATGGGAAACGGCGCTGAACAAGGTGGCGGAGGTGGAAGCCCAGCTCGCGGCGCTCGGGGAGTAGCGGGGCCGAAATGGAACGGCGCGGCGGGATTTCGTCCGAATCGTCCGGAAGTACCAAAGCGGACAGCAGGAACAACCGCTTCTTGCCTGTCCCGGAAATGGCTCTTTGCTCCGACGAGTTTTGTCCCATTCTCGCAAAGAGCCATCCAGACCAGCAGACAAGAGAGGCCACTCCAAGGCGTCCGCACTGTATCTGCAACCACCCCGTCCTCTTCCTCCGGCAGGGGGAGCGCGCGAAGCGCGCGGCTTGGGGGACGAGAGTCCCCCATCGGGATGCGCCCGCAGGCGCATCCAAGGGTCCTAGGGCCTTACGGCCCTAGCAGTTGACTTTGAAGACGACGACGTCGCCGTCCTGCATTTCGTATTCCTTGCCCTCGATGCGGTACTTGCCGGCCTCGCGGGCCTTGGCGACGGTGCCCGCGGCCTTGAGGTCCTCGTAGGAGACGACCTCGGCCTTGATGAAGTTCTTTTCGAAGTCCGTGTGGATGACGGCGGAACACTGCGGGGCGGACATGCCCTTGTGGAAGGTCCACGCGCGGACCTCCTTGGGACCCTCGGTGAGGAAGGAGGCAAGGCCGAGAAGGTCGTAGGTGGCCTTGATGAGGCTGGACACGCCGGAGTCGGCAACGCCCATCGACTGGAGGAACTCGCGTCCCTCGGCGGGCGTCATTTCGCCGAGCTCCTCCTCCAGCTTGGAGCAGATGACGGCGATGCCGCTGTTGCGGTGCTTCGACACATAATCGCGCACGGCGGCGACGAATTTGTTGCCGGAAATGTCGAGGAGGTCGTCCTCGGCCACGTTGCAGGCGTAGAGGACGCTCTTGGCGGAAAGGAGGAAGAGGTGGTCGAGTCTCTTTTTCTCCTCCTCGTCCTTGACGGGGAAGAGGTTGGCGGACTGGCCCTGATTGAGGAAGGGAATGAGGCGGCTAATGAGATCGACGTTCGCGATCGCGTCCTTGTCCTGCCCCTTGGCCTTGCGCTGGTTCGTCTCCAGCTGGCGCTCCAGCGACTGGATGTCGGCAAGAATGAGCTCGGTCTCGATGATGCCAATGTCGCGCACCGGGTCGATGGAACCGGCGGTGTGCACGATGTCGTCGTTCTCGAAGCAGCGGACGACGTGAACGACGGCGTCCACCTCGCGGATGTTCGCCAGGAACTTGTTGCCGAGGCCCTCGCCCTTGCTCGCGCCCGCGACAAGGCCCGCGATATCGACGAATTCGATCGTCGCCGGGACGATCTTCTCGGGCTTGGCCATGACGGCGAGCCAGTCCAGCCGCTCGTCCGGCACGGTCACGACGCCGACGTTCGGCTCGATCGTGCAAAAGGGATAATTGGCCGCCTCGGCCTTGTGGGAACGCGTGAGGGCGTTGAAAAGCGTGCTCTTGCCGACGTTCGGGAGTCCTATGATGCCTGCCTGCATGGAATCGTCAGCCTAGCGCGGGGCCTTCCCGCCTGTCGAGCCGCAAGCGCGCCCGTCCGCCCGCCGATTCGGTCGCGAATCGGGAACAATCAAGGTAAACTTGCCTCTTACAGGAACGTAACCATAATACTTTCCTAAAATGAGCAATCCTCTCTTCATCCTCGCCATCGTCGTCATCGCCCTTGCCCTGATCCTCGGCATCTGGGCGCAGCTGCGCGTTTCCAGCACCTATGCCAAGTGGAGCAAGGTGGGCTCGCGCAGCGGCATGACCGGCATGGAGGCGGCGCGCTACGTGATGCGTCAGGCCGGGATCGACGACGTTTCGATCGTCCCGATCCGCGGGCACCTGACGGACCACTACGACCCCGTCCGCAAGCAGCTGGCCTTGAGCGAAGAGAACTACTATGGAAGGAGCCTCGCGGCCCTGGGCGTTGCGGCGCACGAGGCGGGGCACGCCGTGCAGCACAAGGTGGGGTATTCGATGCTCTCCTGGCGCATGGCGCTCGTCCCGGCGACGCAGTTCGCCTCGAACATGCTGCCTGTCATCTTCATCGTGGGCTTCTTCATCGGCCTCATCAAGCCGATCGCGCTCCTCGGCGCGGCAATCTACGGCGTTCTCACGCTCTTCCAGCTCGTCACGCTGCCTGTGGAGTTCAACGCGAGCTCCCGCGCCAAGGAGAAGCTGGTGGGCCTGGGCATCCTCGGGAAGGACGAGATGGCGGGCGTGGCGGACACTCTCGGCGCGGCGGCGCTGACCTACGTGGCGGCGTTCATCGCGTCGCTCGGCTGGCTCCTCTACTTCTTCGCCGCCTCGCGCGACGACTAGAAAGAATCAATTCAGATTCCCTCACCGGAACTGACAAGCGGGATCTCCACGAAGAAGGTGGTGCCTTCCGCCTCGGAGGAGGTGAACCACACTCTGCCGCCGAGATATTTTTCGGTGAAGAGCCGCGCACTGTAGGTGCCAAGGCCCCTGCCGCGTCCCTTGGTGGAAAACGAACGGCGGAAGATGCTCCCGCGCACCGGGGCCGCGATCGCGCCAATGTTGTGCACGGCAAAGAGGACGGCGCCCTCGTGCACCCGCGCGGAAAGGCGGACGGGAACCTCCTTCGGGGACGCTTCCACGGCGTTGCGCAAGAGGTTCAGGAGAACCCGCACCATGAGCCTGCGGTCGGCGACGATGGAGGGATTGTCCGCCATCCGGAAGACCTCCAGCCGCACAAGACCCGCATGCACCTGCGTGGCGTACCGCTCCGCCGTGCGGTCGATCACCCAGTTGACGGGCACCGGTTCCAGAAGGGGCTCCAGCATCCCGGCCTCCGCAAAGGCGAGCGCCCGCGAGAACAGAATCTCGTCAAAAAGAAATTCCGTGAAGAGCCTCGCCGTGCGGATCAGGCGTCCGGATTCGGTGCACTCGCTGTCCGCGTCGCGGATCACATCGAGAAGCCCCATGAGGCCCGAGGTTGCGTTCAAAAGATCGTTGTGCACCACCTTCTCGAAGGTGTCGCACCGCTTGGCCGGGGAGAGATCGTCCATCGACACAGCCGTGAAGATCCCCTCGGGCGTCTCCATCGTGCGGATGTGGCAGAGATAGACCGTTGTGGCACCTTGGGAACCCCGCAACGCGAATTCCCCCTCGCGCAGCTCTCCGCAGCGCGTCGAACCCACCGCAGCCGAGAATTCGGCGTTGTCGCAGGGTTCCGACGGCAGGTCGGCCCCGCTTCCGAGCCCCTTCATCACCTCGTCGAAACGCAGTCCCGGAATCCCCTCCCCGGAAGGACGGCCCAGAAATTCGCGCATCTTCGCATTGGCAAAGACAATCCGGCCCGTGGAATCGAGGACCGTCAGGTGCGAGGGCGACACCTCCGCGAAAAACTCGTCCGCCAGCCTCAATCCCTCTCCCGTCTCCACGATCCGCGCTCCCGGCATACGTCACAATCGCACCGGGAAGCCCAACTGTCAAACGATCCGCAAAAGAGGCAAAATTCGTCGAAAATCCTTGGAGCTTGACCCCAAACCCCGTCCCGGTAGCTTCTGTGGGTTTACGATGGCCGATGGTGTAATTGGCAACACAGCGGATTTTGGTTCCGTTATTCCTGGTTCAAGTCCAGGTCGGCCAGCCATTCCCCAGAGGGAGCGCAAGAATTCTTGCCCGTAACGATCTGGCCTCGTTTGCGCAAGCCCAATCCCACACCCCGAGAGGGAGTTTCGCGCAAAATTCAGTTTTCGCTTATTCTTGACGGGTATCGTCCGACGCTCTATAAAAAAATAGTAAATAGGTGCGGGATGCCCGTAAATGTGCAAACTCGTGAAGTGATCGGTTTTTCGGAGAAAACGCAGATTGAGACTGTTTGGAACGGTTCATAGACAACAATCAAGACAGGTTTCCCCGAACAACCCATCATTCTGAGCGGGTTACATTCGTCGACATTCCCCGACATCCGGCTCTCAACCCTGCAATATCCATCATGAAGACCAAACTCACACTCGCCCTGTCACTGATTCCTGCTTTTGCCTTCAGCGCTTCCGGCGCACCAGAAAGGGCCGACGGCGTTCTGGGAACCGACTTTGTCTCGGTGTCGGCGCTGTACAGCAATGTTGACATGGGCCATTATCAGTCCGGTCTGGATCTGGATTACATCGGCGTCGGCGCGCGCGCGAACAAGCATATCGGCGTCCAGGGCGGCGTGGGTATGGATGCGTCGGTCATGATCTCCGGCCGGACCAATCAGAACAATACCGAAACCTACACCCTCGACCAAAACGATTACGAGGTGCTCCTGACCTTCTACGACGCGAACGACGGGGTTTTCGCCCCCTACTTTTCGGCAATCGCCGGCTACCAGACGTTGAACTTCAAGAACAAGCGCTACAACTTCAAGGAGGACAGCGACAACTTTTTCTATGGCGGCGAGGCCGGTGTGGAAATCCATCTTCTGCGCGGCTTCTCCTTCATCCCGTATGTGGACTATCTGCTGAGCACCGACAGTGATTACGGCTCCCAGACGAGCGTGGGCGGCATGTTCAACTACTGGTTCACCAACCGCATCGGCGCGAATTTCGAGATGAACTACGCGAACAACGACCACGTCGACAACCTCAATTTCGCCGCCGGCGTATTCTGGCATTTCTAGGAAATGACCCGGCATGACTGGGATGCCGGAGCTCCCCGCAGGGGCGTCCGCAGAATTCTGTCTGATTTCGTCTCCTTCTTCTCTGTCCCAGTTACCATCCCGGGCCGTTTTGTGATATTTACGTTTTTCTTATTGAACCATTTTTTCGCATTGGATAGTATAACCGCGTGAGACGGAGCCCAGGCTGAACGCCCGCCCTCTCTCTGATCCTCAACCCACCATCCCCATGACCCGTAAACTGGTTTTGCTGTTTTGCGCATTCTGTTTCTGCATGGATTTGTCCGCAGTCCCGAGCGGCTATGCGCCGGTCCTTTCCAACGGCGCTCAGTTCGCCACTGTCGGTGTGGCTTTTTCCCACCAGATTACCGCAACCGCCTCACCCCAGCCCTCCGTTTATAACGCAACGGGCCTGCCGGGAGGACTGACCGTGAATTCATCAACGGGCGTCATTTCCGGCAAACCCACCACGGCGGGAATCTTCAACGCGACCATTTCTGCCTCAAACACATATGGGACCGGTTCCGCAACGCTGACGATCAACGTGGCGCGCGGCTCGCAGACGATTCAGTTTGTCGGCCTTCCGGATCGGGTGACCTATGGTGGCAAACCGATTCAGCTTTCCGCGACGGCCTCCTCCGGCCTCACCGTGACTTTTTCCGTTCAAAGCGGTCCGGCCACGGTCTCCGGAAACACCCTGAACATCACTGGAGCCGGAACCGTGGTCGTCGCGGCTTCGCAGGCGGGTGACGCGAATTACATGCCCGCCGCCTCCGTCACGAAGACGCTTGTTGTCGATCCCGCCACGGCCACGATCACCCTGACGGACACGGAGGTCCTCTTCGACGGCAATCCGAAGCAGGCGACCGTGAGCACCACGCCGAAAGGCCTCAAGGTTGTCGTTCTGTATGACGGGGAGGAAACGCCTGTCTCCACCGCCGGCAACCACTCCGTGACCGCCACAATTGACGAGCAGAACTACACAGGCAGCGCCTCGGGGACGCTCCTCATCGGTTATCAGCTGGACGCAAAAGGCGTTTACGGTTCGATCATCGCAAATCCATCGGCGGCGGTTTACGCGCCGGGCGCGATTGTGACACTGCGGCCGGGCACGCCTTCCTCCACGGATCGCGCCTTCTCCCGCTGGATGGGGGATGTGGCCGCGGTAAACCAGTCCGACAACCCGCTTCAGGTGGTGATGGACGACCACAAGACAATCCTTGCGAACTTCACCCCGAATCTGGCGGCGCCTTCGGGAATCTCGGCTTCTCCCTCCTATTTCTCCGACTCCGTTGCCTCGGGAACGGAAGTGGCAACCCTTTCCACCACTGATTCCGACACCGGTGACACCTTCATCTACACCTTCGCGGAAGGCGTCGGGGATTACAGCAACTCCCGTTTCACGATTCAGGGCAACAAACTGCTGACCGCGGACACCTTTAGCGGTGACGATGTATACCGGGCCGTTTCCGTACGCATCCGTTCAACGGACGCCGCCGGTCACTTCATCGAGGCGGCCCTTCCCCTGCATCTGGTGGATGCCACCCCCGACGTGTGCTTCACGCTCAAGAGCGGTTTCGCCGATTCGTTCTATGTGAACGCCATCTTCCGTCTTACCGGGAACATCGATTCCGCAGCTCCGTACGCCAATGGGCACGTTGATTATCCCACGGCCTACATCAAGCAGCATCCCGAGCTCTTCCGGATCAGCGAGGACGGCACACCCGTCTCCCCGATCGAGGCCTCGCCCCACGTGGGCACGATGGGCGAGATTCCGACGATGATCCAGACGGTGCTCCTGATCGACAACAGCGCCAGCATGGGCGGTGTGTTGAACCAGGTTCGCGAGGCGGCGAAGCTGATGGTGGCGTCGATGCTGCCAAACCAGAGAACCGCCGTTTACACTTTCTCGAACACCCTGGCGATGGTTCAGGATTATACGAACGATCCCGCCCTGCTCAACGCGGCCCTCGACAGCATTCAGGTGGGTTCCGCCACGACAGACCTCAACGGCGCGGTTCTTGATGCGCTCGACCTCTGGACGGATGTGTTTCCGGACAGCTTCCCCACGGACAAGATCATGAACGAGGGATACCTTGTCATCGTGAGCGACGGCAACGATCAGGCGGGGCGCAAGACTCTCGAAGAGGTTCTCACCAAACGTGACAGCGCGGACAAGCGCATCACAGCGGTCGGCCTGGCGATCAACACGGACGAGATGGACGGCGACGAGCTGGCCCGGCTCGGCAACGCGGGATATTGGGAGACCCTCGTCAACACCCAGAGTGACAACGGCAACCTGAAGAGGGTTCTGGCCGACGTGCAGCTGCGCATCGAAGAGGACGCCAACAGCATCTACTGGTTGCGTTACGCGAGCCCCAAGCGCGGGAATGTTCTCCGCACGGTGAAAATTACCCTCTCCGGAAACAAGAACGACGATTATGTTACCTCGAACGCCACCTTTAGCGTTAACAGCAATCTTTTTTCCGACGTGGAGCGCGGAATTGTCATCGAGCCGAGCGTGAAGTTACCGCGGGGAATCTCTGGTCCTCTTTACCTTTCCGAGGGCAGTCCCATCACGCTTGAAGCTTCCGTTTTCTACGGCCTGACAAACCCGGAATTCGAATGGATCCCGGACGATCAGCGCTTCCTGACCGTGACGGATCTAAGCGTGGACGGTTCGCGTCGTTATGTGAGTCTGGTTCCGCACGTTCCGAGCGGCACGGTGCAGTTGACCGTGCGCGACGCCGCGAGCATCGCCCTTGCGGAAGCCAACCACACCGGCATCGATCCCGCCGTTTACGAGAAGACCCTGACGGTGGTCATCGGCTCCGGCGAGGAACCGGAGACGGATTCTCCCTGGCCCACCGCCACGGATCTGGCCAACGACTGGATCGACAGCTCCTGGTTCGGCCTTTGCATGAATTACTACTTCCCGTGGGTGTGGAGTGCCGAAAACGGCTGGATCTGGAGTGATTTCGGCGACGAGAAGAGCGGCATGTATTTCTACGACACGAGTCTCGGATGCTGGGAGTGGACGAGCGAGGATTTCTACCCGTGGATCTACGCCTTTGATCCGTATGACGGATGGCTGTGGATCCAGCCCGGCGGCAAACCCGGCAAACGCGTGTTTTACGTCAATTCCATTGCTGGATGGCTCACGGAGGCCGCATTAATCCGTCAGGGCGTCAGCAAATAAAGCCGGATTGGAAAATGTCTCTTCAATCCTCCCATGCCGCACGGCATGGGAGGATTTTTTTGTCCGGTGCGGGCGGATGGAAAAGAGTGACAAATTTCCCGCCATGCTCGAATCTATAGAAGGCGGTGTTCCCTTCCGACACGTCCGCCGATTCCCCGCGATGTCACACCTCTTTCCCAGATCCGCAGTTTCCGTGCTGGCCCTCCTTTCCCCTCTCATGATCCCCGACGCCCTCCCCGCCGCCGCTGCGGACAACACTGATTTCCTCGCCTGGGCGCCCACTCCCCCGATGGGCTGGAACAGCTGGGACTGCTTTGGCACCACCGTGACCGAGGCGCAGGTGCGCTTTGCCGCGGATTACATGGCGGAGCACCTCAAGGACCACGGCTGGCAGTACATCGTCGTGGACATCCAGTGGTACCGGGCGGACACGGTGGACTTCGGCTACAAGGAGGGCGCGGTGCTGGCGCTGGATGCCTACGGACGCCTTCTGCCCGCGGTGAACCGCTTCCCCTCCTCCGCGGACGGCAAGGGCTTCAAACCCCTTGCGGATTACGTGCACTCCAAGGGCCTCAAATTCGGCGTGCACCTCATGCGCGGCATCCCGCGACTGGCCGTGGAAAAGAACCTGCAGGTCCTCGGAGCCAAAAAGGTCCACGCGGCGGATATTGCCGACAAGAAGCGTCCCTGCGCCTGGAATCCGGACATGTGGGGCGTGAACATGGAAAAGGACGGCGCGCAGGCGTACTACGATTCCGTCTTCGCGCTTCTGGCGCAGTGGGGAGTGGATTTCGTCAAGGTGGACGACATCTCGCGCCCGTATGAGAAGAACGTCCCCGAAATCGACGCCGTGCGCCGGGCGATCGACAAGACGGGGCGGCCCATCGTCCTTTCCCTCTCCCCGGGCGAGACCTCCATCAAGGCCGCCTACCATGTGCGCAGCCACGCCAACATGTGGCGCATCTCGGACGACTTCTGGGACAGCTACGCCTCGCTCTACGACCAGTTTGACCGCCTCGAAAAATGGAACGCCATCCGTCAGGACGGCGCCTGGCCGGATGCAGACATGCTGCCCTTGGGCACCCTCGCTCTCGGCAGCCGCAAAAGCAACTTCACCCCCGACGAGGCGCAGACCCTCATGAGCCTGTGGGCCATCGCGAAGAGCCCGCTCATGTTCGGCGGCGACTTTGCGAAGATGGACGACTTCACCCTGTCGCTGCTTACCAACGACGCGGTGCTGCGCGTGAATCAGGCTAGCGTCCGGAACCGCTTTCTCCAGAGCAGCGGGCAGTGGAAGATCTGGACGGCGGAGGACCCGGAGGACGGCGCCAAATACATCGCGGTTTTCAATGCTCCCTGGCCGACGGACAAGGAGCGCGAAGACGCGAAGAACTACGGCGCCAACGTGAAGATCGACGCTTTGGAAAACGCGGGCAAGCCCTCCACCTACACGATCAATCTCTTTGAGCTCGGTCTGCCGCGTGAAGTCACGGCGACGGACCTCTGGACCGGAAAAAAAGTGGAGATCGAATCGGGCGTCCTGAGCCTGACTGTAAATTCCCATGGGGTGCGGCTCGTCCGGATCGCCCGGATCGAGGAGTGACACGGACGCGGGCAAAACCACACCCGCTCCACGCGATTCGAGGTTTCCTCTGTTGACATTTTTGCGCGCGACCGGTTTTTTCTCTCTTTCTCCTTGATCGAGGGCGTTTGCCCGCGGACAGGGAGCGCGACGGGGGTAGGATAGCTCAGTCGGTCAGAGCGAGGGACTCATAAGCCCTAGGTCGCCGGTTCGATCCCGGCTCCTACCACCATTTTCACTTCGCCGGATGTATTCCAGGCGTGTTCCCAGATCCTGGGATTGATGAAAAATGTCCCGATGCGGGCCTCGGGTTTTTCAAGTTTTCTTACAACCCGGTGATAAAAGTATTAATCGCCGTAGCCGCCAACCGATCAAGCACTTGATTGGCAGGCGACTCGCCCCCACAGGTCGCCCTCTCTCCAACTCGCCTAGCGAGATTGGCTCTCTATCGGCGTACACTTCCCGAACGGCGGTTTTCGCGGGGGATTCCGCGTTCTCTCCTCTCTCCATTATGACATTCAGCAACTGGACGATCGGCAAGCGAATCGGACTGGGCATGGCACTCATGGTGGCCGCAGCCCTGCTCGTGGCCCTGGCGGGCTATATCGGCCTGCACCGCTCGCAAACCCGGGCCGACTCCCTCATCGAGCACACGATGCCGGGCAGCATTTACCTAGGAGCGGTGCACAACGCCGTCACCCAAACCTACGCCATTGCCGAGCGCCACCTCCTTTCCGCCGATCCGGATGAATACGCCGCGCAGGAGCGGCTTCTCGCCGAGACGAGCGCCTCCGTCACAGCGAACCTGAAAAAGTTCGAGGGCACGCTCCAGACCGACGAGGAACGCCGGATGTACAGCGACATGGTCAAGGCCCGGCAAACGTATCTTTCCGCGCTGAACGACGTCCTTCAGCTCTCGCGCGAAAACAAAGACGACGAAGCTTTCGCCCTCATGAAGAGTAGGATGGACCCCGCCTATGCCGCATACGGAACGATTGTGGAGAAGCTCGTGAACTACAGTCAGCAGGCAAGCGTTGAGGTGGGAAACGACATCAAGGGCGTGATGGACCAGTCCCTCTTTTTCATCATCCTTGGCTTTTTGGCCGTGCTGGTCATTGCCGGGACGGCGACCTACGTTTCGATCGTGGGGACAAACCGCATCCTGCGCGAAGCGATCGCCTCCATCGACGAGGGGAGCGATCAGGTGGCCTCGGCAGCAAGCCAGGTGTCCGGCGCGAGCAACCAGCTTGCCGAAGGCGCGAGCGAGCAGGCCGCCTCACTTGAGGAGACCAGTTCCTCACTGGAAGAAATGTCCAGCATGACGAGCCAGAACGCCAAGAGCGCGCAGGAGGCCAAGAGTCTTTCCGACGAAATGCATCAGGCCGCCGATTCCTCGGCAAGCCAGATGAGGGAGATGCAGAAGGCGATGGACGCCATCAAGGAGTCGTCCGCAGGGATCTCGCAGATCATCAAGACGATCGACGAGATCGCCTTCCAGACGAATATCCTGGCGCTGAACGCCGCCGTGGAGGCCGCGCGCGCAGGTGAGGCCGGCGCCGGGTTCGCCGTGGTGGCCGAGGAGGTGCGCAACCTCGCCCAGCGCAGTGCCGAATCCGCCAAGGAGACTTCGAGCAAGATCGAGGGAGCCATCCGCAACAGCGAGCGCGGCGTCACCATCTCCGCCAAGGTGGCGGAATCCCTCGGCATCATCGTGGAAAAGGCGGGAGAGATGAACACCCTCGTCGCGGAGATCGCAAACGCCTCGCAGGAGCAGGACCGCGGAATCAGTCAGCTCACGGACGCCGTCCAGCAGATGGACAAGGTGACGCAGTCCAACGCCGCCAATGCCGAGGAGACCGCCTCCGCCTCCGAACAGTTGAACTCCCATGCGGGCACCCTCAAGGATACGGTGGTCATGCTGAAGGCCCTCGTGGGCGCCGCCGCCACCCCCGCAGGCAAGGCCACGGCACGCGTCAGCGTTGCGGAAAGGCAGGTGCAGCCCCGTGCCGCCGCCCGCGCCGTGGAGAGCACGCCGAAGACCGCATCCAAGCCCAAGTCTTCGGAGGGTCACTTCCTGCCGATGTCGTAAAGCACGGCGGCCATTTCCCAAACGAAAACCCGGGGTTCGTCCCGGGTTTTTCGCGTACGGAGGAGTCTTTGCAAACGCTCTTTTGCCCGGTTACGTCCGCCTGGCGCGAACGACGAGGGCGTACATGTCCACAAGGAGACTCCCGTCCGCCTCCTCGGGATGCATGGTGGCATAGGTCTCCACCACCTCCGCGATGAACTCCTCCCGCAACGCTTCCGGCACGTGGCCCGTAAAGGGCATCCACGTCGTCCGGAACCAGCCCGCCAGTCCCGGGCGCCCCGCCTGCCGCATCACGCGGTGGACGAGCTCCACCGATTCGGGCTCAAAGCCGTTACGCCGCAGAATTTCGCTGTATTCCTCCGGGGAGAAGAACGCATAGGGCAGCTTCTCCGGCGTGAAGTCCTCGCGCTGGAAATAAGTGCGCCATTTCTCCCTGCGAATCGTGCCAAAGAGAGCCTTCACCATCTCGCCCGCATTTCCCTTCCCGGCGAAGGAAAACACAAGGCGCGCGCCGGGATTGAGACAGGCACGCAGTCCCGAGAGGAAGGCGTCGTGCTCGCGGAACCAGTGGAGCGCCGCGTTCGAGAAGACGACATCGAATTTCTCCGGCAGGACGATGCGCCGGGCATCCATGCACTCGAAGGAAAGATTCGCAGTCTCGGGAAAGCTCTCCCGGGCCAGCGTGATCATGTCCGCCGAGGCGTCGATCCCCAGCACGCGGCCCTGCGGGACCAGTCGCGCGATCTCGCGCGTGATACGTCCGTCGCCGCAGCCGACATCCAGTACGCGGGCGTCGCTGGGCAGCTTCATCTGTGCAAGCACGCCGAGGCCCCATCCAAGCTGGGCCGAGGAATTGGCCTTGTAGTCCGACGCGTTCCAACTGGGATTTTCTGAAGGCATGGCCGAAGAATGCACATTCGACATCGCCCGCGCAAGAGAGGCGGCACGGACGGCAAATATCGTTGGCTTTACGGCACTTTACGGGCATCAAGTTGTCCCGTGAACGCACGCGAACGATTCCTTGCCGCAACCGCCAGCCTCCCCGTGGAGCGCACGCCCCTGTGGATCATGCGGCAGGCCGGGCGCTACCTGCCGGAATACCGGGCTCTGCGCGAGAGCCGCTCCTTTGCCGAGATGATCCATACACCCGAACTCGCGGCGGAGGTGACGCTCCAGCCCGTCCGGCGATTCGGCTTCGACGCGGCGATCGTATTTTCGGACATCATGGCGGTGCCGGAGGCGATGGGGGTGCCCTATCAGATCGTGGAGGGCACCGGCGTCGTCACGGGGCGCACCATCGCCTCGAAGGCCGACGCGGAAGGGCTTTGCGCCGATCCGGATCTTGTCCGCGAACGGCTTTCCTACGTGGCGGAGGCGCTCCGGCTCTCCCGGAGAGAATTGGGGACGCAGACGGCACTCCTCGGTTTTGCGGGAAGCCCGTGGACCCTTGCCTGTTACCTTGCGGAAGGACGCGGCGCGAAGAACGGAGCTTTCACGAAGGTGCTGGCACTCTCCCGGGAGGCTCCGGACGCCTTTGACCTTCTCATGGAGAAACTCACGGCAGCCGTGGCGACGCATCTCGCCTTCCAGATCGAGGCGGGTGCGGACGCAGTGCAGATTTTCGATTCCTGGGCGGCGGCGGCTCCGGCGGAGCTGTACGGGGAGCTTTCCCTCAAGTGGATCGGGAAGATCGTTGCGGCGTTGCCGAAAAACGTGCCAGCGATCCTCTTTGCGAAGGACGCGCCCTGCCCTCCCGCGACGCTGGCGGCAACCGGCGTGCAAGTCGTCTCTCTTTCGGATTCACTCAACCTTCGCGCGGCGGCGGAGAGGCTTCCCGCGAGCATCGCCGTGCAGGGGAACCTTTCCCCCGCGCTGCCCGACGGCGATCCCGAGGCGGCGTATGCGGCGACGAGGGCACTCCTCGCCTCCATGAAGGGCCGCGCGGGGCATATCCTGAACCTCGGCCACGGCATCCATCCGCAGGCCCGGCTCGAAAGCGTGGCGGCCATTGTGGCGGCGGCGAGGGATTTTTCCTGACGAACTTGACGCATCGGCTAGAGTGACGGGGATGAATCCATTTCGGGAGAGCGCGCTCATTTCTAAGTACGACGTTCCCGCGCCGCGCTACACCTCCTACCCCACGGCCCTCCAGTTCAAACCCGTGAACGACCCAAAGCCGCTCGCGGACGAGGTTGCCGGATGGGACGGCCCGCTCTCGCTCTACTTCCACCTGCCCTTCTGCGAGTCCCTCTGCTGGTTCTGCGCGTGCTCCAGCATCATCACGGGCGATCATGCGAAGGCGGATCCCTATATCGACGCCCTCGAAAGGGAAATGGGCCTCTACCTGCCGCTCCTCAAGCCCGGGCGAAAGGTGGAGCAGATGCACCTGGGCGGCGGCTCGCCGGACTTTTTTTCGCCCGCGCAGCTCGAACGCCTCCTCGGGGTGGTGCGCGCGCGCTTTGACTTTGCCACCGATGCCGAGCTTTCCGCGGAGCTTGAGCCGCGCATCCTGACGGCGGAGCACCTCGACATTCTGCGCGCGGGCGGCTTCACGCGCGCGAGCATCGGCGTGCAGGATGCCGACCCCGCCGTGCAAAAGGCCGTGCACCGTATCCAGCCGCCGGAACTGAACAGGAAGGCGATGGCGATGATGCGGGAACGGGGCTTTGCCTCGGTCAACGTGGACCTCATGTACGGCCTGCCGCTTCAGACGCAGGCCAGCTTCGCGCGCACCATCGACCACGTGATCGAGCTTTCCCCCGAGAGGGTCGCCGTCTTCAACTACGCGCACGTCCCGTGGATGAAGCCCGCTCAGAAGAACCTGCTCCTTGCGGGGCCCCTCCCGACAGGGCCGGAAAAGATCGCGCTCTTTGCCCTCGCGGCGGAAAAGCTGGTGGCGGCGGGTTACGAGCACATCGGCCTCGACCACTTCGCCAAGCCGACCGACGAGCTCGCCCTCGCGCACCGGGACGGCACGATGCAGCGCAATTTTCAGGGGTACAGCACGCGCGCGGGTCTGGAGATGCTGGGCTTCGGCGTCACGGCGATCTCGCAGTCCCCGAAGAGCTACCGGCAGAACTTCCATGCGCTGGACGCGTACTACGCGGCGGTCAACGCCGGGCACCTGCCCGTGGAGCGCGGCGTCTTCCTAACGGAGGAGGACGTTCTGCGGCGCAAGGTCATCATGGCCGTCATGTGCGCGTGCGTGCTGGACTACGCGGAGATATCCCGCGCGACCGGTGTGGACTTCGAGGCGCACTTCGCCGCCGAGCTCGCGGGCATGGACGACTTGGAAAAGGACGGCCTCCTTGTCCGCCGCCCGGGCAAGCTGGAAATCACGCCCATGGGACGACTCCTTGTCCGCAGCATCGCCGTCCGCTTCGACCAATACTTCAAACCCACCGAAAAGCGGCACTCGAAGGCGGTGTAGAAAGCTCTACTCCGTACGCGAAAACGGACGCCCCTAGGAGCGTCCGTTGTTTCACAAAACTGCCGGGACGTTTTAGTTCGCCACGATGTTGATGATCCTCCCCGGGACGTAAACGACCTTGCGGATCGTCTTGCCGTCGAGGAAGGGCTTTGCCCTTTCGTCGGCCTTGGCGAGGGCGAGGGCCTCGGCCTCCGGCGCGTCGCGGGCGATCTTGACTTCGCTTCTTGGCTTGCCGTTCACGAGGATGCCGAGCATCACGCTCTCCTCGACGAGCGCGGCGGGGTCGAACTTCGGCCAGCCCGCATCGACGATGCTGGGAGCCTCCCCCAGCCTCTCCCAGAGTTCCTCAGAGATATGCGGGGCAATGGGGGCCAGAAGCCGCAAAAAGTCCTTGATGGAACCCGGCAGGACCGTCTCCTCCTTTCCGATGGCGTTCATCCAGATCATCATCTGGGCGATGGCCGTGTTGTAGCGGCCTTTTTCGTAATCCTCGCCCACCTTCTTGATCGTCTCGTGGTGGACCTTGTGGAAGGCGGCGGACTCCTTCGCGTCCGCGCTCACCTTGGCGGAAATCTTCCCGTCGGCGTCGATCACCTCGCGCCAGAGGCGGCGCAGGAACCGCGTCACGCCCTCGATGCCCTTGGTGTTCCACGGCTTGTCGTCCTCCAGCGGGCCCATGAACATGAGGTACATCCGCATCGCGTCGGCGCCGTGCTCCTTGATGACGTCGTCGGGATTGATGACGTTCCCGCGGCTCTTGGACATCTTTTCCCCGTTCTCGCCAAGGACCATGCCCTGATGGACGAGGCGCGGGTACGGTTCCGCCGTCGTGACGGCACCGATGTCGTAAAGGAAGAGGTGCCAGAAGGGCGCGTAGAGAAGGTGCAGCACCGCGTGCTCCGGACCGCCGATGTAGTAGTCGGGACTCCCCCAGTAATTATTGAGCTTCGGGTCGATGAGATACTTGTCGTCCTTCGGGTCCACGTAGCGCAGGTGATACCAGCAGGAACCGGCCCACTGCGGCATCGTGTTCGTCTCGCGGCGAGCGCGCACCCAGGATTCGCCCGCTGGCTTCGGCTCCTTGGCGCTCTTGGCCTCGCCGGTCGCGGCATTGAACCAGATTTCGAGCCAGTCCGTGCAGCGCCCGAGGGCCGATTCGCCCGTGCCGGAGGGCTGGAAGTTGTCCGTCTCGGGAAGCTGGAGCGGCAGTTGCGAGGCCGGGACGGGCAACGCGTACTGCGTCACGCCGTTCTCCACGAAGGTGATCGGGTCCTTCGGCAGGTTCGCGGCCACCTCGCCGGAGGCCTTCTTGTAGTCCGCCTCGGAGACCCACACGATCGGGAAGGGCTCGCCCCAGTAGCGCTGGCGCGAAAAGAGCCAGTCGCGCAGCTTGTAGTTGACGGAAAGTTTGCCGATGCCGCGTTTTTCAAGGTCCGCGACGATCGCCGCCTTGGCCTCCTTGCTCGAAAGACCGGTGTGCTTGCCGGAATTCACCAGCTTGCCGTACACGCAGAACGGGAGCGGCGCTTCTTTGCCCTCGGCATCCAGTTTTTCGATGACCCGGATAATCGGGATCTCGAACTTCACCGCAAAATCGTAGTCGCGCTCGTCATGCGCCGGGACGGCCATGATCGCGCCCGTGCCGTAGCCCATGAGGACGTAGTCGGCGATCCACACCGGGATCTTCGCGCCGCTCACCGGGTTGATCGCGTAGGACCCGGAAAACACGCCGCTCTTGTCCTTGGCGAGGTCCGTGCGGTCGAGGTCGCTCTTGGACGCCGCCGCCTTCACGTAGGCTTCCACGGCGCTCTTTTGAGCGGCAGTGGTGAGCTTGCCGACGAGCGGGTGCTCCGGCGCCACGACCATGTACGTCGCCCCGTAGAGGGTGTCCGGACGCGTGGTGAAGACGGTGAGGGTCTCGTCACAACCGTCCAGGGCAAAGGTGATCTCCGCGCCCTCGCTCTTGCCGATCCAGTTGCGCTGCTTGCTCTTGGTAGCCTC
This sequence comes from Puniceicoccales bacterium Verruco_01, assembly GCA_001604565.1. GTDB lineage: Bacteria > Verrucomicrobiota > Verrucomicrobiia > Opitutales > Oceanipulchritudinaceae > Verruco-01. The sequence goes on along the minus strand of LVBV01000020.1, from coordinate 1,342 downwards.
GGGCCAGTCGATGCCGTCGAGGCGCTTCAGGAGCTTGTCCGCATACGCGGTGATCCGCAGCACCCACTGGCGCAGGGCCCGCTTTTCCACGGGATACCCGCCGCGCTCGCTCTTGCCGTCGATGACCTCCTCGTTGGCGAGAACTGTGCCGAGCTCCTGGCACCACCAGACGGGCCGCTCGTCCACGTAGGCCAACCCGTGTTTATACAGCTGCAAAAAGATCCACTGCGTCCAGCGGACGTAGCCGGGGTCCGTCGTGTTCACCTCGCGCGTCCAGTCGATGCCGAAGCCGTGCTGGTTGAGCTGCCTCTTGAAGGTCTCGACGTTCCGGCGCGTGACCTCGCGGGGGTGGACGCCGGTCGCGACGGCGGTCTGCTCGGTCGGCAGGCCGAAGGCGTCCCAGCCCATCGGCTGCATCACGTTGAAGCCCAAAGCACGCTTGTACCGGCAGAGGAGGTCCGTCGCGGTATAATTCTCGCTGTGACCCACGTGCAGGCCGTGACCGGAGGGGTACGGGTACATCGCCATCGCGAAGTACTTGGGGCGCGTGGTGTCGAAGTCCTTCGCGACGAAGGTGTTGTTGTCCGCCCAGAACTTCTGCCAGAGAGGCTCGATGCGTGAGGGTTCGTAGTCGGTGCAGGTCGTGGCCATGTGAAAATATGGGAAAGGCCTCATCCTTTCGCGCGCGCGGGGAATCGTCAACAACGGAGCACGGCGCCCGGTGAGTCGGCGCAAAGATCGCAGGCGGAGCCCGTCGATGGAAAAAGTGGAAATTTTTCCAAAGAAATTTCGACGAACTTTCGTGGCGGGAATTCCGAGAAACCCGCTTGTCCATGGACGGAAAAGCAGCGCGCGCCCCATGCGTAAAAATTTAACAAAAGGCGTTTTACGCGAAGATGAAATACAGATTCGCATCTTCACAACAAGACCCTCACATCAAGGAAAAACGAAGCGTGAAAAAACTTAAACACGAATCCATTCACCCTAGAAATTAAATTTCTCAAGCGGGCGTGGTGAATCCGATGTATGCAGCGTCAGCAAGAATGCTGAAAAGATAGAGAAAAACAAAACCAGAAAGGTAGTTAACAGTATGTCAGAAATCTCACTCAGCGCTTCCATCCGGAACAACCTCACGTCCCTCAAGTCCACCTCGAAGCTCCTCGCCCAGACGACCGATCGTCTCTCCACGGGCAAGAAGGTGGCCTCCGCCATCGACAACCCGACGAACTACTTCGCCGCGGAGAACTACAACAGCACGGCCACCTCCCTTGAGGCCCGTCTGGACGGCATGAGCGAGGCGACCGAGATGATCAATTCCGCCGACAACGGCATCACGAACATC